>AEPI01000082.1 GCA_000193795.2 Neisseria lactamica NS19 | reverse complement strand
GCATCCGAAGCTCCTGCCGCTGAAGCACCCGCTGCCGAAGCTCCTGCCGCTGCATCCGAAGCTGCAAAATAAGCATTTACCGCTTGCAAAAAAGCAGGATACGTTCTGTATCCTGCTTTTTTGACTTCGACCGTGTTGCACAATCGTGTTGAAAAAACAGACGGACTTAAATAAAGTTATTTTGGTTCAATCAATTAAACCATCGCGCCAAATAATAAACAATGCCTGCCCGGTATCTTATATTAAGCAGGCCGGCATCATCTTAAAACACCGCCTTAATTTTTTCAGACGGCATCCATCCACCCGCGTTTACATCCTCTCATTGCGTTCCCGAATATGCTTGACCTGCATACCGAATTTTCCCGACTCCTGCCGGCAGATGAAATTGCCGAACCTTCTCCGACGCTTTTAAAAGACCGGCGCAACCGCTTTACGTCTGCACCGGACATCATTTTGCAGCCGCGCAGCGTTGAAAGCGTGCAAACCATTATGCGTTTTTGTTACGAACACCGCATTCCGGTTACGCCGCAAGGCGGCAATACCGGTTTGTGCGGCGCGGCAGTATCGGAAAACGGCGTATTGCTGAACCTTTCCAAACTCAACCGCATCCGCAGCATCAATTTGTCAGACAACTGCATAACCGTCGAAGCAGGTTCCATACTCCAAACCGTCCAACAGGCAGCCGAAGCCTCAAACAGACTGTTTCCACTCAGTCTCGCCAGCGAAGGCTCATGCCAAATCGGCGGCAACATCGCCTGCAATGCCGGAGGTTTGAACGTTTTGCGTTACGGCACAATGCGCGACCTGGTTATCGGACTGGAAATTGTCCTGCCAAATGGCGAACTGACTTCCCATCTTCACCCGCTACACAAAAACACCACGGGTTACGACCTGCGCCATCTGTTTATCGGCAGTGAAGGGACACTGGGCATCATCACTGCCGCCACGCTCAGGCTTTTTGCCCGTCCCTTGGACAAGGCAACGGCATGGGTCGGCATTCCCGACATTGAATCCGCCGTCCGCCTGCTGACCGAAACCCAAGCACACTTTGCCGAACGCTTATGCAGTTTTGAACTGATCGGCCGTTTCGCATCCGAATTGTCTTCTGAATTCAGCAACCTCCCCCTGCCGACACATTCAGAATGGCACATCCTGCTTGAATTGACCGATTCACTGCCAAACGACAGCCTTAACGGGCAACTTGCCGAATTCCTATATGAAAAGGGCTTTACCGACAGCGTATTGGCACAAAGCGAACAAGAACGTATCCATATGTGGGCGTTGCGCGAAAACATTTCCGCCTCCCAACGCAAACTGGGCACCAGCATCAAACACGATATTGCCGTTCCTATCGGGCGCGTTGCCGACTTTGTCCGCCGGTGCGCCTATGATTTGGAACAAAATTTCAAAGGCATACAAATCGTCTGCTTCGGACATCTGGGCGACGGCAGCCTGCACTACAATACTTTCCTGCCTGAAATCCTCAGCAATGAAGTTTACCGTTACGAAAACGACATCAACGACGCGGTTTATCGCAACGTCCTCGCCTGCAACGGCACGATTGCTGCCGAACACGGCATAGGCATCATCAAAAAACAGTGGCTGGACAAAGTACGCACGCCTGCCGAAATCGCCATGATGAGAAGCATCAAACAACACCTTGATCCATATAACATTATGAATCCGGGCAAACTGCTTCCGTAACCGGTATTTCTGATTTGCATACACAACAAAGAAAGGGACAGTTGATAACTGCCCCTTTCATTACCGACATCATTTCTATAAACAGAAACCGCGTCAGACGGCTGCCTGGCCCATGCCGTCTGAAACCGATCCCCATCAGCGTGTGTGTTTGATCAGACGCTGTTTCTCGCGCTTCCAGTCCGCCTCTTTCATACTCTGGCGTTTGTCGTGCTGTTTCTTACCTTTCGCCAAACCGATTTCCATCTTGATTTTTCCGCGCGAAAAATGCAAATCCAGCGGCACGATGGTGTAGCCGGCACGTTCGGTTTTGCCGATTAACTTATTAATCTCCGACTGCTTCAACAAGAGCTTGCGCGGGCGCGTGGCATCCGGTTTGATGTGTGTCGAGGCTGTGGGCAAAGCCGTAATATGGCAACCGACCAGATAAAACGCGTCTTTTTTCCAATAGATATAACTCTCTTTAAGCTGTACGCGCGCGGCGCGGATTGCTTTGACTTCCCAGCCTTCCAAAACCAGGCCGGCCTCAATCCGGTCTTCGATAAAAAAATCGTGAAATGCTTTTTTATTATTTGCAATAGCCATAAACACCCCCTATCAATAATCGGCCGCCGCCGGGAAAAATTAAAAAACAAAAACATCATACCGTTTCTTCAACCGCCTGCACAATCTTCTCGGGATAGAGCCTGTTGAGGCAGTCGGTATGCCCCAGCGGACATTCACGTTTGAAACAGGGCGAACATTCCAAGTTCAGGCTGACGATTTTCGCCCTGTCGCTCAAAGGCGGCGTGTGCGTCGGGCTGGACGAACCATATACCGCCACCACCTTCCTGCCCAATGCCGCCGCCAAATGCATCAGCCCGCTGTCGTTGCATACAACCGTATCCGCCAACGACAACAAGTCCATTGCCTGCGACAAATCGGTCTTACCGCATAAATTCACACACATGCCGTCTGAAAGACAGTTGATTTCCTCGGCAATTTCATCATCTTTTTGCGAACCGAACAGCCAAACCTGCCAGCCCGCCGCCAGATAATGTTTGCCCAACTCGGCAAAATGCTTTGCCGGCCAACGCTTTGCCGGCCCGAATTCCGCACCCGGACAAAAAGCCAAAACTGGCTTTCCAATATCCAAGCCAAAGGTTTCGACAGAAATTTTCCTATGCCGTTCATTAATTGAAAACTTGGGAAATCCCGAATGCCCGTCAAAATCTTCCTGACTCTGATGCGCAAGAGCCGTATATCTGTCCACCATCAACGGCAGACGCTCTTTATCCAGCCTGCGTATATCGTTCAACAGAAAATAACGGCTTTCGCCGACATAACCCGTCCTTTTACCGATACCTGTCGCCAAGGCGATGATTGCCGATTTCAAAGAACCGGGCAACACGATAACCTGATTGTAACCGCGCCGTCCCAAATCCCTACCGACACGCCAACGGCGTTTCAACTCCAACGCACCGTGTCCGAACGGATTTTCAAGAATCTCATTCACTTCAGGCATACGCTCGAACACCGCCATCGACCACTTCGGCGCAAACACATCAATCGTGCAACCGGGGTGAAGTTCCTTCAAACGGCGGAACAAGGGCTGGGTCATCACGCAGTCGCCTATCCAACTGGGAGAAATAATCAGGATTTTGATGGACATAAAAAGAAACCGAAATCAGACAGGCGGAATTTTACCGCGAAACCGTTGGAAAACCTATCTCGCCGCATTCCGAACACCGGACGTGCAAATATGAAAAAGCCCGAACATTCAAGTTCGGGCTTCAAAATTTTGGCTCCCCGACCTGGGCTCGAACCAGGGACCTGCGGATTAACAGTCCGTCGCTCTACCGACTGAGCTATCGGGGAATGGGGCGTATTATAGCGTCCGCAAAAAAAGTGTCAATCCTTAATTTTGGAAAAATGGGAAACAAAACGACAAGCATATGAATCAGAAAGACATTAAAACAGATGCTTTAAAAGGACTGCCGTTGTATGGATTTCCACAGCCGTCATCAGCCCGGTGAACCGTTCTGCTTTTCCCCGCTTAAAACAATGCCGTCTGAACTTCGCCGCGTTCCAAAGCAAGCAGCGACTGTTTGCGGTTCAAGCCGCCCGCGTAGCCGGTTAACTTGCCGTCACTACCGATGACACGGTGGCAGGGAATCAGGATAGACACCTTGTTCTGCCCATTCGCAGCGGCAACGGCTCGGACGGCTTTGGGGTTGCCCAAACGCTGCGCCTGCTCCTTGTAGCTGCGCGTTTCGCCGTAAGGAATCGCCAAAAGCGCATCCCATGCCTGTTTTTGAAATTCGGTACCAATCTGCTCCAAAGGCGTGGTAAAGGTTTTCAGACGGCATTTGAAATATAAATCCAATTCCTGCCGCAGAAGTTGCGTTCGCTCATCTTCCCGAAATACAAACCGTCCGCGCAAGGCTTTTTGCACGGCGGCAATTTCTTGCTCCATATGCTTCTGCCCGACAAATTCCAGTAAACACAAACCCTTGCTGCCGAACACCGCCAGCATCTCGCCCAAAGGCGTGGCAATGGCGGCAGTAGTTAATTCGTTCAAGCTATCGGGATAACGCGCTTCCAACAGGCGGACGGCGCAACGGATACGGACATATTCTTCGGGCGTGCAGCCGATACGGTCAATAAAATCCTGCTCGAACTGCCCGGCTTCGTGTTCCGTCAGATTGGGATACGGCATGACTTCACACTCAAAAACTTGGGTTTCGAGCCAATGGCGGATTTCATCCCATTTTGACGGCAGATTGTTTAAGGAAGGCAGGGTAATCATTCGTTTGCTCCGTATCTCTATCATGGATTTGACGGCAAAATCCCCGATTTTCGCCATTCCCGCACGCCGGTGCAGGAACGGGCTATAACGTAAATCTTGAGGGTTGGGTTGCGGCAATTCCTAAATATTCGATATTTCTTAAGCCTCAGGGAAAGGAATTAAAGATTTCAGACGACCTGCAAAGGGTCGTCTGAAACCACGATTTTTGCATTTGCGCATTCTGGCACATCATCCAACCGTTTCGGCACATTCCTGCCGCCGTTGACAGCCTATAATGAATCCACTTATTCATCAAGCAAAGGAATCATCTATGCAAACCCGCATTCTCTCCGCCGTACTGCTGGCTTTTTCAACCGCTGCCTTTGCCGGGGGCGCATTCACGCTGCAATTCGACAACCCGTCCGAAGACGGCGGCTTCACGCAAAACCAGCTTTTGAGCGCGCCTTACGGCTTTGGCTGTTCGGGCGGCAATGTTTCGCCCGCGCTGTCGTGGAAAAATCCGCCCGCAGGGACAAAAAGTTTTGTCCTGACCGTTTACGATAAAGACGCGCCGACCGGTCTGGGCTGGATGCATTGGGTGGTCGCCGACATCCCCGCCGATGTCCGCCGCCTGCCCGCAGGCATTACCGCACGAGGAAGCAGACTGCCCAAAGGTGCACTGCAAACCCGCACAGACTTCGGCACTCCGGGCTACGGCGGCGCGTGTCCCCCCGAAGGCAGGAAACACCGCTACGAATTCACGCTCACCGTGCTGAAAGTCGCCAAGCTGCCGAACATCACCGCCGAATCCACGCCCGCGCTGGTCGGTTTCTTCACTAAGGCAAACAGCTTGGGCGAAGCGAAATTCACGGTCGAACACCGACGCTGACCTGCCCCGTGCGCCGATATGCCGCCGACTCCGCTTCCGAGCGGACCGCCGACGGTACGCAACCGAACCGCTCTTTGAAGCGCGCACTGAAACGGGACGGGCAGTCATAGCCGACCGCGCCGGCAATCTGCGCCACCGGCCATCGCGTAACCTGCAACAGCGTCAGCGCGCGCATCATACGTACATCCGTCAGCAGCGTACGGAAATTCGTGTCCTGCCGCGCCAACCGCCGCCTCAACGCGGCCTCGCTGCAATTAAGCCGCTGCGCCAGCATCGCCGACGACCAGTCCGCAGCCATATCGGCGGTAATCAGTTTGCGGATTTGCCGCATCAGATTGACGCCTTCGTACACGGCAAAACCGATGCCGTCATGCTGCAACCACGCCAACACGCCGCAAAGCGCGGCCTCCGCCGCATTATGCGGCACTTCTTCATCCGCCAGTACTGCAGCCGCATAATCAAACGCCGCGTTCAACCGCCCGGGGTGCGGCAGCTTCACCGCATCGCACACTGCCTGCGCCGTCCCGTATTGTGCGGCAAACCTTTCTATGGCTTCCTGTTCGAAAGCAATCCATTGCGCCTGATAGAGGTCGTCTGAATCGGGAATATTGATGACGTCAAACGTCTGTCCGCCTGCCAATGCGACGGCCTCACCTGCCGCAATCCTCAATTCGCGTCCCGCCCACCGCAGCTTCTTGCATCCGCGCCGCACGATAACCACGGTCGGTTCATGTACCGCCACGCTGCGGTACAAGGCGGTATGATGTTGCACGATGCCGCCTAAAGCACCCAATCGTTCACGCGTATGAAAGAAATTTGACGACACGGTTATCTTCCTCAATGTTTCAACACACAGGGCTGCACATAAGGCACAGCCCTGTTTACCCTGATTTGGGAGGGGTTACTTCCCAAAAAAATAAACCAAAATCCTACTGCCCTGAAGGGCCGGGTTTCAACCATATTCCGTCGGCGTGCCTGCAACTTGACTTCCTCCCCTGTGGGGGAGGGGCGGGGAGAGGGTAAAACGGGGTAGATACAGACAATATTTCCGTTGCCGCCCCGATGCCCTCTCCCCAACCCTCTCCCACGGGAGAGGAAACGGATTGCCGTTCAAATAAATCGCTATACATAAAAATCAATGCGTTATCTCAAACTCACGTTAGATCTAATCAAATTATCGGACATCCATATCCGACAGCCCATTTTCTTTTCAGACGGCCTTTTCAGCCAACAAGCGCGCCAATATCCCCTCATACACTGCCGACAGCTTCGGAATATCGTCCAGCCGCACGTTTTCGTTGATTTGGTGGATGGTGGCGTTGGACGGGCCCAGTTCGATAAGTTCTTTGGCAATGGCTTTGATGAAGCGTCCGTCCGAAGTGCCGCCGGTGGTGGACAGTTCGGTCTCTACGCCGCAAGTTTCGGCGATGGCGGCGCGTGCCACGTCGGTCAGTTTGCCCGCTTGGGTCAGGAAGGGCTGCCCCGAACACGACCACTGCAAATCGTATTGCACGCCGTGTTTGTCCAAAATGGCGTGGACGCGTTGTTTCAGCCCTGCTTCAGTGGACTCGGTAGAGAAGCGGAAATTGAATTTGACGTTCAACTCGCCCGGAATGACGTTGGTCGCGCCTGTGCCGCCGTTGATATTGGAAATTTGGAAACTGGTCGGCGGAAAGTATTCATTGCCTTCGTCCCATACTTCCTGCGTCAGCTCTAACAAGGCAGGGGCAAAAGTGTGGACGGGGTTCACCGCCAAATGAGGATAGGCAATATGTCCTTGTTTGCCTTTGACGATCAGGTTGCCCGACAGCGAGCCGCGCCGGCCGTTTTTAATCATATCGCCCAATTTGTCCACGGCGGTCGGTTCGCCGACGATGCAGTAGTCAATCAACTCGTCGCGCGCTTTCAACACATCGACGACTTTGGTCGTGCCGTCCAGCGCATCACCCTCTTCGTCCGAAGTAATCAGGAGCGCAATGCTGCCTTGATGGTCGGGATGTTCGGCAACGAAACGCTCGCAGGCGGTAACGAAACAGGCGATGCCGGTTTTCATGTCCGCCGCGCCGCGCCCGTATAGTCTTCCGTCTCGTTCGGTCGGCTCGAACGGGGGCGAATCCCATTTTTCAACAGGGCCGGTCGGCACAACGTCGGTATGCCCTGCAAAACAGACGACGGGGGCTTTCGTGCCGCGTCGCAACCAGATGTTTTTGGTGTCGCCGAAATGGAGTTCTTCTACGGCAAAACCGATTTTGTGCAGGCGTTCGGCAAGCAGTTTTTGGCAATCTCGGTCGTCGGGGGTAACGGACGGTCGGGAAATCAACGCTTTGGCGAGTTCTAGGGATTGGGTTTCGGTCATTTTTCGGCTTTTCTGTTTGAGATGCCGTCTGAACGGAGTTTCAGACGGCATTTGATGTTGAATGGAACGGGCTAACGATAGCGAAGCGGGTTCTTCAGGTCAAGCACCATGACACGCTTCATAAAGCGGCAGCAAATCTTCCACCGTTTCAACTATCCATTTCGCTACATCATGTTTGCCCAAATCGTCGCGCTCGATGTGTTTGCCGATGCAGAAAAAATCTTCGTCGTTTTGCAATTTTCGGTCGGATTCGCTTTGCTGCGCGACGGTGCGGTAGTCGTCGTATTCGCTTTCTGCGCCGTGCCACATATCGAATGCGGCGTATTTGTCGGTATCGAAATCATCCAACCAGCGGTTGTATTCGGGTAACGCAATCGGCGACACGTCGGCTTTGTAGCAGTGCCAATCCAAGCTGACGCTCAGGCGGCGGCGGTTCAATAAAATCGATAAAATCGCGGCGGAGTTTTTGTATTGTTCGTATTTGAAATAGGCGAAGAAATGGGCGCGAACCTGCCAGCCGTTACACCAGCGTTCGATATGCGGCGGCGCAAACGGCGCACCCAATTCGGCGGCAACCTGCTGTATCAGCTGCTGCCATATCTGCCAGTTTTCTTTATAGTCGGCTTTGATTTGCGGAATCAGCTCGGGCCGGTATTTCTTGAGTTGGGAAAATTGGAAAAACGGGATATTGAACAAATCGCAGCTTTTCGGGGTCAACATAATATATCCTTGAGACGATTGTTTCAGACGGCATTATTTGCTCCGGCGCGCCGCCATAATTTCGCCGATTTCGGTCAATTTTTCTTTGGGGATAAACGTCTTGCCCATGTCGAACAAAGGCTCTTCAATCGCCAGATGAACATCATATCCTGCGACAAAGCGTTTGAACGCTTCCGCATCGGGGATATAGGCATTATCTGCTTCGAGCTTGGCAAATTCGGCGGAAACCGACGCCCAGTTATCGTGCAGCCCGATATGTTGGCGCAAAAGCTCGTCCACGCTTTCCCGGGCTTGCGGCGCATATTGCAACAAAAGCGGAAAGAAGTTTTCTTCTTCGTCTTCATGGTGCAGCGGCGCGGCAACGTTGAAATACCGGGTGATTTGGCGGATGGTTTGCAAAACGACCTGATTGCAGCCGTTTTCGGCAATATAGTCCGACAATATGGCAAGCTGATTGCAGAAACGGCGCACTTTGCCGTGGCAGGCATACAGCATTTCAATCGGTTCGGAAAAGGTAACGCTTTGGGTTTCAAACGGATTCATGGTTTTTAGGATTTATTCTTAAATTAATGTTTCCAGATTATAACAAAACAGCCTGCGCAAGGCAGGCTGTCTGTTTTCGGGCTTTAAACGGATTAATCGACCAAAGTCACTTTACCGTTCATCAAAGCACCGTGTCCCGGGAAGGTGCAGGCGAATTTGTATTCGCCGTCAGCCAATTTGGCAGGATCCAGAGTCAAAGAAGCTTCTTCGCCGCCACCGATCAGTTTGGTGTGGGCAACAACGCGTGCATCATCAGGTTTAACGTAGTCAGTGTCAGCTGCGCCAACGCCGTCTTTGAAAATACCGTCCATGTCTTCGGCTTTTCCGATGACAATGTTGTGACCCATGCTGGCTTTAGGTTGGGTACCGGTGTGTTTCAGAGTAATGGTAAATTCTTTACACGCTTTGCTGACTTGAATTTCTTTTGTGTTGAACTGCATCATGTCGTTGGCTTCAACGGTAGTCGCGCAGTTGCCGGCCGCAGGCGCGGCGGCATCGCCGGCAGCCGCTTCGGCGGCAGGGGCTTCAGGGGCGGAAGCCGCTTCGGCTGCGGGAGCCTCGGAAGCGGCAGTTGCCTCGGCAGCGGGCGCGGCAGGTTCTTGAGAGCAGGCAGCCAAACCGATGACGGCGGCAGAAATCAGGGCCAGATATGCTTTCATGACAAATCTCCAATGGATGAAATAATGTTCGGTTTTACGGAAATCAAAGTGCAACCGCCATTAACAAAACCTTAAAAAAGATTCCGCCGCGTTGCACAAACAGATGTTTCGGGGCGGCATTTTGCTACAAACTTCATTTAAAATCAAAGCCTGTCTGCAAGTTTACAATCGTTTACCAAAAAAAGGGCAATTTCGCCCCGAAGCTATTTCTTTAGTATTAGGAAAACCCTCTCTTTCCGTGCAAATATTAACGGATATTTACAACATCCCTGCCGGCCGCCTTATGCCCCGTGCCTCCTGACCAGCTCCGCCAGTGCTTCCGCCAATTCGGGATGCCTGCCTTCCAAGTCTGCCGCCGCCGAGTTAAAACTTTCCAATGCGGCCGGACTCAAATGCAGGGTATTGGTTTTCGGCGGTTTTTCCGGTTTTGGGACCAGCCTGACCGAAACAGACCGTATCGAAGCATCAAGCCCTGCCAACTGCGGCAATACCGACGGTGCAATCATTTTCAAGCGCGATGCCGCCATATTGTTTGCCGCCAAAAGAATCAGCCTGCCGTCCTCGACGCAGGCCGTCTGAAAATGCGGGTGCAGGTTGGCAGGCAGCAGTTTTTTCACGGCGGCATCCAACCGCCGCCACTGCCCTGCCTGTTTCAAAAGTCCGGAAAGCAGCGCGTCCCGCCTGCCCAACTGTTCCAAATTCATAAAACATACACCCCGAAAGATTGAAATACCGCAAACGCGCCTTTATTTCAGACGGCATTAGCACTTTGCACAAACGCTTGTGTTAAAATCGCGTTTTCGCCCCACTATTATATCAGGCGCAGGAATCATTCATGCTGACAAATATTGCCAAGAAAATCTTCGGCAGCCGCAACGACCGCTTGCTGAAACAATATCGTAAATCCGTTGCCAGAATCAACGCGCTCGAAAAACAGATGCAAGCCTTAAGCGATGCCGATCTGCAAGCCAAAACTGCCGAATTCAAACAACGCCTCGCCGACGGTCAGACTTTGGACGGCATTTTGCCCGAAGCTTTCGCCGTCTGCCGCGAAGCGTCACGCCGCGTACTCGGAATGCGCCACTTCGACGTGCAACTGATTGGCGGTATGGTGCTGCACGACGGCAAAATCGCCGAAATGCGTACCGGCGAAGGCAAAACTTTAGTCGCCACCCTCGCCGTTTATCTCAACGCGCTGGCCGGCAAAGGCGTGCACGTCGTTACCGTCAACGACTACCTCGCCTCGCGCGATGCCGGCATTATGGAGCCGCTCTATAATTTCCTCGGCCTGACCGTCGGTGTGATTATTTCAGATATGCAGCCGTTCGACCGCCAAAATGCCTACACCGCCGATATTACCTACGGTACAAACAACGAATTCGGCTTCGACTACCTGCGCGACAATATGGTTACCGACCAATACGACAAAGTGCAGCGCGAATTGAACTTTGCCGTCGTTGACGAAGTGGACTCCATCCTGATTGACGAAGCGCGTACTCCGCTGATTATTTCCGGCCAGGCGGACGACAACATCCGGCTCTACCAAATCATGAATACCGTCCCGCCCCACCTCGTCCGCCAAGAAACCGAAGAAGGCGAAGGCGACTATTGGGTCGACGAAAAAGCCCATCAGGTCATCTTGAGCGAAGCGGGCCACGAACACGCCGAACAAATCCTGACCCAAATGGGGCTGCTGCAAGAAAACGACTCTCTCTATTCCGCCGCCAACATCGCCCTGATGCACCACCTTATGGCGGCATTGCGCGCGCACTCGCTGTTCCACAAAGACCAACATTACGTCATCCAAGACGGCGAAATCGTCATCGTGGACGAATTTACCGGCCGTCTGATGTCCGGCCGCCGCTGGTCCGAAGGTCTGCATCAAGCCGTGGAAGCCAAAGAAGGCGTGGAAATCAAACGCGAAAACCAAACCCTCGCCTCCATCACCTTCCAAAACTATTTCCGCCTGTACACCAAGCTCTCCGGTATGACCGGCACGGCAGATACCGAGGCTTTCGAGTTCCAAAGCATCTACAACCTCGAAACCGTCATCATCCCGACCAACCGCCCCGTACAGCGCAAAGACTTCAACGACCAGATTTTCCGTTCCGCCGAAGAAAAATTCGAGGCAGTCGTCAAAGACATCGAAGAATGCCACAAACGCGGACAACCTGTTTTAGTCGGCACAACCAGCATCGAAAACTCCGAACTGGTCTCCCATCTTTTGCAAAAAGCCGGTTTGCCGCACAACGTTCTGAACGCCAAAGAACACGAACGCGAAGCCCTGATTGTCGCCCAAGCCGGCAAAGTCGGCGCGATTACCGTTGCCACCAATATGGCGGGACGCGGTACGGACATCGTATTGGGCGGCAACCTGAAGCACCAAATCGAAGCCATCCGCGCCGATGAAACTCTGAACGATGATGAAAAAGCCGCACGAATTTCCGCATTGGAAAACGGCTGGCAGGCAGAACACGACAAGGTGATGGAAGCAGGCGGTCTGCACATCATCGGTACGGAACGCCACGAAAGCCGCCGCATCGACAACCAGTTGCGCGGACGCTCAGGCCGTCAGGGCGATCCGGGTTCCAGCCGCTTCTACCTCTCGTTTGAAGACCCGTTGCTGCGCCTCTTTGCGCTCGACCGTGCCGCCGCCATCCTCAACCGCCTCGCCCCCGAACGCGGCGTCGCCATCGAACACAACCTGCTGACGCGCCAAATCGAAGGGGCGCAACGCAAAGTCGAAGGCAGAAACTTCGATATGCGCAAACAGGTTTTGGAATACGACGATGTCGCCAACGAACAGCGCAAAGTCATTTACAGCCAGCGCAACGAAATTCTGACCAGCAAAGACATCAGCGACCTGATGAAGGAAATCCGTTTTGATGTCGTCGGCGGGCTTGTAGACCTCTATATGCCGCCGGAAAGTATGGAAGAGCAGTGGGACATTCCGACCTTGGAAAACCGTCTGGCCGCCGAATTCAGGCTTCAGGAAGACATCCAATCCTGGCTGAAAGCTGATAATGCGATTGACGGTCAAGACATCAAAGAGCGCCTGATCGAACGCATCGAAAACGAATATGCCGCCAAAACCGAACTGGTCGGCAGGCAGGCAATGGCCGATTTCGAGCGCAACGTGATGTTGCAGGTCATCGACAACCAATGGCGCGAACACCTCGCCGCTATGGACTACCTGCGCCAAGGCATCCACCTTCGCAGCTATGCCCAGAAAAATCCGAAGCAGGAATACAAACGCGAAGCCTTCACGATGTTCCAAGACCTGTGGAACGGCATCAAATTCCATATCGCCTCCCTGCTTACCTCAGTTCAAATCGAACAAAACCCTGTCGCAGCGGTTGAAGAACAAACCGTCGGCAACGTCCAGTCCATCCATTCCGAATCGCCCGATATGGAAGAACTTTTGGGGCAGTCGCAAACCGATCTGGTTACCGAGGCCTTTAATCCCGATGGGACGGATTTCAGCCCCGAAGCCTTGGAAGCGCGGGGGCAAATCGTCCACCGCAACGACCCCTGCCCCTGCGGCAGCGGTTTGAAATACAAACAATGCCACGGCAAATTGGATTAAGCGTTTGAACGTAAATGCCGTCTGAACACACGCTCCCGCTTCAGACGGCATTTTACCTGAATCGCCCCACCCCGCCGAACGCGCCCGACTTTATACCGTCCGAACCAAAAACAGGCATCTGCCCCGCCGAACTATGATTCCATCCGACTTCATTGACGAACTTCTGGCCAAAGTCGATATTGTCGATATTATCGACGAGCAGGTTCCGCTGAAAAAAGGCGGGGCGAACTATATGGCGTGTTGCCCGTTCCATAAAGAAAAAACGCCGTCGTTTTCGGTCAGTCCGACCAAGCAGTTTTACCATTGTTTCAGTTGCGGGGCGCACGGTTCGGCAATTGGTTTTGTGATGGAACATCAGGGGCTGTCGTTTCCGGAGGCGGTGCAGTTCCTTGCCGACCGCGTGGGTATGGTCGTGCCTAAAGTGCGCGGGCAAAACGATAATCCCGAAGTCCGTGCCGAGCGCAAGAAAAAACAACAGACACTGGAAGAAACAACGGCGGCGGCGGCGGATTTTTACGCGCAACAGCTAAAATTCAATCCGGCGGCGAAGGCTTATTTGGACAAGCGCGGCTTGAGTGCGGAAGTCATCGCGCATTATGGTTTGGGCTACGCGCCCGACGGCTGGCAGCCTTTGGCGCAGGTGTTCCAACCGTATCCGAATACCGCGTTGGTGGATACGGGTATGGTGATTGACAATGAGGGGCGGCATTACGACCGCTTCCGCCATCGGATTATGTTCCCCATCCGCAATCCGCGCGGGCAGGTAATCGGTTTCGGCGGCAGGGTGTTGGACGACTCGAAGCCGAAGTATTTGAATTCGCCTGATACACCTCTGTTTGACAAGGGAAAAAACCTTTACGGATTGTATGAAGGACGTGCCGCAGTCAAGGAAGCAGGGCGGATTTTGGTGGTCGAAGGCTATATGGACGTGGTCGCGCTGGCGCAGTTCGGCGTGGGCTACGGCGTGGCGGCTTTAGGTACGGCGACGACGGCGGAACACGTCAAAATCCTGATGCGTCAGGCGGACAGTATTTATTTCTGTTTCGACGGCGACGGCGCGGGACGTAAAGCGGCTTGGCGCGCGCTGGAAAACGCGTTGCCGCAGTTGAAAGACGACAAATCGCTGCATTTTTTGTTCCTGCCGGAAGAACACGACCCCGACAGTTACATCCGCGCCTACGGCAAAGCGCAATTTGAAGATGCCTTGTTAAACCAAAGCAAGCCGCTGTCGGAATATTTCTGGGAACACCTTTCAGACGGCATCAGGCTCAATACGCAGGAAGGCAGGGCGGAATTGGTGAAAACCAGTTCGCCGCTTTTGGCGCAGATTACCGCGCCGGCATTGGCTTATCTGTTGAAACAACGGCTTAGCGAGCTGGTCGGCATCGATCCCGACAATCTCGCCCAACTGCTCGGACAGGAAGCACCGAAGCGGCACGTCAAACAAAAAAGCTACAAACTGCCCCCGATTTCCGTCAAGCAGCCCGTTATGCCGACATTGGTACAACGGCAAATCCGCAGCCTCTTGATAAATCCGGATTGGGCTGCATATATAGACCTGCCCGATTATTTGGCATTGGACGGCGATTTCGCCTGCCTTGCCAACCTCGCCGAAACCATTAAAAACCATCCTTCCGTGCCGGCAACCGCACAAGTTTTGGAACATATGCGCGGTTCGCCCTACGAAGAAACAATCAACCGCATCTTCCGGTCGGCCCTTCAATCGGAAGAAATGGAAGGCGGCGGCGAAGAAGATTGCGAAAACTTCCAAATCGGCATCAAAAAACTGCTCAATGAGTTAAAATACAGCCAAATCGAAGCATTAAAACAAAAAAGCCTGCAATCCGGCTTAAATGAAAGCGAAAAAAAACTTTTGCTGTCGCTGCTGACCGCAAAACAAAATTGAACGGCGGATTCCGCCACCCGTAAACCCGTTATGCCGTCTGAAAAGCATTCACCCCGGCTGCAACAACGACACCTGCAGAACACCCCTCCTAAAAAGCCTTCAGACGGCATCAGAGTACCCAACTCTGCCACGCCTTCAGGTGCGTCCAAACGCAAACCGTCGGCATCTTGCCAACAGAAAGCAGACAATGTCCAAAAACCAAAATCACGAAGAATACCAAGACGATGCCCGCCCCCTGACGATTGAGGAACAACGCGCGCGCCTGCGCCAACTCATCATTATGGGCAAAGAACGCGGCTACATCACCTACTCCGAAATCAACGATGCGCTGCCCGACGATATGTCCGATGCCGATCAAATCGACAACATCGTCAGCATGATTTCCGGTTTGGGTATTCAAGTTACCGAACACGCCCCCGATGCGGAAGACATTTTATTAAGCGACAATGCCGCCGTTACCGACGATGATGCCGTCGAAGAAGCCGAGGCCGCCCTGTCCAGCGCAGACTCCGAGTTCGGCAGGACGACCGACCCCGTCCGTATGTATATGCGCGAAATGGGGCAGGTCGACCTGCTGACCCGCGAAGACGAAATCATCATCGCCAAAAAAATCGAAAACGCCCTGAAAAACATGGTTCAGGCCATCTCCGCCTGCCCGGGATCCATTGCGGAAATCTTAGAACTCATCGAAAAAATCCGCAAAGACGAAATCCGCGTCGACGAAGTCGTAGAAGCCATTATCGACCCGAATGAAGTATTGCTCAACGAATTGGGCTTGGGGCACTTGGAAACCACAGCGCCCGAGAAACCTTCCAACGACAATTCGGATGAAAACGAAGACGACGAAGAATCGGAAGAAGATGCGGATGAAATCTCGGCAGCCAATCTCGCCGAATTGAAACAAAAAGTCATCGGCCACTTTGCCCAAATCGAAAAAGACTACAAAAAAATGATCGGCCGTTTGGAAAAACACCACAGCCGGCACAAAGACTATCTCGCCTACCGCGACGCGATTGCCAACAAACTGCTGGAAGTCCGTTTCGCCACCCGGCAAATCGACAGCCTCAGCAGCAGCCTGCGCGGAAAAGTAGAAAACATCCGCAAACTCGAACGCGAAATCCGCGACATCTGCCTCGACCGCGTCCATATGGAACGCGACTACTTCATCCAAAACTTCCTGCCCGAAATCACCAATCTGCAATGGATTGAAGAAGAAATCGCCAAAGGCAGGGTTTGGAGCGACGCACTCGACCGCTTCCGCCACGCCATCCTCGAAAAACAAACCGAGTTGGCAGATATGGAAAAAGAAACCCGCATTTCCATCGAAGAGTTGAAAGAAATCAACAAAAATATGGTGTCAAGCGAAAAAGAAACCGCAGCCGCCAAACAGGAAATGATTCAGGCAAACTTGCGCCTCGTCATTTCCATTGCCAAAAAATACACCAACCGGGGCTTGCAATTCCTTGATCTGATTCAGGAAGGCAACATCGGCCTGATGAAGGCGGTCGATAAGTTCGAATACCGCCGGGGCTACAAATTCTCAACCTACGCAACCTGGTGGATCCGCCAGGCAATTACACGTTCGATTGCCGATCAGGCGCGCACCATCCGCATTCCGGTGCATATGATTGAAACCATCAACAAGATGAACCGCATCTCGCGCCAACACCTTCAAGAAACCGGCGAAGAACCCGATTCCGCCAAACTTGCCGAACTGATGCAGATGCCCGAAGACAAAATCCGCAAAATCATGAAAATCGCCAAAGAGCCGATTTCGATGGAAACCCCGATTGGCGACGACGACGATTCGCACTTGGGCGACTTCATCGAGGATGCCAACAATGTTGCGCCGGCCGATGCGGCAATGTACACCAGCCTGCACGAAGTAACCAAAGAAATACTCGAAAGCCTGACACCGCGTGAGGCAAAAGTCCTGCGTATGCGTTTCGGCATCGATATGAACACCGACCACACGCTGGAAGAAGTCGGCAGACAGTTTGACGTAACGCGCGAACGCATCCGTCAAATCGAGGCAAAAGCACTCCGCAAGCTGCGCCACCCGACAAGAAGCGACCGTTTGAGAAGTTTCTTGGACAGCGAAGACAGCAAGCTGTAAATCAAAAAACCGCAGGTTCAAAATACCTGCGGTTTTTTCTTACACAATAAACAACGCTTCCACATACCCCACACTCCCATCCCGTTTCCCCAGCAACTCCGGCTGACAAATCTCCACCAAAGAGCAGGCTTTGCAACGTTTACCATAGTTGGGCGGCGGGGTTTGACCGCTGTTTACAAGTTCGCGCACGGCGGCGATGGTGGCGAGGGTTTGGGCGCGCAGGCCGTCTGAAAACACGACGGGGACACGGTGGCGGGTTTGCATATACCACAGCGCGCCTTCGTTAACAATTTGACCCGTCATTTCTTCCAAGCACAAACCTTGGGCGCAAAGCTGGATTTCGTCCATCGGATCGGGTTTGGGCTCGCCGCGTTTATATTTCACGGGTTTCAGACGGCCTGTTTTCGTATCCACTGCCACCAAATCCAATACGCCGCTGATGCCCGGTTTTTCCGCCGACACATGCACCGCCCACTCAAAGCGCACGCCCTCGCGCATTTCAGACTCGTCCGAATCTTTGCCGCAATGATATTGCGCGCAATCGGCACGAGGTTTTACTCCGACACCCGATACCTGCGCCCGACTCAACAGCACATTGCCGCTCTGCCGCCCCCTGAAGCCGCCCCAAATAATGCCCATTTTCGGCAAAAAACGCCAAATTCACATTATTTTCGCCGCAAAACCCCAGCAAAAACGGCGATACCAGCACATTGCCAAAACAGAAAATATGCCCGATGGAATGCACTGGAACTGCGCCACCTTCTTACGCTCCTGCTCCACCACCAGCGTCTCCCGCTCCTTATGCAGATAGCTGCCTTGGGTGGTGATATAGAGCGTGTTTTGTAGTTTGCGCATGGGGAGAGTCCTTGGGGTTCGACCGCACTTTTTGGGTGTTTAACAGGGTTGAGCTACCTGAAAATTATTGATGAGTTGTGTTAGACAAAATGCCATTGTTGCTTTTATTCTTATGAGTATAAAAATTCCTCAATTAAATCTGTATGTTTTAGACATTCTTTTAAAATAAATTCAAGAAACTCTAAACCAGATTCTGAAGTTAATGGAATTTTCGAATTATCTATTTTAAATGTTTTTATTCGTTTTTTGGCATTTCCTTTTTGAAGATGATTTAATTTTCTCTTTTTATATTCATCTGGTGAATAAAAGACATACTCATGATCTAAATGTTCAATAAAATAATCATCTCCATCTTTAAAATATTTTAAATGAACAACATTTGTAACATAGAAACCACAAATATCTAAATAATCCTTTGTTTCTTCCTCGTTAAACTCTTCAAACGTAATATCTGACTCTCCATCCATATATGCCCACAATTGATTACTATACTCTCTTTCCTGGAATAGTTTCGCAATATTTTCTTTATTTAGTCCATTGATTTTAAAAGAATTACCTTTCTCAAAATTTTCTAAACACAAAGTTAATCCATCACTTGGAACATCATTAAATTCAGGAAGCAAAGATAACTGACTTATCTTTTTCATCTGCAACGACTCCCACAGGTAATCCTTTAAAGATAAATGGTTATTTTTGTTCATAGAAGTATTATTTGGTATAAGGTCATTAAAATAAAGGGTAGAATCTATTCTTTTATCTTTTAACTGAAATGGCTGATTAGTGCAAAATTCAAAATTATCTAATGAAATAGAAAGTAAGCCATATTTTTCATATTGCTTGTCCTCTTTTAATAAATCTATACCTTTGTTTTTATAAAAATTGATAAATGTATTATTTTTTAAATTAAATGAAAATTTATTCCTTACATTTTTGTAATTGCTCAGAAGATCAAAAAGCAGAATAATCAAACTCGATTCAAGATAATCAGATTCACTATAATCTTTAAATAGTCCCGTTGAAACACTAAGGGTCTTATATACTCCTCTATAATATGAAATAAGCTCATCTATATGAGAATAGATTTGCTTTTGAAGGCTATCAATTTGCAATCTATAAAACATACTATCCAACGAAACTTTATGAGTTTCTTTTATATTTGAAATTTCACAAAATTTCTTATAATTATGATATTCCAATAGTATTTCAGAAAAAATAGCGAAAGAATTAGATAACTTTTTCCTCAATACATCTAAAACGCAGTTATATTTTTCTTGATGAGCTTTTTTAAATGAAAAGAATAATTCAAATTGATATGATACCGATTGTTTTGGAAATAATTTCCATAATGTATATAACTCTTCTAACTCAATAAAATTTAATTCTTCGTAGAACTCTAAAAGAGAAAATGTTTTTTTATACCTCATGGCGTAGCTCTCTTAATATAGTTAACTTCAAATCATTACCCAAACAACCCCTCCACATACCCCACACTCCTATCCCGTTTCCCCAGCAACTCCGGCTGGCAAATCTCCACCAGCGAGCAGGCTTTGCAGCGTTTGCCGTAGTCGGGCGGCGGGGTTTGACCGCTGTTTAGGAGTGCGCGCACGGCGGCGATGGTGGCGAGTGTTTGGGCTCGCAGGCCGTCTGAAAATACGACGGGGACGCGGTGGCGGGTTTGCATATACCACAGCGCGCCCTCAGAGACAGTTTGCCCCGTCATTTCTTCCAAGCACAAGCCTTGGGCGCAAAGCTGAATTTCGTCCATCGGGTCGGGTTTAGGCTTGCCGCGTTTGTATTCCACGGGTTTCAGACGGCCTGTTTTCGTATCCACTTCCACCAAATCCAACACGCCGCTGATGCCCAATTTCTCTGCCGACACATGCACCGTCCGCTCAAAACGCACACCCTTGCGCGTTTCCGGCTCGCCCGAATCCACCCGTTCATGCAGTGCCTTGCCCTGCGCGGTCAAATAGTTCTCCGCCCACGCCTGCTCGTTATGAATCAAGGCACATTGGCGCGGACAGAAGGCGTAATGTTGCAGGGCGGAAAGGGGAATCAGGCGCATGTCCTGATTTTCCCCTT
The DNA here is from genome assembly GCA_000193795.2 of Neisseria lactamica NS19. Lineage (GTDB taxonomy): Bacteria > Pseudomonadota > Gammaproteobacteria > Burkholderiales > Neisseriaceae > Neisseria > Neisseria lactamica_A. Next base: position 38,712 of record AEPI01000082.1, on the reverse strand, counting down.
GGGTTTCGGTTAAAAGTGCGGTCATTTTCTTTTGTGTTTTACAAATCGTCTGTCAATCAACCCAATTTGCGATCTAATTTGGTTTCGCCAAGATTAGTTTCATCAACGCTGACGGTGTAGTCATCAAAGTTTCTAGCAACTTCCACACCGTCTTTTCTAGCAATACAGATACGTTTAAACAGGCTTTCGGCAGGTGCATCTCCTAGATTATTACTGTGTTCGAACACATAAAGTCCGCGTGCGTTCATTTGTCCGCGTGCGGCGGAATGGTCGTGGTCGAACATATTGACGAGTGCCTGCCAAAACAGTTCTAAATCACTTTCGGAAAAGCCTGTTTGTTTGGCAAAATGGGCAGAAATAAAGCCGTGGCAGCGGTATAGGCCGTAGGGGACGGTGAATTTGCGACCCATGGTACGGTTGTCGCCGGTTTCACTGGCATCTTTTTCGTTGGTAACCGCCATGCGGGTAATGCTGTGTTCCAAGGTCATGACGGGATCGATAGAGCGAGAAAAAGTCAGTTGCACGGGACCGCGCACTTGTCCTGCATTTTTGCCGGTAGTCATCACTGCGCCGAATGTGCGGATGTCGTAATAACGGCTGCACATGTATTGGCGGGCAGCTTCGGTTTTCTCGCCTTTTTCTTTGCCTTTTACGTTTTCCTGCTCGTGGGCTTCGTCAATCAGGTTGTTCAAAATGCCTTTTTCGCGGATAAAGATGTCGTGATGTTCGCCATTTTGAGTCATTTGGATAAAGTTGCGGACTTTGCGTTTCAGGCAAACATCAGTTACCAAACCTTCACCGGTTTGCGGGTCGATACGCGGCAGATTGCCTGCGTCAGGATCGCCGTTGGGATTTCCGTCTTGCACGTCAAATAAAAAGACAAAGTCGTAGCGTTTTTCAATAGTCATAGCATTTGCTCCTTATGCGGTTTTCGCTTCGTTGAACAGGTTTTTCAATGCGTCTTTGGTAAACAGGAATTGGGTTTCGTGGTAGTAACCGATGGCGAACAGGCCTTGCTGTTCCAAATTCAAATGGTTGGGAAATCTCTGACAATGTTCCAAAATCTGGCGGATTTCCCATTGCAGTTGTACAGCACGTCCTTCAAATTCCAGTTTGTTCAAATGGTGCGGCAACAAGCGCATCAGTGTGCCAAATACAGCAATCGGCGTACTGCTTGCCGAACCGAAATAACGGTCGGCAATGGTGGCGTTCAAGCCGGGATTGGCTTCGGCCTGTGTTTTTTCCAGCACGGCAAACAGCCGTCCCAGCACATAGCCGATGTCTTGGCGGTTTCTATCTAAGCTCATAGTTAGCTCCTTCATATTTTTCAGACGACCTGCGCGGATTGCGCGATTGATATAGGCTTTAAGCAGGCTTGCCCTGCCATAGGTAATTTTCTGTTCCGCTTTGTTGCGTCGCAAAGCAACCTGCAACAGGCTGACGGGTAAAACGCGGTTGTTGAGTGCGGCATCGGTTATTTGGGCGATTAGATCGGACGGCAGGTTTTCCATTTTGCCGTCCAACACCAAATTGCCCAGCAGACGCGGCAACGGCATATATTCGGGGTATGGCGAGTTTTCGCCACGCACCATCTGCAAATCGTCATACCACGCCGCAATGCTTTCGGATAAGGCGGCAACAGTGGTTTCATGCCAAAAGCGGACGACAATGCGCGCGGAATTGGGTGATAGACCTAAAAGGTAGAATTTTTCTTTGCCGTCGGGTTCTGTGTATTTGCCGTTGTACAAGCTTTTATAAAGCGATTTGACCGCATCAATATGCTCATCGGGCTTGTCCTTGCCGCCGCCGTTAATCAGCGAAGCAAGATGCGTTTCCAACGGAGTTGGTTTCGCACTCCAACAGATGGCCGTTACATCGCCGATACGGAAGCGGTTTTCACCGGCAAGCAGAGTGTTTAAGGCGGTGGTGTATTCGAACATGGCTTGTTCGCCCACAGGAAAGATAAAGCCCTGCTCTTTGCCGTATGATTCAAAAGCCGACAGATTTACCGATGTAAACGGAGCGGGCTTGGCGTTCACACCTTTCACGGCGTTATGCAGCCGCGCAATCGGCGCAGGTTTGCCAGTTACTAGGCAAATGCCTTTTGGGATATTATCGGATTGTGCATGATTGGCTTGATTCACATATGCTTGAACCGCCTTTGATTGACAAACCAAATCTACTGCCTCGTCCACCAAGCGGAAGCTCAGATTACAGCCTTTGACTTTGGCACATTCCGCCCAATTTGCAGCCTGTATGACTTTGCTTTTTTCTGCCGAAGAAGCCAGAAAGGCGGCAACGGCAGCAACACCTGCATCATCGGGCAACGCCTGTTTCAATTCGTTTACATTGGCGGTAAAGCTGGCATGCTGTTTATCCGCCTGCTCCTGTCCTTTTTCTCCGGCATAGGCAAGCACATAACCGTAGTGATCCCACAATAAATTGCTTACTTCGTAGGATTTTGAACCGCTCCTGCCCAAACCCTTCGGCACTAAAAAAGTGCGGGCAATTTTTTTCTTGTTTTTCAACTCACGAGTGTCTTCAAGCTGGATAAATTTGCCCTGTTTGTCTATAACGATAATGAACGGGATTTCTTTGTTTTCAAATCCTTCCGGGGCAACACCGCCACCGCTTTCGGCTTTGCGTTGGTAGTATTGGGTGAGCGCGTGCAGAATCATCGTTTCACCTCCCCGCTGTCGGCAGGCGGCACAGTAATCACACCGTTTACCGCTTTGCATTGGTAAAACATCGGCTCGGCGTTATTGGAATCGCGCGGATCGGATTTGCTGAAATCCATGTCATACAGCATAAAACCGAAATCTTGGGTAATATTTTCGCGCGGCAAACCGTCTTCAGCCTTTTCAAGCAGCCTGAAATGGCAGGGAAACTCGCGGCAGCCCAAATAAGGCTGGTGGAAATACTGCCCTTTTTTCGCCCGCCGCTTGAACATTTCGGCAAATTTGACGTAGTTGTCGCCCTCGCCTGCTTCGCTTGTCATGTCAAAATCGGCGTGGATGCGGTAGGCAACGTCTTTCAGCAGCATGGATGCGCGCTGCTGGCGGTTGTCTTCAATATAGAGCGAGCCGCTGCGTTCGCTCATTTTGGTTCCCACTTCGTTACGTCGGATATTTGTCCACTGAATCGGTTTAAGAATCTCGAGCTTCTGTATCCTCCATCGAATGGCGGGTTTCCACAAGATTGCCATTAGGATATTTCGTGCTGCTGATGGTGTAATTACGGGATAACTAACCCGTTCCACCTTGAGCTCCGGCCTAGTGAAGCATGCCAGCTCACCGCTAATTTCTAAAATGAAACTCATATCGACTCCATTCTTTAATTCTATAAAGCCATATTAATATTACCATGCTATTCATGTCAAGTGTGATTCGCTTATTTTTTCAATAAACTGTAAAATATACCTGCGCTAAACCTCTTTCCATACAATTGACTAAATGGATTATTAGCGGTCAGTCGCTTCTGGGCGGCTGTGTGTTGAAACTATAATGCCATGTTAAAAATGGCAAAATGCCCCTAGAAATAGGGGCATTTTTCATAAAACCGAATTTTCAGGTAGCCAAGCTGCATCGTCAAAATCCGCGCCAAGCACGGTTTTGTAATAGCCCTTATCCAACACCAGCAATCCCGCTCTTGAAAAAACAGCATGTTCAGGCAACTTTTTCAGTTCGTGTTCGTACACGGTAATCGTGTAGCGTTGCAGCTTGCGGTAAACCCATTTGTGTTTGAGCGGGTCGCTTTCCAACAGACCGAACCAGCTCTCAAACGGCTCGGGCAGCGGTGGTTGGTCAGTCTGCCCGAAGGAATTGTCGGTTGGCTGCAGAAAACGTTGTTTGTCCAAAATATCCTGCCATTCTGAAACTTCAACACCGTCTAGATGTCGTCTGAAAAAATCGTCCAGCTCGTTTGCTTTGACGATTTGCGGACCGCCGTCTTTTTCCCAATGAGTCAACGGGATAAACGGCACAATGAGTGCCACACCTTGGTTATCAATCAGGCGGAAGCGTTCGGCAGCGGTGCGGAACTTGATTGCCAACGGATTTTCATTTGATGATTCTGCCGTCAAAAGCGTTGCAATACCGTGTTTGTCCACATCACCTTTGCCGTTGAATCGGCGGAAATATTCGGCAAATGCCAACGGGGAAAGCGGGTCGTCAAGCAGCCCTGCTTTCATCATCTCTTCGGTAATATCCTGCCCCTGTTTCAGGCTGCCGCTGGGCGCGCCTTCTTCAGCACGGAACACGACCACTTCACCCAACTGCGGCAGTTTGCCTTCACGGTTGCACCGCCCCGCCGCTTGGGCAATGCTGTCCAGCCCTGCTATCGCCCGATAAACGCAAGGGAAATCCAAATCCACGCCGGCTTCAATCAACTGCGTGCTGACCAGCCACAAGGGTTTGTGCAGGCTGCCTGCGTGATACAGTGCCAAATATCGGCGAACCAACGCAATCACTTCGCTGCGGTGTGTGGCGCACATATTGGCGGATAAATGTAGCTTGATTCCGTCAGAAGGCAGGGCGGCAAAGAGTTTTTGGGCGTGTTTTCGCGTATTGACCACCGCCAAAACACACGGACGCGCGGCTATTTCATCAGCAATTTCCTGCCAGCTTTGTGTTTCTCCGTTTGGCGGCGGCATTTTGATGCGGACGCGGCGCAGTTTTTCCGATAAGGCAATTTTGTCTGCCACAATTTCGCGCACATCCGGCAGGCCTTCCAAAATGGTGCGACCGAATGCGTCGATATTTTTGCCAAGCTCCGGTTGGGTTGCCGTGCACAGCACAAAGGTAACGCCATAATCGCTCGCCAACACCCGCATCATGTCGGTAATCGGTTTTTGGAAATCGCGCGGAAGCTGCTGGGCCTCATCCAAAATCACCACGCTGTCGGCAATATTGTGAATCTTGCGGCAACGGCTGGTTTTCGCTGCAAACAGGCTTTCAAACAGTTGCACGTTAGTGGTAACAATCAGCGGTGCATCCCAATTTTCCGTAGCAAGACGGGTTTTCGCTGTTTCCTTATCTTCTTTCACTTCTAAATTGCTGTGGTGTTCCAATACCACTTCATCGCCTAATGCTTTGCGGAAAACATTGGCGTTCTGCTCGATAATACTGGTGAAAGGAATAGCATAGATAATGCGTTTTTTGCCAAATTTCAGTGCGTGTTTCAAAGCGAACCCCAAGCTCGCTAAAGTTTTACCGCCACCGGTCGGCACGGTTAAAGAAAACAAAGTGCGGTCGGTTTCTGCGGCAGAAAAACATTGCTGCAAAATGGCATGGCGTTCTTGATTTAAGAATGAATCTTTATCTGATTTCTCATGAAGTTGCGCCATATATTGCTCATATCGCCGGTGCAACTCATCCAAACTGGGAAATTTTGGGCGCAATCCGGCAGCCTGCACAGTATCCGCATCGGCATAGCCGTTCATAAAGGCTTCGGTATCCAAAAAATCGGCATCCACCAAGCAGGAAAAGAGAAAACGCAGCCAAATATGCACTTCTTCCAGCTTTGCCCCGTCTTCCCAAAACGCAAAAAAATCCCGCATCAAGTCATCATCGGATAACGGGAAAAAATCTTTGGGCAAACCGCTCTCAGCCAAGCCTAACAAAGAGGCCTCCAATTCATTATCTGCCTGTTGCAGACGATGCTTTAAGCTTCCCTTGTCATACCAATCCGCTAATCCCGCATGGTGTCCTGCAATCAGATATGCCAGCAAATGCCCGAAAAATGGATTAAGGTGCTCTACTGCATATTTGGCACCGGCAGTGGAATGCGGAATTTTGCGTAACTTGGTAGATTCGACATCTTCCAAATGGGCATTTTCTTTTTCAAAGCCGGATGCATTACGGATATATTTCTGAAAACCTTCCTGAAATTTCCCCAAATCATGCAAAAGCCCCGCATATTCGGCAAACAACGACCCATAACGCCCTGCAAAACGCTTGGCGAGTTGGGCGACTTTTTGTAGATGTTTTTGCAGGGGATGGGAATGCCATTTTTTTGATGAGTCCTGGCGGGCGTGGGCTATATAGTTGAAATTCACATCGATTCTCCAAATTTGAAACATGCAAAATTTAACGAACAAGCCATATAAATAGCTTGAAGTGTTGAGAAATCGAAAGGGGCTGTATTAGATTAGCTCTAAAAACCACACCAAAATTACAGCATTTTTAGCTGCTCTTTTGGTGTACCAAAGTTAAAACGAAATTCGCATTCTTTCAGGAATAAAGGGAAAGATTTTCGGTCAATTCCATTGTATTTTCGTAGAACACGCTTTGCCTGATTCCAAAAGTTTTCAATACCGTTGATATGGTTTTGGCGGTCAGCAAACGGCTCTGAATGATTGATTCTGTGATGCGTAAATTCGCTCACATCCAGCACATCATAGCTTTTGTAACAGTCGGTATAAACAATGCCATCAGGCATACATTCGTTTAATAACAGGCAGTAATGTATCTTGTTTGGTGTTTCCAACGACAACTGTGCAAACCTTGCCTTGACGTTTCAAAATGCCAAACACCGCTACCTTGCCGGCTGCTCCGCGACCGCGTTTGCCTTTTCGTTGTCCGCCAAAATAACGCTCATCAAGTCCAACTGAACCATCAAAAATTTTATCGGCTTGAAGTTCTAAATGACAGGCAATGACTTGGCGAATTTTACGGTAAAACAGTGCTGCTGAATTGGGGTTAATATCCAATAAATTGGCAGCAGAACGAGCGATTACTTCAAGTACAAAAAATTCAGGCAATTTCTTTTGTTCTTTTTTAGATAGTTTACAGTGTGTTATCTTCATTTTTAAAGGGTAACATAACTGCTAATCTAATACAGCCCCAAAATTATAGTGAATTAAATTTAAACCAGTACAGCGTTGGCTCGCCTTGCCGTACTATCTGTACTGTCTGCGGCTCGCCGCCTTGTCCTGATTTAAATTTAATCCACTATAAATTGATAGCTTTTATAATCCCCGATTTGCGAAAATGCCGTCTGAAAGACTTCATTCAGGCTTTCAGACGGCATTTTGATCATCAAGTAACCCGTTATCAGGCGGTTTTATTGTTCAATGCGGCTTTGACAAACGCGGTGAACAAAGGATGCCCTTTGCGCGGGTTGGAAGTGAATTCGGGATGGAACTGGCAGGCGAAGAACCAAGGATGGTTCGGCAGCTCGATGGTTTCGACCAGGCGTTCGCGCCCGGCAGATACGCCGCCGATAACCAAGCCTGCTTGTTCCAACTGAGGAACGTAGTTGTTGTTGACTTCGTAGCGGTGGCGGTGGCGTTCGCGGATGTGTCCGCTGCCATAGATTTTGGCGGCGAGACTGCCTGCTTTCAATTCGACTTCTTGCGCGCCCAAACGCATGGTGCCGCCCAAATCGGCGGATTCGTCGCGGGTTTCGACGCTGCCGTCGGCGGTTTGCCATTCGTCAATCAGGGCAACGACGGGGGCGGCGCATTTCAAGTCAAACTCGGTGGAGTTCGCGCCCTTCAAGCCTGCCACGTCGCGTGCGTATTCGATCAGCGCAATCTGCATACCGAGGCAGATGCCCAAATATGGCACGTTGTTTTCGCGGGCGTAGCGCACGGCGGCGATTTTGCCTTCCACGCCGCGCGAACCGAAGCCGCCGGGGACGAGGATGGCATCCATATCTTTGAGCATGGAAACGTCGCCTTTGTTTTTCTCGATGCTTTCGCTGTCGACAAAGGTAATCTGCACGTCGGTTTCGGTGTGGATACCCGCGTGTTTCAAGGCTTCAATCAATGATTTGTAGGACTCGGTCAAGTCGACGTATTTGCCGACCATCGCGATTTTGACGGTGTGTTTCGGATTTTTGACGGCGTGGACGATTTTTTTCCAAGCGGTCAAATCCGCCTGCTGCACGTTAAGCTGCAACTGTTCGGTAATGATGTTATCGATGCCTTGGTCGTGCAGCATTTCGGGGCATTCGTAGATGCTGTCCACGTCGTAGCTGCCCACAATCGCGCGTTCTTCCACGTTGCAGAACAAGGCGATTTTGCGGCGTTCGTCCGCAGGCATTTTCCGATCCATACGGCAAATCAGGATGTCGGGCTGCAAACCGATGCTCAACATTTCTTTAACGGTGTGCTGGGTCGGCTTGGTTTTGATTTCGCCGGCGGCGGCGATGTAGGGGACGTAGCTCAAATGGGCGAACAGGGTGTTGCTGCGTCCCAACTGGCTGCGCATCTGGCGGATGGCTTCCAAGAACGGCAGCGATTCGATGTCGCCGACCGTACCGCCGATTTCGACAATCGCCACATCGTAACCTGCCGCGCCTTCGTGGATGCGGCGTTTGATTTCGTCGGTAATGTGCGGGATGACTTGAACCGTGCCGCCGAGGTAGTCGCCCCGTCGTTCTTTGGCGATGACGTTTTCGTACACCTGCCCCGCGCTGAAGCTGTTGCGGCGGGTCATTGTGGAATCGATAAACCGTTCGTAGTGTCCCAAGTCGAGGTCGGTTTCCGCGCCGTCGTCGGTAACGAACACTTCGCCGTGCTGGAACGGACTCATCGTGCCGGGGTCGACGTTGATATAGGGATCGAGCTTGAGCATAGTAACGTTCAAGCCGCGCGATTCGAGGATGGCGGCAATAGAAGCGGCGGCGATACCTTTACCCAGTGAGGAGACAACGCCGCCGGTGACGAAAATAAATTTGGTCATAATGAAATACCCGTATTGGAATGCGTGATTTTAACGTGAAGCAGCGTGTTCCGGCAAACAGGCGGATGCCGTCTGAACGGCGCGGGGCTTTCAGACGGCATTTGTGCCTTATTGGCGCAACTCGCGGCGCAGGATTTTGCCGACGTTGGATTTGGGCAACTCGTCGCGGAATTCGATATTTTTCGGTACTTTATATGCGGTCAGCCCGGTACGGCAAAAGGCGATAAGTTCTTCTTTCGTCAAAGACGGGTCTTTTTTGACCACAAACACTTTGAGGGCTTCCCCGGTTTTTTCGTCGGGTACGCCGATACAGGCGACTTCCATCACTTTGTCGTGATGCGCGATGAATTCTTCGATTTCGTTCGGATAAACATTGAATCCGGAAACAACAACGAGGTCTTTTTTGCGATCGACCAGCTTCAACCGGCCTTTTTCGTCCATCACGGCAATATCGCCGGTTTCCAAAAAGCCGCGCGCGTCTATGGCTTTGGCGGTTTCTTCGGGGCGGTTCCAATAGCCTTTCATCACTTGCGGGCCTTTTACCCACAATTCGCCGGGCTGTCCGATGGGGACTTCCCTGCCGTCCGCATCGCGCAGTTCGACTTCGGTGGAAGGGACGGGCAAACCGATGCTGCCGCTGTATGATTCGATGTTTAAGGGATTGCAGCACACGCCGGGGCTGGCTTCGGTCAGACCGTAGGCTTCGACGATGGGCGTGCCGGTAATTTTTTTCCATTTTTCGGCAACGGCTTTTTGGGTCGCCATACCGCCGCCCAAAGTCAGCCGCAATCCTGAAAAATCGACTTCGGCAAAATCAGGACGGTTAACCATCGCGTTAAACAGCGTGTTTACGCCGATAAATACGTTAACCCGCTGTTTTTTCAGTTCTCCGATAAAGCCTTTCATATCGCGCGGGTTGGTAATCAGGACAATTTTCGAACCGGCATTGGCAAAAATCATCAGATTCACGGTTAAGGCGAAAATATGATAAAGCGGCAGGGCGGCGATAACGGTTTCTTTTCCCTCGCGCAACTGGTTTTTAATCCATTCTTTTGCCTGAAGCATATTGGCGCAGATGTTGCCGTGACTCAGCACCGCGCCTTTGGCAACGCCCGTCGTGCCGCCCGTGTATTGCAACAGCGCGGTATCTTCGCGGTTTAATGCGACAGGTTGGAAAACGTGCTTCGCCCCCTCTTTCAATGCCGTCTGAAAGGAAACGGTATTCGGAATACGGTATTCGGGCACCATTTTCTTGATTTTTCGGATAATGAAATTAATCAGCGAACCTTTAAGCAGTCCGAACATTTCGCCGACAGAAGCGACGATGACGTGTTTGATCTGCGTGCGCGGCAGCACCAGCTCCAGCGTGTTGGCAAAATTTTCCAAAACGATGATGGCGGTTGCGCCGCTGTCTTTCAACTGATGCTCCAGCTCGCGCGGGGTATAGAGCGGATTGGTGTTCACCGCCACCAAACCTGCCTGCAAAATACCGAAAAGGGCAACCGGATATTGCAACACGTTGGGCAACATAATTGCCACGCGCTCCCCTCGGGGCAATTTAAGGACGTTTTGCAGATAAGAAGCAAAATCGGTCGCCAGTTTGCCGGTTTCGGCATAAGTGAGCGTCTTGCCCATATTTTGAAAAGCGGGCAGGCGGGCAAATTTTTCCACGCTTTGGCGGAATACATCGCTGACGGAACGGTATTGCGTGATGTCGATTTCGGCATTCACGCCCGCCTCGTAACTGTCTAACCAGATTTTTTCCATAATGTTCTGCCTTTAAAGTGGGATGTTTCAACACGCAGGGCGGCACGCCGGCACTCCCCCGCGAAACAGGGCAATGCCGTCTGAAGACGTTTCAGACGGCATACGCGTCAGCGCGTGATAATGACCGGCTTGTCGGTTGATTGGATGATGCCGCCGCCCAAACAGACATCGCCCTCATACAGCACGGCGGACTGGCCTGGAGTTACCGCCCATTGCGGTTCGTCAAACACCAGCTCGGCGGTTTCATCATCCAAATAGCGCAATTCGCAAGGCGCGTCCGCCATACGGTAGCGCGTTTTGCAGGTATAGCGTCCCGCCTTCGGGCGTTCGGGCAGCGTAAAACTCAAATCGTTCATCACAAGGCTGCGGGTATAGAGCAGCGGATGGTCATGACCTTGTACGACAATGAGTTCGTTTTTCATCAAATCCTTCGCGGCGACAAACCACGGCTCGCCCGCGCCGCCGATGCCCAAACCTTTACGCTGACCCAATGTGTAAAACATCAGCCCGACGTGTTCGCCGACGGTTTTGCCTTCGGGCGTGACCATTTTGCCGTTGTCGGTCGGCAGGTATTTTTGCAGGAACTCGCGGAACGGGCGTTCGCCGATGAAGCAGATGCCGGTACTGTCTTTTTTGGCGGCGGTCGGCAAATTGAATTCGGCGGCAAGGCGGCGCACTTCGGGTTTTTCCAAACCGCCCAACGGAAAAATCGCGCGCTCGAGTTGGAAAGGCTTGAGGCGGTAGAGGAAATAGCTTTGGTCTTTGTTTCGATCCAAACCTTTGAGCAGGTAATGCACGCCGTTGCGGACTTCTTTGCGCGCATAGTGTCCTGTGGCGATGGTATCCGCGCCCTGCCCTACGGCGTAGTCCAAAAAGCATTTGAATTTGATTTCCGCGTTACACAACACATCCGGATTCGGCGTGCGCCCCGCACTGTATTCCTGAAGAAAATAAGCAAAGACTTTGTCTTTATATTGTGCGGCAAAATTAACGATGTCGATATCGATACCGACAATATCGGCAACGGCGATGGCATCAAACGAATCCTGTTTGATGCTGCAATATTCGTCGTTGTCGTCGTCCTCCCAGTTTTGCATGAATACGCCGCGCACTTGATAACCCTGCTGCTTGAGCAGGGCGGCGGTTACGGAAGAATCGACACCGCCGGAAAGCCCGACGATGATATTGGAAGGGTTTGATGTCGTATTCATACGCAGGATGGCTTGGAAACGGCGGTTTTTAAAGGTAGATTTTAACACATTTTAAAGGCGGACATAAAAATGCCGTCTGAAAGCCCGGGCTTTTTCAGACGGCATTTCAAATATTTTCAGCAGATTAGTGCTGATGCGCTTCGCCGTGGTGATGACCGTGGTTCATTGCCGGCATAGGCGCGGTTTTGACTTCCAATTGTACGGTTTGCGCCTTGGCATTTTTAAATTTCAAGGTAACGGGAATCTTGTCGCCCTCTTTTAATTGTTTTTTCAAACCCATAAACATTACATGATAACTGCCGGGTTTGAGTTCGGTAACGGATTTCGCTTCCAAAGGCACGCCGCCTTCGACTTCGCGCATACGCATCACGCCGTTGTCGTTGATGTGGGTATGCACTTCGACGCGGTCTGCAACGGGGCTGCTTCCGCCGAGCAAAAAGTCTTGTTTGGCTTCGTCGTTGTGGATTTTCATGAACGCGCCGCCCATTTTCATACCTTCGACGGTGGTGCGCGCCCAGCCGTCCTCGACGTGGACTCCGGCTGCGGAAACCGCGCCTGCCAAACCTGCCATTATTACGGCCGCCATCAGTTTTTTCATCTTTCTGCTCCTTAAATATCGAACGGGGTATGTTCATCTTACCGACAAACCCCGCCAAAAAATTTGACCTAGGTTAAACGGATAATAAATATTACATACTAATCACAAATAATTAAAGCCCGCCGGAAATGTTTTACCCGAACAGGGCGGACAGCCAAACCGCCGCCAACATCAGCATCGCGAACAATTGTGCGGCAGAACCTGCGTCTTTGGCGCGTTTGGCCAGCTCGTGTTTTTCGGTCGAAGTATGATCGACGGCGGCTTCTACGGCGGTGTTGAACAGTTCGACAATGACCGACACAAAAGAAGCAATCAGCAGGGGAAGGCGGACGGCGGTTTCGGAAACCCAAAAAAATGCCGCGCACACCAGCAGCGCGTTCAGCCACAAAACCTGACGGAATGCCGCTTCGTAACGGTAGGCGGCGGCGATGCCGTCCATCGAATAGCCGAATGCGTTAATGACGCGCCTGATGCCGCCTTTGCCTTTTTTTTCTGCCGCGTAAGAAGAAGGTTCCATCGCTATCCTTTCAAAATGTCCCCAATATATGCCGTCTGAAAACGGGGCGGCGGAGTTCATCCCATCCCTGCCGACGGTGGGAAAATCCCGCCCCCCGATCAAACCAAGCGGTGGTGACGCAAAAGCCTTTCAGACGGCATCGTGTTTTTAATGTACAGACCACTCGGCAACGGCATCGGCAAACATTGCCGCCACATCGAAATCTTTTTGTTTCATAATTTCTTGGAATCCGGTCGGACTGGTCACGTTGACTTCGGTCAGGTTGCTGCCGATAACGTCCAAACCGGCCAGCAGGATGCCGCGCCGTTTGAGTTCGGGGGCGAGGGTTTCGGCAATTTCCCGGTCGCGTCCGCCCAATTCCTGCGCCACGCCGCGCCCGCCTGCCGCAAGGTTGCCGCGTGTTTCGCCGTTTTGCGGAATCCGCGCCAAAGCATAGGGGACGACTTCGCCGCCGATAATCAGGATGCGTTTGTCGCCGTGGACGATTTCGGGAATGTAGCGTTGCGCCATGATGGTGCGGGAATCAAGCTGCATCAGGGTTTCGAGGATGCTGCCGATGTTGGGGTCTTTTTCGGTCAGGCGAAAAATGCCCATGCCGCCCATGCCGTCGAGCGGTTTGATGATGATGTCGCCGTGTTCTTTTAAAAATGCGCGGACATCGGCGGAACGGGTCGTAACCAGCGTGGGCGCGGTAAACCGGCTGAAATTCAAAATCGCCAGTTTTTCGTTGAAGTCGCGCATCGCCTGTCCGCTGTTAAAGACTTTCGCGCCCTGCTGTTCCGCCAGCGTCAGTAATTGGGTGGCGTAGAGGTATTGCATATCGAATGGCGGATCGGTACGCATAATGACGGCATCAAATGCTTTCAATGCCGTCTGAACTTTCCCCGAGGATTTGAACCACGCACAATCATCATCGGCTTTTGCACCCAAAAATTCAAATGCCGATGCCTGCGCCGTTACCAAACCGCCGTTTACAGACAATTCCCCGCTCAATGTGTGAAACAGTTGCCAGCCGCGTTTTGCCATCTCGCGCATCATGGCGTAGGTAGTGTCTTTGTAGGTTTTGAAACTTGCCATAGGGTCGGCGATAAAGAGGACTTTCATCATGTTTCCTTTCCGGTGTGCCGAATGTGCCGCATTTCGCGGGTAAAGGAGAAATGCCGTCCGAACAATATTCAGACGGCAAGGATGAGGTTTTACTTAGGCTGCCAAGAGTCTTTCAGCGTTACCGTGCGGTTGAACACCGGCGTGTCTTTGCCGTGTTCTTTGCGGTCGGTAACAAAATAGCCGATACGCTCGAACTGCCAACGGCTTTCTGCCGGCAAATCTTTGGCGGCAGGTTCGGCGTAAGCGGTGATTTCTTTGACGGACTCGGGGTTGAGAAAATCGGTAAACGGCAGGTAGTTGCCGTCTTCGCCGCGCACGGCATCGGGACGCTCGACGGTAAAGAGGCGGTCGTACAGGCGGACTTTGATTTCGGCGGCGTGTTCGGCGGAAACCCAGTGAATCACGCCTTTGACTTTGCGGCCTTCGGGATTTTTGCCCAAGGTATCGTGGTCGATGCTGCATTTGAGTTCAAGCACATTGCCTGCCTCGTCTTTTACGACTTCATCGCACTTGATGACATAGCCGTGGCGCAAACGCACTTCGCCGCCGGGAATCAGGCGTTTGAAGCCTTTGGGCGGATTTTCGGCAAAGTCATCTGCTTCGATGTAAATGGTTTGGGACACGGGAATTTCGCGATCGCCCATTTCTTCGTGGTTCGGATGGAACGCGGCGCGGCGGCTTTGGGTTTTGCCGGCTTCAAAGTTGGTCAGCGTTACTTTGAGCGGGTTCAAAACCGCCATCAGGCGCGGGGCGGAGTTTTCCAACTCTTCACGAATCGCGCCTTCCAATACGCTCATATCGACGATGTTTTCAGATTTGGAAATACCGGCGCGTTTGGCAAACAGGCGCAGGCCTTCGGGCGTGTAGCCGCGACGGCGCATACCGGAAATGGTCGGCATACGCGGATCGTCCCAGCCGGAAACGTGTTTTTCCACAACCAACTGATTCAATTTCCGTTTGGATGTGATGGTGTACAAAAGCTCCAAACGGGAAAACTCGTATTGGCGCGGACGCGTGGCGTGCGGTGCGGGGATGTTGTCCAGCACCCAGTCATAAAGCGGACGATGAGCTTCAAATTCGAGCGTACACAGGGAATGCGTGATGCCTTCAATGGCATCGGAAATGCAGTGCGTGTAGTCGTACATCGGGTAGATGCACCATTTGTCGCCGGTGTTGTGGTGATGGGCGCGGCGGATGCGGTAGATGACGGGGTCGCGCATATTGATGTTGCCCGAAGCCATGTCGATTTTCAGGCGCAGAGTTTTGCTGCCGTCGGGGAACTCGCCGTTTTTCATACGCGTGAACAGGTCGAGGTTTTCTTCGATACTGCGGTCGCGGTAAGGGCTGTTTTTGCCCGCTTCGGTCAGCGTACCGCGGTATTCGCGCATTTCTTCGGGTGTCAAATCATCGACATACGCCTTGCCGTCTTTAATCAAACCGACGGCGTAGTCGTAAAGCTGGTCGAAATAGTTGGAAGCGAAACGCGGCTCACCCGCCCAATGGAAGCCCAGCCACTCGACGTCTTCTTTGATGGCGTTGACGTATTCGTCGTTTTCTTTTTCGGGGTTGGTATCGTCAAAACGCAGGTTGCACAAGCCGTCGTAAATATACGCCAAGCCGAAGTTCAGGCAGATGGATTTGGCGTGGCCGATGTGCAAATAGCCGTTGGGCTCGGGCGGGAAACGGGTTTGGATGGCTGTATGTTTACCGCTTTTGAGGTCTTCTTCGATAATGGTGCGGATGAAATGGTTGTCCGCGAATTGGTCTTTATTGAGCATAGTTTTCTTTAAACGGATGGCTTCAGACGGCATTGAAGCCGTTCCGTATGCCGTCTGAAGCGGTTTGATGATGTGTTTATTGTACCCGACTTGCGCGCTTTGACATAGCGTTCAGACGGCATCGGCAATCAGGCATTCCACCCCTGCCTCTTTCAGCATCTTCTGCATGGCGGTATCGGGCAAACGGTCGGTAAATACTTTGTCAAACGCCGTAATGTCGCCGAGCCGGACCAACGCGTTGCTGCGGAATTTGCTGTGGTCGACACCCAGAAAGCGGACGCGCGCGTTGGCAATCATCGCCTGCATGACGCTGACTTCCTTGTAATCGTAATCCAAAAGCGAACCGTCGCTTTCCACGCCGTGCGTGCTCATCACGGCATAATCGACTTTGAACTGGTTGATAAAGTCGACGGTCGCCACGCCGGTAATGCCGCCGTCCAAAGGGCGGACGACGCCGGAAGTGATAATGACCGTATAATCCGTCCGCGCCGAAACGATGGAGGCGACGTGGATGTTGTTGGTAATAATCCGCAGGCTGCCGCGCCGCCTCACCAGCTCCGATGCCACGGCTTCCATGGTCGTACCGATACTGACAAACAATGATGACTCGTCAGGAATATGTTCCGCAATCAGCCGGGCAATGGCATTTTTTTCGTTTTGACATTGAATTTGGCGGTTTGAAGGCAGGCTGTCCGGCAAGTTTCCGCCCGATGATGCGCCGCCGTGATGGCGTTTCAGGCTGCCGCCCTCCTCCAACTCGCGGATGTCGCGGCGTATCGTCTGCGGGGTAACGTCCAATGCGGCGGCAAGATCGTCCACCGACATAAACTGATGCCGGCGGACAAGGCTTAAAATCTCTCCGTGCCTTTGGATTTTTGGTTTCATCGTTTTCTGCTTCCTTGCATCGGGATGCCGATTTTACCGCGTTCAACCCAAAGTGGAAAACACCACCATCAGAAACGGGGCGGCGATATTGACCACCACGCCGAAGCTGACCGCTACCGGCACGACTTCCAAACCGCCCGCACCCTGAATCACGGGCAATGTGAAATCCATACTGGTCGCACCGCCGACCCCCACCGCCGCATCCGGAAAACGCTTCATCAGCAGCGGAATAAATGCCAGCGCGAACAGCTCTCGTGCCAAATCGTTCAGCAGCATGATGCTGCCCCATACCGCGCCGTAAGCCTCGGTCATCACCAAACCCGAGAGGGAATACCAACCGAAGCCGGAAGCCATCGCCAAACCTTTCATCCACGACACGCCGTCTGCCGATGCGGCAAACAGCAGCCCGCCCGAAAGGGATGAGAGCATAAACCAGACCGACAGCCGGATGCCCCTGCGGTTGACCAAAACCTGCCGCAACGATACGCCGCCGCTTTTAAGCTGTACGCCGATGAGGAACACCAGCAGCATCAGGCAGTACATACCCGCGTTTTCAGACGGCAGCCAAATATCGCGCATCAGTTTACCGGATGCGAATCCGAGCAACACGCACCCGAGCTGCCTCACACTGCCCGACACACCGACCGAAACACCCTTGCCTTTTCCCTTTATCCGCCACGGGGATAACCTGCCCAAAGCCGCCAAGGCAAGCAGGTTCGCCCCTACCGTACAAACAAACAGCCACAGGGCCGTCAGCACCATATCGTCCAACTGCGAACCCAAATCCCCCACGCGCGACAACGATACGCCGATCAGCAGCAACACGGCATACACCAAAACCGACAGCACCTTGTCCAAGGCGGGCAGGTAAGGCTTGGGGACGCGGATAAAAAATCCCGCGAACATCGGTACCAATACCGAAAGCAATGTCATCAGGCTGTCCATCCCCTGTCCTCCTTTATTGCCGCATAAATATGTGCGGCTTGAAAATGCCGTCTGAAAATTGCAGATACCCGCATCCATATTTCAGACGACATCCGGGTTGCCGTTATAGTGGATTAACAAAAATCAGGACAAGGCGACGAAGCCGCAGACAGTACAGATAGTACGGAACCGATTCACTTGGTGCTTCAGCACCTTAGAGAATCGTTCTCTTTGAGCTAAGGCGAGGCAACGCCGTACCGGTTTAAAGTTAATCCACTATAAAAAACCGCCTGAAGGTTCAGGCGGCTTATCCGCGCCGGCATTTAATCTTCCAAAGTCTTTTCCAAACGCTCCATACAGTTGCCCAAATGGCGGCGCAGGATCTTGACCACGCGGTTGCGCCTGCCTGCCAGCAGCAGGTCGAGGATTTCGCGGTGTTCGGAATGCGTGTGCGTATTGATGGCGTGTTTTTCCTCGCGATGCACGCCCGCCACGGCGACAATCAGGGAAGATCGCGCGCACAGCGTGTTCATAATGTCGAACAGCACATCATTGCCCACCAGGCGCGCCAGTTCGACGTGGAAGGCATTGGACAGGCGGTTCCAGCCGACGCGGTCGCCCCTGCCGGAAGCCTCTTCTTCGCGCCTTATCATCGCATAAAGCGGCTTGAGGCGCGTTTCCAAGTCCGGCAGGCCGGCGAGGATGTTCAAAATCATCGTCTCCATTTCGATGCGCGCGTTGAACACATCCTGCATTTCTTTCAAATCGGGAACGTGGACGAACGCGCCCCTGTTGGGTTGCAAATCGACAATCTTGTCGTGCGCCAAAAGCGACAGCGCGCCGCGGACGGTGTTGCGCGAACACACCATCTGACGGCAAAGTTCGGACTCGGTCAGCTTTTTGCCGGGCAGCAGCACCTGGTCGGTAATGCCGTCCAAAATCAGGGCGTAAACACGGAACAGCTCCGAATCGTGCCGCTCTTCGAGAATCAGGGAAGACGTGGTCGGCGCATGGATAATGTCGTCGTTTTCAAAGTTCATGATGTTTTCCGTATTCTTACGCTTTCAAATTTTTTAAGATGTTTTAAGGCGGCTGTGTTTCAAATCGTACCGGAGGAATTAAAGCTCTGCATAAATTTATTTTAATTCAACAAATTAATATATTGCTTAAAATAACGGGATGCCCGCCTTCCGTCCTCCCGCAAAAGCGGGCGGGCATCATTTTAAAACGCGGCATTTAAAACTTGACCGAAAATTGTTGACAATCCGGAATCAAGCCTGCACAATACCCCGACAAGTCCAAGTATTATAAAGGCTGAATAAAGAGGAAACAGCAGGCAGATATATTCGGGAGGTGCAGTCCGAATATATCTGCTTTTTTATGCACCTCCTGCCGGCCTGCCGCGCTTTTCCCCTTCAGACGGCATCGGCCGTTTCCCCCATAATGCCGCCCGATGCCTATTTCTCCGCCTCAACAGTTTCAAAACTGTGGGTAATCTTTGCCGCTTTACCCAGCATAATCGAAGCCGAACAATATTTTTCGGCAGACATCTGCACGGCGCGCTCAATGGCCGATTCTTTCAAATCGTGCCCGAATACTTTGAAATGGATGTGGATTTCGGTAAACACGCGCGGCGCATCGTCCGCCCGTTTCGCCGTAACCGTTGCCTGGCAGTCAGTCACTTTCTGACGCTGTTTTTCGGCAATCATCACCACATCGATACTCGAACAGCCCGCCACGCCCAACAGTAGCATCTCCATCGGACTGGGGCCGCGTTTGACCGCACCTTCCGCTGCCGCACCTTCCATAACGACGCTGTGCCCGCCTTCAGTCGTACCGACAAAACACATCCCGTCTATCCATTTTGATGTAACCTGCATCATTTCTCCCTCCGGATAATCACATTAAAACCGCCCTGCATATGGCGTTATTGCAAACAATTTCAAGCAGCGGCACAAAACCCGGAATGACCGCCTAAGGTTTGGCGGGCCGTCCGTCGATTTGTGCCGATTTGAGTTTCAAGGTATAGGTTTTACCGTCGTCGGTATAGCTGATTTGCGCCGGAATATTGTGCAGGGACGGCGCGAAGAAATAGCTTACCGTATCGTCCCCGCGCCGAACCTGATATTTGACAACCTCGGTTTCCGCGCCGCCTATGCTGTATCTGCCTACGCCTGTTTTATTCAGACCGCCGACGGAATAAAGTTTTTTGCCGTTGGTGATTTTCAGTCCCGGAGGGAGTTTCGCGTCGTTTGCCGCCAACTGCCAGGCAAGCGTGAACAAATCCATAGCCCGGGGGCTTTGCTCGGTTTTGCCCTCGCCGGCTTTGCCGTAGGTTACGCTGCCCTCGGCAAATTTGGCCTCCGCATACAGTTTGCCCCTGCGTATGTCTTTATAGTAGGCGGGGTGCAGGGTATTGCCGGCAATCGTACCGCCGGACTCGAAACGGATATTGTATAGCGGTACTTTAATTGTCGAAACGATTTTGTAAGCGTTGCCGCTGCGTTCAAATGTCATCGTGGCGGGAATACCGTAGCTGCCGGAATAGTTCAGCACGGCGGATTGGGGCAGCCCTGCCGCATACGCGCACGGCAGGGCGGCGGATAAAATGACGGCGGAAAATATATTTTTTAGAGGTTTCATCATTTGCTCCCGTTCGGTTCATGCCAGCAAGAAACAAGCGGCACCCGCACTTTCCTTTTTCTTCACACGGTTGCCTTCGATGCTCAAACGGCCGGCGGCAAAATCGGCAACGGCTTTCGGATAGAGTTTGTGTTCGACAGCCAAAACCCGTGCGGCAACGTCGTCTGCCGTATCGCCGTCGAGTATCGGCACAACCCCTTGCGACACAATCGGGCCGCAATCCAGCTCGGCCGTAACAAAATGGATGGTACAGCCGGCAACGCGGCAGCCCGCCTCCAAAGCGCGTTCGTGCGTATGAAGCCCGGTAAACGCAGGCAGGATGGACGGATGGATGTTCATCAGCCTGCCTTCGTAACGGGCGCAGAACTCGGGGGTCAGAATCCGCATAAAACCCGCCAAAACCACCAAATCGGGTTGATATGCGTCGATTTTCTCCATCATAGCGATATCGAAGGCAAGCCGGGATGCAAAGTTTTTATGGTTCAGGCTGCCGGTCGGGATGCCGCGTTCGGCCGCCCATTGCAAACCCGCCGCCGTTTCGCTGTTGCTCAACACGGCGGCAATGCGGACGTTGGGAATGGCGGCATTGACGATTGCCTGCATATTGCTGCCGCGTCCGGAAATCAGGATGACGATGTTTTTCATAATGGTGCGCTTTTGAAAGGGATGCCGTCTGAACCGCTGCTTGATGGCTTCAGACGGCATTGTCCGTAAAAATGCCCGAAAACCTGTTTCGGGCATGGGTTCGGACTTAATTTACTTTTTTAACGTCGACTTGAACCGGCTGTTGGGCAGGCGCGTTTTCGGGCGCGCCGACTTTAACCAGCTTCACGTCGAATACCAAAGTGGAATTCGGGCCGATTTTGTCGCCCGCACCCTGTTCGCGGTAGGCAAGGTTGGACGGAATGTAGAACGTGGCTTCGCCGCCTTCTTTCAGAAGCTGCACGCCTTCTGTCCAACCCGGAATCACTTGGCTTAAGGGGAAGGTTGCCGGACCGCCGTTGGCTTTGCTGCTGTCGAATACGGTCCCGTCAATCAGGCGGCCTTCGTATTCCACGGTAACGATGTCGTCTTTTGTCGGCTGTTTGCCTTCACCCTGTTTGGTGATTTTGTACTGCAGACCGGAGGCAGTGGTCTTCACGCCGTCTTTGGAGGCATTTTCCTTCAGGAAGGCTTCGCCTTTTTCTTTATTTGCCTTCGCGTCCGCCTTGTGTTTTTCTACGGCTTTAGCCTGCTGCTCCTGCAGGAATTTCATCATCACTTCCTGAGCCTGCTCTTCGGTCATTTTGATTTCTTTGCCTTCATACACTGCCTGCATGGCTTCGGTAAAGACTTTCAAATCGATTTCCGCGCCCTGTTCCTTCATTTGTTTGAGGGAGCGTCCGATGTCCACGCCCATCGCATAGCTTGCCTGCTGCATCGTGCTGCCGATTGAAGATGTGTCGCCTTGCGCGGCAGAGGCGGCGGCAGGTTCGGATGCTGATGCGGCGGGGGCGGCTTCTTTTTTGCCGCAGGCGGAAAGTGCCAGAGTGGCGGCGAGGGTCAGTGCGCTGATTTTGAAAATGGTGTTCATAATGGCTCTTCACTGTTTATCAAAGTCGGAAAAACGGAATTATAGCCGAGTTTGAATCAAATAGAATCAAAGCGGTTTAAATTTTGTAAGCGGCAGGGCGGTATCAGGCCTTCCCGCCCATATCGTGATGCCCGATGTCGAAACCGCTTTTACGGTAGGCGGCAAAACGCCCGCGCGCTTCGGCAAGTTCCTCAAAGCTGCCGCCGACGATTTCCAGGATGCGTTCCGGCAATACGGGCGCGGCATTCCAAAAATCATCCGACAAATTGAGAACCGTCATATCTGCCGCAATTTCGGGAATGCTGCCGCCTGCCGCCAGCAAAACCGGCGTATCCGCCGGTATCGGACACCCCGCCTCCCAAATTTCATGCGGGATGAAACTTTCCGCTTCATATCGCCAGAGTGCTTTGTCCAATTCTTGAACCTGCCCGAACGAGTCGGACCACACCAGCACCCTGCCCCCGTCCCGGATGGCGCGCGCAATCAGCCGGCAGGTAAAAAGGGGGATTTGGCCAACATGGGTATAAAAGGTAACTTTCGGCATATTGTTTGAGCATTTGACAGGACGATGCCGTCTGAAAGGCTTCAGACGGCATTTTGGCAAAATTAAAGATTCCGCAGATAGTTCAGCAGCAGGGGAACGGGGCGGCCGGTCGCGCCTTTTTCGCTGCCGGATTTCCACGCCGTACCCGCGATGTCGAGGTGCGCCCACGGGTAGTCTTCGGTGAAGTAAGACAAGAATGTTGCGGCGGTAATCGTGCCTGCGCCGGGCGTGCCGATGTTGGGGATGTCGGCGAAATTGGATTTGAGCTGGTCTTTGTAGGTTTCAAAGAGCGGCAGTTGCCATGCTTTGTCGTCCACGTTGCGGGAGGCAGAAAGCAGGCTGTCGACCAAATCCTGATTGTTGCCCATCACGCCGCTGACATCATGACCCAAGGCGACAATACACGCCCCCGTTAAAGTCGCCACATCAATCACGGCTTTGGGTTTGAACTGCTCGGCGTAAGTAAGCGCGTCGCACAAAATCAGACGGCCTTCGGCATCGGTGTTCAACACTTCAATCGTCAAGCCTTTCATACTTTTCACGACATCGCCCGGTTTGTTTGCCGCGCCGGAAGGCATGTTTTCACAAGTGGCGACGACGGCAATCAGATTAATCGGCAGTTGCAGTTTGACGGCGGCGCAGAAGGTGCTGATGACGGTTGCCGCGCCGCACATATCAAACTTCATTTCGTCCATATTCAAACCGGGCTTGAGGGAGATGCCGCCGGTGTCGAAGGTAATGCCTTTGCCGACCAATACCACAGGTGCGGCTTCTTTGTCGGCTGCACCGAAATAGCTCAGTTCGACCAAATATGGGTCTTCCACGCTGCCTTTGGCGACCGACCAGAACGAACCCATGTTTTCTTTGATGTAGTCTTTTTCAATGATTTTGGCGTGCGCGCCCAATTTTTCGGCTTCGGCTTTGGCGGTACGCGCTAAAAATTCGGGCGTGCATTCATTGGGCGCGGCATTGCCCAAATCACGGCAGAGGTTTTGTCCGTAAACCTGCGCTTCGGCGACGCGCAAGGCTTCTTTGACGGCGGCTTCGTGTGCGCTGTGGAACACGGCTTGTGCGAATTTGGCGGGCTTGGCTTCTTTTTTGTAGCGGTCGAAACGGTAAGCGGCGTTGCCAAACGCGATGGCAAACGCTTCGGCAAGGGCTGCGGCTTGCACTTTTTCAAAGGCGTGAACGTCCACATTGACCGTTTCCTGATTTTGCGCCCATTTGGCGGCTTCGGCGGCGGCTTTGTTCAGCGCGGCGCAATCGGTGCTTTTCAGACGGCATACGGCAACAGCCTGCAAACCGTTGCCTGTCGGGATTTTTGTGTCGGTAAAAGTTTGACCTTCTTCAAGCGAAGACAAAAGGGCAAAGGCGGCCGGGTGGTTTAATTGTGCGGTTTCGGCACAGACAAATAACTGCGCGCCTGCCTGTTGCGCCTGCAAAGTTTCGGCTTTTGTGCTAAATTTCACGTTTATCCTCCTGATTGGGACGGTTTCGGTAGTTTCAGACGGCACTTCGCATCAAAAGGCCGTCTGAAGACGGTTGGCACGATTGTACCCCATTTGAAGCGCCGTCTGAAACCTTGCGCGGACAATCCGCCCGCGCCGAACCGCTTACCGCCCTTGGCCGCGATTCTATGATTTATCAAAGAAACCTCATCAAAGAACTCTCTTTTACCGCCGTCGGCATTTTCGTCGTCCTTTTGGCGGTGTTGGTCTCCACGCAGGCAATCAACCTGCTCGGACGCGCCGCCGACGGGCGTGTCGCCATCGATGCCGTGCTGGCGTTGGTCGGCTTTTGGATTATCGGTATGACCCCGCTTTTGCTGGTGTTGACCGCATTCATCAGCACGTTGACCGTATTGACCCGCTACTGGCGCGACAGCGAAATGTCGGTCTGGCTCTCCTGCGGATTGGCATTGAAACAATGGATACGTCCGGTGATGCAGTTTGCCGTGCCGTTTGCCGTTTTGATTGCCGTGATGCAGCTTTGGGTCATGCCGTGGGCGGAACTGCGCAGCCGCGAATACGCCGAAATATTGAAGCAGAAACAAGAATTGTCGATGGTGGAAGCGGGCGAGTTCAACAGCTTGGGCAAGCGCAACGGCAGGGTTTATTTTGTCGAAACCTTCGACACCGAATCCGGCATTATGAAAAACCTGTTCCTGCGCGAACAGGACAAAAACGGCAACGACAACATTATCTTCGCCAAAGAAGGCAATTTCTCGCTGAACGACAACAAACGCACGCTTGAATTACACGACGGTTACCGTTACAGCGGCACGCCCGGCAAAGCCGACTACAACCGCGTTTCTTTCCAACACCTCAGCCTGATTATCAGCACCACGCCCAAACTCATCGACCCCGTTTCACACCGCCGTACCATTCCGACCGCCCAATTAATCGGCAGCAGCAATCCCCAACACCAGGCGGAATTGATGTGGCGTATTTCCTTGACCGTCAGCGTTTTGCTGTTGTGCCTGCTTGCCGTGCCGCTTTCCTATTTCAATCCGCGCAGCGGCCATACCTACAATATCCTGATTGCCATCGGTTTGTTTTTGGTTTACCAAAACGGGCTGACCCTGCTTTTTGAAGCCGTGGAAGACGGCAAAATCCATTTTTGGCTCGGACTGCTGCCTATGCACATCATCATGTTCGCCATCGCAATCGTACTTCTGCGCGTCCGCAGTATGCCCACGCAGCCCTTTTGGCGGGCGGTTGCCGAAAGTCTGACATTGAAAGGCGGAAAATGAACCTGATTTCACGTTACATCATCCGTCAAATGGCGGTTATGGCGGTTTACGCCCTCCTTGCCTTCCTCGCTTTGTACAGCTTTTTTGAAATCCTGTACGAAACCGGCAACCTCGGCAAAGGCAGTTACGGCATATGGAAAATGCTGGGCTACACCGCCCTCAAAATGCCCGCCCGCGCCTACGAACTCATGCCCCTCGCCGTCCTGATAGGCGGACTGGTTTCCCTCAGCCAGCTGGCTTCCAGCAGCGAACTGACCGTTATCAAAGCCAGCGGCATGAGCACCAAAAAGCTGCTGCTGATTCTGTCGCAGTTCGGTTTGATTTTCGCCCTTGCCACCGCCGCGCTCGGCGAATGGATTGCCCCCGTCCTCAGCCAAAAAGCCGAAAACATCAAAGCCGCCGCCATCAACGGCAAAATCAGTACCGGCAATACCGGCCTTTGGCTGAAAGAAAAAAACAGCATTATCAATGTGCGTGAAATGCTGCCCGACCATACGCTTTTGGGCATCAAAATTTGGCAGCGCAACGATAAAAACGAACTGACCCAAGCGGCAGAAGCAGAATCAGCCGTTTTGAATCCAGACGGCAGCTGGCAGCTGAAAAATATCCGCCGCAGTATATTGGGCGAAGATAAAGTCGAGGTTTCCACTGCCGCCGAAGAAAACTGGCCGATTTCCGTCAAACGCAACCTGATGGACGTATTGCTCGTCAAGCCCGACCAAATGTCCGTCGGCGAGCTGACCACCTACATCCGCCACCTCCAAAACAACAGCCAAAACACCCAAATCTACGCCATTGCCTGGTGGCGCAAATTGGTTTACCCCGTCGCCGCCTGGGTCATGGCACTCGTCGCCTTCGCCTTCACCCCGCAAACCACCCGCCACGGCAATATGGGCTTGAAACTCTTCGGCGGCATCTGTCTCGGATTGCTGTTCCACTTTGCCGGCAGGCTCTTCGGATTTGCCAGCCAGTTGTACGGCGTGCCGCCCTTCCTCGCCGGCATCCTGCCCACCACCCTGTTTGCCCTACTTGCCGTACGGCTGATACGCAAACAGGAAAAACGTTGAACAAATGCCGTCTGAACCCCTCTTCAGACGGCATTTGTTTTCATTGGCACATTCCCACGGACAGATAGCCGTTCCCTATTACATTACCTGTCGTAACAGTTCCATTTTTGTTAAAACTAGTCTATGATAACGGTGCAAATATTGTTTACAATATTTAACGCAAATCATTTGCAACCGGATAAAAGAAAAACAGAAAAAGGAACAAAGAGATGTTAGAAGCCTATCGTAAAGCCGCCGCCGAGCGCGCCGCCCTCGGCATTCCCGCCCTCCCTTTGAACGCGCAGCAAACCGCCGATTTGGTCGAGCTGCTGAAAAACCCGCCCGCAGGCGAAGGCGAATTTTTGGTCGAATTGCTTGCCCACCGCGTGCCGCCCGGCGTGGACGATGCCGCCAAAGTCAAAGCCTCATTCTTGGCAGCCCTTGCCGAAGGCAGCGCATCCAGCCCCTTGATTTCCCCCGAATATGCGGCCGAACTGTTGGGCACGATGCTCGGCGGTTACAATATCCACGCCTTAATCGAACTCTTGGACAACGACAAACTCGCGCCCATTGCCGCCAAAGGTTTGAAACATACGCTTCTGATGTTCGATTCTTTCCACGACGTTCAGGAAAAAGCCGAAAAAAGGCAACAAATACGCGCAGGAAGTTTTGCAATCTTGGGCGGATGCCGAATGGTTTACCTCCCGTGCCAAAGTTCCCGAAAAAATCACCGTTACCGTCTTCAAAGTCGACGGTGAAACCAATACGGACGACCTCTCCCCCGCGCCCGACGCGTGGAGCCGCCCCGATATTCCGCTGCACGCGCTGGCAATGCTGAAAAACCCGCGCGACGGCATCAATCCCGACAAACCGGGCGAAGTCGGCCCGATTAAATTATTGGAAGAACTCAAAGCCAAAGGCCATCCGGTTGCCTACGTCGGCGACGTGGTCGGTACCGGTTCTTCACGCAAATCCGCGACCAACTCCGTCATTTGGCATACCGGCGAAGACATCCCGTTCGTGCCGAACAAACGCTTCGGCGGCGTGTGCCTGGGCGGCAAAATCGCACCGATTTTCTTCAATACCCAAGAAGACTCCGGCGCATTGCCGATTGAAGTCGATGTTTCCGCGCTGAAAATGGGCGATGTCGTCGATATCCTGCCTTATGAAAGCAAAATTGTGAAAAACGGCGAAACCGTTGCCGAGTTCAGCCTGAAATCCCAAGTATTGCTGGACGAAGTGCAAGCCGGCGGCCGTATCAACCTGATTATCGGCCGAGGTCTGACCGCCAAAGCGCGCGAAGCACTGAAACTGCCTGCCTCTACTGCATTCCGCCTGCCGCAGGCGCCTGCCGAAAGCAAAGCCGGTTTCACCTTGGCGCAAAAAATGGTCGGTCGCGCCTGCGGTCTGCCCGAGGGGCAAGGCGTGCGCCCGGGTACTTATTGCGAACCGCGTATGACGACGGTCGGCTCGCAAGACACGACCGGCCCGATGACCCGCGACGAGTTGAAAGACTTGGCTTGTTTGGGCTTCTCCGCCGATATGGTGATGCAGTCTTTCTGCCACACCGCCGCCTATCCGAAACCTGTCGATGTAAAAACCCATAAAGAACTGCCCGCCTTTATTTCCACCCGTGGCGGCGTGTCCCTGCGTCCGGGCGACGGTGTCATCCACTCGTGGCTCAACCGCCTTCTGCTGCCCGATACCGTCGGCACCGGCGGCGACAGCCACACCCGCTTCCCCATCGGTATTTCCTTCCCCGCCGGCTCCGGCTTGGTTGCCTTTGCCGCCGCAACGGGCGTGATGCCGCTCGATATGCCCGAGTCCGTATTGGTACGCTTCAGCGGCAAGCTGCAACCGGGCGTAACCCTGCGCGATTTGGTGAACGCCATTCCGCTTTACGCGATTAAACAAGGTTTGCTCACCGTTGCCAAAGCCGGTAAGAAAAACATCTTCTCCGGCCGCATTCTCGAAATCGAAGGCCTGCCTGATTTGAAAGTGGAACAAGCCTTTGAATTGACCGACGCATCCGCCGAACGCTCCGCCGCCGGCTGTACCGTGAAGCTCAACAAAGAGCCGATTATCGAGTACATGAAATCCAACGTCGTGTTGATGAAAAACATGATTGCCGACGGCTATCAAGATTCGCGTACTTTGGAACGCCGCATCAAAGCTATGGAAAAATGGCTGGCAAATCCCGAGTTGCTCGAAGCGGATAAAGATGCCGAATACGCCGCCGTGATTGAAATCAATATGGACGACATCAAAGAGCCGATTATCGCCTGCCCGAACGACCCGGACGACGTATGCTTTATGTCCGAACGCTCCGGCACCAAAATCGACGAAGTGTTCATCGGTTCTTGTATGACCAACATCGGCCACTTCCGCGCCGCCTCCAAACTTTTGGAAGGCAAGGCAGACACCCCCGTCCGCCTGTGGATTGCGCCGCCGACCAAAATGGATGCCAAACAATTGTCCGACGAAGGACACTACGGCGTACTCGGACGTGCCGGCGCGCGTATGGAAATGCCGGGCTGTTCATTGTGTATGGGTAACCAGGCGCAAGTACGCGAAGGTGCGACCGTTATGTCCACCTCCACCCGCAACTTCCCGAACCGTTTGGGTAAAAACACCTTTGTTTACCTCGGTTCGGCGGAATTGGCAGCGATTTGCTCCAAACTGGGTAAAATCCCGACCGTTGAAGAATATCAAGCCAATATCGGCATCATCAACGAACAGGGCGATAAAATCTACCGCTATATGAACTTCAACGAAATCGACAGCTACAACGAAGTAGCCGAGACCGTGAGTGTTTGATTCCCGTCATCCGTATGGAGTAAGGGATTGACCGCAATGCCGTCTGAACAACCTTCAGACGGCATTGCAACATTCCGCGAACCCCTCTTTCCGCAAACGCTGCAAATACAGCGTTCACGCCCCCACATAAAGGAAACGACAGTGAACCTGAAAAACCGCCATTTTCTGAAACTTTTAGACTTCACGCTGGAAGAAATCACCGCCTACCTCGACCTTGCCGCCGAATTGAAAGCCGCCAAAAAGGCAGGGCGCGAAGTCCAACGGATGAAAGGGAAAAACATTGCCCTGATTTTTGAAAAAACCTCGACCCGCACACGTTGCGCGTTTGAAGTTGCCGCACGTGATCAAGGCGCGGGCGCAACCTATCTGGAACCGTCCGCCAGCCAAATCGGGCACAAAGAAAGCATCAAAGACACGGCGCGCGTTTTGGGCAGAATGTACGATGCCATCGAATATCGCGGCTTCGGACAGGAAGTTGTTGAAGAATTGGCAAAATACGCCGGCGTGCCCGTGTTCAACGGACTAACCAACGAGTTCCACCCCACTCAAATGCTTGCCGACGCACTGACTATGCGCGAACATAGCGGCAAACCTTTGAACCAAATCTCATTTGCCTATGTCGGCGACGCGCGTTACAACATGGGCAATTCCCTGCTGATTTTAGGGGCAAAATTGGGGATGGACGTGCGTATCGGCGCACCGCAAAGCCTGTGGCCGTCTGAAGGCATTATTGCCGCCGCACACGCCGCCGCCGAAGAAACCGGCGCAAAAATTACCCTGACCGAAAACGCGCAAGAGGCCGTAAAGAATGTTGATTTTATTCATACTGATGTATGGGTCAGTATGGGAGAACCGAAAGAAGTATGGCAGGAACGCATTGATTTATTGAAAAATTACCGTGTTACGCCCGAACTGATGGCGGCATCGGGCAATCCGCAAGTCAAATTCATGCACTGCCTGCCCGCCTTCCACAACCGCGAAACCAAAGTCGGCGAATGGATTTACGAAACCTTCGGGCTGAACGGTGTGGAAGTTACGGAAGAAGTATTCGAAAGCCCCTCCGGCATCGTGTTCGATCAGGCGGAAAACCGTATGCACACGATTAAAGCGGTAATGGTTGCGGCTCTTGGCGACTGACAGAACCGTTCCTGTCTAAATTCATCCGCAACACAGATGCCGTCTGAACACGATGTTCAGACGGCATCCATATGACAAACCGCCTACACGATGTGTAGGCAGTTCCGTTTGAAAACAATCAGTTTTTGTCTTGGTCAACCAATTTGTTGGCAGTAATCCAAGGCATCATGGCACGCAGTTGTGCGCCGACTTTTTCAACTTGGTGGTCGGCATTCAGACGGCGGCGGGCAGTCATAGACGCGTAGTTGGCGTTACCCTCTTGGATAAACATTTTCGCGTATTCGCCGGTTTGGATGCGTTTCAGGGCATGGCGCATGGCTTCTTTGCTGGAAGCATTGACCACTTCAGGGCCGGTAACGTATTCGCCGTACTCCGCATTGTTGGAAATGGAGTAGTTCATGTTGGCAATACCGCCTTCAAAAATCAGGTCAACGATCAGTTTCATTTCGTGCAGACATTCGAAGTAAGCCATTTCAGGCGCGTAACCGGCTTCGGTCAGGGTTTCAAAACCTGCTTTGATCAACTCGACCAAGCCGCCGCACAATACGGCTTGTTCGCCGAAGAGGTCGGTTTCGGTTTCTTCGCGGAAAGTGGTTTCAATCACACCGCCTTTGGTGCCGCCGTTGGCAGCCGCATAAGACAGGGCGATGTCTTTGGCTTTGCCGGAATTGTCTTGGTAAACGGCAATCAGAGAAGGCACGCCGCCGCCGCGTTTGTATTCACTGCGTACGGTATGGCCCGGGCCTTTGGGGGGCAACCATAATCACGTCCAAGTCGGCACGCGGAACGATTTGGTTGTAGTGCACGTTGAAGCCGTGTGCAAATGCCAGCGTTGCGCCTTCTTTCAGATTGGCTGCAATTTCGGCGTGATAGACGGCAGGCATGGTTTCGTCAGGCAGCAGCAGCATAACGACATCGGCTTCTTTGGTCGCTTCAGCAACGGTTTTGACGACATGGCCGGCTGCTTCGGCTTTTTTCCAAGAAGAGCCGTGGCGCAGACCGATCACCACGTTTACACCCGAATCTTTCAGGTTGGCGGCATGGGCATGACCTTGTGAACCGTAACCGATGATGGCAACGGTTTTGCCTTTGATCAGGGACAGATCGGCATCTTTATCGTAATAGACTTGCATTTGATTTCCTTTAAGGTAAATGGTTGTCGAAGCCTTAAAATGTTGAGCGGCTTCGGACGGGTTAAACAGTGTGTGCCGCTTAATCGGCAACTTCATTCATCAATACGATTTCCAACGCTTCGGTTTTGCCGTCGATGGATTGGACGAAGGCTTGAAAATGTTCGCTGGCATTGTGCGCATCGATGGCAGCCTGAGATTTCCAGTTTTCGACGAAAACGAAACGGTTCGGTTTGCCGATTTCCTGATGGAGATTGTAGCTGATGTTGCCCTCTTCCGCACGGCTGGCTTTGACCAGTTCTTTAAACTGTGCTGCCAGTGTTTCCGTGTATTCCGGTTTGACGGTAACCAGTGCGACAATTTTAATATTCGACATAAATCCCTCCTGCCGTTCGTTTTTCAGACGGCATTCAAATACCATGCCGTCTGAAAGGTTACGGCGTTAGATTTTCAAAATACGCTCGCCGCGACCTATGCCGGCCGCGCCTGTGCGTACGGTTTCCAAGATTTGGGCACGACCGACCGTTTCGAGGAAAGAATCGAGTTTTTCGGTCGAACCCGTGATTTCGATGGTATAGCTGCGGTCGGTTACATCGATGATGCTGCCCCGGTAGATTTCGGTCAACCGTAAAAACTCGTCGCGGTCTTTGCCGGCAGCGCGGACTTTTACCAACATCAGTTCGCGTTCGACAAAACGGCTCTCGTTCAAATCGACCACTTTAATCACTTCAATCAATTTATTGAGTTGCTTGGTGATTTGTTCGATAACGTGTTCGTCGCCGTGGGTAACGATGGTCATCCGTGACAGGGTTTTGTCTTCGGTCGGCGCAACCGCCAAAGAATCGATATTGTAGTCTCGAGCAGAGAACAAACCGACCACGCGGCTCATCGCACCTGATTCGTTTTCAATCAGAACAGATAAGATATGTCGCATTTGCCTCTCCTTACGCCTTTCCGTCCGCACGCATATGCGGCGGCAGGACCATTTCGTCCAAACCTTTGCCGTTGCCGACCATGGGCATCACGTTTTGTTTTTTGTCGGTCAAGAAGTCCATAAATACCAGACGGTCTTTTTGTTTGACCGCTTCCAAAAGCGCGCCTTCAACATCGGATTTTTTGTCCACGCGGATGCCGATGTGTCCGTATGCCTCGGCAAGTTTGACGAAATCAGGCAAAGAATCGAAATAGGTTTCCGACTCTCGGCCACCGTAATATATTTCCTGCCACTGGCGTACCATACCGAGATAACCGTTGTTCAGCGTAATGACGTTAACCGGAATCCGATATTGGAAACAGGTGGACAACTCTTGGATGTTCATCTGGATCGAGCCGTCGCCGGTAATACAGAATACGTCTTGATCAGGGGCGGCAAGTTTCGCACCAATCGCATAAGGCAGACCCACGCCCATCGTGCCCAAACCGCCGGAATTGAGCCATTGGCGCGGACGCTCGAAGGGATAATATTGAGCCGCAAACATTTGATGCTGCCCTACATCCGATGTGATGATTGCCGAATTGCCGGTAATCTCGGCAAGCTTCTGAATCACATATTGGGGCTTGATGATTTCGCTGTCGTTGTCAAACCACAAGCAATCGCGGGAACGCCATTCTTCTATGGTTTTCCACCATTTGCCCAAAGCATCTTCAGACGGCATGGATTCTTGTTTTTGCCACAGCGCAACCATCTCGGACAAAACGTTTTTCACGTCGCCGACAATCGGAATGTCCACCTTCACGCGTTTGGCGATGCTGGAAGGATCGACATCGATATGGATAACCTTCTTCGCCTTCTCGAAAAATTTAGACGGTACAGAAACCACACGGTCGTCAAAACGCGCACCTACGGCAAGAACGACATCCGCATTCTGCATGGCAAGGTTTGCCTCGTAAGTACCGTGCATACCGAGCATACCGAGGAATTGGCGGTCGCCGGAAGGATATGCGCCCAAGCCCATCAGCGTGCCGGTACACGGTGCGCCCATCATACGGACGAACTTCGTCAGTTCTTCCGAAGCATTGCCCAGCACCACGCCGCCGCCGAAATAGACGACCGGACGTTTGGCAGATGCCAACATCTGCACGGCCTTTTTAATCTGCCCGATATGACCTTGAACAACCGGCTGGTACGAACGGATAAAAATGTCTTCCTGAGGATAGCTGAATTTCGCCATCGCCTGCGTAACATCTTTCGGGACATCAACCACCACGGGCCCCGGTCGGCCGCTCGCGGCAATTTGGAACGCCTTTTTAATGGTTTCCGCCAACTCATTGATGTCCGTAACCAGGAAATTGTGTTTGACACACGGACGGGTAATACCCACCGTATCAACTTCTTGGAACGCATCCGTACCAATCAGGGAATTGCCTACCTGTCCGCTGATGACCACCATCGGAATCGAATCCGTATAGGCAGTAGCAATACCGGTCAGTGCATTGGTAACGCCCGGCCCGGATGTAACCAATGCCACGCCCACCTTACCGCTGACGCGCGCATACGCATCTGCCGCGTGTACCGCCGCCTGCTCATGGCGGGTAAGAATGTGTTTGAATTTATTGAGTTGGAACAGGGCATCGTAGATTTCGATAACCGCCCCGCCGGGATAACCGAAAACGTATTCCACACCTTCGGCTTTGAGACTCTGCACTATGATTTGTGCGCCTGATAACTGCATAACGACCTCTTTTATACGGTTTCAAACCAATAGGGACAAACCGCCTCGCCACAGCACCTGTAATGCAATTCCGCCAAGCAGCGATTTAGGGTACGCGCATTGAGGGAACACGGCGACAGTCAGACTGTCCAAACAATTGGAAAGGAACACAGAGTTTGTGAAAAAGAGTGGAAAAGATAACGCAAACCGTCCCTTCAATCAAGATAAAATCTTTCATCTTTTATCGTTTGAAACAAGAAAACGGTTTGAATGTTGATTTTAAAGAAATAAAAAACAGCTTTATCAGGCTTGATACGGATGGATTGTTGACAGTTTGAGCAAGTGCAAGGTTTTATGCGAATAGGAATGGCAAAACCCCCTGACCGAATCAAGGTTTTTTAAATTTGACAGGATCTTTCTCAAAATAAATACATATCAGGATGATTTAAATATATTTTATTTTTAGGAAAGTCGATAATACCGTAAAAATACCGTAAATCTTAGATTAATTTAATTGGAACGTATAGACGGGATTAGATGACATACAGATACTGAAACCAGCGGAACGCCTTATATTTCTTGGCTTTGATTTACAGCGGCAGACTGTGGCAGACAAAAAAATAACCGCTCTAAAAGCGGTTTTGGTGCCCAGGGTCGGACTCGAACCGACACACCTTGCGGCGGGGGATTTTGAGTCCCCTGCGTCTACCAATTTCGCCACCTGGGCTGGTGAAGAAGTAGCCATTATAATGGATTTTAAAACCTTGTAAACCCTTTTTTGATTTTTCTTACCATTTTTTTATTTACCTATTGATTTTAAATTTAATTTAATCACACCGCGCCACAACCAGCCCGACGGGAGGGAAATAATGCCGCATCAATCCGGAAGCGCTGCCGCGCTCCTTGCTTAAAAAAATATTACATTTAATCTGTCAAACGCGTTAAGATAAAACCATTCAAACTTTACTCAATATCAATCTTTTTGTTTATTTTGGAGACTGTTATGCATTACGTACCGCGTTCCTTTTTACTGGGCATTGTCGCACTTGCCGCGCTTGCCGCCTGCAAACCTCAAGAAAACAATGCAGTACAGGCTGCCGCATCCTCTGCATCCGCCGCCCCTGCATCTTCTGCCGAAAACCCGTCAAAACCGCAAACGCGCGGCACGGATATGCGTAAAGAGGACATCGGCGGCGATTTCACGCTGACCGACGGCGACGGCAAGCCGTTCAGCCTGAGCGATTTGAAAGGCAAAGTGGTGATTTTGTCTTTCGGTTACACGCACTGTCCGGATGTCTGCCCCACCGAGCTGCTGACTTACAGCGACACGTTAAAACAACTTGGCGATCAGGCTAAAGATGTGAAAGTGGTGTTCGTCAGCATCGACCCTGAGCGCGATACGCCTGAAATCGTCGGCAAATACGCCAAACAATTCAATCCCGACTTTATCGGACTGACCGCGACAGGCGATCAAAGCCTGCCGGTTATCAAACAGCAATACCGCGTGGTTTCCGCCAAAGTCAATCAAAAAGATGACGGCGAAAACTATTTGGTCGATCATTCTTCCGGTGCTTATCTGATTGATAAAAATGGCGAAGTGGCGATTTTCTCCCCTTACGGCAGCGAGCCGGAAACTATTGCCGCCGATGTAAGGACCCTGCTCTAAATGCAGCCGTATGCCGTCCGAACCGCCCGTTCGGACGGTATGATTATCTTAACCGACAAAGGACATTCACTATGCGGGACAGTACGCTGACCATCGCCTTGTCCAAAGGCCGGATTTTTGAGGAAACGCTGCCGCTGCTTGCCGCCGCAGGCATTGTTCCCGCCGAAGAACCCGAAAAATCGCGCAAGCTGATTATCGGCACCAACCATGAAAACATCCGCCTCGTCATTGTCCGCGCAACCGATGTGCCGACTTATGTGCGTTACGGCGCGGCGGACTTCGGGATTGCGGGCAAGGATGTTTTGACGGAACAAGGCGGCTTCGGACTCTATCAGCCTTTGGATTTGGAAATTGCCCGGTGCCGTATGATGGTCGCCGTACGCAAGGGGTTTGACTATGAGTCCGCCTCGCAGCCGGGATGCCGTCTGAAGATTGCCACGAAATATCCCGAAACTGCCGCATCGCATTTTGCGAACAAAGGCGTACACGTGGACATTATCAAGCTGTACGGGTCGATGGAGCTCGCGCCTTTGGTCGGTTTGAGCGATGCGATTGTGGATTTGGTTTCCACGGGCAACACATTGAAGGCAAACGGTCTGGAGGCGGTCGAACACATTGCCGACATTTCCGGCCGGCTGGTCGTCAACAAAGCCGCGCTGAAAACGAAACACGCGCTGCTGGAGCCGATTATTCAAGCGTTCGGCAGCGCAGTGAAGTCGGGGTGAATGTTCCTTGAATGAAGATGCGTTTTCAGACGACCCTATCCGTTCCCGCCGACAGGTCGTCTGAAAATATAGTGGATTAACAAAAATCAGGACAAGGCGACGAAGCCGCAGACAGTACAGATAGTACGGAACCGATTCACTTGGTGCTTCAGCACCTTAGAGAATCGTTCTCTTTGAGCTAAGGCGAGGCAACGCCGTATTGGTTTAAAGTTAATCCACTATATCACCGGCAGTAAACTGTATAGGAGAAGTTAAAATGGTTGCAAAAATAAAAAAATTCTCAGACTCAACCCTTTCCGTTTTGAATAACGGCGAGCGTCGATTTTACGTCTATTGTCTGACCAACCTGACAAAAGACAAAATCCTCTACATCGGCAAAGGCTGCGGTAATCGTATCTTCGAGCATGAATGGGTAGCTAGTCGTTCACAAGACCCCGTCTCCGGCGAGATTATCGATCGGAAACTCAAAGCCATTTCCAAATGCAAGAAACTCGGTCGCTTTATCATCAGCTATCATCTGACTGAAGTCGAAGCGCTAGCCGCCGAATCTGCCTTAATTCATTTTGTTAAATCTGTCTTGGTTAAAAAACTCAAAAATAAAATTGCTGGGCATGGTCCGGGTGGTATTAGCGTAGAAGAACTAGATCGCCGCTTTGGATTCTCTTCTCTCCCACTTAACGAGATTAACCCCGACGGACTGATTCTCGCCGTCAAAATCCACGATGCTTTCGATTTAGACACTAACGAAGAATTAGACTACCATTTCGACAATCAAGACGATGCAAACCTTAAATCGCGTACCTTAGGCAACTGGTGGCTCAATAAAGATGCCGCCTCCAAAGTGAAATACGTTATCGGCGTTCACACTGGTCTGCAAAACGCTGTTGTCAGCGCATACGAAGTGGACGGTTTTGTAACAATGATTGGTGAAAGCAAAAACGGCAGACCACAAACCCGTTACCGCTTTCATACCATCTCGCACAGCGAAGACGTATTAGCCAAACTCGGTCTGCAACAAAAATGCCTACCCGAATTGAAGTTTGCCAACAGGGGAGAAAAGGCTTATATCAGACCTAAAACAAAGACAGAGACTGAACAAGAGAATATTCAGACGATCCCAAGTCCAAAAATAAAAAAGGAGAAAACCAAATCATGAAAAAACTCAACACCCGCTCGCCCGATTTCCAAACCGGGCTCAAAGCCCTGCTGGCTTTTGAAACCGCTCAAAATCCCGAAATCGACCGCATCGTCGCCGACATCTGCGCCGACGTGCAAAAGCGCGGCGATGCGGCTCTGATCGAATACACCAACAAATTCGATCGGACAAACGCTCAAAGCATCGATGATTTAATACGCACGCAAGCCGATTTGAAGGCCGCGTTCGAGCGCATCCCCAATGATGTTCAGACGGCATTGCAGACCGCCGCCCGCCGTGTCGAAAGCTACCACCAACGCCAAAAGATGGAATCGTGGAGCTACACCGACGAAGACGGCACGCTGCTGGGACAACAGATTACCCCGCTTGACCGCGTCGGCATTTACGTCCCCGGCGGCAAAGCGGCGTATCCGAGTTCCGTCATTATGAACGCGATGCCCGCCCACGTCGCGGGCGTGAAAGAAATCATTATGACCGTCCCCACGCCCAAAGGCGAACGCAACGACATCGTGTTTGCCGCCGCATACATCGCCGGCGTGACCAAAGTCTTTACCATTGGCGGCGCGCAAGCCGTCGCCGCCCTCGCCTACAGCACGGAAACCATCCCCCAAGTCGATAAAATCACCGGTCCCGGCAACGCCTTCGTCGCTGCCGCCAAACGCCGCGTGTTCGGCGTAGTCGGCATCGACATGGTGGCGGGGCCGTCTGAAATCCTGGTCATCGCCGACGGCACGACACCCGCCGATTGGGTGGCGATGGATTTGTTCAGCCAAGCCGAACACGACGAAATTGCCCAAGCCATCTTAATCGGCACGTCGCAAGCGTATCTCGACGAAGTGCAGGCCGCGATGGACCGGCTTATCGCAACGATGCCCCGCCGCGACATTATCGAAGCCTCGCTCGGCAACAGGGGCGCGATGATACTTGCCAAAGACTTGGACGAAGCCTGCGAAATCGCCAATTATATCGCCCCCGAACACTTGGAACTGTCAGTCGAAAATCCGCAGGAATGGGCGAAAAAAATCCGCCACGCCGGTGCGATTTTTATGGGACGCTACACCGGCGAAAGCCTCGGCGACTACTGCGCCGGCCCCAACCACGTCCTACCCACCAGCCGCACCGCCCGCTTTTCCTCGCCTTTGGGGACATATGATTTCCAAAAACGCTCCAGCCTGATTCAGGTTTCGGAACACGGCGCGCAAAAATTAGGCGAAACCGCCAGCGTGCTGGCACACGGCGAAAGCCTGACCGCCCACGCCCGCGCGGCAGAGTTCCGTATGAAATAATGCCGGAACGGCGTACAGGCATATTCCAACCATTAAGGAAACGACGATGTTTCAACACACAGGGAGGCACATAAAGCACCGACCTGTGTGTTGCCCTGATTTGGAAGAGGTT
>AEPI01000083.1 GCA_000193795.2 Neisseria lactamica NS19 | reverse complement strand
TCCCTTCCAGCAAAGGCGACAGGTGGTTGCACTCATGGGCATTGGCGGGAGTGATGTGCAGTTTCTCGATATGGCCTTCCTCATCGGTACGGGTATGTTGTTTGTAACCGAGTCTGTATAAACCGTTTTTCTTTGTCCGGCGGGTATCGCTGTCTTTACTCGGTGTGGTTTGGCCGCTGACTTGTCCTTCCTCGTCAACTTCTATGGCCTGACGCTGTTTGCTGCCGGCGGTTTGAATAATGGTGGCCTCAACGACGGCGGCGGATGCTTTCTCTATTTTTAGTTTTTTTTCGGTCAGTTGGCGGTTAATCAGTCCCGGCAGTTCGGACAGGGTGTCGTCTTGCGTCGCC
>AEPI01000084.1 GCA_000193795.2 Neisseria lactamica NS19 | reverse complement strand
TTGCCGACGCCATCGGCCAGTTGGTAGGCTTGGGCGCCGGCGGCCAGGGTTTGCAGGGCGCGGGTGCGGTCGTCGGCTTTGCTTTTGGCTGCGCCCTCGGCAGCGTTGACCAGATCGATCAGCGGTGAGGAGATTTTGGCGAAGGTGCCGATTTTAAGGTCGCGCTCGCTTTGGCGGCTGCGGCCGTGGTTGTCGGCGGTGCGGATATCGACGCTTTGGGCGGCAATGTCAATGTCGCGGGCAGCGGCAACATCACTGCCGGATTGGCGGTAGGCACCGCCGGCATCTATCCGTACACTGCCTTTCAGGCTGCCGATTTGGCTGGCGGCCTGCCGGGTTTCTTCGCCCTCGTTCTCGCGGCGGTTTTTCATCCAGCCGCTAAAGTGCTCGGTGTCGGAAATAACGGCACTGCCGATGCCGGAAGAAACTTGGCGCTCGCTCTGGCTTTGGCGGTGTTCGGTGGCGCGGATGTCGATGTCGCCGCCGGCTTTAAGCAGCAGGTCGTCTTGGGAGACCAGACTGCTGCCGCTGACGGCGATATTGCCTTTTTCGGCAAGCAGACGGGTTTTACCGCCCACGGACAGGGTGCTGCCGCTGATGCTGCCGATCTCGCCCGCAGCCTGCCCCTGATCGTTGAAGGTGCCGAAGGGGGTGATATGGTCGCGGTTGTCGATGGAGAAACCGCTGCGCTTGCTGCTGCCGCTCTGGCTTTGGCTGTCGTTGGCGGCCGAGAGGCGGATGTCGTCGCGGGCATACAGCAGGGCATCGCCTTCGGCGGAGATTTGTGCGCCTTTGGCTTCGATGCTGCCTTCGGTGGCACGGATGCTGAGATGGCGGCCGGCACTCAGCGAGCTGCCGACGGCTTCGGCGCTGCTGCCATCCTGCACCTGCGTGCTGCGGCTGCGGCCGCCGCTGATCACGACAGGGGTGCCGGCGGCCTGGCTGGCTTTGGCTGAGGCACTGCTGCGCTGCATCCAGTTACCGACGATACTGTCGCTGTAACCGCCACCCTGCATGGCTTTGTCCCAGGCATTTTTGCCGGCGGTATAGGGGTCGTAAGTGATGCCGACCGAGAAGCCGCTCTGTTTGTGCTGCGCTTCGCTATGCCGCTCGTTGCGGTTGTAGGCTTCGCCGAGGGAAACTTCGCGCCCCTGCAGATGCAGATCGCCGCCGGCATACAGTTGTGCGGCTTCGGTAGTCAGTTTGCCGCCCGCCGCTACGGTGGTGTTGCCTTTCAGGCTGCCTATCTGCGAGGAGGTTACAGCAGACGATACGCCGTTTTGCTGCAGGTTTTCTTGGGTTTTGCCGTAACCGACCATCGCCACACCGTTTTTCAGGCTGCCGGTTAGGCCGGACTTTTTGCGCTCGTGGTTTTCCCAATCTTGGTAGCGGTTCTCGGCAGCATCAACGCGCACCTCGCCGGCGGCGGTAACCAGGGTCTGTTCGTCGCTGATGACTTGGCTGCCGCGGATGCGGGTGTCGCCGCCGGAGGCCGTTCTGACTTCGCGGCCGGTCATCACGCTGCCGGCTGCTTCGTCGTGTTGGCGCCGGTATTGGTCCAGCCGGCTTTTGCTGCCGACCAAACCGCGCTCTTTGCTGTAGGTCGATTCGTCCAGATCCAGGGTGCGGCGGCCTTCGCTGATGTCGATATTGCCGCGGGCGGCCAGCTCTACCCGGCCGTTTTGGCTGTCGATTTGGCCTTGGCGGATGCTGAGGTCTTTACCGGCGGATACGGTGATGTTGCCAAGCGCTTCGATGCGGCTGCCTGCTTCGGCGCTTTGGTGGACGTGGCGGTGATTTTTGTCGCTGAGACTGCCGTAGCTTTCGTGGTTTTCGGTGCGGACGGTGCCGAGTGTGACGCTGCCTTGGTGGGAAACGACTTGGGTACGGCCGTCGCGGGCGCGGTTGGCCAGGCGGGCGCCGTTCAGTTTGATGTCGTGCCCTGCTTCGAGGCTGAGCAGGCCTTGGCCGTCTTCTGTGCCGCTGACATACAGTCCGGCCACACGGTCGACGGTGGTGCGGCCGTTGTGCAAATCGCCGCTTTGGGCGGTGCTGCTTTGGAGGGTGATGTTGTCGGCTTTGAGGCTGAGCAGCCGTTCGGCTTCGATGCTGCCGCCTTGCAGGGTGATTTGGTTTTGTGCTTCCAGCAGGGTTTGCCGCCCTTGGATGCGGCCGCTGTTACTGATGTCGCCGGCAGCCAGATCGACGATGTGCCGGCCGGCCAGGGTGCCGCGGTTGTCGATGCGGCCGGCTTCCAGCTGCAGGGCGTCGGCGCTGATGAGTCCGCCGGTGCTGTTGAGATCGCCGGGGCGGGCGAGTACGTAGACTTTGGGTACGAGTACGCTTTGGCTGCTGCCGTCGGCCAGGGTAACGGTCTGGCTTTCAAGCCAGACGATGTCGCTGGTCAGCCGGGCAACCTGCTCGGGGGACAGGGCGATGCCGGGGGGCAGCTGCTGGGCGCGGGCGAAGCTGATGCCGGCGTCCATCAGGGCTTGGAATTGGGCTTCGTCGTTCGGGTAGCCGTCCAGACGGCGGTAGCCGGTCAGACGGGCAATCTGTTCGTTGATCAGGCGTTGCTCGTAATAGCCGTCGCCCAGCCGTTTGTGGGTGCGGTTGGGATCGGTTTGCAGGGCTTTGAGCATGTAGTCGCTGCCCAGCCAGGTGCGGTAGTCGGCATAGGCAGGATCGGTTTCCACCAGATAGCCGGGGCGGTCGGGACGGACGGTGTACAGGCTGCTTTCGGGCAGACTGAAGCTGCCGTCGGGACTTTTAATGCGCGGCGGGGCAACGGCCGCAGTGGCGGCATCGGCTGCGGCGGCATGGCCGGCAGGAGGGTTCAGGCTGCCTGCCTGATCCTGATAGCTGATGTGGTTGGCAAATTCGCGGCGCTCAAGCAGGGTTTCGTTATACACGGGAGCGCTGTAGCCGGTGCGGCGTCCCCACCTTTGTCTAGATTTGCTTTTGCGGGCATAGCTGTTTTCGAAGATGCCGGACTCGATTTCGTACGCGCCGGCCAAATCGCTGAGGTTTTTCAGGGTGCTGTCTTTGTCGCTGCCCTGCCAGACGCCGCCGATTAAGATTTGGCCGTTTTCATTGGCCAGCTCTTGGGTGTCGGCAGTAAAGTTGCCGCCGATGGCAATTTGCCCGGGTTGGGAGTGGGCGATTTGGTCTTCGTGGCGTTGTATGGTGACGCGTTTTTCGTTCCAGCTGGATTGGCGAACCGGGGCACGGCCGTCGTTAAAGGTAAACTCGCCTTTGGCATGATTGGCAGTCTGCCGCCATGAGCCGTCTTTGCCAACCTGCCACCATTCGGGATTGCCGGGCTGGCTGTAGCTGTGCCGGTGTTCGGCTTGGCCGACGGCAACTTTGTGATTGACTTCCCAGCGGCTGTTGCCGTTATGGATTTTGGCAACCGACCATACGCCGTCCCCGGCCGCTTCGATGCGCGCGCCGCGGTTTTCCAGGCGCTCGGCCCTGCCTTCGGCCTGATGGCTCTCGTTCAGACGGCCGCCGATATGCAGTGTGCCTTCGCTGCTGATCAGGCTGGAGACGCTGCCGGTTTGTACTTGGCCGTTTTCAATCCGGCCAAAGCCGCTGCCGGTGTTGCTTATGCTGCGCATGCCGATGTCCAGGCGTTCGCGGGCGGCAATCACGGGGGCTTGGTTTTTGCCGTCTGCGCTTGCTTCTTCGCGGTTGTTCAGACTGCCGCCGCCCAGGGCGAGACGGCTGCCGTAGATGCGGCCGCTGCCGATGTTGTTCAGGGCAGTCGCGGCATCAATGCGGGTCAGGCCGTTGCTGTTGATCAGGCCGCGGTTGTCAACGGTGTCGGCGCCAAGACGGGTATTGCTGCCGGAAACCAGTTTGCCTTCGGCGCGGTTGTCGATGTGCCGGGCACGGATGTCGAGCGCTTGGCCGCCGGCCATGCGGTGGCGGTTGCGGATGTTGCCGCCGCTTTCGATGCTGAGTTTGCGGCCGGCTTCGATGTCGCCGCTGCTGTCAAAGTCGGCGCTGAGTTTGAGGGCGGCGTCGCGGCCGGCGGCCAGGGTGCCGCTGCCGTCCAGCCGGTTGGCCGTCAGTTCGAGATCTTGGCCGGCCAGAATGCTGCCGCCGCCGGCAATATCGCCGGCGGCCAGTTTCAGGCTGCCGGCAGTGGTGATTTCGCCTTGTTCGTTGTTCAGGCCGTCTGAAAGGAGGATGTCGCTTTGGCTGTTGCTGCGGATGGCGCCTTGGCGGTTGTCGAGTCGGGTGCCATCCAGTTTCAGGCTGCCTGCGGCCAGGGCGCCGCCGCGGTTGTCGCTGTGGCTGCTGTGAATGTCGGCGCTGTGGGCGAGAATGTCGCCTTGGCGGTTGTCGAAACGGCTGCCGTCTGCTTTCAGGCTGCCGAGGGTGAGGTGGCCGCTGTTGGCCAGTTCGCTGCTGACGCTTAGCGCGGTGCGCCCGCCCGCTTCGATGGTGCCGCTGTTGTCCAAACGGCCGGAGACGCTGATGCGGCCGTCGGCAGGAGGGGGAACTTGGGTGTGGCTGCCGTTGCTGTTATTGCCGTTGCCGTTATTGGCGGAGGGCCGCTTGTTGCCGGAGTTACCGTTTGCGCCGCTGTTACCGTTGTTACCGCCGTTGTTGCCGCTACTGTTTCCACTGCTGCCGTTGTGTTTTCCGGCAGGCCGATGCGGCCGCTGTTGGCCAGGTGGGCGGTATCGACGGCCAGATTCTGACTGCCGCTTTGGCTGATGCGGCCGCTGTTGTCCAATACGGGGGCGGCGATGTCGAGACGGCCGCCGTTGATTTGGCCGCTGTTGCCGATATGGGCGCTGCGGATGCGGGTTTCTGAGGTGCTGAGAATGCGGCCGCTGTTGTTCAGGCTGCTTGTGCTGTCGATGCTGCTTTGGCCGTGGGCGTAAAGGGTGCCGCTGTTGTCGGTTTGGCCGGCGTTAAGACGCAGGGCGCCGCCGTCTTGGGCGGCAACCGTGCCGCTGTTGGCCAGTGTTCCGTCGGCACTGAGGGTCACGCCGCCGGCACCGGCGTAAATCTTGCCGGCATTGCGGATGCCGCTGCCGTTGTCGGCGGCAATCAGGGTGATTTTGCCGGCATACATGCCGCCAAGGGCGCCGGTGTCGATGGCAAAGACGGGGGCGGATGAAGACGGGGCGCGGGGTGCGGCGGCGTCTTTCAGGCTGTCTGCTGCGTCGGTTTGGCCGCCGGCGGCAATCACTTGGACGTCCTGCCCCCAAATGCCGCCGTCAATCTTGGCGGCACGGCTGAGAATGCGGGTGTAGTCGGTATCGCGCCCGTCAAGACCCTGAGCG
The DNA here is from genome assembly GCA_000193795.2 of Neisseria lactamica NS19. GTDB lineage: Bacteria > Pseudomonadota > Gammaproteobacteria > Burkholderiales > Neisseriaceae > Neisseria > Neisseria lactamica_A. The sequence continues at coordinate 3,574 of AEPI01000084.1, read as the reverse complement.
CCGATTTCGATGCGGCCGCTGCCGATGTCCAAACCGTCGAAACGGCCTTCTGCCAGGATGGGACGGCCGGTAGTGAGGGTGGCGCCTGCGCTGTTGGTAAAGCCGCCGCCGTCGACGCGGATGCCGGCGGGGTTGGCCATTACCACTTCGGCGCGGCGGCCGGCGATTTCGATATAGCCGTTTAGCCGGCTCGGGTCGCTGCTGTTGATTTGGTTGACGATTACACGGGCTTCGCCGCGGGCGAGAAAGGGGTTGCCCTGTATCCAGCCGGCCTGGCGGGTGGATAGGCTTTTATGGCTGTTGTTGAGAATGGTGCCGCGCGTGTCGACATCGAAACGGCGGTATTGGTTGACGGATACGCCGTGGGCGGTGGGGGTTTGGATATTGACCTGCGGCAGTCCGTTGCCGGTTTGCAGGATGACGGGTTGCTGGGATTTGGGGGCGGATTTGTCGGCTTGGATGTCGGCAGCGGTGGCGGGCACAATCAGGGCCGAACCGAAACCGAGCAGCAGGCTGAAAGTCAGCGTGCCCAAATGCAAACGGCAGCCTGAACGGGTTTTTAGGCTGCCGTCACCGCCACCGGTTTCTCCGCCTGAGCGCTCGCCGGGACTTTTGCCCTGCCCGATGGCAGTCTCGGCTACGGCCATCAGGATGCCGCGGGTGCGGTTGAAGACGGTTTTATGGCGGTGTTTGTTCATGGCGGGGGTATCCGTAGTGTGTGCGGGGGTGGGGAAAGGCAGCCCAAATGCAGGTGGTGCCCGTGTTTTCTCCGGTTAAAACGAATAGTTTAGGTTGAAGCCGAAAACGGCGGTACGTTTGCTAAAGCCTTGCGGTTTTTTAATCGGTTTGCCGACAAACAGGTCGTAATTCAGGCTGCCGCCTGCTTTGAACTGGCCGCGCAGGCCGGCGGCGGTGCCGATTAGGGTTTGGCCGAGCAGGTATTGCGCCGAGTCGCCGGAAACATGGCCGCCGTCTAGCGCCAGATAAAACTGGTGGGCAGCCTGAAAATACCAGCCGGCTTCGTTGCGCCAGTACCAGCCGCGCTCGGCCGACAGTGAGCTTTCGCCGTCGAAGCCGCGCACGGTGTAGCGACCGCCGATGGCGATTTTGTCCAAAGGCGTCAGCGGGGTTTTATTCCACTGGGCATGCAGGGCGGTGTCATATACGAAGTGCTGCCGGCCGATTTGGAAGGGGTGGTTATAGCTGATGTCGGCAGTGATCACCTTCATTCTCGAAGTGCCTTCATCAAACACCTCTTCAGGGGCGGCAATGGCATCGGCCATGCCGGTGCCGCGCTTGTAGCCAAGGCCGATATCCAAAGTGCTGCGGCCGATGTATTCCTTGTGTTTTAGGCTCAACTGCCAACCGGCGGTTTTACGGCGCTGTACTTCGACTTCGGCATCATCGATAAAACTTTGGTTTTCTTTCTGCCACAGTTTGAAGCCGATATGGCTCTTGCGCCGCGCATCACGGTACAGCAGGCGGGTAAATCCGATGTCGCTGCCACGGCTTTTGCCGTTGTAGTCGTACACTTCATTGATACCCGCCACGGCTTGGTGGTAGCGGTAATAGTTGTGGTTCCAGCTCCACAGCCAGTTGCCCGCAGGAACGGAATAGTGAAAGGCGTAGCTTTGGATGCCACCGGCGGTTTTTTTGCCCTCGGAGTCGGTATGGGCGTCGGTATGGCCGAGATGGCGGCCGTAGGACAGATAAAATAGATCGCTCAAGCCGAAAGGGTTGTCGGCAGAGAAAGTCAGGCTGCCTTGGTATTTGCCGGTGGTTTTGCTGCCGGAGTCGTCCACACCGAGCGACAGGCGGTAGGGCAGCAGCCGCTGCCGCCAGGCAACAATGATGTCGCTTTCATCGGGTGCATCGGCGGGAACGATTTGAATATCGGCTTCCGCGGTGGGTACGCGCTTGAGATTTTCCAGCCCCTGCTCGATACGGCGCAGATTCAGAATATCGCCGCCTTTCAACGGAATTTCGTTTTGAAAGGCGGCAATGCGCGCGGCACGGGTTTGGTCGTTGTGCGAAGTATCAGTGCGAACCGAGCGCACTTTGCCGGGCAAAACGGTTAATTCCAAAGTTCCGCTGTTTAAATCCTGCGGTGCGGCCAAAATACGGGTAGTGGTATAGCCGTGGCCGATAACGGCGTTTTGTGCCGCAACCATAATGCGGTTGATGCCTTGCACACCCAAACATTGTCCGGATTGGAAGCCGGTTTCTTTCAAGGCTTTTTTAAGTGCAAACTGAAAACGGTCGGCAGCATCGCCGGTCAGGGTAACGGTATGAATGGGGAAACAGGGGGATTCGGCCGATTCGGCCGCAGACGGAGTAAGCGTACTTTGCCGCGTATCGTCCAAACGCACATCGACTTCGCGCTGCAGCTGCTGCTCCTGCTGCCGGCGTCGCATTTCCTGACGTCTGGATTCGCTTTCTTCAATGGTATCGGCAAGTGCAGCCTGAAAAGAAAAGGCTGCCAAAATAGCTAAACTCAGATGGGTGTGTATGGCGGACATAATGTCAAACCCAGTATATTTTTACTTTGAAAATAAATTCACTAAATTTTACAAAATTATTTATAAAATGTCAATTTCTTAACTTTATCTATAGATATCTGGCGCTGTTTGCAGTATCTGAAGATTTCAAGAATGATACTGTAAAGCCTTATGGCAGCCTGAAAGGGTTGCGGTGTTTGAGATGTTGCCGGCGTATTTTTCTTAAGCTGTTGTGTAAAACACTGTTAGAGACCTTTGCAAAAAAGCCCTTCCCTCGACAGCCGGAACCTAAACAAAGATTTTCGGCTGTTTCTCTCCCCCAATACCTCCTGATTTTACCCAAATATCCCCTTAATCCCCCTTGGATACCTGATAATCAGGCATCCAGCCGCCTTTCAGGCGACAGCAGACACACTTAGCCTGTTAGCCGCTTTCAACAGGTTCAAACACATCGCCTTCAGATGGCTTTGCGCACTCACTTTGCTCAGTCCGAAATAGGCTGCCCGGGCATAGCGGAATTTACGGTGCAGCGTACCGAAGCTTTGTTCGACCACATAACGGGTCTTTGACAAATATCGGTTGCGTTTGGTTTGCGCTTCCGTCAGCGGACGGTTGCGGTGGGCTTTGCGCATAATGCCGTCCGGCAGCCGATGCTCTTTCAGATGTTGTCGGTTTTCCTCACTGTCATAGCCTTTGTCGGCATAGACGGTTGTACCTTCGGCTATCCCTTCCAGCAAAGGCGACAGGTGGTTGCACTCATTGGTATTGGCGGGGGTAATGTGCAGTTTCTCAATATAGCCTTCCTCATCGGTACGGGTATGTTGTTTGTAACCGAGTCTGTATAAACCGTTTTTCTTTGTCCGGCGGGTATCGCTGTCTTTACTCGGTGTGGTTTGGCCGCTGACGTGTCCTTCCTCGTCAACTTCTATAGCCTGACGCTGTTTGCTGCCGGCGGTCTGAATAATGGTGGCGTCAATGACGGCGGCGGATGCCTTTTCTACTTTTAGGTTTTTTTCGGTCAGTTGGCGGTTAATCAGTCCCGGCAGTTCGGACAGGGTGTCGTCTTGCGCCAGACA
>AEPI01000085.1 GCA_000193795.2 Neisseria lactamica NS19 | reverse complement strand
AGCTTCTCCTTCCGCTGTTCCGTCCTTATTACCCAGCCCCAATAATAGCTTGTAGCCCAAATAAAAGCATAGGGCGAACAATACCAATGCGATGGGGATAATATATAAAACGCGGCTTTTCGGTGTTTTTACCTTGGTATGGATTTCCGCCGATTTGTAAAGCCCGAACGCCTTTTTATCCAACTTATAGACTTCGGGACGGGCATTGGCGAACTCTGACCTTGGATTATTGGCGCAATAATCCCAAAAATAACGCATAAAAATGCCCAGCGGTGTTTTATGGATATGGTAATGGGCGCCGACCAAATCGCGGACGTGCTTGTCTATTCTTTGGGGCATCTGCGTTATCAGGATAATATCAATACCGGAATGCCTGTGAACGTGCAGCCATTCGACAAGGGGCGGGGCTTTGACGGCGGGGGATCGGGGCGGAAAAACGTTTTGCGCTTCGTCTATGATGACGACCGACCCGTTATTTTCGGGATACCGAAGCCAAACGTGCATATCGTTGATGGAATGACCTTCGGGAATGGGCGTGGTTTCTATCGTGAGTTCCGGAATGCCTTCGATAAAAATCTTCCTGTCTTTCCATTCGTTATTTATCTTTTTCGCCAAGTCTGAAACGACGGATAAAGTTTTGCCCGAACCGGGAACGCCTGTAATCAATGTAATCATTTTTTGCCTTTTATTTTAGGAATTTTAAAACGCGGTACGAAGACCATATGCCGAAAGAAAAGGAGAAACCGCCAAATATGATGTTCAATGCTTCGGGAATGCCTGCCAGTGCGAACATATTTAAAATATCGGGGGGTATATTCCCATAGGCGTTTTGAAAATATTTCAATATGGCATCGGTTGAAAGGCTTAACGCCTCATATGAGACAAGAGAAACGCCGAGACCTGCAAGAATTTTAAAAAACAAGTCTTTAAGCATCGGCGCAAATGCTCTGAACAATGCGACAATCAATCTTGGCATTTTTAACCTTTCAAGCTGTTTACGGTTTTAAAAACCAAGATTGCGGAATAGAGATAAGCCATAGCGATAAAAACATATCTCATCTTTTTCAATACATCGCACATAAAGCCCATTTGAAGCGTATGATTGCCGAACTGTCCCATATCCAGCCTTATATCGCTCATACAATGCCCGCCCGTTGAAAACACGTTTGCAGGTGCATAACTTCCAAAATTTCCATCACTTTTAAGGCTTCCCCAGTCGGGTTCTCCATACTTCGGTACATCGGGCATTTTTTCACTGTCTTCGCCGTCCCCTTTGCCTTTGCCGCTTCCTTGTGACGTTGAGCCGTTATTACCGCCGTTCCCCGCGCCTGTGCTTCCCCCGCCGTCGGATGCTCCGAGGCTACCGCCACCCGGCGCATTTCCGTCGGCGGGAGAAGCACCGCCCCCCAGTGTCCCAACGTTCGGGTTTTCAGACGGCTTCGGATTGGACGCATCGGGCTTTTCTACAGGCTTCGGATGGTCTTTTTCCGGTTCTTTCTTTTCTTCTTCGGGCTTTTCCCCTTCGGGTATATCTTCATACAAAACCGAATAATCCAAAGTATGGGCAACTTTGCCATCCGGCCAAACGGCATTACATCTTCCCAATTGAGCATTACCCTCATACAAACCCGCATCAACGCCTCTTACTTCGACACTTCCATAAGTCAAACCCTTGTAAATGTCATAACATAGTTCTTTAACCGATTTGAATTTATGCCCCCTATAATCTGAAAAAATCTTCCTTTTCCGCTTCCTCTTTACCGCTTCTTCTTTTTCTTTTTGTAATTGTTCTGCTTTTTTCAATTGGATTTTCTGCCAAATCCTGCCGGCATCTTCATCTTCTGCAATCATCTTCTTGTAATCCGCCAGCGTCATACCCAAATCATCGGCATCCTGTTGGTCGGGGTCTTTTAAATTTAAATCCGATATGTCAAAAACCGTCATGTCTTCTTTTTTTTAAAATTATCAGGTACTTTATTCACATTAAAATAACATGTATTAAAAAAACATCCTAACTTATGCATTGTGTATTGTATTTCGCCGTCCCTACTTCTCATCGGAAAAACAGTACCAAAAGGAGCATTTGAAATAGATTCATAAAATTTCCCAGTCATATTTAACTTTCTAAAACCTTCTTCAACGCGATGAATCTCAATATCTTCCGAAAAAGCAGGAACAAAAAAAGCGGACATCACAAAAGCGGCCGCCATTCTTTTAAATTTCATAAAATTCACCCTATTTGAAAAAATAAACCAATGAAATCACTGCAAAAAATCCAATAAGAAAAGGGAAATCAACCATCATTTGAAAAACTTCCTTTAATCAGGTTTCCTACCGTTTTAAACGCCCATATGAGAACGAATAAAATCAGAAACGAAGAGGCAAGCATTGCCCCTTGTACAAACTGAGATTCTTGAGAACATTGCGGGAAAGACAAATCTATCCGATAGCCTTCCATATACCAATTTGCGCCCGATTTATAGGGCGCGTACAGTTTTCCATCGGGAGATATAACGGGCACGATTTGGGATACAGAATAATCCTCTGCCTGTTCTTTTTTGGAAAAACACTGCAAACCTACTCTGTATCCCATCATCACACCTTATTAACGGCCAGCAACAAAGCCGGATACGAGGCGGAATGCTTTAACCAACACGTAAACGGAGAGCAGGGCAACGCCGACACTGGAAACAACCGGAACAACTTTATTTATTTGGGTTACGATGCCGTCTGCAACGCCATCGATGCCGTCCGCCCAAGTCGGAGCGGAGAGGGTAGCCAGTGCTACAACTGCAACCGCTTTGCAGACATTTGCTTTGATGCTTTTAAACATAAAATTTCCTTTTTAAAAATTACGGTTTTCGGAGGCAAACCGCACAGCCTTAAAATGGAACATCGGAGTAGAGGTCTTCATAATCTTCCGATTCATCGTCATCGTCATCGTCATCATCTTCGCCAAAAATAAAAGATTCGGAACGTTCCATAAGCATCATGACTTCCTCTCTCTCTTCGTCGCTTATGGCGTATTCGAGAGCGTTTTCATAAAGGCCCGCATCGATAGAAGCGTCATAATGGCTTTCGTAATAAAAGCCGTTATAAAAAAGTTCATGACCTTCGGGATCTAGCCTTTCTCCTTCTTCGTTAAAAAAAGGGTTTCCATTGGGATAAACATCATTGCCTTCATCATCATGCATAGGCGAACCGTCCCAATAAAATTGATTGCCTTCGTCATCCTCATAATACGAGTAGGGATAACCGAACTGCTCGTTATAGGCTATTGAAAACTCTCTCCTATCGGGATCGTCTTCCCATTTATCATAAAATGCCTTGGCTTCCGATTCATCGTCAAAATGAAATTCCTGAATTGTCGGCAAACCGCCTGTTGAAGCAGCCGGAAGCCACGCGCTTACGTGATATTTCATGAGTTTTTAGGTTTCTCAAAAACAGGGACAACGTTGGTTACAATCTGTTTTACGGCTTTGCCGTTGGTGACGAAATCAAAATCAATTTCTGCCTTGAACGGCGTTTTTACGCCTGAAGCAAGCAGTTTTTCATAGTTTTCATATGTGCCGTATGTAAACTCTTGGGTAGCGTATCCGCACATATCTTGGCTTTCGGGAAACTGAATCTCAATAAAGAGCTTCGTAGAATCATAAGATTGACCCTTTTCCGTAATGCCTTTGCTTCGTTTCATACCGGTTACACGTGCAATCATCTTCATTTGCTTTTTCCTTTCAAAAAAATCAGTTATGAACTGTCTGACAAAAAAACTTAATCACTCGATTCCGCCATACTGTCTAAAACCATTCCGTACTCATCAAATTTAATGATTTCAATTTCTTTTTCATAATCATGGATATATTCGCAAGCGCGTTTCTCTTTAATCATGAATGATGCGGGATTCACACGATGGGGCAGCGCACCATCTTTTCGGCGCAGATAATCAACGATTTCAGAATCGGACATACCCAAAAAAACCATCATATTTATGGCGCGCCCGACCTGTTTCGCTGCAACCTGCTTCGAGCGTTCTATGCTTAATTCCAATCTTTTTTTGGCACTTACACACCTATGCTCCGTCACGCCTTTTTGTTGCAACGACGCGCAAATCTCAAACGCGCCGCCCCAAAAAGAACCCGGCGATAACAAAATATCGAAACTCAAATAACAGTTTCTGCCCATATACTGCTGTTCAAACCGGCACCAAAAAACGCCGCTTGTATCTCCCTGTTCTTTTGCCTTATCGTAGATGCGGGAAAATACAGACGAATTTTTAGAGCCTATCGTCAAGGTTTTGCCTTTTTCTGTAGGATTCAGCCAGTCATCTCCCAGCTTTCCGACCAAAGGACGCTTGCCGCGCTTGTCAAACTTGCCTTCTTCGTACCACTGCCACGCCAAATCCGGCGAGATTTCATTCTCGTAAAAGTCTTTTGCCACGTCGCAACGGGTTATTTTTGCGTTATAAGTCGTATCCGCCGTTAAAAACCTATACAAACGTTCTTCCCAGCCTTCTTCCGCAACTGCACAGCCTTTACCCGTCATCTCTACAAGTATGGTTTCCTGTTGTCCGCCAATGTAAACCTGACCGTACAAAACGCCGTCTCTTTCCATCTGCCATCGCGACTCATAAAAACGACCTTTGCCCACAGGTTGATGCGAGGAAATTCCGAAACCGAATATCCATTCAAGAATATCGGAAAACCGCACCAATACATCTCTATCGGATACGCCTTTAATCGGGAAAAAATCCCTTGTTACCAAAAAAAACTTTGCAACAGAACTTTCATGAAACGTGAAGCTGATTGTGTCTATAAATGCGGAATCGCCTTTGCCACGTCTTAAAGGAACAACCTTTAAATTACCCTTTGCATCCATCACAACCTTTTCGTAACGTTCGTACTCTTGAGGTTGGATGTATGAATTCGTGTCTCTTGAAAATTCCATGTTTTAGATTCCCGTCGCCCTTCGATTTTCGA
>AEPI01000086.1 GCA_000193795.2 Neisseria lactamica NS19 | reverse complement strand
GTTCATCCGCTATAAATGGAAGCAACCGGGTATCCAAACCCAATCTTGCCGCTTTGCCGCCGCCCCCTGAAAAAATGCCGTCTGAAGCCTTCAGAGTGCGAAGCCTGCCCGCAGGGTACGGCATTGTTGCCGGAAAAAGCCGCCGCGCCGCCGGTGCGCGCCCCATACATCGGGACACCTTCAATAAAATATCCGTTTGGACTTTTCCGGCATTTTTGAAATTTCCCTCAACGCCTGATTGAGCGCGCCCAAATCCAACGCCGTTTCCGAACGGCAGGCATCGCCGAAGATGTTTTTATATTCCGCCGTCAGTTTCAACATCCCTTTGAACGCGCGCCCTTCCAAAGCCGCCGACAACTCGAAAATATCGGCGAACACGCGCCCGTAGGTTTCGCCCGAGGCGACCGCGTCCGTCCCCAATGCGAACATATCCATTTTTGCCAACTCGGCGGCAATCGTGCGCGCGTCTTCATCGTCAGGCAGCACTTCCGCCTTGAACCTGACCTGTTCCGCCATCCCTTTGCCGTGGTTTTTGACCAGCAGGGCGAGCATTTGCGGCTTGTGTTCCAAGTGTTGCAAAGAAGCGTGCAGGACGGGGTGTATGCTTTCGTTCTGTATCATTTTTTCGCGGTAGAACTTTTCCGCCTTAGCCTTTGAACGCGCCGACACCAACGCCCACGCCAGCCACACCAGCGCGACGGCGGACAATGCGGACAGAAGCGGAGGCAGCTCTTCAGTATAGGCTTTCTGATTGAACCAGATTTGCGCGGTCAAAAAACCGGCAAAGAAAATCAAAACATAAAGTATCGGTGCGAAACGGCTTTGGACAGAAGCGTGCATCATCATTCCATTTCAGATTGGCAAAACAGGCGGCAGACGAAATGCCGCCCACTCGGTTTAAGGGAATCCGTCAGGCTTCCGCCACCGAATCCCGGCTGTAGGTTTTTTCGCAGTAATGGCATTTCAGCCGCGTCTGCCCGTTGTGTTTTTTAACATAAAACCGGCTTTTGACCGGCTCGCCGTGGCTGGCGCAATTGGGGTTCGGGCAGCGGAACACTTCGGCGATTTCGTCGGGCAGGTTCAAATGCCGCTTCTGCACGACCTTGAAATTGTCGATGGTGTTGACCACCGCTTCGGGGGCAAACAGGGCGAGGCGGTCGGCGGCTTTGTCGTCCAAGCACACGCCTTTGATTTTGATGATGTCTTTGCTGCCTTGGGTTTTGCTGGGCAGGTTGAAGCCTACGGTTACCGCGTTGCCGTAGTGCAAAAGTTTGAACTGGCGCAGGATGGTCAGCCCCCTGCCGGCGGGAATATGGTCGATAACCGTACCTTTTTCAATGGCTTCGACACTGAGTTTCGGGGTTTCCATATCGGTTCCTCACACTTCTTCGTTCAACACCAGCGACAATATCGCCATACGCGCATAAACACCGTTGGTTGCCTGCTCGAAATAATAGGCGTGCGGCGTGGCATCGACATCGGGATGGATTTCGTCCACGCGCGGCAGGGGATGCAGCACGCGCAGGTTCGGTTTGGCGCGTGCCAGCATAGACGCTTCCAAGTTGAATTTTCCTTGGATTTTGGCAAATTCCTGTTCGTCAAAACGTTCGCGCTGGACGCGGGTCATATACAGGATGTCCGCCCATTCCGCCGCTTCTTCCAAACTGCCGAGGATACGGTACCGGCAGCCGGCTTCTTCCAACTCTTCGGTAATATAATCGGGCATCGCCAGGCTGGGCGGCGAGACGAAGGCAAATTCGCAGCCCCAGCGTTTCAACGCCTGACACAGCGAATGCACGGTGCGCCCGTATTTCAAATCGCCCGCCATCGCGATTTTGAGCCTGTCCAAACGTCCCTGCGTTTCATAAATCGTTACCAGGTCGAGCAGCGTCTGGCTTGGGTGCTGGTTCGTGCCGTCGCCGGCGTTGATGACGGGAACGCGCGAAAACTCCGCCGCCACGCGCGCCGCGCCGTCTTTGGGGTGGCGTTGGATGATGGCGTCGGTATATCCGGAAATGATGCGGGCGGTATCGGCAAGCGTCTCGCCTTTTTTGGCACTGGTATTCGCGCCGTCCGAAAAGCCGATGACCTTGCCGCCCAGCCGCTGCACCGCCGTTTCAAACGACAGCCTCGTGCGCGTGGACGGCTCGAAAAAGCACGAACCGATAAGTTTGCCTTCCAACAAATCGCCGCGCGGATGCGCCTTCAGCTTCAATGCCGTCTGAAGCAGGCATTCCAACTGTTCGCGCGACAAATCCGAAATGGAGATGATGTGCTGTCTGTAAAGCGGATTAGGCATTTTTGCCCCCCTTCCGTAAAAAACCCGCGTCAGGCGGGTATCCGGTTATACGTCCACGCCGCCCGTATGTTTCCGAAAGCGGCAATACGGCGCGTATTATCGCACATTTGCCGCCGCAAAGTTTTACTGCACGAATCCTGTACTTTTCAGACGGCATATCCGGACACGCCCGCATAAGCATAAGGTATAATCGCGCCAGACATTTCTTTTCAGGAAGCCGCCATGTTAGTCTGCAACCCCTACGAAGTCGTCATCCACGGCACAACGAGTTCCGGCAAGGTTTTCCGCCCCAGCGACTGGGCGGAACGCCTGTGCGGCATTCTGTCCTCGTTCACCAAAGACAACCGGCTTTCCTACTCGAAATGGGTGCGCCCGATTTTGGTGGACAACATCCGCTGCGTCGCCGTCGATAAGAAGCTGGAAACCGACAATCCCCAAATGTTCCGCTTCCTGATGGACTTTGCCGCCGACAACGACCTGCGCGTCATCGACTGCAAAGCCCTGCTCGAAGAACGCGAACAGGGCGGACAAAACGACCCTGCCGACGAACGCGTCCCGCTGGCACAGGCAATCGGAGAAAAACACGCCGCCGAGAAAGCACAGGAACAGACCGCCCCGGGCGCATCCTGCGTTTTGCGCGAAATCGGCGCGGACGACACCGCCACCGCCTTTGCAGCCTTGAGCGTTTTGCGTTCCGCCCTGACCGACATCAACCGCTTTACCGAACAGATCAACAAAGTCCAACGCCCCGCCGGCTACCGGCTGCTCGGCATTTTTGAAGAAGGCAAACACAACGCCGTCGCCGTCTGCGGCTTCCGCGAAGCCTGCACCCTCGCCGGCGGCCGCCACATCCACATCGACGACATCGTTACCCTGCCGCAAAGCCGCCGCAAAGGCTACGCTTCGCGCCTTTTGGAAGAAGTCCGCAAAATCGGCGCGGAAACAGGGGTAACCAAAATCCACCTCAACGTCCACGTCAACCACGACCGTGCCGACGCGCACCGCCTGTATTTCAAAAACGGTTTTGAAATCTGCGCCTACCACTTCCGCTGCGACCCCAAATGAAAACACTCCTCCTCATCTGCACCCTGCTGCACCTTGCCGCCTGCGCCACCCCGTCCGGACAAGGCGGCAGCCGGGTTTACGGCGAAATCAAAGCCGGTATCGAAACCCGGCACACCCGCTGAAAAATGCCGTCTGAAGCCCTTTCAGACGGCATTTTAAAATACGCGCCCTATCCGCCCGCCTTGCCCGCGCCCCCCGCCTTTGCCGCCCTGCCCGATGCCGTCTGAAGCCTGAACCGCCCCAGCAGCCCGATGACGCACGACACCGCCGGAAAGGGCATACACAAAGCCGTCAGCACATAACGCGCATTCCCCGTATTGACCACGTCCGCGCCCTTCAGCAGCAGCGGCAGCGCGTTCGCCCACTCCCACACCGACGGCGCGCTGAACGCCAATACCGCCACCAGCCCCAACATCCGGAACACCCCGATTTCCAAGACCTGCCGCCGCCGCACCGACCGGTTGAGCAAAAACACAACCACCAACCCGAAACAGACCACCGCCGCCATACCGCCGTTGGCGACAATCTGCAAACTGTTGAACGCAATATCGGGCGTAACCGCCAACACGCCCTCCGAATCCGGCACGGCACGCTGCAAATCCAAACCCTGCAACACGTTCAACACAAAACCGTAGATCAAATCAAAAAACACCACGCCTATCGGCAAAGCACTCAAAACCCGCCACATCTTCCTGTCCGACCAACCGTTCAAAACTTTCATTTTACCCGACCGCGCAAGCCGCCGAACAAAAAATAAATTTAGCCTAAGTCATAAAACCGTGTAATTTTGCACCAAAAAAGGCGGTTTACAGGTAAAATATCAAACCATTAATTTAAATCATATTTTTACAGAATATTCCGCCGCGTTCATCAAATGGACATCAAACCGGTTCCAAATTTCTGTAATTTTGTAACAAAATACCGCAAAACACCCGATTGAGACCGAAAGGACTTTCATATGAACCAGACAAGCCGCGATCTGACCCGCATCAGCCACAACACCAAAATCGTCGCCACCCTTGGGCCGGGCAGCAACAACGTCGAACTGTTGGAAGATATGATCCGCGTCGGCGGCCTGAACGTCGTCCGCTTCAACTTCAGCCACGGCACGCCCGAATTCCATCAGGAAAACGCCCGCATCGTGCGCGAGGCGGCAAAACGCGCCGGACAGGAAATCGCCATCATTGCCGACCTGCAAGGGCCGAAAATCCGTGTGGGCAAAATCGCCGGCGGCGGCATCGAATTGAACAAAGGCGAAACGCTGGTACTGGATGCCGCGCTCGAAGGCGAAGGCACGCGCGAGGCGGTCGGTTTGGACTACCGCGACCTGCCCGACGACGTTGCCGCAGGCGATGTCTTGTGGCTGGACGACGGTCTGCTGACCCTGACCGTGGAATCCGTCGAAGGCAGCAGGATTATCACAAGGGTGGAAAACAGCCACGTCCTGAAAAGCAACAAAGGCATCAACAAACGCGGCGGCGGTCTGTCCGCAGGCGCGTTGACCGAAAAAGACTTCCGCGACCTGAAAACTGCGATTGACATCGGTTGCGACTACCTCGCCGTCAGCTTTGTGAAATCCGCCGAAGATTTGCACATCGCGCGCGCCAAAGTCGAAGAAGAAATGAAAGGCAGCACTGCCGTGCGCCCCGGTTTGGTTTCCAAAATCGAACGCGTGGAAGCGATTGAAAACCTTGACGAAATCATCCTCGCCGGCGACGGCATTATGGTGGCGCGCGGAGACTTGGCGGTCGAAGTCGGACACGCCGCCGTCCCCGCCCTGCAGAAACGGATGATCCGCCGCGCCCGCGAGTTGCGCCGCTTCAGCATTACGGCGACGCAAATGATGGAATCGATGATTACCAACCCCGTGCCGACCCGCGCGGAAGTCAGCGATGTGGCAAACGCGGTATTGGACGGTACCGATGCGGTGATGTGTTCCGCCGAAACCGCCGTCGGCGCGTATCCGTTTGAAACCGTCAGCCAAATGGCAATTATCTGCGCGGCTGCGGAAAAAGAGCAGGATTCGCTCAACGGCGTTGCCGAACAGGCGGAGTATCCCGAAGCGATCGGCACCAACCTGGCGGTTGCCGGCGGCGCGGTCAGCGTGGCGCGCGCGGTTCACGCCAAAGCGATTGTCGCCCTGACCGAAAGCGGTTCGACCGCCTTTGAAATCAGCCGCCACAACATCACCCTGCCGATTTTCGCGCTGACCCCGAGCGTTTCCGCCCAACGCCGTATGGCGATGTACCGGGGCGTGCGTCCGCTGATTTTGGCAACCAGCACCGACCACGACACCGCGCTTGCCGAAGTGGAAGCCGCGCTGGTCGAACACAACATCCTGCATTCCGGCGACCAGTACATCATTACCAGCGGCTCGAAAATGCGCGAATCCGGTTCGACCAACACGCTGGAAGTGCTGCGCGTCAAATAAACGGTGTGCGAAATGCCGTCTGAAGCCGTCGCCCGGGGCTTCAGACGGCATTTTTTCCGGCGGCGCGGGCAAACTGAAAAAATTGTGCAAATCCGGCAACATCGGATAAAATCGAGCATCTATACTAAAGCAAAAAAAGGCAATTCCGACTGCCTTTTTTATTTGTCCACCGTCCGCCTTTTTACGGAAACCGAAATGACCCCTTCCACACTGAAAAAAACCGTCCTGCTGCTCGGCACTGCCTTTGCCGCCGCATCCGTCCACGCATCCGGCTACCACTTCGGCACACAGTCGGTCAACGCGCAAAGCACGGCAAATGCCGCCGCCGCAGAAGCCGCCGACGCATCGACCATCTTCTACAACCCCGCCGGCCTGACCAAACTCGACAGCAGCCAGATTTCCGTCAACGCCAACATCGTGCTGCCCAGCATTCATTATGAGGCGGATTCCGCCACCGACTTTACCGGCATTCCCGTCCAAGGTTCGAAAAGCGGCAAAATCACCAAAACCACGGTTGCGCCCCACATCTACGGCGCATACAAAGTCAATGACGACGTAACTTTGGGTTTGGGCGTGTACGTCCCCTTCGGCTCTGCCACCGAATACGAAAAAGATTCCGTGTTGCGCCACAACATCAACAAACTCGGTCTGACCAGCATCGCCGTCGAACCCGTCGCCGCGTGGAAACTCAACGAACGCCATTCCTTCGGCGCAGGCATCATCGCCCAACATACTTCCGCCGAGCTGCGCAAATATGCCGACTGGGGGATTAAAAATAAAGCGCAAATGCTGCAAGCAACACCTTCTAATCCTACTGCCGCTGCTCAAATCAAAGCCGACGGACACGCCGATGTCAAAGGCAGCGATTGGGGCTTCGGCTACCAACTGGCGTGGATGTGGGACATCAACGACCGTGCGCGCGTGGGCGTGAACTACCGTTCCAAAGTTTCACACACGCTCAAAGGCGATGCCGAATGGGCGGCAGACGGCGCAGCGGCGAAACAACTGTGGAATAGCAATAGGCTCGCACCGCTCGGTTACACGGCGAATGAAAAAGCCGGCGTCAAAATCGTAACGCCTGAGTCTTTGTCCGTACACGGTATGTACAAAGTGTCCGACAAAGCCAACCTGTTCGGCGACGTAACCTGGACGCGCCACAGCCGCTTCAATAAGGCGGAGCTGGTTTTTGAAAAAGAAAAAACCATCGTTAACGGCAAATCCGACCGCACCACCATCACCCCCAACTGGCGCAACACCTACAAAGTCGGCTTGGGCGGCTCTTATCAAATCAGCGAACCGCTGCAACTGCGTGCGGGCATTGCTTTTGACAAATCGCCCGTCCGCAACGCCGACTACCGTATGAACAGCCTGCCCGACGGCAACCGCATCTGGTTCTCCGCCGGTATGAAATACCATATCGGCAAAAACCACGTCGTCGATGCCGCCTACACCCATATCCACATCAACGACACCAGCTACCGCACGGCGAAGGCAAGCGGCAACGATGTGGACAGCAAAGGCGCGTCTTCCGCACGTTTCAAAAACCACGCCGACATCATCGGCCTGCAATACACCTACAAATTCAAATAAACGTTCCGCCGTTTGATTGTAAAAATGCCGTCTGAAACAGATTTCCGTTTCAGACGGCATTTTTATCCGGCAGCCGATACGCCTACCTCGGTATCCGGGAGAATATATGCAGAACCTCCTTCATATCAAAATGGTAGGGACGCTCGGGCAACAGGACGGCGGCGGGCAGCTTGGTGATGCCGTTCAAGCCGCGCGGGAACAGCGCAATCCGCTCTTTGCCTTTTTCCGCATAATCTGCTTTGCGGTTGTGGACGGAAACCACTTCGCGGTGGCGGTAAAGCAGCGTGTTCATTTCGATATAGGCTTCGTTGTGGATGGCTGCCGACTGTTTCTGCAACACGTCAATCTGCCTGTTGAGCTTGTCGTTGGTTTTCATCAGCCTGTTGAAGAACGACGGTTGCTCCTGCAGTTTGGCGGTACAGGTTTCGATGCTTTCCGATACCGGCCCGAACTGTTCGAGGTATTTTTCCAGACAGTTTTCCAAGTCGGTCAGGCAGATGACCATCTTGCGGGAAAATTCTTCTTCAGGCTTTCCCTGCCGAATGGACAATATCTCGCGGCGGCGGTCTTCCATTGCGGAAATATAGGCGTTCATGCGGTCGGACATATTTTCCGCATCCCTGCTCATCCACAGCGCGGGCAACAGGCGGAAGTTTTCAAACGAATTGAAGATGCCGCCGAAAGACTGGCGGAAGGCGATATAAATATATTTCAAATCTTCTTCGCCCTTCGCCATACGCGTCAGGCAATAGTAGAACGGATCGAGGACGGTGTCGCCCAACAACCGCTCGAATTGGTCCAATCTGGCGGCAATCGCCTGCGTGCGTTCGACTTGCGCGGGGAACGGCGAAAACAACAGCGGCAGGGCTTTTTTGTCGTAGTTTTCCTCTATCCTGTCCATCATATCGATGATTTCCCAGCTCACACCGGATTGTAGGGAAAGAATCTGTTTCAAACCGTTGGCAAAACGCAGGGCATCATTCTGAGTGATGTTGCGGACGGGGATATGGATGGCGGTGTAATAGCGGTTGTAGCTGGTATAAAGTTTGTCTTCCGACAGGAAGCGGCGCAGGGAAAACGGAATATCGTCAGTGTAATAAGGCGCGATGGCGAAGATGTATTTTGACGTTCGGATAACTTCCAACTGGCGGGCGCGCTGTTCGGCAAACAATACTTTGTCAAACACCGGTTCGGGCATCTGCTTCACTTCGCGCGGGCGCATCATCGGAAAACTGTTGCCGAGCAGGTGCGATTTTAGGAACACTTCGCAGATATAGGTACAGATGATGTCCGAATCGAGATTGCGGGTATTTTCGGGGATTTCCCATTTGGTTTTGTTTTTCAATACTGCAGCAGCGGCGTAAATAAATTCGGTTTCCAAAATTTGTTTGAAATTTTCCCGTGCGCGCTTGCCTCCGGTATCGACGTTTTTGATAACGGACAGCACGCTTTCGAGAATGTCGGCAATATAAACCGGCGATTCGCATTGCGCCAATACATTCAGGCGTTCCGCGATATGCCCCGCCAGCCGTTTGAGGTCGGGAATGGGAATATCCGTTGCCAAAGAAGAAAACGAAATGCGTTTTTTGGGAAGGTAAGTGAAAGAACCGTCGGCTTCGTTATAGCCTATGCCTTTTCGGGAAAGGATTTGCGTACAGGCGGCCTGACCGGCTTCGGGAGAAAGTGTTTTGAAGATTTCTGTCAGATTTTCCTGCCAATGGCAGTCGAGTTCGGGAAGGATTTGATTGAGTCTGAAGCGGACGGTGTAAGGGATAAGGTCTTGCTCGAAATGTTCATTTTGCGGGGGGGGGGGGGGTAATGCATAATGTCTCCTCGATATAGATGGAACTTTTTAAGTTTACGGCAAATTGCCGATTTTATCGTATTTCCTTTTCGGTTGAAATCCCGCCCTTTAGGGCGGTGCTTTTTGTATCGTCCTGCGTGTTGGAACATCAGCATAGGCAACACAGGAAAAGCCGGCTGTTTTGCGCCTGCGTACCGTATTGGTCAAAATGCCGTCTGAAACCGACAACAGGGTTTCAGACGGCATTTCCGTCAATTTTCCCTTTATCTGCCGAACAGGTTGGCGATATTTTCCATTTGTTCTTCGGTAAAACCGTTCTCGCCCAATCTGGCGGCAACTGCCCATTCGCCCGACAAACCGTGTTCCGCACCGAGCTGCCGCCATTTTTCGACTTTGGCTTCGGCTGTGGTTTTTTCGGGCAGCGGTTTGACGGGAATCCTGCTTTTGGGGACGGTATTCATCGGTTTGCCCCTAATCGATGGAATAGCCGCGAAGATACTGTATCCGTTCGCGCGTCATCCGCGTGTCGCATTGGAGCTTGAGGTATTCGGCGTATTCTTTCCCGTCTGCCTGCGCAGCGGCTTGTCGGCAGTTGCTGATTTTTTCCTGCGCCCACTTGCGCTGTTCGCCGACCAACTCTTTTTGCACATCGGTATCGAGTCCTCCCCAAAGTTTGGTAATTTCGGATTCCGCACGCTGGTTTTGTACGCGCGCCTCTTCCACTTCGCCCCGTGATACGGTAACGGTATCGGCACGCTCGCCGTCGTCGGGATGCAGGATTTCCGGTTCGGGCGCGCCTTCTGCGGCTTGGGGTACGCCCGCATCGCCGCCGGCGGCATTGTGTTCCAAAATGTCTTCGGGCGTGGGTTTGGACGGTTCTTCTTCACGGGCTTTTCCGCTCAAAATCCTGACCGCGTCTTCTTTTTTCACCGCCTTGCCGTCTATCATCACGATGCTCTTCACGCCGTAAGGCAGCAACGCGGCAGACAGCGTTTGCGCCGCCATACCGACCGTGTTGTCGACAAATGCCGTCTGACCGTCTTTGGCGGGCAGGAAGCGGACGGCTGCCGTCAATACGCCGTCTTCAAACCCGACATTGCCGCCCGTCTTCTGCCGCACAATATCCGACAAAGCGGTTTCCCCGTACAGCAGGGGGCTGTTTGCCTCGGCATCGGCAAGCGTTTCAGACGGCACGGTAATGTTCAAATCGGCGATACAGAACGTGCGCCCGCCTTCCTGCGTTTCCGAAGCGTGTTCCAAGGAAAACGCCAAACCGTAGGCGGCGGCGATAATTTTGTCGGCATCGACAAACTGCCTGCCGTCTTCGCGCGCGAAAGAACGCGCTTCCTGCGTGAGCGTTTCCTGAATACTGCCGCGTATATCCTGCAACACGGCGGGATTGGCGCATTCCAACGCCTTGGGCGGCTCTTCCTTACCGCACGCGGCAAGCAGCAGGGCAAACGCCGGCAGGGCAAATTTGCGGTACATAGTTTTCCTTTGCAATGTCCGTAACCGATGGCGGCTATCATAGCAAAAGCACCTGCCGGCGGTAAACCTTGCAGGTGCTTTGTCGGAAAGGCGGAAAAATCAGCCTTTAAAGAAATTCACAAAGCCGGTGAGAATCGCGGCATTAATCAAATCGACGAAGAACGCGCCGACCATAGGCACAATCAAAAACGCCTTATGCGACGCGCCGAAAGTATGCGTGATGGACTGCATATTTGCCACCGCCGTCGGCGTTGCGCCCAAGCCGAAACCGCAATGCCCGGCAGCCAATACCGCCGCATCATAGTCGCGCCCCATAAAGACATAGGTAACAAAAGTCGCGTACAAAACCATCACCACGGTTTGTACGGCAAGGATGACAGTTACAGGCCCCGCCAAACCGGTCAGCTCCCAAAGTTTCAAATTCAGCAACGCCATTGCCAAGAAAAGCGAAAGCGAAGCATTGCCGAACACATCGATGGCGCGGTCGAACATATTGACCTTGAATGCGGCGGTGAGGATGTTGCGGATGACCACGCCGCCAAACAGACACCACACGAATTTGGGCAGGTCGAACAGGTATTCTTTGTCGAAGCCGTCCATAATCTCGGCAAACGCCAGACACGCGGCAAACATAGCCAGCGTTTCAACGGCAGATTCGGCAGTAATCAGGCGGGTGCGTTTTGCCTGCTCGAACACGTCGTCCGCATTGTCGTCCTGAACCTGTTTTCCGTTTTCAACCGGTTTGCGCCCCATTTTGTTGATCAAACGCCGTGCCACCGGCCCGCCGATCAAACCGCCGAACACCAGCCCGAAGGTTGCGGAAGCCATACCCAAGCCGGTTGCGCCGACCAGGCCGTATTTGGTTTCAAAATCCGGTCCCCAGGCGCCCGCCGTACCGTGTCCGCCCGTCAGCGTAACCGAACCGGTAATCAGACCGATGAGCGGGTCCAAACCCAAAGCGGTAGCCAGTCCGACCCCGACAAAGTTTTGCACCAAGATAAATCCGCCCACAATCGCGGTAAAAACCACCAGCGGCAAACCGCCCGCCTTCAAACGAGAAAAATCCGCGCTCAAGCCGATGGACGTGAAGAAAATCAGCATAAACGCATCTTGCAGCGGTTTTTCAAATTTGAAGCTCACGCCGTACGCCTCGTGCAGCGCAAACAGGATAATCGCGGCAATCAGCCCACCTGCCACGGGTTCGGGGATGTTGAAATCACGCAAGAATTTGATTTTCTTAACTAAAACCTTGCCGACCAGCAAAACCAAAGTGGCGGCAATCAGGGTGTAATAACTGTTAAACGCCCATTCCATATCGTTTGACCTCCTAAAATGTTTTTCTTTATGTCCGCCCGAAGGGGCGCAGGCGCAGGGATATTAGGGGAACAGTTAAGGCTTGTCAAAGAATCGCCGTTTTTACAACCGTTTTTTACAAACAAAATGCCGTCTGAACGGCTTTCAGACGGCATCGGGCATCCGCGCCCGTTTAATCGTCGGTCGGACAAAATGGTTCCTGCCCGTCCGCATCGGCGGCATGACATGTCAAACCCATACCTGCCGCATTGACATCAGCCGCTTTCGCACCCGGTTTTTTGTTCGCCGAAACCTTGCCGTCTTTGCCGATTTCAACGGTTACGCCTTTGCCGTTTTGATAAAAACGGCGGGCAGAAAGCCCGCCTTGCTTTTTACCGCTTCAACTTCGCAAAAGCATCCGCCATCGCCGAATTGGCCGGGGCGCGGTCGTTGTGTCGGGGTTTGCGGCCGGCTGTCCGTTCGCGGCTGCGGTTTTCAGACGGCATTTTATGTTTTGCGCCGCCCGGTTCGTCATCCAAGCGCATAGTCAGCGCAATGCGTTTGCGTGCGGCATCGACTTCCAGCACTTTCACTTTCACCACATCGCCGGCTTTCACCACTTCGCGCGGGTCTTGGACGAACTTGTCGGACAGGGCGGAGATGTGTACCAAACCGTCCTGATGGACGCCGATGTCCACGAACGCGCCGAAGTTGGCGACGTTGGAAACCACGCCCTCTAAAATCATACCGACTTGCAAGTCGCTGATTTCGCGGATGCCTTCGGCAAACGATGCCGTCTGAAACTCGCCGCGCGGGTCGCGGCCGGGTTTTTCCAGCTCGGACAGAATGTCCAGAATGGTCGGCAGGCCGAAGCGTTCGTCGGTGAAGTCGGACGCTTTGATTTGCTTCACGCGCTCGCGGTTGCCGATGAGTTCGGCGGCGGTAATGCCCTGTTGCGCCAGCATTTTGGCAACGACGGGATAGGCTTCGGGGTGCACCGCGCTCGCGTCCAGCGGCTCTTTGCCGCCGTTAATCCGCAAAAAGCCTGCCGCCTGCTCGAAGGTTTTTTCGCCCAAACGCGGCACTTTCAGCAATTTTTTGCGGCTGTCGAACGCGCCGTTTTCATCGCGGTAGGCGACGATGTTTTGGGCAAGGGTTTGATTCAAGCCGGAAATCCGCGCCAAGAGCGGGGCGGAGGCGGTGTTCACGTCCACGCCGACGGCGTTCACGCAGTCTTCGACCACCGCGTCCAGTGATTTGGCGAGCCGGCTTTGGTTCACGTCGTGCTGATACTGACCCACACCGATGGATTTGGGGTCGATTTTGACCAACTCGGCGAGCGGGTCTTGCAGCCTGCGGGCGATGGACACCGCGCCGCGCAGGGAAACGTCCAAGTCGGGAAACTCGCGCGCCGCCAGTTCGGACGCGGAATAAATCGACGCGCCGGCTTCGGAAACGACGATTTTGTGCAGCCCCATTTCCGGCATTCCGCGCACCAGTTCGCCCGCGATTTTGTCGGTTTCGCGGCTGGCGGTGCCGTTACCGATGGCGATGAGCTTCACACCGTGTTGTTTAATCAGGCGCGAAAGCGTTGCCAACATATTGTTTTCTTGATGCAAATAGACGATGACGGTATCCAGCAGCTTGCCTGTGTCGTCCACCACGGCGCATTTCACGCCGTTGCGGTAGCCGGGATCGAGACCCAAAGTAGTCAGCCGTCCGGCAGGCGCGGCGAGCAGCAAGTCTTTGAGATTGCGGGCAAACACGGTAATCGCGTCGGTGTCGGCGGCTTCTTTCAAGCTGTTTAAGGCTTCAAGTTCCAACGACAAAAAGATTTTTGCGCGCCAAGTCAGGCGTACGGTGTCGCGCAACCATTTGCAGCCGTCTGAAACCTTGAAACGGCGGGCGATGAGTTGCTCGTATTCGCTTTGCTGGGTAATCGGCGTGTCGTCGGGCTGGTATTTGAGCGCAATATTCAACACGCCTTCGTTGCGGCCGCGCAAAACCGCCAGCGCACGATGGCCGGGCATAGTGCGAATAGGTTCGCGGTGGTCGAAATAATCGCTGAATTTTTCGCCTTCGGTTTCTTTGCCTTCAACGACTTGCGCGTGGATTTCGGCTTCGTTCCACAGCTTGTCGCGCAGCGTGCCGATGAGTTCCGCGTCTTCGGCAAACTGCTCCATCAGAATCGCGCGCGCGCCGTCCAGTGCGGCTTTGGCGTCGGGGACATTTTCGTTCAGGTAGCCTTGCGCGGCGGCTTCAACATCCTGCGGCTGCTCGGTAAGCAACACGTCCGCCAGTGGCTGCAAACCGTGTTCGCACGCGATTTGCGCCTTGGTGCGGCGTTTGGGCTTGTAGGGCAGATACAGGTCTTCCAGCGCGGTTTTGTTGTCGGCGGCTTCGATTTGCGCCTTGAGGTCGTCTGAAAGCTTGCCTTGCTCTTCAATGCTTTTTAAAACAACGGCTTTGCGTTCTTCCAACTCGCGCAGATATTGCAGCCGCTCGGCAAGCCGGCGCAGCTGCGTATCATCCAGCCCGCCGGTGGCTTCTTTACGGTAGCGGGCGATAAACGGCACGGTCGCGCCGTCGTCCAAAAGTTCGACGGCGGCGGTGATTTGCGCGGCAGAGGCGGAGAGTTCTCGGGAGAGGATTTGGGTGATGTTCATAAATTGCCTTCGTATGCCGTCTGAAAAGCCGACGGCGCAATGTGGGTAATCGTTTGGAAAAGATG
>AEPI01000087.1 GCA_000193795.2 Neisseria lactamica NS19 | reverse complement strand
TCACCTGCCAGCCCCAACCTTACCGGCGGCAACCGCCTCAAAGAATACAACGGCATCGAATACACCTACGACGCATTGGGCAACCTCATTTACCGCCAGCTGCCCGACGGCGAAAACCAATATTACCAATACGATTTAGAAAACCAACTCGTCCGCGCCGAGATCAAAAAAGCAGCCGGCAATACCGAAATCTGGACATACGCCTACGACCCGTTCGGTCGAAGGCTCTCCAAAGAACGCCAAGACAAACTCGCCCGGACGAGCACCGAGCCGAAACGCACCCACTTCGTCTGGGACGGAACGCGATTACTTCAGGAGTACACCTACAAAGGCAGCTACACCTATATCTACACCGACCAAGACAGCTACGAACCCTTAGCCCAAATCTTCCATAACAACCAAGACGAAACCCAATACCTCGCCTATTTCCACAACGACCAAATCGGCATACCGAAAGAAATGACCGACATCCA
>AEPI01000088.1 GCA_000193795.2 Neisseria lactamica NS19 | reverse complement strand
TATTTTTTCACTGCGTGCGTTGCCGGTTTGGCGGGGGCTTTGGGAGCGGGCGCGCCGACCGAAGCCTGATCCTTCAGCTTTGCCAGCACCGCGGGGCCGATACCCTTCACCTTGGTCAAATCGTCCACAGACTTGAACGCGCCGTTTTGCGCGCGGTATTCCGCAATGGCCTTCGCCTTCGCAGGGCCTATCCCCGGCAGCGCCTCCAGCTCCTGCTGCGAGGCGGTATTGACGTTTACCGCCGCAAGGGAGAAGGCGCAGGAGAACAGCATACAGAACAGCACAAACATTTTCTTCATGGTTTTTCCTTTAAAGGTTGCAAACAATAAAACCGCATCCTGCGGACGATAAAAAGCGTCATTCTAAAATGAATATCCCAAAGTTTCAAGCCTCTCCTCCGCAAACCCGGCCGGACACCGTACGGATGCCGTCCCGCCGTCCCCGACATTCCTTCCGGGCAAGGCAAAAACCCCCGGGTATCCGGGGGTTTTTTGAATGGGTGTTTGGCAGTGACCTACTTTCGCATGGAAGAACCACACTATCATCGGCGCTGAGTCGTTTCACGGTCCTGTTCGGGATGGGAAGGCGTGGGGCCAACTCGCTATGGCCGCCAAACTCAAACTGTTACAAATCGGTAAAGCCTTAATCAATATATCCGGTGATGACTGAATCAGTCAGTAAGCCTTTATCTTTGAAGTTCTTCAAATGATAGAGTCAAGCCTCACGAGCAATTAGTATGGGTCAGCTTCACGCGTTACCGCGCTTCCACACCCCACCTATCAACGTCCCGGTCTCGAACGACTCTTTAGTGCGGTTAAACCGCAAGGGAAGTCTCATCTTCAGGCGAGTTTCGCGCTTAGATGCTTTCAGCGCTTATCTCTTCCGAACTTAGCTACCCGGCTATGCAACTGGCGTTACAACCGGTACACCAGAGGTTCGTCCACTCCGGTCCTCTCGTACTAGGAGCAGCCCCCGTCAAACTTCCAACGCCCACTGCAGATAGGGACCAAACTGTCTCACGACGTTTTAAACCCAGCTCACGTACCACTTTAAATGGCGAACAGCCATACCCTTGGGACCGACTACAGCCCCAGGATGTGATGAGCCGACATCGAGGTGCCAAACTCCGCCGTCGATATGAACTCTTGGGCGGAATCAGCCTGTTATCCCCGGAGTACCTTTTATCCGTTGAGCGATGGCCCTTCCATACAGAACCACCGGATCACTATGTCCTGCTTTCGCACCTGCTCGACTTGTCGGTCTCGCAGTTAAGCTACCTTTTGCCATTGCACTATCAGTCCGATTTCCGACCGGACCTAGGTAACCTTCGAACTCCTCCGTTACTCTTTGGGAGGAGAC
The DNA here is from genome assembly GCA_000193795.2 of Neisseria lactamica NS19. Taxonomy (GTDB): domain Bacteria; phylum Pseudomonadota; class Gammaproteobacteria; order Burkholderiales; family Neisseriaceae; genus Neisseria; species Neisseria lactamica_A. The sequence continues at coordinate 4,483 of AEPI01000088.1, read as the reverse complement.
CGCCCCAGTCAAACTGCCTACCATGCACGGTCCCCGACCCGGATGACGGGTCTGGGTTAGAACCTCAAAGACACCAGGGTGGTATTTCAAGGACGGCTCCGCAGAGACTGGCGTCTCTGCTTCTAAGCCTCCCACCTATCCTACACAAGTGACTTCAAAGTCCAATGCAAAGCTACAGTAAAGGTTCACGGGGTCTTTCCGTCTAGCAGCGGGTAGATTGCATCTTCACAACCACTTCAACTTCGCTGAGTCTCGGGAGGAGACAGTGTGGCCATCGTTACGCCATTCGTGCGGGTCGGAACTTACCCGACAAGGAATTTCGCTACCTTAGGACCGTTATAGTTACGGCCGCCGTTTACCGGGGCTTCGATCCGATGCTCTCACATCTTCAATTAACCTTCCGGCACCGGGCAGGCGTCACACCCTATACGTCCACTTTCGTGTTGGCAGAGTGCTGTGTTTTTAATAAACAGTCGCAGCCACCTATTCTCTGCGACCCTCCGAGGCTTACGGAGCAAGTCCTTAACCTTAGAGGGCATACCTTCTCCCGAAGTTACGGTATCAATTTGCCGAGTTCCTTCTCCCGAGTTCTCTCAAGCGCCTTAGAATTCTCATCCTGCCCACCTGTGTCGGTTTGCGGTACGGTTCGATTCAAACTGAAGCTTAGCGGCTTTTCCTGGAAGCGTGGTATCGGTTGCTTCGTGTCCGTAGACACTCGTCGTCACTTCTCGGTGTTGAGAAGACCCGGATTTGCCTAAGTCTTCCACCTACCGGCTTAAACAAGCTATTCCAACAGCTTGCCAACCTAACCTTCTCCGTCCCCACATCGCATTTGAATCAAGTACAGGAATATTAACCTGTTTCCCATCGACTACGCATTTCTGCCTCGCCTTAGGGGCCGACTCACCCTACGCCGATGAACGTTGCGTAGGAAACCTTGGGCTTTCGGCGAGCGGGCTTTTCACCCGCTTTATCGCTACTCATGTCAACATTCGCACTTCTGATACCTCCAGCACACTTTACAATGTACCTTCATCGGCCTACAGAACGCTCCCCTACCATACGTGCAGGCACGTATCCGCGGCTTCGGTTATAGATTTGAGCCCCGTTACATCTTCCGCGCAGGACGACTCGACCAGTGAGCTATTACGCTTTCTTTAAATGATGGCTGCTTCTAAGCCAACATCCTGGCTGTCTGTGCCTTCCCACTTCGTTTACCACTTAATCTATCATTTGGGACCTTAGCCGGCGGTCTGGGTTGTTTCCCTCTTGACAACGGACGTTAGCACCCGCTGTCTGTCTCCCGAGGAACCACTTGATGGTATTCTGAGTTTGCCATGGGTTGGTAAGTTGCAATAACCCCCTAGCCATAACAGTGCTTTACCCCCATCAGTGTCTTGCTCGAGGCACTACCTAAATAGTTTTCGGGGAGAACCAGCTATCTCCGAGTTTGTTTAGCCTTTCACCCCTATCCACAGCTCATCCCCGCATTTTGCAACATGCGTGGGTTCGGTCCTCCAGTACCTGTTACGGCACCTTCAACCTGGCCATGGATAGATCACTCGGTTTCGGGTCTACACCCAGCAACTAATCGCCCTATTAAGACTCGGTTTCCCTACGCCTCCCCTATCCGGTTAAGCTCGCTACTGAATGTAAGTCGTTGACCCATTATACAAAAGGTACGCAGTCACACCGCAAGGGTGCTCCCACTGTTTGTATGCATCAGGTTTCAGGTTCTATTTCACTCCCCTCCCGGGGTTCTTTTCGCCTTTCCCTCACGGTACTGGTTCACTATCGGTCGATGATGAGTATTTAGCCTTGGAGGATGGTCCCCCCATATTCGGACAGGATTTCACGTGTCCCGCCCTACTTTTCGTACGCTTGGTACCACCGTTGTGATTTCGAATACGGGACTGTCACCCGCTATGGTCAAGCTTCCCAGCTTGTTCTTCTATCTCGACGGTTATCACGTACAGGCTCCTCCGCGTTCGCTCGCCACTACTTGCGGAATCTCGGTTGATTTCTTTTCCTCCGGGTACTTAGATGGTTCAGTTCTCCGGGTTCGCTTCTCTAAGTCTATGTATTCAACTTAGGATACTGCACAGAATGCAGTGGGTTTCCCCATTCGGACATCGCGGGATCATAGCCTTATTGCCGACTCCCCCGCGCTTTTCGCAGGCTTACACGTCCTTCGTCGCCTATCATCGCCAAGGCATCCGCCTGATGCACTTATTCACTTGACTCTATCATTTCAAGAACTTCTCTGACTTTGCCTGATGTTCCGTTGACTAGAACATCAAACTTGAATTTCCTACTTTGATAAAGCTTACTGCTTTGTTGTGCCTTAATCCTGCCTTTTGTGTTTCAGGATTAAGTCGATACAATCATCACCCAAATTCCGTGTTTGTCTTCTTTTCCCTCCCGGGAGATTTTTATCCTTTGCAAAGGGTAAAAATCAAAACAAACGCTTTGTCTTTGTTTGTTGATTTCGGCTTTCCAATTTGTTAAAGATCGATGCGTCGTTATTCTACTTCGCAAATCAAAATAAGCTGCCAAAAGTAGCAGACTTGCTTTCATTTGTAAAGTTTTGGTGGAGGCAAACGGGATCGAACCGATGACCCCCTGCTTGCAAAGCAGGTGCTCTACCAACTGAGCTATGCCCCCGTTATTGGTGGGTCTGGGAGGACTTGAACCTCCGACCCCACGCTTATCAAGCGTGTGCTCTAACCAGCTGAGCTACAAACCCGGATTCTCTTCTTAAGCGAACCTTGCCTTCACTCAAGCTTCTTCCGCATCTTTTCAGTTTACCGATAAGTGTGAATGCCTAAAGCCTCTTCTTTCTCTAGAAAGGAGGTGATCCAGCCGCAGGTTCCCCTACGGCTACCTTGTTACGACTTCACCCCAGTCATGAAGCATACCGTGGCAAGCGGCCTCCTTGCGGTTAGCCTACCTGCTTCTGGTATCCCCCACTCCCATGGTGTGACGGGCGGTGTGTACAAGACCCGGGAACGTATTCACCGCAGTATGCTGACCTGCGATTACTAGCGATTCCGACTTCATGCACTCGAGTTGCAGAGTGCAATCCGGACTACGATCGGTTTTGTGAGATTGGCTCCGCCTCGCGGCTTGGCTACCCTCTGTACCGACCATTGTATGACGTGTGAAGCCCCGGTCATAAGGGCCATGAGGACTTGACGTCATCCCCACCTTCCTCCGGCTTGTCACCGGCAGTCTCATTAGAGTGCCCAACTTAATGATGGCAACTAATGACAAGGGTTGCGCTCGTTGCGGGACTTAACCCAACATCTCACGACACGAGCTGACGACAGCCATGCAGCACCTGTGTTACGGCTCCCGAAGGCACTCCTCCGTCTCTGAAGGATTCCGTACATGTCAAAACCGGGTAAGGTTCTTCGCGTTGCATCGAATTAATCCACATCATCCACCGCTTGTGCGGGTCCCCGTCAATTCCTTTGAGTTTTAATCTTGCGACCGTACTCCCCAGGCGGTCGATTTCACGCGTTAGCTTCGCTACTGAACAATCAGGTTGCCCAACAGCTAATCGACATCGTTTAGGGCGTGGACTACCAGGGTATCTAATCCTGTTTGCTACCCACGCTTTCGGGCATGAACGTCAGTGTTATCCCAGGAGGCTGCCTTCGCCATCGGTATTCCTCCACATCTCTACGCATTTCACTGCTACACGTGGAATTCTACCTCCCTCTGACACACTCTAGCCACCCAGTTCAGAACGCAATTCCCGGGTTGAGCCCGGGGATTTCACATCCTGCTTAAGTAACCGTCTGCGCCCGCTTTACGCCCAGTAATTCCGATTAACGCTCGCACCCTACGTATTACCGCGGCTGCTGGCACGTAGTTAGCCGGTGCTTATTCTTCGGGTACCGTCATCAGACGGGGGTATTAACCCCGCCCTTTTCTTCCCCGACAAAAGTCCTTTACAACCCGAAGGCCTTCTTCAGACACGCGGCATGGCTGGATCAGGCTTGCGCCCATTGTCCAAAATTCCCCACTGCTGCCTCCCGTAGGAGTCTGGGCCGTGTCTCAGTCCCAGTGTGGCGGATCGTCCTCTCAGACCCGCTACTGATCGTCGCCTTGGTGGGCCTTTACCCCGCCAACAAGCTAATCAGATATCGGCCGCTCAAACAGCGCAAGGCCCGAAGGTCCCCTGCTTTCTTCCTCAGAATATATGCGGTATTAGCTGATCTTTCGATCAGTTATCCCCCACTGCCCGGTACGTTCCGATATGTTACTCACCCGTTCGCCACTCGCCACCCGGGAAGCAGGCTTCCCTGTGCTGCCGTCCGACTTGCATGTGTAAAGCATGCCGCCAGCGTTCAATCTGAGCCAGGATCAAACTCTTATGTTCAATCTCTAACTTTTTAACTTCTGGTCTGCTTCAAAGAAACCGACAGGACAATGTTCGAAACATTATCTTGTCTGTCTTTCAAACAGTGTGAGGCCC
>AEPI01000089.1 GCA_000193795.2 Neisseria lactamica NS19 | reverse complement strand
AATTTTGTTGAATTTTATTGATTCAATCGGTGTCTTTCCGCATCGTAAGGCTGGCCGGTTTTAACAATATAATAGGCGAGCTTCGCCAGTTTGCGCATGATGGCAACGATAATTACCATCTTTGGCTTACCCGCTTTTTTCAGATTATTTATTAATTTCGGAAATGCGTTAAAACGGTAAGCACAAAGGGCGGGCATATACAGCGTACTTTTTAATCGTCTGTTTCCGTATCGGCTCAATCTGCCCCGACCTCTTACGCTTGTCCCTGATTGTATGATGGCGGGACTTAATCCGGCATAGGATACAAACTGGTTTGCGGTTTTAAAATGTTTTTCTGTCAGTTGCGCATAAAGAACTAATGCAGTGTCTTTGCCTATACTCGGGATGGTTTGAAGATTGCGGTAATGGTTATAGTCCGTTTGTTTTTTGATTTGTTCGGATATGGCTATTTTTACCTGTTCCATCTTGTCCTGTATGGTATCTATCAAGTCTTGATGTATGTTCCTTATGAAGTCTTCTTCAGTGCTATGAAGACGGTTTTTAATTTGCTTCTGCTGTTGCTGTAATTGGTTTTTAAGATTAATCAGTTTTTGCAGTGCTTTGTTTTTGGGTATCTGATACGGTATCAATGTATCTTGATGCCTTTTTATGTAATCTGCTATCAGGTTTGAATCTGCTTTGTCGGTTTTGGTACGGTTAAACCTGCTTTTTCCGTAGTCCTTGATTTTTAAGGGATTTATAACGTAAACGGTATAGTAGGAAGAAAGCATATCTGCTGCCTTTTCGTAATAGATGCCTGTTGCCTCCATGCCGATATAGGCTTTTCTGATTCTATTTCCCTTTATCCACAATCTAAACTGTTTTAATCCATCATCATTATTCTTAAATTTAATGTAATGGATACTTCCGTTTGTTTTATGCAATGTTGCGTCTATGGTGTCCTTTGAGATGTCCAGCCCGATTATATTCATTGGTATTTTCCTTATTTATACAGCCTTGATACGGCTAGGATGATATTCAATTTTGAGGATGGATAAAGGCAGCCGGCATTTCTACGCGTCTGTTTTAATACATTGCGGGATTTGCTGCCTGACTGCCTTAGCCCTTGCTTTGCGCGAAACAAAGACCCGTAAGCCGTCTATATTCAAACGGTTTACGGGTCTTTTTTCTCTCTTGCCGTTTTCTTCAGTTTGCCGATCCGACCACGCCTCCGCCGATTCCTTCAAACGGTTTTCCGCGCTCTTCCCAGTTGTCGTACATTAGGTTCTGCTGCGGTTTTCCGCCCAACGTGGCAACTTGCGCCCTGTCCGAATGTTGCTGCTCACTTTGCTGGACATCACGCCCTTGGCTTTCTTCTTTGTATGGGTTAAACGGCAAGCCGTTTTTTACATAGTCCTTACACATCACCTGCGTCACTTCTTTCAATGCCGTACCTTGATGAGAATAGCAGGTGCATCCGGTTTTTCCGCCTTGTACGCAACCTGCTATATATTCAAAGGTTCTTACCTGCCTTACGCCGTTATAAATCGGCTTGCTTTCGGGTTTTTCCGGCAATGTCGGAACAAACATATCTGCGGTAAGGTTACCGTTGTTTACCGGCTCGCCTTCTGTTTTATCTAATGGTGCTATCTGCTGTCCTGTTGCCGCCTGTTCTTCTGCTGCGGGTTCTTCCTGTTTTTTCCCATAGCCGCTCAACATTTTATAAGACAAACCGACAAATAACGGAATCAATAATATAATGACGGGCAATGCGTAAAACCATTTCGAACGCTTGACTTTGTTTACTGTATGAACTTCTGCGGATTCGTACAAGTCGTATACTTTTTTATCCAGTGTGTAGATACTGGAAAATGCACTTGATGCCATTTTTACCGGGTCATCCGCGCATACTTTCCATTCAAGCAGGGTACGCAAACCCATTTTATTGGCCGCAATGTGGTAATGTCTTTTAACCAATGTTCGCAAGTTCTGATCTAAGAGTTTAGGACCTTGTGTCAAAACAAATATATCAATGCCCTGATGGCGGTGCGTATTCAGCCATTTGACATTTTCAGGGATTTTTGAACCTGCCGAGCGTGCCGGCCATACGTCTTGCGCTTCATCTACAATTACAATAGACCCGATATTTTCGGGCTTCTTTATCCATTCGTACATATCATGCGCCGATAGCTGCTCTTCTGTCGATTTCGGCAGCTTTTTTGCGTCTGTCTCTATATATGTATGCGGTATTTTCAAGCCTTTGATGTTCGTAAATACTTTACGGCGTATGCCGTTTTCATCCGGCTTAAACATTTCATCGTTTGCCATCATGGAAACCATTTTTAATGTTTTCCCTGAACCGGGCGTGCCGGTTATCAAACAGATTTCTGCCATTTATTTTTTCTTCCCGATTGAGGTTGCAAGTTTTGTCATTTGTTTGAATGACAGAATAAAGGCGATTGCGCCAAACAGGATATTAAGAACGGTTCCGCCACCGCTTATATAAAAGAGCTGCAACATCGCTTGAGGCGCGCCCGTTATGCTACTGGTTATCTCCTGCTGAAAATGGGCTACCAATCTATCTACACCCGCATAAGTAACAGCCATCAAGCCTAATGCAGTCAAAATACGGCCTGCGACGCTCATCAAGAGCGGAATCAATGCGGCCAACAATTTCATTTGCTCTCCCTTTCTTAAAAGGCACGGTTGCCTCATTAAACAAATGTTTCTTAATCCGAAAGATTTGCGCCGCATTCGCAGCGCGGCGGCGCTGTGGGGGACACCCCCCTCGCGCTTATCGCCAATCCCCCCCCCGCTTTTCCCTGCTGTTTGCGGCTTCGCCCGCAAAGTGAGCTACTTCGCCTGCTTTTGGCTAAAGTTGCTGAAGCTGAACGCTTTGCGGGGGACTAGCCCCCCGCACCCCCAGTCTCACTTGCGACGCCGCGGGGGCAGGGGGACGGCGCAAAAGGCGCGCGCCTTACCACCTGCCCTTGCGGCAGAGTGTATTTTTTGGGCGGGGCGGCAAGGGGTATCCAAAAAGATTTATAAAGACGATAAAGCCGTCTTTACAAATCTTTCTGGACGTCCTCCCCCTGCCTTGGTACAAGTTACAGAAGCCCGGCGGTGCTTCCCTGCTTTTAGCCATGGCTTCCGCCTAAGCCTGGGCGGTGCTTCGCCCTGCTAGACTTCACGGGATACCGTTCGGATACAGAAAAAGGCGGCAACCGCCCAAGCAAGGGCAAGAAGCATGTACCTTAGCCGTTCGGCTATGGTACATGCGTTCTCAAAGCTGAACGCGAACTGCCTGCTGGAATCAAGCACGGTTATAGTGAACGTAACGTGGGCGGGACACTGTGCGGAATCTTGGAAGATTCCGGATTTCTGAAACTCTACATTGACGGTTTCAGAAGGCAGATTTAAATCTTCTGCCGGCTTGGGATCGGGCAGCCTGTCGCAAGCGAGAATGTCGGGGAAGAATTTGCACAAAAGGCCGCCGTCTTTGCCGTCCTTTCCGTCTTTGCCGTCCCTGCCGTTTGTGCGTCCCGGAACGGCGGGGGAATCGGGGCTTGTGCCGGGCTGTCCGTCCGTATCGGGATTTGCATCGGGATTCAAATCGGGGGCGGGTTCGGGATTGGGACGCGTGCCGGGGTGCTCATTGGGGTTCGGGTTGTTTGCAGGGTTTTCGGCGGGCGATACTTCGGGCAGCGGCTGTGCATTCTGTGCTTCCGCGCTTCCGGGGGTTAAATCGGGACGCGGGATTACTTGGACATCCGCCGTGGTGTTGCCTTGCGCG
>AEPI01000090.1 GCA_000193795.2 Neisseria lactamica NS19 | reverse complement strand
AAAGCCAAAATCTCTTCCAGCTTTTTGGCATCCATTTCTTCTTTGTATTTCGGATTGCGGCTTAGGCTGAAACTAATAAAACCCCTTGAATCGTTTATGTCTTCGCCGACAGAGCAACTTCCGCCGTTCCAATCAAAATAACAACGGCTGAAATTGTAATTTTTAAAGTACGCAAAATCAGGCATATGCCTTATATTTTCCCAATACGGACGGGCGAGCCGTTCCATCTGATGCTCCATCAGTTCTTTGACTTCGGGAAATCTGCTGTAATCGGACATAAGCCGCATAATCGAACTGTCAACGCCGTAACAGCCATAGGTTTTAATACCGTTTTCGGCGTGTCGCCAAATGCAATTGCTATATTCGTAGCCTTTTACAAATTTGTCGGTTTCGGGATCGTATTGGTAGCCTTGGGCTTGAATGTCGTCTTTGAAAGTTTCGTAAACATCATAGGCCAAAAGTGCAGTCCCTACATAAGGGACTGCCCTTGTGCTGAATTTCGCGCCTAAGCGGGCAAGTTTGCCGACCCCCGCCAATACGCC
>AEPI01000091.1 GCA_000193795.2 Neisseria lactamica NS19 | reverse complement strand
GGAAAGCGGCGGGAATGACGAGATTTCAGGCATTTGTTTTTGATTTTTACGGAAACGGAAAACCGCCGCAATGGCGGCGGTCGGCTTGCCGGCGGATGCCGGTTTCGGGGATTAGAATTTCACACGGACACCGGCGGTATATTCGTTGGCAAATACCCTTGTATCGTCATATTTGCCCAAGTAATTGAAGCGGTAGCCCAAATCCAAAGTTACGTTGGGTGCGACTTCAAAACCGACACCGCCCAATGCGCCGATGCCTACTTTGGTTTTTTTATAGTCTTCGATTTTCAAACGGTTCAAACTCAAACGCGCGCCGACATAAGGTTTGACGATGGAATTGGTATTGAAGTCTTTGATGACGGCAACGCCTGCGCCTTGGAGTGTGGCGGTAGTGTCGTCAATTTTGTCGCGGACGCGGTAGTAGTCTGCGGCAATACGCATATCGCCGGCATCGTAGCCGACGGAAACGCGCGGGAGGAAATTGTTGAATGTTTCGCCATCGGCGTGGATGGAGGAAAGACCCGCATCGCCCTGTACGTAAACACCCGGTTGGTTGTCGGCGGCAAATGCGGCAGCGGGAAGGGCAAGCACGGTTAATGCAGTAAGGAGTTTTTTCATTTTTTGATTCCTAAAAATGTTCAAAATTTTTTGAATATC
>AEPI01000092.1 GCA_000193795.2 Neisseria lactamica NS19 | reverse complement strand
GAGGCACTCACACTTATCGGTAATCTGTTTTGTTAAAGAGCGTTCGAACTGTCGGTATGTGCGGTGCAATATGTCAATCATCCTGCAAACCGTGATATACTTGTTCGTTTCGTTCCGCCGCTTCGGCAGCAGCGAAGAACCGAACTATACGCCCGCAGACGGAAACGGTCAACACTTCCAGCGGATTTTTTTGGG
>AEPI01000093.1 GCA_000193795.2 Neisseria lactamica NS19 | reverse complement strand
TCCCTGCCGAATGTTGCGACAACTTGAACGGGATTCCCGTTCCTGTCCGTGACGGGCCCCATATTCACTTTTGTTCCGGGTGCGACTTCTACTTTTTCGGAATAACCGGGATACCCGGTTGCCTTTATGTATTTGTCGGGATTGGCATCGACTTTT
>AEPI01000094.1 GCA_000193795.2 Neisseria lactamica NS19 | reverse complement strand
TGGTAATCTCCTGTGGTACGGCGAATACACCGCTTGGGGTCGTCTGAAAAAGGACGAGCGGGTTTACAAGGATGCGCATCAGCCGTTTAGATTGCAAAACCAGTATTGCGATGAAGAGACCGGGCTGCATTACAACCTGATGAGGTATTACGAGCCTGAGGCCGGGCGGTTTGTGAATCAGGATCCGATTAAATTAATTGGTGGAGATAATTTGTATTTCTTCTCACCCAATACACAAGATTGGTATGACCCATTAGGTTTATGGAGAAGGAATGCCTATGTTGGTAGAACGCCATCCAAGGTATCTAAGACAGGATGGGCTGTAATGCAACGTATGTTAGCTAATGGAGAAATTGAAGGTATTACATCCGAGGAAATCAGTAAACTTAGACGTACCTCACAGATTCCCGAGGGTGCAGTCTTCAAAGATGTAGACGGTAAAAAATACTCTTTAAGAAATGCACATATGGGACATAATCCTGAAGATGCTGTTTCTTATTGGAATCGTTGTGGTCGTTATTATGGAGCCAAGTCTCAGGCAGTACGGAAATGGATGCTTGATCCCAATAATTATCGATTGGAATATGGACCAGGCAACTGTTCCCGTGGGGCAAAGAGCAAAGAACGTTATAAGAAACCCCGCAAGCCTAAAAATGGAAAATTACCTAAAGGTTGTTAATGAAGAGTTATGAATGAAAGGAAAACTATGTATTTATCTGATATTAATCCTGAGTTAAATAGTAAAATTAATAATATTATGTGTGAGTCGAGACAGGCTAAAACTCTTCAGGAAAGGATTGATGGGTTAATGAAGGCTTGGGATTTAATTCCAAAACCTGCTACTCAATTCGTAACCCCAACTAGTGGGTTATGTTCTGAAATTTCTGGCAGATTTAAAGAGTTAAAGGATTATTCTAAGGCACTTGAATGGATAAATATTGCATTAGAGGCGCGAAAAACAGTTCCTGATGGCAGCACATTTCTATGGGCAGGTATTATCTATTACGAACTAGGTGATTTGGAAAATGCTTATAAATATTTTGATCTTGCCTACAAAGAGTTACGTTACACACCTTTCTCTATGGAAGACAAAAAATATTGGCAATTTTATAAGCAACGTAAAGAAGAATTAAATCCTAAGAAAAAAAACAAAAAGTAAGATTCGATATTTTCAGATGACCTTTATTGTACCCTACTTAACCGACGCTACGCCTACAACCCGTTCGGCAGAAGGCTTTCCAAAGAACGCCAAGACAAACTCGCCCGGACGAGCACCGAGCCGAAGCGCACCCACTTCGTCTGGGACGGAACGCGGTTACTTCAGGAGTACACCTACAAAGGCAGCTACACCTATATCTACACCGACCAAGACAGCTACGAACCGCTGGCGCAAATCTTTGACAACGCCAAAGACAGCAAACAATACCTCGCCTATTTCCACAACGACCAAATCGGCATCCCGCGCGAGATGACCGACATCCACGGCAATCTCTTATGGTACGGCGAATACACCGCCTGGGGCTGTCTGAAAAAGGATGAACGCGTCTATCAGAACGTGCATCAACCGTTCAGACTTCAAAACCAGTATTATGATGAAGAAACCGGACTGCACTACAACCTGATGCGCTATTACGATTCAGAAACAGGACGGTTTGTAAGTCAAGATGTGATAGGTTTGGTAGGAGGAGAAAATTTCTATCAATTTTCTCCCAATACGCAGAGTTGGATTGATCCTTTAGGACTTAAAGAACTTTATTATCTTGTTGCAAGGAAAGATGGCTTTTATCCTGTAATGGAATGGGGTAAACGTGAGCCTGTGGGTAAGGTTTGGTTGAAAAAAGGAGATATTTGGAAAATTGGGGAGACAAAAAATATTGTTAATGGTGTTCAGCGCCGATATTCTCAACAATGGTTAGATAGAAATAATTTAAAATATATAAGAGTCATGAAGGGACCTAAAAAAGTAATGCAACGTTGGGAAAGGTTGAAAATTATTAAGTATATTAAGAGAAGAGGCAAACTACCAGCAGGGAATAAATGTAAGCATTAGTTTTATTCTGTTTATAAAATAAAGAGGTGAATATGGAAATACGGACTACAAGTGATTCTCCAAAATGGAGTAAAGTTAGTATGTTAGATAGTGAAATAGAGAATGGTTTACAGCCTATTTTAAAAAAATATACTGAATTTCCTTTTGATTTGGTAGTATGTTTTAGGTGTTTAGAAAAAGATAGTGGTTGGAAATCTAAATCTCGATATTCAAAAGAGGATAATTATAATGCACTGGGGTTTGACATTGTTGTTTATGAGGAGGATTTTATACCTATCAAAAAAGATATAAATGCACAGAGAAAAATGTTGGGCAAGGAGTTTTATCGATATTTTTTTGAAACCATAAAGAAAAAAGAAAAGCAATTTCCTATACTTAAAAAAATTAACCCTAATTTTTTATATGACGTTGAGAAATGGCTATTGGAAAATAAATGGATAGATACTATTAGCAAATCATAGTATTGATATCTTTGACAAAGTGTTTCAGATGGCTAAGATATTAAGGTCGTCTGAAACATTTTTTTATAGATTGTTGCACCGTATTCAACCGCCGCTACGCCTAAGACAAAGCAGGTAACCTGATTAAAAGTGCCGACCAAGACAGCTACGAACCTAGGGCAGAAGGTCGTAGATTAAAAAGGAAATATACAAAATGTTGAAAATATTAAATAATTCTTTGGATGGAATTGTATTGGGTCAAAAAAAGGCTGACTTTGATGATGTTATTTTAAATAATCCTAATTATTCATTAGAGTTTGATAGAAAACACAAGATAAAATCTGATTCAGAATTGATTACTGTATCTTCCTTGAGGAATTGTGATGAATTTTGCTTAAATGGAAAAGTTATTAACTTTTTAAATCTTGAAAAATTCTTAGAAGAGGAGGATCCTCTAATAGAAGTTTCGGATGAAGAAAATTATTTTTATATTTTTCCAAAATATAATTTAGTTTTATATGTTGACTATAAGGATAATTTGTTTCTGCAGATATTAATTTACGATGAGAGTATAAGAGATTTATATGATAATAAAGGTAAAAAGTACTCAGACTTTCAAAAAAGTGAACTTAAAAACCCAACTTTAAATCATGATAAATTAATATTTATTCCTTATAAGAGCATAGGCGATTTTGAATTAAATTGTTCTCTATCAGATATTATAAGAAAATATGATATATCAAACAATGTAATCCCAAAGGTAAAAAATATTATAGAGATAAACAATTTTGTACTAAGGTTTGATAATGAAAAGTTAACTGAGGTTACAATTTTCAATGATAAGAAAGTAGAGCTTGCAATATACTATAATGAAATAGATATATCATCAAAAAAAGGGCTTACTAAGTTATTAAGTCAATATGATGTTATTGAGAGAACGAAATCTAAATATCTTTTCAAAGAATTAGGTCTAGTTGTAGAAAAAGATCTGTCCGAATTTCGTTTTTTTGAAAAATCATTATTAAAATTTTGGGTAAATTTGCATAGACCTATTACTAGCTGGTAATCACAAGTAAGCCGTAGCAAGCCGTAGCCCGCACAAAACCTTCAGCTCTGACGTAGAGTATGTGCGGTACGTACGCACGCGGTTTCTGTTTTTCAGACGACCTCAATACTTTTTGAGGTCGTCTGAACCATTTGTTCTTTAACAATCTTATTAGCAGTTAACATAGAGGTCGTCTGAAAACCGACTTTCAGACGACCTCTACCAAATCGCCCC
>AEPI01000095.1 GCA_000193795.2 Neisseria lactamica NS19 | reverse complement strand
CACTGACCGTACACACTCCGTCCCACAGCTACCCCATCTTTATCGGCAACGGGCTGCTGCGTCAGGCGGGCAGCCTGCTCCGTCCCCATCTCGGCAGGCGTGCCGCCATCATTACCAACGAAACCGTCGCGCCGCTTTATCTCCACACGCTTCAGACGGCATTGGACGCGGCAGGCATCTCCCATTTCAGCATCATCCTGCCCGACGGCGAGGCTTACAAAAACTGGCAGACGCTCAACCTTATTTTTGACGGGCTGATGCAACACCGCGCCGAACGTAAAACCACATTAATCGCGCTGGGCGGCGGCGTGATCGGCGATATGACGGGTTTTGCGGCGGCTACTTACCAACGCGGCGCGCCATTTGTTCAAATTCCCACTACTTTATTAAGCCAGGTCGATTCCTCCGTCGGCGGCAAAACCGCCATCAACCATCCGCTCGGCAAAAATATGATCGGCGCGTTTTACCAGCCGCAGGCGGTGCTTGCCGACTTGGACACGCTGCACACCCTGCCCGTCCGCGAATTGTCCGCCGGTATGGCGGAAGTCATCAAATACGGCGCACTCGGCGACATCGGTTTTTTTGAATGGCTGGAACAGCATATGCCCGAACTGATGGTACTCGATCGGGAAAAACTCGCCCAAGCCGTGTACCGCTGCTGTCAGATGAAGGCAGACATCGTCGCCCAAGACGAGACCGAACAGGGCATACGCGCATGGCTCAACCTCGGACACACTTTCGGACACGCCGTCGAAGCCCAAATGGGTTACGGCGTATGGCTGCACGGCGAAGCCGTTGCCGCCGGCTGCGTGTTGGCGGCGCGTTTGTCCGAACAACTGGGCAAAACAACAGCCGGCGATACCGCACGGCTCGCCGCTTTATTTGAAGCCGCCGGACTGCCGTCCGCACCGCCCGTGTTCGCATTTGAAAAATGGCTCGAACATATGAGCCACGATAAAAAAGTCAGCGGCGGCGTGATGCGTTTTATCGGTTTAAACCGGCTGGGCGAAGCCGTCATTACCGAAATCACTGATACGGACATCCTCCGGCGCACCCTGCAACCGTATCTCTGATTGACCGTACCGATGCCGTCTGAAGCGTTCAGACGGCATCGGCTTTGCCGGTGTTGCCGCACGGGTTTGACGCACGATGATGACTTTCCATCATCACATTATTCTCCGCGAAAGCGGGAATCCGGTTATTCCATATCACAGGGATTTTCCGGAATAACGATAATCTGTCCGCCGTCATTTCCGCGCAGATGGAAATTCAAAACCCCGTCATTCCCGCGCAGGCGGGAATCCAGTTC
>AEPI01000096.1 GCA_000193795.2 Neisseria lactamica NS19 | reverse complement strand
CATGGCTAAGGAAAAATTCGAACGTAGCAAACCGCACGTAAACGTTGGCACCATCGGTCACGTTGACCATGGTAAAACCACCCTGACTGCTGCTTTGACTACTATTTTGGCTAAAAAATTCGGCGGTGCTGCAAAAGCTTACGACCAAATCGACAATGCTCCCGAAGAAAAAGCCCGCGGTATTACCATTAACACCTCACACGTAGAATACGAAACCGAAACCCGCCACTACGCACACGTAGACTGCCCGGGCCACGCCGACTACGTTAAAAACATGATTACCGGCGCAGCCCAAATGGACGGCGCAATCCTGGTATGTTCCGCCGCCGACGGTCCTATGCCGCAAACCCGCGAACACATCCTGCTGGCCCGCCAAGTAGGCGTACCTTACATCATCGTGTTCATGAACAAATGCGACATGGTTGACGATGCCGAGCTGTTGGAACTGGTTGAAATGGAAATCCGTGACTTGCTGTCAAGCTACGACTTCCCGGGCGACGACTGCCCGATCGTACAAGGCTCCGCACTGAAAGCCTTGGAAGGCGACGCCGCTTACGAAGAAAAAATCTTCGAATTGGCTGCTGCATTGGACAGCTACATCCCGACTCCCGAGCGTGCCGTGGACAAACCTTTCTTGTTGCCTATCGAAGATGTGTTCTCCATTTCCGGTCGCGGTACCGTAGTAACCGGCCGTGTAGAGCGCGGTGTCATCCACGTTGGCGACGAGATTGAAATCGTAGGTCTGAAAGAAACCCAAAAAACCACTTGTACCGGCGTTGAAATGTTCCGCAAACTGCTGGACGAAGGTCAGGCCGGTGACAACGTAGGCGTATTGCTGCGCGGTACCAAACGTGAAGACGTGGAACGCGGCCAGGTATTGGTCAAACCCGGAACTATCACTCCGCACACCAAATTCAAAGCAGAAGTGTACGTATTGAGCAAAGAAGAGGGTGGCCGCCATACCCCGTTCTTCGCCAACTACCGTCCGCAATTCTACTTCCGGACTACCGACGTAACCGGTGCGGTTACTTTGGAAGAAGGCGTAGAAATGGTAATGCCGGGTGAGAACGTAACCATTACTGTAGAACTGATTGCGCCTATCGCTATGGAAGAAGGCCTGCGCTTTGCGATTCGCGAAGGCGGCCGTACCGT
>AEPI01000097.1 GCA_000193795.2 Neisseria lactamica NS19 | reverse complement strand
GAAGTGCAGAACTATTTCTACGACCTGCACGACCAACCGGTTAAAGCCGAAATCTTCAAAAAAGACGGCAGCAAAGAAACTTGGGCGTACAGCTACGATGCTTTGGGCAGAAGGATAGGCAAAGGCCGTCTGAAAGAAGACGGAGGCCTGGAAGAGGAAACCCGCTTCGTTTGGGACGGCAGCCATC
>AEPI01000098.1 GCA_000193795.2 Neisseria lactamica NS19 | reverse complement strand
AAGCGGTTATGCGAATATATTTGTGTAACCGTGCATTTGCATATCGTAAATAAACGTAAATAAAAATAACAATATAAATCAGTATATTGCAACTTTGTTTTTTATTTTGTGTTGACGGGCAACATATCATCTACGCGGGAATGACGGATTTTCGGTTTCTGATTTTCTGTTTTGCAGGAATGACGGGATTTGAGATTGCGGCATTT
>AEPI01000099.1 GCA_000193795.2 Neisseria lactamica NS19 | reverse complement strand
CCCCCGACGGCGGTGCACGGCTGCTGTTCGCCGAAGTCGATTCCGGCTGCGGCATTTACCAACTGGTCGCACAACTCGACCGCAACGGCCGCCATATCCGCCTCTGCTACGACGACAACGGACTGCCGCACAGCATTTATGACGGCAGCGGCCGACACTTCCAACCCGTATTCTCCTCCATCCGTCTGCACGACAACGATCCCGACTTCGATCCGGCCGGAGAACGGGACGTCTTCGTTTCCGAAGACGAACGTTTCTACGTCAACCGCCTCACCTCCGTCACCTTCAACGGCAAGGAACTGGTGCGCTACGACTACGACGGCTATGGCGATTTGACCGCCGTTTACGGACGCGACGGCAAAAAACTGCGCGGTTTTGCCTACCGCAACCACATCATGGTCGAACACAACCAGCCCGACGGACTGGTATCCCGCTACGAATACGACCGTTACGACACCGACGGCAAAGTACTCAAAAGCAGCAACAACCTCGGCGAAGAATGGAAGTTCGACTACCGCAAAGACCATACCGTCGTTACCGACGCATTGGGACGGACGGAAGTGTACGGTTTCGACGAAAACCGCGAACTTATCTACCGCATCGACGCCGACGGACAACGCAGCGACAGCGAACGCGACAGCTACGGCCGCATTACCGTAGAACGCGACCCGCTCGGACGCGAAACCCGCTATCTCTACGATACCG
>AEPI01000100.1 GCA_000193795.2 Neisseria lactamica NS19 | reverse complement strand
GGCGCGGGATACGCTGGCGGTTATCTTTGCGTTGATTCGGGCTTTTGCGCCCGTAGGGATGTGTTCAACATTTGACGCTTCTATGAATTTGGCAAAACTCTTAGAACTTGAATCTAATTTAAAACCACTTGATTTTAAATTATTACTTGATTGAAATTTAATTTGTGATTTTTCTAATCTTACAGGTTTAGAATAAGAATTACTCGAACATAGAATTAAAATCAGAACTATCGGTGTACTCTTGATAAACGAATTCATGAACAGTTTTCCCATTCTCTTCTGATTTTCTTATAAAAATAACAGATTCATCAGAAAAATAAATCTTCCAAATATTATGCGCGACCCTCTTATTTAAGAAATAAGAGAAGCTCTCTAAAATATCGTACTCTTTTACGTTATTAACAAACTCTTCAAATTCTTTCTGAACAATTAATGCCATCGATTGACCGTAATACTTGCTTGACGGCTGATATTTATAAAGTGCCAACTGCGCCTGAGTGATAAACGGTTTGTTCATTGTTCTGCCTTTCAAAGATTGTTTTGAAAGCCC
>AEPI01000101.1 GCA_000193795.2 Neisseria lactamica NS19 | reverse complement strand
GGGAAAGGTTCGGGCGACATTTGTTCACGGCATTTCCAAAGAATCCTGACGAGCTTCAGACGGCATTTGGAAAAGCCCAACCCGTATCCCTTACAGTTCGAGCCGGAAGGCAGTTCGGGCGGGGCGGAAAAAGCCTCGGGGATTAAAGTGGATTATTGAT
>AEPI01000102.1 GCA_000193795.2 Neisseria lactamica NS19 | reverse complement strand
TCGAGTTCGTAACGGCCGGCGAGTTTACCCTGTGTGCGGAAGATTTCGCGGTGCAGCTTGTCGCGTTCGATGTCGGAGACGACTTCGCCGTCGAGGCTGATTTGGTGCAGGTGGCTGCTGCCGTAATACAGGTAGTTGATCTGTCTGCCGTCGGGCAGGACGGTGGCGGTGCGGTTGCCGTTGAAGTCGTAGTGGTAGCGGACGGTTTCGGTAACGGGCAGGTACAGCATATCGTACTGCGCATCGCGCCAGTCGGTTTCGGGCAAACCGTTTCGGGCGTTCTCTTCTTTGGAAGGCACTTTCCATTGGTGTCGGGCGATGATTTGGCCGTTTTCGTTGTAGTCGAAGCAGGTGATGCTGTGGCGGTTGGCGGCGCGGACGAGGTTGCCGTTCGGGTCGTATCGGTAAACGGTTTCCTGAACCGTGTCGTTATCGCGGGCAAGGGT
>AEPI01000103.1 GCA_000193795.2 Neisseria lactamica NS19 | reverse complement strand
CCTCGACATCCCGACGGAAAAGGTCAAACCGTACCCTGCCCCCTCTCCCGTGGGAGAGGGTCGGGGAGAGGGCAAAGCAACCGCGCCGCTTACAGCCGACCTCAATCCCATCACCGACAACCGCCTGAAAACCTACAACGGCACGACCTATTACTACGACCGCTTCGGCAACCTCATCCACCGCGAACTGGCAGACGGCGAAGTGCAGAACTATTTCTACGACCTGCACGACCAACCGGTTAAAGCCGAAATCTTCAAAAAAGACGGCAGCAAAGAAACTTGGGCGTACAGCTACGATGCTTTGGGCAGAAGGATAGGCAAAGGCCGTCTGAAAGAAGACGGAGGCCTCGAAGAGGAAACCCGCTTCGTCTGGGACGGCAGCCACC
>AEPI01000104.1 GCA_000193795.2 Neisseria lactamica NS19 | reverse complement strand
GTTGCGGTAGCGGCATAAGGTGCTGTAATCGGGGATGCTCAGTTCGTCGAAACGGCAAAACAGGTTGAAATCGATGCGGGTGATGAGGCTGTGTTCGAGTTCGTGATCGGAGAGGCTGTGCCATTGTCCGGGCAGGACGGCTTTGAACATGGACAGCAGTGGATAGGCGGGATGGCCGCGGTGGTCTCGAAGGTAACGGGTTTTTTGACGATTCAGGTACTGTTCGATCGGTTGCCAATCAATCACCTGATCCAACTTCAATAGAGGGAAGCGGTCGATGTGTTTGGCAATCACGGCTTGGGCGGTTTGCCGGAAGAAGGTGCTCATGAGAAATCCCCTAAATGTCTTGGT
>AEPI01000105.1 GCA_000193795.2 Neisseria lactamica NS19 | reverse complement strand
CCTTTCAGACGGCCTCGATGCCGTCCCCGACAACCGCCTGAAAACCTACAACGGCACGACCTATTACTACGACCGCTTCGGCAACCTGATCCACCGCGAACTGGCCGACGGA
>AEPI01000106.1 GCA_000193795.2 Neisseria lactamica NS19 | reverse complement strand
GATTGCAAAAAATGCCGTCTGAAACGAGGATGCCGTCTGAAACCGGGAAAAAGGCTTTCAGACGGCATTTTCTTTCAGACGTTATTTTGAATATCTTTTACCGGCGCGTGATGCTGCCGTCGGGCGAGACATCCAGTCCGTTCCCGTTGGGGAAGTCGCTGCGGTTCAGATAAATAATCCGCCCGATAACGGTTTTCCCGGGATCGATTTTGGGGATTTTGTCGCCGGCTTGGGTAATCGGGATGATGGTTCCGGAAATAAATTTCCCCTGTTTGTCCGTAATAATCTTGAAAATGGGCGCAATGCCGCTGATGCCGGAGGTGTTGATTGCGCCGTAGGTGGCAAAGTTGCCGCCGCTGTAGGAGATGAATCGGTCGCGGTAAAGTTCGACGGCGCGTGTAACGTGCGGCCCCTGACCGAATACGACATCCGCGCCGGAATCGACGGCAAGCCGTGCAAACTCGACGACGTTGCCCCTGTTTTCCCCATGGAAGATTTCGGTATCGAACGGCAGGTGTTCCGCCTGTTTCCCTTCCGCGCCGCCGTGGAACATCACAATGACGATGTCGGCTTTTTGCTTGGTTTTCCGAATCAGTTTTTTGACTTTGGCATAATCGTTCAGTTTGACGGCGGCAAGGTTGGGGGCAAAGGAGACGAAGCCGTATCTCACGCCGTCCTTTTTCAGGATGGCGGTTTCAAATTTGTTTTCGATGCCCGAATATTTGATGTTCAATTCGTCAAGGTTGGCGGCAGTGGCTTCTATGCCGTATGCGCCGAAGTCGTTGCTGTGGTTGTTGGCGAGGCTGAGATAGTCGAATCCCGCGTCGGCAAGGTATTGCCCGTATGCGGAAGGGGTTCGGAACGCATAGCATATTTTGGGGTTTGCACATTTTTTCGGCGTACCGCCTTCGTCAAACAGCGTGCCTTCAAGGTTGCCGACGGTAATGTCTGCGTCTTGTAATGTGGATTCGACATTTTTCAGGATATTGGTGTCGGGCAGGTAATCGACCGGATAATTGCTGCCGAGCATAATGTCGCCCACTCCGATGATGGAAACGGTATCGGCTGCTTTTTCATCAGGCGCGTCCTGTCCGTCCGCATCGCCGGTGCTTGAAACGGAGGCGGTGCTTGAGCCGTCAATCGGCAGTACGGGGGCTTCCGTTCCGGCAGGATGCGCCGCCGGTTTGATTTCGGCGGTTTGCGGTGCGGAAACGGCATAAGGGGCGGCCGGCAGCGGCTCTTTCACATATTCGAGCGCGGTAAAGCCGCTGCCGATAACGAGGGCCAAAATTGCGGAAAATACCGCCATCGCCCAGATAAATTTGTCCATAATCAGACCTTTACTGTTCAGACGGCATTTGCCGCACGTTTTTGGGGGGGAGGCTTATCTTTCGATTTGCGATACGTCGCGCACCGCGCCTTTGTCGGCGGAAGTCGCCATCGCGCCGTAGGCACGCAGGGCGGCGGAGACGTAGCGGTCGCGGTTTTCCGGTTTCCACGCTTTGCTGCCGCGTGCTTCCATTTCGGCACGGCGTGCGGCAAGTTCTTCATCGGAAATGGCAAGGCGGATGCTGCGGTTGGGAATATCGATTTCGATGGTATCGCCTTCGTGTACCAAGCCGATTGCACCGCCTTCCGCCGCTTCGGGTGAGGCGTGTCCGATGGACAAACCTGATGTGCCGCCGGAGAAGCGTCCGTCCGTCAAGAGGGCGCAGGCTTTGCCCAAGCCTTTGGATTTCAGGTAGGAAGTCGGATACAGCATTTCCTGCATACCCGGGCCGCCTTTCGGGCCTTCGTAGCGGATGATGACGATGTCGCCGGCGACGATTTGATTGCCCAAAATGCCTTCGACTGCGTCTTCCTGGCTTTCAAACACGCGGGCGCGGCCGGTGAATTTGAGGATGCTCTCGTCCACGCCTGCGGTTTTCACCACGCAGCCGCGTTCGGCGATGTTGCCGAACAAGACCGCCAAACCGCCGTCTTGCGAGTAGGCATGTGCCACGTCGCGGATACAGCCTTTTTCGCGGTCGAGGTCGAGGGTTTTCCACATACGGTTTTGCGAGAACGCCTGGGTGGTGCGTACGCCGCCGGGCGCGGCTTTGAAGCGTTCGATGGCGCGGGTGTTTTCGGGATTGGTTACGTCCCATTGTTCAATCGCGTCTTTCAATGTCGGCGCGTGGATGGTGTACACGTCGGTGTGCAGTTTGCCTGCTTTGTCCAGTTCTTTCAGGATGGCGAAGATGCCGCCTGCGCGGTGCACGTCTTCCATATAGTAGTCGTGGTTGTTGGGCGCGGTTTTGCAGATGCAGGGCACGACGCGGCTTAAGCGGTCGATGTCGGCCATTTTGAAATCCACGCCGGCTTCGTTGGCGACGGCGAGCAAATGCAAAATAGTGTTGGTGCTGCCGCCCATCGCAATGTCCATCGTCATAGCGTTTTCAAACGCTTTTTTGGTGGCGATGCTGCGCGGCAGCACGGTTTCGTCGTTTTGCTCGTAATAGCGTTTGGTGATTTCGACAATCATGCGGCCGGCTTCGAGGAACAATTCTTTGCGGCCGGCGTGGGTCGCCAAATACGAACCGTTGCCGGGCAGGGACAAACCGAGTGCTTCGGTCAGGCAGTTCATCGAGTTTGCCGTAAACATACCCGAACACGAACCGCAGGTCGGGCAGGCGTTTTGCTCGACTTCTTCGACTTGCCGGTTGCTGACATTGTCGTCTGCCGATTCAATCATCGCGTCAATCAGGTCCAAACGGCGTTCGGGTTGGATGTTTGCCACGCCGATGACTTTGCCGGCCTCCATCGGCCCGCCGGAAACGAAGATGGTGGGGATGTTCAGGCGCATGGCGGCAATCAGCATTCCGGGGGTGATTTTGTCGCAGTTGGAAATGCACACCAGCGCGTCGGCGCAGTGGGCGTTGACCATGTATTCGATGGAGTCGGCAATCAAATCGCGGCTGGGCAGGGAATAGAGCATACCGCTGTGTCCCATAGCGATGCCGTCGTCGATGGCGATGGTGTTGAATTCTTTGGCGATTGCGCCGGCTTTTTCGATCTCGCGGGCAACCAGCTGGCCCATATTGTGCAGGTGGACGTGGCCGGGCACGAATTGGGTGAAAGAGTTGGCAACGGCGATGATGGGCTTGCCGAAGTCGGTTTCCATCACGCCGGTGGCGCGCCACAATGCGCGTGCGCCCGCCATATTGCGGCCGTGGGTGGAGGTTTTGGAGCGGTAGTCCAGCATAGTGTGTTTCCTTGTCTGCTATGCCGTCTGAACGGCAAAAGGCTTTCAGACGGCATTTTTGTTGTGTTTTGAAATGGAAAAAGAAAGTATTTTATACCAAGTATTGATGTTGCGTGAACGTTGCGGAAGGAGGGCGGCGTTTTATCGGTGCGGAAAAATGCCGTCTGAAAGGCAAAAGGGCTTCAGACGGCATAATGTCCAAATTTCAGGAAAGGAATAAAACGGCGGATACGGCAAGTGCGGCAAGCGATAATGCGGCGGCAAGCGCGGCTTTGCCGGCAAAGCGTATGGCAGTTTTGCCTTCGATATATTTGAAGCCGGTTATCATCGGGAGGACGAGGTTTTTCTTTTTGAATATGCGGTATGCGGCGACGGCGGCAATATGGATGGCGGAAAAAACGGCGAGCAGGTTAAAAAAGTTAAGGTGGATTTTCCTCATCAGGCTGCCCGTATGTTCGGAAAGCAAATGGTTGAGGTAGCCGTTGGTGCTGAAGGTGTTTTCATCGGCGGCAAAAAGCCCGGTGCCGACTTGGAACGACACGGCGGCCAGGAGCGCAACAACCATCAGTGCGCCCAAAGGGTTGTGTCCGGGT
This sequence comes from Neisseria lactamica NS19, assembly GCA_000193795.2. Taxonomy (GTDB): domain Bacteria; phylum Pseudomonadota; class Gammaproteobacteria; order Burkholderiales; family Neisseriaceae; genus Neisseria; species Neisseria lactamica_A. Next base: position 1,356 of record AEPI01000106.1, on the reverse strand, counting down.
TGGATGTGTTCGGGAATACCGTTTTTCATATACTCCCTGATACCCGCCCATCCGCGGACAAAACGGGAAAAACGGGCGGTATCGCTGCCCCAAATGCCCCAGCAGATGCGGAATACGAGCAGGAAAAGGATGAGCAGCCCGATGCGCGTGTGCCATTGCAGCATATCGCCGCCGGCTTTCGCGCTATACCACATAAAGGGCAGGGATGCGGCAAGCAGCCAGTGGAAAAGGCGGGTGGGGAGATCCCAGACTTTGGTTTTGTTTTTCATAATCGGTTTCCGGCGGTAGAATCGGTTTGTTTTCGATCCTTAATTTTAACCGATTGGAGGGGGCGATGTTTCCCGTTTTTCATCTTTCAGGCGAAAGCCGCCGCCGGATGCTTCAGACGGCATTGCGTTTTCCCCATGTTTTCAAAGCCCGTGCAGAAGATGCGCACAAAGGCATTTTCGGCACGCTGGCGGTTGTCGGCGGAGCTGCGGGTATGAGCGGCGCGCCCATATTGGCGGCATCGGCGGCAATGTATCTCGGCTGCGGCAAGGTGTGGGCAGGTTTTAATCAGGATACGCTGCCTTTCGCCGTCATCGCCGGTTTTCCCGAGATTATGCTGGACACGGCGGTCAGTTTGACCAAGCGTCAAGGCATAAACGCTTGGACGGCGGGTTGCGGATTGGGTACGGATAAGGCGGCAGCGGAAACGGTGGCGGCAGTACTGGCGCGAAGCGGAGACGAAGCCGTCGTTTTGGATGCGGACGCGTTGAACATATTATCAGCCGATGCTGAAATCCGAAGCATGGCGCGGGGGTGTAAAAACCTGATTTTAACGCCTCACCCTGCCGAAGCGGCGCGCCTGCTTGGAACGACGGTTACACAGATTCAGGTAGACAGGGCGGCAGCAGTCAGGGCAATCGGCAACACATTCGGTGCAACCGTCGTCTTGAAAGGACATCGGACGTTGGTTGCCGCGCCCGATACGGAAATCTATGTCAACGAAAGCGGCAACGCGGGATTGGCAACGGCGGGAAGCGGAGATGTGTTGGGCGGCATCATCGGCAGTCTGCTCGCACAGGGCGTGCCGGTTTTTGAAGCCGCCTGCGCGGGCGCGTGGCTGCACGGCGCGGCGGCGGATGTTATAAAAGAATCGGCAGGCATTGCGGCAGGGCTGTCGGCGGGCGAAATTGCCCCGGCGGCAAGGTGGTTGCGCAACAGGATAACTGAAAGTATGTAAGAAGATGCCGTCTGAAAGGCACGGGCTTCAGACGGCATCTTCATTTCCCAAATACTGTCCGGTAAAGCGTGGTATAATGCGCAGTTATCTCTTACAGTTTTTGAAAAACATTAGTTATGTTTCAACGCACA
>AEPI01000107.1 GCA_000193795.2 Neisseria lactamica NS19 | reverse complement strand
TTATAACCTCCTTTCTGCCGGCGCGCACACTTTCCGCGCGGCACATCCCCCTTTTTCCGCCCCTCAAACCCGCCTTTTCTTCAGGCAGGGTTTCAGCCCGCCTCCTTTCCCTGTTTTCCTTTCCCCGACACGCGCGTGCGCGCCCCTGCCGCACCGTGCCGCGCTTTTGCGCCCGGACGGCATCGGTCTGCCATCCGGTTCTCTGCTTTAAATACCACTGTTTCAGAAAGAAATGCAGATGTTTCGACACACAGGACGA
>AEPI01000108.1 GCA_000193795.2 Neisseria lactamica NS19 | reverse complement strand
GCTGAAACCGAACGGTCTAGATTCCCGCCTGCGCGGGAATGACGGGATTTTAGGTTTCTGTAATCTCGGGCAGCTTTCCGTCATCGTTTTAACCCAAAGACACCATTTCAATCTGCTCCATTGTCCTGCCCAGAAAACGCTCGCCTATCGTTCTGAATTTCAAAGGAATATCGCTGACATAAAAACGATAGTCGGGATTATTGTCGTCGGTATTGAGCAATCCTTCCTGCGCAAGGACGCGTGCGGTTTCTTCAGCCGTCGTAATTGCAGAATCAACCAACGCGACATTGCCCGCCTCCCTGCCGATTAACGGTTTGAGCAAGGGAAAGTGCGTGCAGCCCAATACCAGCGTATCGATGCCGTCTGCAAGCAGTGGTTTGAGGTATTCGCATACGGTCAGGCGGGTAACTTCGTGTTCCAACCAACCTTCCTCCACCAAAGGGACGAGCAGCGGCGCGGCCTGCGTGCGGACGAGCGTGTCGGGGTTGCTCCTATGGATGGCGCGCGCATAGGCGTTGCTGTTGACTGTGGTATTGGTGGCGATAATGCCGATTTTGTTGTTGCGCGTCGTTGCCAGCGCGGCTTTCGCGCCGGCGGAAATCACGTCCAACACGGGCATATTGCCTGTCTTTTGACGGATTTTCTGCCCCGCTACCGCCGCAATGGTATTACACGCGACAACCATCGCTTTGACATCGTGTTCCAATAAAAAATCAACTATTTGCATAGAAAAATTTTCAATGGTCGCTTTGGATTTTGTCCCATAAGGCACACGCGCCGTGTCGCCGAAATAAATGATGTTTTCCATCGGCAGCCGCTCCATCAGCGCGCGCACATTGGTCAAACCGCCGATTCCCGAGTCAAAAACGCCGATGGGTCGCTGCCTGCCGATATTTTCCATCCTTTTTCCAATCCGTCCCAAACATACAATCCGCGTATTGTACACGCGCCGCTTTTTCTTGACAGCCATTGCCGTCTGAAAGCAGGATACGGATTTGGCTGTTATAATGTACGGCAATGCCGCATCCGGCCCGCCGGGCGCACGGTTTGCCGGCCGCCCTCTCCGATCCGCCACATAAAAGTTTTAAAGCCCCTATGTTTGATTCCCCCCCCGTTTCCCGATTCCTTGCCGACGAAGCCGCCACACTCGATTTTGGTGCGGCGTGGTCTTCCCGTTTAAACGCGCCGCTGGTCATTTATCTCGAGGGAGACTTGGGCGCGGGGAAAACCACGCTGACACGCGGCATCCTGCGCGGATTGGGTCATCGGGGCGCAGTCAAAAGCCCGACTTACGCCATCGTCGAATCCTATCCGCTGGAACGCTTCACCCTGCATCATTTCGACCTCTACCGCTTCGCCACGCCCGAAGAATGGGAAGATGCCGGATTGGACGAACTGTTTTCCGCAAACAGCGTCTGCCTGATCGAATGGCCGCAACAGGGTGGCGAATTTACGCCGCCCGCCGACATCACCGCAACATTGACACACGACGGCGGCGGCAGGAAATGCCTGCTGGCCGCCCATACCGAACGAGGACGTGAAAGCCTGCCGCTATGACCAAACTGACACGAAGACAAATCATCCGCCGCACCGCCGGCACACTGTTCGCCCTAAGCCCCATCGCATCCGCCGTTGCCAAAACGGTACGCGCCCCGCAGTTTACCGCCGCACGGATATGGCCGTCGCACACCTACACCCGCCTGACGCTGGAAAGCACAACCGCGATCAAATACCAGCACTTCACGCTCGACAACCCGGGCAGGCTGGTCGTCGATATACAAAACGCGAACATCAATACCGTATTGCACGGACTTTCCCAAAAAGTGGCGGCGGACGACCCCTTTATCCGCAGCATACGCGCGGGTCAGAACACACCGACCACCGTCCGCCTCGTCATCGATTTGAAACAGCCTTCCTACGCGCAAGTTTTTTCCCTCCCTCCCGTCGGCGGCTTTAAAAACCGCCTCGTCGTCGACCTCTATCCGCAAGGGATGGATGCCGACGATCCGATGATGGCGCTGCTTAACGGCAGCCTGAACAAAACCCGGCGCGGCTCTCCGGAAGCCGACCTCGCCCAAAACACCACGCCCCAACCCGGGCGCGGCAGAAACGGACGCAGACCCGTCATTATGATCGATCCGGGACACGGCGGCGAAGACCCCGGCGCCGTCAGCCCCGGAGGCTTGCAGGAAAAACACGTCGTCCTCTCCATCGCCCGCGAAACCAAAAAACAGTTGGAAGCATTGGGTTACAACGTCTTTATGACGCGCAACGAAGACGTGTTCATCCCTTTGGGCGTGCGTGTCGCCAAAGGGCGGGCACGGCGGGCGGACGTATTTGTCTCCATCCACGCCGATGCCTTCACCAGCCCCTCCGCACGCGGCACAGGGGTTTATATGTTGAACACCAAAGGCGCGACCAGCTCCGCCGCCAAATTCTTGGAACAAACCCAAAATAATGCCGACGCGGTCGGCGGCGTACCGACCAGCGGCAACCGCAATGTCGATACCGCCCTGCTCGACATGACGCAAACCGCCACACTGCGGGACAGCCGCAAACTCGGCAACCTGGTGCTTGAAGAATTGGGCAGGCTCAACCACTTGCACAAAGGCAGGGTGGACGAAGCCAATTTCGCCGTTTTGCGCGCACCCGATATGCCGTCTATCCTGGTCGAAACCGCCTTCCTGTCCAACCCTTCCGAAGAGAAGCTGCTGGGCAGCGAATCCTTCCGCCGGCAGTGCGCCCAATCCATTGCCTCGGGTGTCCAACGCTACATCAACACTTCCGTATTTAAACGGGGCTGATTCAAAAAAATGCCGTCTGAACATTTTTCAGACGGCATTTTTCTAAACTTTCCTCAACGGTTCGACCCTTCCACCATATCAATCAGAAACAGGCGGCAGTCGATATTGCCGTTATAAAGCGGGATTTTGCGTTTTGGCGACAGGCGCATGAATTTGGGCATTTCCCGGTCGCCGGTAAACATGCCGACCCGCCAGCCGGCATAATGCTTCTTCAACCACGTCCCCAGCTGCGGATAAAGTGCCTGCAAGGCGCGGACTTCCTCAAGGCGCACGCCGTAGGGCGGATTGGACACCATAATGCCGTTTTCGCCGTTCGGACGGACGGACTGCGCGTCGGCAACGCTGAAGGAAACGATGTCGTCCACCCCTGCACTGCGTGCGTTGTCCAATGCCGTCTGAACGATGCGGCGGTCGTTGTCGCTGCCTGCAATCGGGGCGCGGACGGGGCGGGTTTGCGCTTCGGCGCGGCGGCGCAAATCCGCCCACAGCGTTTTATCGAAATTTTGCAGTTTTTCAAAAGCGAAACGGCGCATCATACCCGGTGCGCGGCCGGCGGCAATCCAAGCGGCTTCGATAGCAATCGTGCCGCTGCCGCAAAACGGATCTTGAAACGGCTGCGTGCCGTCGTAACCTGCCGAGAGCAGCAATCCGGCGGCAAGGTTTTCGCGCAATGGGGCTTCGCCGGTATCCAGCCGGTAGCCGCGTTTGAACAGGGCTTCGCCCGAAGTGTCGATGAAGATTTCGACATTGCGTTCGTTCAAAAAGGCGTGGATGCGGACATCGGGCGCGGCTTTGTCCACGCTCGGACGTGCGTCGTAAATGTCGCGGAAAGCGTCGCAGACGGCATCTTTGACGGTCAGACCGACAAATTGGAGGCTTTTGACGTTGGCACGCTTTGCCTCGACTTTGACTTTGAACGTCTGCTGCAAGGCAAACCAATTAAACCAATTAATGTTTTTGGCGAGTTTGTAAATGTCGCGCTCATTGCGGTATGTGCCTTTGGTCAGGCGCAGCAGGATGCGGCCGGCGGTACGCGAGTGCAGGTTGGCGGCGTAAACCTGTTCCAAACCGCCCCGGCAGGAAACGCCGCCGTCAAATGCTTGAACATCGGTACAGCCGAGGCTTCCGAGTTCTTGAGATAAAACGGTTTCCAAGCCGCGCGGGCAGGTGGCGAAAAGTGTATATAAAGTATTCATAGCGTGTCCTTTCCGGACGGATGTTCCGGCAATGGCGGATTGAAAGGTTTATTCGGCGGTAAATGCCGTCTGAAATGTCCGACTGCCGATTGTAATGTCCGCCGTAAAATCGCGCCTGCCTTCGACACAGACGGGCAGGCGGATGCGTACTGCCTGCCAAGTCCCCGACGGTTGCCGCTCGAACATATAGCGGTTGAACCCCATATCCATATTTTTCATACTGAAGCTGATGCTGACCTGTTCCGTGCCGATGGGCGCGTGTTCGATATCAATATCGAACGGTTCTTTCGTTGAAACGGCGACGGCGCGGACGCGGCTTCCGTCCGGCAGCGTGCAACCTTCGGTCAAATCGCATTGCGCCGCCACGGCTTGCGGCTGCTGCGCCTGCCACCATTGCAACAAAACGAGCTTGAAGGCGGCAAAGGCAATCAGCAGCAGTGCGGCAAGCAGTAATTTGCGGTTTTTAGCCATTTCCGTTCCCCATTTTTTCATCGGCCAACACGGCGTGTGCGCCCGCCGCCAGCCATTGCCCGCCGCAACGCGATGCCGTCTGAACGTCGGCAGCAACGACCAGCGGCACGGATACGCCGTGCTTCAACACTTCGTCCGCCGCTGCGGCTTGTGCGGCATTATCAACCCGCCAGACGACCACATCCGCGCCCTTTTCCTGCGCCTGCCGCCATTGTTCGCGGGTCTGCACCATCATCCACACGCTGCCGGCGTGTTCGGGTCTGTCCTGCCATTGCGCCGCCTCCATCAAAACGTTCGCACCGCTTCCCTCTGCAGAACCCAAAGGCAGGACGCGGTACGCGCCCATACTGTTTTCACCGTGCAAACCCGTTGTCAGGCTGCCGTACAAACGGCGCGGGACGGACAGCGAACGCAAAAGCGCGCCGTTGGCGGGCAGCATGGGGGCAACGGTAAAATCACCCGCCTTCTGCCAAGACCATTCCTGCCCTTCGCGGGATTGCGGTTCGCCCGTCCATTGGTCGGGGTTGACCCATAAGAATTTCAGGCAGACATGCGCGTGTTCGTAGGAATGGATTTTGGTCAGCCAAGGCGTGGCGGAGAGGATGCGGATGCCGAGTTCTTCTTCAAACTCGCGTTGCAGGGCTTGGAAGTCGGTTTCGCCCGCTTCGACCTTGCCGCCGGCAAATTCCCAATATCCGGCATAGGGTTTGCCTTCGGGGCGCGAGCTGAGCAGGTAGTCGCCGTCCCGGTTGAGCAGGATGCCGGCAACGACGCGGATAAGGGGGCGGGTATCTCGGGTCATAGGAAAGATGGGAAAGGTTTCTCTGAACATTAGAAAAGGCCGGAACGGTCAATCCGGCCCGTCGGCTGCCGCCTTATTTTTCGGCAACGGCAAACGCCAATACCGTATCGCCTTCATCCGCCATACTTAAATTAACGCGGTGTATGCCTTGTTCCTCCAGCCATTTGGACAGGGCGGGGGCATAGAAAAATTCGGGTTTGCCCAATGCGTCGTGCCCGATGCCGATGTTGCGGAAGGAAACCGCGCCGCGTATGCCCGTACCGACGGCTTTGGCAAAGGCTTCTTTGGCGGCAAAGCGTTTGGCAAGATAGTTGACGGGCTTGCCCGCCTGCGGAAATTCAAGCAGCTCTTCCGGAGTAAGGATGCGTTCGGCAAACGCCTGTCCGAATTTTTTGTTTAAGCGGATGATGCGCTTGAGGGAAACGATGTCTGTGCCTACGCCGTAAATCATATTTGCGCTCCTTTGTCGTGAAATGCCGTCTGAAACGGTTTGCCTGCCCTTACGGCAGCATTCTTGCACGGAACATGGTTTCTTTCATCTGGCGCACGGCCTCGGGCAATCCGAGGAAAAGTGCCTGCGAAATCAACGAATGTCCGATGTTCAGCTCGCGGATGGCGAGGATTTGTGCGACGGGGGTAACGTTGTGTATGGTCAGACCGTGTCCGGCGTTGACGACCAAGCCCAAATCGCCGGCGAAATGCGCGCCGTTTTGGATGCGCTCGAACTGCCGGATTTGTTCGGCGCGGTTGTGCGCGTCGGCGTATGCGCCGGTGTGCAGCTCGATAACGGGCGCGCCGACATCATGGGCGGCTTGGATTTGCCTGTCGTCGGCATCGATAAAGAGCGAAACGCGGATGCCCGCGTCGGTCAGGATTTTGGTGAACCCGGCGATTTTTTCTTGTTGCGCCAATACGTCCAAACCGCCTTCGGTCGTGATTTCCTGACGTTTTTCAGGCACGATGCACACGTCTTGCGGCATGACTTTGAGTGCGTTTTCCAACATTTCTTCGGTCAGTGCCATTTCAAGGTTCAGGCGCGTGCGGATGGCATTTTTGACGGCGAACACGTCCGCGTCTTTGATATGGCGGCGGTCTTCGCGCAGGTGCATGGTAATCAGGTCCGCACCGTGCGTTTCGGCAACCAGTGCCGCCTCCACGGGGCTGGGATAAGTCGTGCCGCGCGCGTTGCGGACGGTGGCGATGTGGTCGATGTTGACACCTAAAAGCATAATCTTTCCTTTTATTTCTGCCTTCAGACGGCATTTGAAGCCGTGCCGTCCGAAGTCGGGACGGTTTCCCGGGCGGTTTCTTTGCGGTCAAACTGCCGTATCTGTTCCAATACCTGCCGCGATTTCAGCCCCTCGGGCAACAGGTGGCGGATAAAAAGCCGTGTGATTTTCAATGCGTCCTGAAGGCTTTGCCCGCTGCCGAAGCTGCCCGCCCGCAAATCAATCAGGCTCTGCCCCGGGGCGGCAACGCCGGCGGCGTGCGGCGGTACGGCAAATCCTTTTCCGACGGGGAAGACGGCTGTTTCCGGGCGGACAAGGTATGTGCCGCCTGCCGCAATCGTTCCGCCGTCCCCGTCGCGGTTCAAATCGGGGGCAACGCCCAACAGGTTCAGCAGCCGCCACTCAAAACGGCGCAAGTCGCCGATATAAGCGGCTTTGCAGCAGACTGCCTCCATGACTTCCGCCAATGCGTCGTATAACTCGGGCATCGGATCTTCGCGGGCGGTCAGTTTCAAAACCAGCTCGTTCACATACAATCCGCCAAACAACGCCCTGCCCTGAGGCTGCCGCCAACCGCCGACCCATTCGGCGCGGTGAAGGGTTTTGAGTTCCTGACTGCCGTACCACGACACGCTGACGGGGACGAACGGCACCAATACGCCGCGCAGCTCGCTCTGCCGTTTGCGCGCGCTCCGCGCCAGCAAAGCCACACGCCCGTAACGGCGGCTGAATGCTTCAACCCACAGGCTGCTTTCGCGCCAAGGCGAAGATGCCAGCATAAAAACGGGTTCGTGGTTGACTCGGTATTCGGACATAATCGTTGTGGAAATGCCGTCTGAACGCTGCCGCAACTACAAAACGGCAGTCGGATACGAACCGATGATTTTGACGAACGAAGCGCGCCCGCCCAACTGTTTTAATGCCGTCTGAACCTTGTCATCCGTCCGGTGTCCCTCGATATCGATAAAGAACAGGTATTCCCACAAAACGGATTTGCTCGGGCGGCTTTCAAATTTGGTCATAGAAATGCCTGATTCGGTCAAAGGCTGCAGCAGCGAGGCAACCGCGCCTGCCCGGTTGGGTGCGGAAACGACCAACGAGGTTTTGTCGCTGCCGCCGGCACCGGTTTCATGATGACCCATAACCAGGAAACGCGTGGTGTTGTTCGTCTCATCCTCAATGCACTCGGCAACGGGGCTGAGTCCGTAGATTTCCGCCGCCGTGCGTCCGGCGATGGCGGCAACCGTACCGTCTTCCGATTCGGCAACCAGCCGCGCGGCTTCGGCATTGCTGGAGACCGCCACCCTCTCGGCGTTGGGAAGGTGTCTGCCCAGCCAATCGTTGCACTGCGCCAACGCCTGTGCGTGCGAAAATACTTTGGTGATGCCTTCGGTACTGCTGCTGTTTTTACGCAGAAGGTTGTGGTGTATGCGTAAGACGACTTCGCCGCAGGCCTGCAACGCGGTAACGGCAAGCAGGTCCAACGTGCGGCCGACCGAGCCTTCGGTCGAATTTTCCACGGGGGCGACCAGATAATCCGCCTGACGCGTTTCAACCTGTTTGAAGCAGTCGTCTATGGTCGGACACGCCATCGTGCGGGCGGCGTGTCCGAAATGCTTGATTGCCGCCTGTTGGGTAAACGTGCCCTGCGGCCCCAGATAGGCGATGGTCAGCGGACGTTCGACGGCGAGGCACTCGCTCATCACCTCCCTGAACAGGCGGGCGACGGATTCGTCGGGCAGCGGGCCTTTGTTCAAATCCTGAATGCGGCGCAACACGGCAACCTCGCGCTCCGGGCGGTACACCGCGCCCGTGCCTTTCAGTTCGCCGATGGCGTGTGCGTGTTGCGCGCGTTCGTTGAGCAGGCGCAGGATTTCCGCATCGATGCTGTCGATGGCGTTGCGGTGGGGAAGGAGGAGTTCGTCGATAGTTTGGGACATAATTTCGCCTGAACGGTAGTTTGCCGTGCATTCTAACATCAAATGCCGTCTGAAGCGGTTTCAGACGGCATTTTCCGTTAAAGGTATTCGCTTTGTCCGTTTTCTTTCCACGCACGATGCGAGCAGAGCCACAGAAGCGCAATGCCGCAAGAGGTGGACGCGGTCATGGTTGCCGCCATCACAGTTGCCGAACCGTCGTGCAAGAAGGTCGCCGCCATACCCACCCCCGCGCCGATTAAGGATTGGAACACGCCCAACACGGCATTTGCACTGCCGCCCTCCTCCTTAAAATAAGACATAAAGCACGCCTGCGTGTTCGCGCCGACCAAGCCCTGCGTGCCGACCGAAAACATCACGCACGCAACCAGCAGCCAAAACGGCGGCAGCCCCCAAAACAGCACGGCGGCGAGTTGGGACAGGTTGGCGGCAAACTGGACGACGATCCCCCACAGCAGGATGCTTTGCGGATGCGCGCCGGTTTTGAGCCGCCACGCGGTAATACGGTTGAAAAACATCATCGTGATGATGTTGAGCGCGAACGCCCAAGCGTATTGGTGCGGCGTAACGCGGTAAAGCTGTTGGTACACGAAGGACGATTCGGTCAAAAAAGCAAACATCGAGCCGAAACTGAATGCTTGGAAAAACAGATAACCCATAGCGGCGCGTGTTTTCAACACACGTTTGAACCGCCCCGCCGCCAGTCCGAACACGTCCCTGCCGATTTTGCCGCCGGCGGCGGGCTTGGGCAGGAAATATTGCACCAAACCGAACAACACCAGCGAATAAGCCGCCAGAAAAACGAAAATCGCCCGCCAGCCGCCCAAGTCCTGCAATCCCGCGCCGACCATGGGTGCGACAAGCGGCACAACCATCAGAATGATGCCGATGAGGGCGAACATCTGCGCGGCTTTTCGTCCGGAATAATAATCGCGCACCATTGCGCCGACGATGACGACGGTCATACCCGCGCCGAATGCCTGCACGATGCGTAGATTGAGGAGCTGTTCGGCACTTGAGGCAAATGTGATGGCGGCAACGGCAAGGCAATATACAATCAGACCGGTCAGGGCGACGGGTTTGCGCCCTTTGATGTCGGACACCGAACCGCCGACTACCTGTCCGAACGCCGTGCCGAACATAAACAAACTCAGGCTCTGCTCAATACGGTGGACATCCGCACCCAGCGATTGCGCCATTTCGGGAATCGCCGGCAGGTAGGCATCGATGGAAAACGGCATCAGCGCGACCAGCATCGCCATCAGGACCGCCATCAGTTTTTCGTTCATCTCAGGATAATGGGCAGAAGGCATAAATTCTCGTCCGATTCGCAAACAAACCGCCCGGCGGCGGAAAACACAATACGCGGAAACGGAAAATTTTAGCACACCGGCACAAACAGGCGGCAACAAAAGCCACGGGGCAAAGCCGGACAGGCAGGAACGATATAGTGGATTAACAAAAACCAGTACTGCGTTGCCTCGCCTTAGCTCAAAGAGAACGATTCTCTAAGGTGCTGAAGCACCAAGTGAATCGGTTCCGTACTATTTGTACTGTCTGCGGCTTCGTTGCCTTGTCCTGATTTTTGTTAATCCACTATAAAAAGCCGAAGTCGAGTAAAAATTTAAAAAATATTGTATAATGGAAT
>AEPI01000109.1 GCA_000193795.2 Neisseria lactamica NS19 | reverse complement strand
GGGTGCAGGCGTGGTTTCTTCTGTTATCGCTTAAGTTTAGAGGCCAATAGCTCAATTGGTAGAGTATCGGTCTCCAAAACCGAGGGTTGGGGGTTCGAGACCCTCTTGGCCTGCCAAATAAAAAATTAACCGGCCTTGTGTCGGTTAATTTTTTTGTATTTGTTATTTAGTAAACTCTCTTGCCATTTGCATGGATTGAGAATAGACAGATGCTATGATGGATAAATAATATGACAGAGCATACGCCTGAAAAAAAGAACGTTAAAGTGGATCAGCCGGTTGTTCAAGGTAAAGAATCTGCATCTAATCCCAGTAAGGAAGGTTTTTTTGCATATTTCTCAAACTCTTGGTCCGAATTCAAAAAGGTGGTTTGGCCTAAGCGTGAGGATGCTGTCAGAATGACTGTATTTGTTATAGTGTTTGTTGCTGTGCTTTCCATATTCATCTATGCGGCAGATACGGCAATTTCATGGTTATTTTTTGATGTATTGCTGAGAAGGGAAGGTTGAGATGTCGAAAAAATGGTATGTTGTACAGGCGTATTCGGGGTTTGAGAAGAATGTCCAACGAACATTGGAAGAGCGAATTGCCCGTGAAGAGATGGGAGATTATTTCGGACAAATCTTGGTGCCTGTAGAGAAAGTTGTTGATATTCGTAATGGTCGTAAGACTATTAGTGAAAGGAAGTCATATCCGGGGTATGTATTGGTGGAAATGGAAATGACAGATGACTCTTGGTATCTTGTAAAGAGTACACCCCGTGTTTCCGGGTTTATTGGAGGGACGGCCAATAAACCCATGCCTATCAGTCAAAGAGAAGCTGAAATTATTTTGCAACAGGTTCAAACAGGAGCTGAGAAGCCTAAACCAAAAGTTGAGTTTGAAGTCGGTCAGCAGATACGTGTGAATGAGGGGCCGTTTGCTGATTTTAATGGTGTTGTTGATGAAGTTAATTATGAGCGGAACAAGTTGCGCGTGTCTGTTCAGATATTTGGCCGTGAAACACCTGTCGAGCTAGAGTTTGGGCAGGTTGAGAAGATTAACTAATTTTATACTTGAAAAATAAGTATTAAAACGATAAAATTAAAAATTAATTTGGGGAGCGGAAATGGTTCCGCGTTATACCCGTTTTTAGGAGTCCTTAAGTGGCAAAGAAAATTATCGGCTACATCAAACTGCAAATTCCTGCAGGTAAAGCCAATCCATCTCCTCCAGTTGGTCCTGCTTTGGGTCAACGTGGTTTGAATATCATGGAATTCTGTAAGGCATTTAATGCTGCAACCCAAGGTATGGAGCCTGGTTTGCCGATTCCGGTTGTTATTACTGCATTTGCGGATAAATCATTCACTTTTGTGATGAAAACCCCGCCAGCTTCTATCTTGTTGAAAAAAGCTGCCGGTTTGCAAAAAGGCAGTTCTAATCCTCTGACTAATAAAGTGGGTAAACTGACTCGCGCTCAGTTGGAAGAAATTGCTAAAACTAAAGAACCTGACTTGACCGCTGCTGATTTGGATGCGGCTGTCCGCACTATTGCAGGTTCTGCTCGCTCGATGGGCTTGGATGTGGAGGGTGTTGTATAATGGCTAAAGTATCTAAACGCTTGAAAGCTCTGCGCTCTTCTGTTGAAGCTAACAAACTGTACGCAATCGACGAAGCAATTGCTTTGGTTAAAAAAGCTGCTACTGCTAAATTTGACGAGTCTGTCGACGTGTCTTTCAATTTGGGTGTTGACCCTCGTAAATCTGACCAAGTTATCCGTGGTTCGGTCGTTCTGCCTAAAGGTACCGGTAAAACAACCCGTGTGGCTGTATTTACTCAAGGTGCAAATGCAGATGCTGCTAAAGAAGCCGGTGCAGATATTGTCGGTTTTGAAGATTTAGCAGCTGAAATCAAAGCTGGTAATCTGAACTTTGACGTTGTTATTGCTTCTCCTGATGCAATGCGTATTGTTGGTCAGTTGGGTACTATCTTGGGTCCTCGTGGCCTGATGCCGAACCCTAAAGTAGGTACGGTTACTCCTAACGTTGCTGAAGCAGTTAAAAATGCAAAAGCAGGTCAAGTACAATACCGCACAGATAAAGCCGGTATCGTTCACGCAACTATCGGTCGTGCTTCTTTCGCTGAAGCTGACTTGAAAGAAAACTTCAATGCATTGTTGGATGCTGTCGTTAAAGCCAAGCCTGCTGCTGCTAAAGGGCAGTACCTGAAAAAAGTTGCTGTATCCAGTACTATGGGTTTGGGTGTTCGCGTTGATACTGCAAGCGTGAACAACTAAGAGATTCTCAGGTAATCCGGTTTCTCGGATTACCTGAATTTGGGCTACTTAAAATTAAGTAGATGTCCAAGACCGTAGGGATCGCAAGATTTAATCGTAACTGCCCTACGCAGACGGTAGTCCTGAAACACATTACAAGATTGCTTGTAAGATGTCTTTTTAGGTTACCGCGCTGGTGGGATACCGTTTCGGTATCCTGTTTATAAACAGTGGGAGGTAGACCTTGAGTCTCAATATTGAAACCAAGAAAGTGGCAGTCGAGGAAATTAGCACGGCAATTGCTAACGCTCAAACCCTCGTAGTCGCTGAATATCGCGGTATCAGTGTTTCCAGTATGACTGAGCTTCGTGCGAATGCACGTAAAGAAGGCGTTTACTTGCGCGTTCTGAAAAATACTTTGGCTCGTCGCGCGGTGAAAGGCACTTCATTTGCAGAATTGGCCGATCAAATGGTCGGTCCGTTGGTTTACGCTGCTTCTGAAGATGCTGTCGCTGCTGCTAAAGTGCTGCACCAATTCGCGAAAAAAGATGACAAAATTGTCGTTAAAGCCGGTTCTTATAATGGCGAAGTAATGAATGCTGCTCAGGTTGCTGAGTTGGCTTCTATTCCAAGCCGAGAAGAGCTGTTGTCCAAACTGTTGTTCGTTATGCAAGCCCCTGTATCTGGCTTTGCACGCGGTTTGGCTGCTTTGGCAGAGAAAAAAGCCGGCGAAGAAGCCGCTTAATCGATTTTGTTTCATTTAATCAATTATTTTTTAATACAATATTTGGAGTATAAATAGCATGGCTATTACTAAAGAAGACATTTTGGAAGCCGTTGGTTCTTTGACCGTAATGGAATTGAACGACTTGGTTAAAGCTTTTGAAGAAAAATTTGGCGTTTCTGCTGCTGCAGTTGCAGTTGCAGGCCCTGCAGGTGCTGGTGCAGCTGCTGCTGAAGAAAAAACTGAATTTGACGTAGTATTGGCTTCTGCCGGTGATCAAAAAGTCGGCGTGATTAAAGTTGTCCGCGCTATCACTGGCTTGGGTCTGAAAGAAGCTAAAGACATCGTTGACGGCGCACCTAAAACCATTAAAGAGGGTGTTTCTAAAGCTGAAGCTGAAGACATCCAAAAACAACTGGAAGAAGCCGGCGCTAAAGTCGAAATCAAATAATTTGATGCTTTCTGTGAAGGCTGGCAGTTTTCTGCCAGCCTTATTTTGCTTCTTAAAATAAGCATCAGGTATTGTTTACATTTATTTGCATAGTTTTCATCAAATCATTGCAAATAAATGTAAATATCAGATTGATGCGTGCCGTTGTTTCAGACGGTCTATTATTGAAAATTGCTTTTCGGAGTGTATATGAGCTATTCGTTTACCGAGAAAAAACGTATCCGCAAGAGTTTTGCAAAGCGGGAGAATGTCTTGGAAGTTCCTTTCCTGTTGGCAACCCAAATTGATTCTTATGCGAAATTTTTGCAGCTGGAAAATGCTTTTGACAAACGTACCGATGACGGTCTTCAGGCGGCATTTAATTCTATTTTCCCGATTGTGAGCCATAACGGGTATGCGCGATTGGAATTTGTGCATTACACATTGGGCGAACCTTTGTTCGATATTCCCGAATGTCAGTTGCGCGGTATTACTTATGCCGCTCCCCTGCGTGCGCGTATCCGTTTGGTGATTTTGGATAAAGAAGCATCTAAGCCGACTGTCAAAGAAGTTCGTGAAAACGAAGTGTATATGGGTGAAATTCCGTTGATGACTCCGAGCGGTTCGTTTGTTATCAACGGCACAGAGCGTGTGATTGTTTCTCAGTTGCACCGTTCGCCCGGTGTATTTTTCGAGCATGACAAAGGTAAGACGCACTCTTCCGGCAAGTTGTTATTCTCAGCCCGTATCATTCCTTACCGTGGTTCATGGTTGGATTTTGAATTTGACCCGAAAGATTTGCTGTATTTCCGTATCGACCGCCGCCGTAAAATGCCGGTAACGATTTTGTTGAAGGCTTTGGGCTACGGCAATGAGCAAATCTTGGATATTTTCTATGATAAGGAAACGTTCTATTTGTCTTCAAACGGTGTTCAAACCGACTTGGTCGCAAGCCGTCTGAAAGGTGAAACTGCCAAAGTCGATATCTTGGATAAAGAAGGCAACGTATTGGTTGCCAAAGGTAAGCGCATTACTGCGAAAAATATCCGTGATATTGCCAATGCAGGCCTGACCCGTTTGGATGTAGAGCCGGAAAGCCTGCTGGGCAAAGCATTGGCTGCCGATCTGATTGATTCGGAAACCGGAGAGGTATTGGCTTCTGCCAATGATGAAATTACAGAAGAGTTGTTGGCCAAATTTGATATCAATGGCGTAAAAGAAATTACGACCCTTTATATCAATGAGTTGGATCAGGGTGCTTATATCTCCAACACTTTGCGCACGGATGAGACTGCCGGCCGGCAGGCGGCGCGTGTCGCGATTTACCGTATGATGCGTCCGGGCGAGCCGCCCACCGAAGAGGCGGTCGAGCAATTGTTTAACCGCTTGTTCTTCAGTGAAGACAGCTACGATTTGTCCCGCGTAGGCCGTATGAAATTTAATACGCGCACATACGAACAAAAACTGTCCGAAGCTCAACAAAACTCTTGGTACGGCCGTCTGTTGAACGAAACTTTCGCAGGTGCTGCCGAAAAAGGCGGTTATGTTCTGAGCGTCGAAGATATTGTCGCCTCGATTGCGACTTTGGTCGAGTTGCGTAACGGTCATGGTGAAGTGGACGATATCGATCACTTGGGCAACCGTCGAGTACGTTCGGTAGGTGAGTTGACAGAAAACCAATTCCGCAGCGGCTTGGCTCGTGTGGAACGTGCCGTAAAAGAACGTTTGAATCAGGCGGAATCAGAGAACTTGATGCCGCACGACTTGATTAATGCGAAACCCGTTTCTGCCGCCATCAAAGAATTCTTCGGCTCCAGCCAATTGAGTCAGTTTATGGATCAGACCAACCCCTTGTCTGAAGTAACCCATAAACGCCGTGTATCTGCATTGGGTCCGGGCGGTTTGACCCGCGAACGTGCGGGCTTCGAGGTGCGGGACGTGCATCCGACCCACTACGGCCGCGTATGTCCGATTGAAACGCCTGAAGGTCCGAACATCGGTTTGATCAACTCATTGTCCGTTTATGCGCGCACCAATGATTACGGTTTCTTGGAAACGCCTTACCGCCGCGTTATCGACGGCAAAGTAACCGAGGAAATCGATTACTTGTCTGCCATCGAAGAAGGCCGTTATGTGATTGCACAGGCGAATGCCGATTTGGATTCAGACGGCAATTTGATTGGCGACTTGGTTACCTGCCGCGAAAAAGGCGAAACCATTATGGCAACGCCAGACCGCGTCCAATATATGGACGTGGCAACCGGCCAGGTGGTATCCGTTGCGGCATCCCTGATTCCGTTCTTGGAACACGATGACGCGAACCGCGCATTGATGGGTGCGAATATGCAGCGTCAGGCAGTGCCTTGCCTGCGTCCTGAAAAACCGATGGTCGGTACCGGTATCGAGCGTTCCGTTGCCGTTGACTCTGCCACTGCAATCGTTGCCCGCCGAGGCGGTGTGGTTGAGTATGTCGATGCCAACCGCGTCGTCGTTCGTGTTCATGACGATGAAGCGACTGCCGGCGAAGTGGGTGTCGATATTTACAACCTGGTTAAATTTACCCGTTCCAACCAATCTACCAACATCAACCAACGTCCGGCTGTAAAAGCAGGCGACGTGTTGCAACGCGGCGACTTGGTGGCCGACGGCGCGTCCACCGATTTGGGCGAATTGGCTTTGGGGCAAAACATGACCATCGCCTTCATGCCGTGGAACGGTTATAACTATGAAGATTCGATTCTGATTTCAGAAAAAGTAGCCGCGGACGACCGCTATACTTCGATTCACATTGAGGAATTGAATGTCGTTGCCCGCGATACCAAGCTGGGCGCGGAAGACATTACCCGCGATATTCCGAACTTGTCCGAGCGTATGCAAAACCGTTTGGATGAATCCGGTATCGTATATATCGGTGCAGAAGTAGAAGCCGGCGATGTGCTGGTGGGCAAAGTAACGCCCAAAGGCGAAACCCAGCTGACTCCTGAAGAAAAACTGCTGCGCGCCATCTTCGGCGAAAAAGCGTCTGACGTAAAAGATACTTCATTGCGTATGCCTACCGGTATGAGCGGTACGGTTATCGACGTTCAAGTCTTTACCCGCGAAGGCATCCAACGCGACAAACGCGCCCAATCCATTATCGATTCCGAATTGAAACGTTACCGCTTGGATTTGAGCGACCAGTTGCGTATTTTCGATAACGACGCATTCGACCGTATCGAGCGTATGATTGTCGGACAGAAAGCCAACGGCGGCCCGATGAAGCTGGCTAAAGGCAGTGAAATCACGACTGAATATCTGGCGGGTTTGCCCGGTAAACACGATTGGTTCGATATCCGTCTGGCTGACGAAGATTTGGCCAAGCAGTTGGAACTGATTAAATTGAGCCTGCAACAAAAACGCGAAGAAGCGGATGAGTTGTATGAGATCAAGAAGAAAAAACTGACCCAAGGCGACGAGCTGCAACCGGGCGTACAAAAAATGGTGAAAGTATTTATCGCCATCAAACGCCGTCTGCAAGCCGGTGACAAAATGGCGGGCCGCCACGGTAACAAAGGTGTGGTATCGCGCATTCTGCCGGTGGAAGATATGCCTTACATGGCTGACGGCCGTCCGGTAGACATCGTACTGAACCCGTTGGGCGTACCTTCCCGTATGAACATCGGTCAGATTTTGGAAGTTCACTTGGGTTGGGCGGCAAAAGGTATCGGCGAACGCATCGACCGTATGCTGAAAGAGCAACGCAAAGCCGGCGAGCTGCGTGAATTCTTGAACAAGCTCTACAACGGTAGCGGTAAGAAAGAAGATTTGGACAGCCTGACAGATGAAGAAATCATCGAATTGGCTTCCAACCTGCGTAAAGGCGCATCTTTCGCTTCGCCGGTGTTTGACGGTGCGAAAGAATCCGAAATCCGCGAAATGCTGAACTTGGCTTATCCGAGCGACGATCCTGAAGTCGAAAAATTGGGCTTCAACGAGAGTAAAACCCAAATCACGCTGTATGACGGTCGTTCAGGCGAAGCATTTGACCGCAAGGTTACAGTCGGTGTGATGCACTATCTGAAACTGCACCACTTGGTTGACGAAAAAATGCACGCCCGTTCTACCGGTCCGTACAGTCTGGTTACCCAGCAGCCTTTGGGCGGTAAAGCCCAGTTCGGCGGACAACGTTTCGGCGAGATGGAGGTTTGGGCATTGGAAGCATACGGTGCGGCCTACACCCTGCAAGAGATGCTGACCGTGAAGTCTGATGATGTGAACGGCCGTACCAAAATGTACGAAAACATCGTCAAAGGCGAACACAAAATCGATGCCGGTATGCCCGAGTCCTTCAACGTATTGGTCAAAGAGATTCGCTCACTGGGCTTGGATATCGATTTGGAACGTTACTGATACGGTTTTCAGACGGCATAAGGGGGCTGTTTTGCAGGTATGCGGGGCAGCCGACAATGTTTAAAAACGAAATGCCGTCTGAAAACGCTGTACCTCTATCCATATCGAAAATCCGCCACGCGGTAAAAATACTTCCTTCAAGGAGCAGAAATGAATTTGTTGAACTTATTTAATCCGTTGCAAACTGCCGGCATGGAAGAAGAGTTTGATGCCATCAAAATCGGTATTGCCTCTCCCGAAACCATCCGCTCATGGTCTTATGGCGAAGTTAAAAAACCTGAAACCATCAACTACCGTACGTTCAAACCCGAGCGCGACGGTTTGTTCTGCGCCAAAATCTTTGGCCCGGTCAAAGACTATGAATGTTTGTGCGGCAAATACAAACGCTTGAAATTTAAAGGCGTAACCTGTGAAAAATGCGGCGTGGAAGTAACTTTGTCCAAAGTGCGCCGCGAACGCATGGGTCATATTGAATTGGCCGCGCCTGTGGCACACATTTGGTTCTTGAAATCCCTGCCTTCCCGCTTGGGTATGGTGTTGGACATGACTTTGCGCGACATCGAGCGCGTATTGTACTTTGAAGCATTTGTGGTAACCGACCCCGGTATGACTCCGCTGCAACGCCGCCAATTGCTGACTGAAGACGATTACTACAACAAACTGGACGAATACGGCGACGATTTCGATGCCAAAATGGGTGCGGAAGGTATCCGCGAATTGCTGCGTACCTTGAATGTAGCGGGCGAAATCGAAATCCTGCGCCAAGAGTTGGAATCGACCGGTTCTGACACCAAAATCAAAAAAATCGCCAAACGCTTGAAAGTATTGGAAGCCTTCCACCGTTCCGGTATGAAGCTGGAGTGGATGATTATGGACGTGCTGCCGGTATTACCGCCTGATTTGCGTCCTCTGGTTCCGTTGGACGGCGGTCGTTTTGCCACTTCCGATTTGAACGATTTGTACCGCCGCGTCATCAACCGTAACAACCGTCTGAAACGCCTGCTGGAACTGCACGCGCCCGACATCATCGTCCGCAACGAAAAACGTATGTTGCAAGAAGCGGTCGACTCGCTGTTGGATAACGGCCGTCGCGGTAAAGCCATGACCGGCGCCAACAAACGTCCGCTGAAATCATTGGCCGACATGATTAAAGGTAAAGGCGGCCGCTTCCGTCAAAACCTGCTGGGTAAACGTGTGGACTACTCCGGTCGTTCCGTGATTACCGTAGGCCCGTACCTGCGTCTGCACCAATGCGGTTTGCCGAAAAAAATGGCTTTGGAATTGTTCAAACCGTTCATTTTCCACAAATTGGAAAAACAAGGTCTGGCTTCCACCGTTAAAGCAGCGAAAAAATTGGTAGAGCAAGAAGTGCCGGAAGTATGGGACATCTTGGAAGAAGTCATCCGCGAACATCCGATTATGCTGAACCGTGCGCCGACCCTGCACCGTTTGGGTATTCAGGCGTTTGAACCTATCCTGATCGAAGGTAAAGCCATTCAGTTGCATCCGTTGGTATGTGCCGCGTTTAACGCCGACTTTGACGGTGACCAAATGGCGGTACACGTTCCATTGAGCTTGGAAGCGCAAATGGAAGCGCGCACGCTGATGTTGGCTTCAAACAACGTATTGTCTCCTGCCAACGGCGAACCGATTATCGTACCTTCCCAAGACATCGTATTGGGTCTGTACTACATGACCCGCGACCGTATCAATGCCAAAGGCGAAGGCAGCCTGTTTGCCGATGTGAAAGAAGTGCATCGTGCATACCATACCAAACAGGTCGAGCTGGGTACGAAAATTACCGTGCGTCTGCGCGAATGGGTGAAAAACGAAGCCGGCGAATTCGAGCCTGTCGTTAACCGTTACGAAACAACCGTAGGCCGCGCATTGTTGAGCGAAATCCTGCCGAAAGGACTGCCGTTTGAGTATGTCAATAAGGCGTTGAAGAAAAAAGAAATTTCTAAACTGATTAACGCATCGTTCCGCTTGTGCGGTTTGCGCGATACGGTTATCTTCGCCGACCACTTGATGTATACCGGTTTCGGATTCGCAGCTAAAGGCGGTATTTCCATTGCGGTTGACGATATGGAAATCCCGAAAGAAAAAGCGGCCTTGCTGGCTGAAGCCAATGCCGAAGTTAAAGAAATCGAAGACCAATACCGTCAAGGTTTGGTCACCAACGGCGAACGCTACAACAAAGTGGTGGATATTTGGGGTCGTGCCGGCGATAAGATCGCTAAAGCGATGATGGATAACCTGTCCAAACAAAAAGTTATCGACCGTGACGGCAAGGAAGTCGATCAAGAGTCATTCAACTCCATCTACATGATGGCGGACTCCGGTGCCCGTGGTTCTGCGGCTCAGATTAAACAGTTGTCCGGTATGCGCGGTTTGATGGCTAAACCTGACGGCTCGATTATTGAAACGCCGATTACCTCAAACTTCCGCGAAGGTCTGACCGTATTGCAATACTTTATTGCGACCCACGGTGCGCGTAAGGGTTTGGCGGATACCGCATTGAAAACCGCGAACTCCGGTTACCTGACCCGTCGTCTGGTAGACGTAACCCAAGACTTAGTCGTTGTTGAAGACGATTGCGGTACTTCAGACGGCTTTGTCATGAAGGCAGTCGTACAAGGCGGTGATGTAATTGAAGCATTGCGTGATCGTATTTTGGGTCGTGTTACCGCGTCTGACGTTGTCGATCCGTCAAGTGGCGAAACCTTGGTTGAAGCCGGTACGTTGTTGACTGAAAAACTGGTGGATATGATCGACCAATCCGGTGTCGATGAAGTCAAAGTACGTACTCCGATTACTTGTAAAACCCGCCATGGCTTGTGTGCGCACTGTTACGGTCGCGACTTGGCACGCGGCAAACTGGTTAATGCCGGTGAAGCAGTCGGCGTGATTGCCGCTCAGTCTATCGGTGAACCGGGTACCCAGTTGACCATGCGTACGTTCCACATCGGTGGTGCGGCATCCCGTGCGGCAGCAGCCAGCCAAGTTGAAGCCAAATCCAACGGTACGGCACGATTCAGCAGCCAAATGCGTTATGTTGCCAACAACAAAGGCGAATTGGTTGTCATCGGTCGTTCTTGCGAAGTCGTTATTCATGATGACATCGGTCGTGAGCGCGAACGCCACAAAGTGCCTTACGGTGCAATCCTGCTGGTACAAGACGGCGCGGCCATTAAAGCCGGTCAAACCTTGGCAACTTGGGATCCGCATACCCGTCCGATGATCACCGAACATGCAGGTATGGTGAAATTTGAGAACGTGGAAGAGGGTGTTACCGTTGCGAAACAAACTGATGATGTAACCGGTTTGTCCACTTTGGTGGTGATTGACGGCAAACGCCGTTCCAGCAGCGCATCCAAACTGCTGCGTCCGACTGTGAAACTCTTGGACGAAAACGGCGTGGAAATCTGTATTCCCGGTACGTCCACTCCGGTTTCGATGGCGTTCCCGGTGGGTGCTGTGATTACCGTACGCGAAGGTCAGGAAATCGGTAAAGGCGACGTATTGGCGCGTATCCCGCAAGCCTCTTCCAAAACCCGCGACATTACCGGTGGTCTGCCGCGCGTTGCCGAGCTGTTTGAAGCACGCGTGCCGAAAGATGCAGGTATGCTGGCGGAAATTACCGGTACCGTTTCCTTCGGCAAAGAGACCAAAGGCAAGCAACGTCTGATTATCACTGACGTGGACGGCGTGGCATACGAGACTTTGATTTCCAAAGAGAAACAAATTCTGGTACACGACGGTCAAGTGGTAAACCGCGGTGAAACCATCGTCGACGGAGCTGTTGATCCGCATGATATTCTGCGTCTGCAAGGTATCGAAGCACTGGCACGCTACATTGTCCAAGAGGTGCAAGAGGTTTACCGCCTGCAAGGTGTGAAGATTTCCGACAAACACATCGAAGTCATCATCCGTCAAATGCTGCGCCGTGTGAACATTGCGGATGCCGGAGAAACCGGCTTCATTACCGGAGAGCAGGTCGAACGCGGCGATGTGATGGCGGCCAATGAAAAAGCTTTGGAAGAAGGTAAAGAACCGGCTCGTTACGAAAACGTATTACTGGGTATTACCAAAGCCTCCCTGTCTACCGACAGCTTCATTTCTGCCGCATCGTTCCAAGAAACGACCCGCGTTCTGACCGAAGCCGCGATTATGGGCAAACAAGACGAGCTGCGCGGTCTGAAAGAGAACGTCATCGTCGGCCGCTTGATTCCTGCCGGTACCGGTTTGACTTATCACCGCAGCCGTCATCAACAATGGCAAGAGGTAGATCAGGAAACTGCTGAAACCGAAGTAACGGATGAATAATCTTCGGCGCGTTCATTCAATACAAAACCGCAAGCCTTGAGCTTGCGGTTTTTCTTTCAGACAGCATTCGTATTTATTTGGAACGCAGGTTGCTTACCAATTCTTTTAACAGCATATTCTCATCGGTTTTCTGTTGCAGCATTTGGTCTTTATGCAGGATTAATTCTTTTTGATGACTTATGATTAGTTTTAGTTTTTTGATTTCAGCAAACAGCTCATTGGCGGGAGAGTTATAGAAGGAAATGTTGTTATTATCTCCTTCATTTATCTGACAGATAAAGCCATTATCGACAGGTTGGAGCAAGTCCATCAAATTGACCATCGAAGATGAAATACGCCCGACCGATGAAATGGAAAGTACCGTTTGGTAACAATCGTCTGCCTAAAATGCCGTCTGAAGGCTTCAGACGGCATTTTGCATGGATTGTGCGGCTTAAACCTTTATCCGGAAAAGAAAAATAATAAGACGGGAACAATGTTTTGCTTGACTAAGTGTTTGCAATAAAAATATAATTCCACTCTTGCCGACATGGTGTCGGCAAGTATTTAACTCAACAGGACGAGAAAATATGCCAACTATCAACCAATTGGTACGCAAAGGCCGTCAAAAGCCCGTGTACGTAAACAAAGTGCCTGCACTGGAAGCTTGCCCGCAAAAACGCGGCGTGTGCACCCGTGTATACACAACTACCCCTAAAAAACCTAACTCTGCATTGCGTAAAGTATGTAAAGTTCGCCTGACCAACGGTTTTGAAGTGATTTCATACATCGGCGGTGAAGGTCATAACTTGCAAGAGCACAGCGTTGTATTGATTCGCGGCGGCCGTGTAAAAGACTTGCCGGGTGTGCGTTACCACACTGTGCGCGGTTCTTTGGATACTGCGGGTGTTAAAGACCGTAAACAAGCCCGTTCTAAATACGGTGCCAAGCGTCCTAAATAATTATCGGGACTCAAATAGGCACGTCGGCCGCCTAAGCTGAACAACGGCCGAGTAAGTGAATACTCAATTGGGTATTCATGGGAATTGACCCAACTGAATAGATTAAAGGAAATTAAAATGCCAAGACGTAGAGAAGTCCCTAAGCGCGACGTACTGCCAGATCCTAAATTCGGCAGCGTTGAGCTGACTAAATTCATGAACGTATTGATGATTGACGGTAAAAAATCTGTTGCAGAACGTATCGTTTACGGTGCACTGGAACAAATTGAGAAAAAAACCGGCAAAGTAGCAATCGAAGTATTTAACGAAGCCATTGCAAACGCCAAACCTATCGTGGAAGTGAAAAGCCGCCGTGTAGGTGGTGCAAACTACCAAGTTCCTGTTGAAGTTCGTCCTTCACGTCGTTTGGCTTTGGCAATGCGCTGGGTTCGCGATGCGGCCCGTAAACGTGGTGAGAAATCTATGGACCTGCGTCTGGCGGGCGAATTGATTGATGCGGCCGAAGGTCGTGGCGGTGCGTTGAAAAAACGTGAAGAAGTACACCGTATGGCTGAAGCTAACAAAGCATTCTCTCACTTCCGTTTCTAATATCGAAAGGCTAACAAAATGGCTCGTAAGACCCCGATCAGCCTGTACCGTAACATCGGTATTTCCGCCCACATCGACGCGGGTAAAACCACGACTACAGAACGTATTTTGTTCTATACCGGTTTGACCCACAAATTGGGCGAGGTGCATGACGGTGCGGCTACTACCGACTATATGGAACAAGAGCAAGAGCGTGGTATTACCATTACCTCTGCTGCCGTAACTTCCTACTGGTCCGGTATGGCGAAACAGTTCCCTGAACACCGTTTTAACATCATCGACACCCCGGGACACGTTGACTTTACCGTAGAGGTAGAGCGTTCTATGCGTGTATTGGATGGTGCGGTAATGGTTTACTGTGCGGTAGGCGGTGTTCAACCTCAATCTGAAACCGTATGGCGGCAAGCCAACAAATACCAAGTGCCGCGCTTGGCGTTTGTGAATAAAATGGACCGTCAGGGTGCCAACTTCTTCCGCGTTGTCGAGCAAATGAAAACCCGTTTGCGCGCAAACCCTGTGCCTATCGTAATCCCGGTTGGTGCAGAAGACAGCTTTACCGGTGTGGTCGATTTGTTGAAAATGAAATCCATCATTTGGAATGAAGCCGATAAAGGTACAACCTTTACCTATGGCGATATTCCTGCCGAATTGGTTGAAACTGCCGAAGAATGGCGTCAAAACATGATTGAAGCCGCAGCGGAAGCCAGCGAAGAGCTGATGGATAAATACTTGGGTGGTGAAGAGCTGACCGAAGAAGAAATCGTAGGCGCATTGCGTCAACGTACTTTGGCAGGTGAAATCCAACCGATGTTGTGCGGTTCTGCATTTAAAAACAAAGGTGTTCAACGTATGTTGGACGCGGTTGTAGAATTGCTGCCTGCTCCTACCGATATTCCTCCGGTTCAAGGTGTTAACCCGAATACTGAAGAAGCTGACAGCCGTCAAGCCAGCGATGAAGAGAAATTCTCTGCATTGGCGTTCAAAATGTTGAACGACAAATACGTCGGTCAGCTGACTTTCATCCGCGTTTACTCCGGTGTCGTGAAATCCGGCGATACCGTACTGAACTCTGTAAAAGGCACTCGCGAACGTATCGGTCGTTTGGTACAAATGACTGCCGCAGATCGCACTGAAATTGAAGAAGTACGCGCCGGCGACATCGCAGCCGCTATCGGTCTGAAAGACGTTACTACCGGTGAGACCCTGTGTGCAGAAAATGCACCGATTATCTTGGAACGTATGGAATTCCCCGAGCCGGTAATCCATATTGCCGTTGAGCCGAAAACCAAAGCCGACCAAGAGAAAATGGGTATTGCCCTGAACCGTCTGGCTAAAGAAGATCCTTCTTTCCGTGTCCGTACGGATGAAGAATCCGGTCAAACCATTATTTCCGGTATGGGTGAGCTGCACTTGGAAATTATTGTTGACCGTATGAAACGCGAATTCGGCGTGGAAGCAAATATCGGTGCGCCTCAAGTGGCTTACCGCGAAACCATCCGTAAAGAAGTTGAAGCCGAATACAAACATGCCAAACAATCCGGCGGTAAAGGTCAATACGGTCACGTTGTGATCAAAATGGAACCTATGGAACCGGGTGGTGCAGGTTACGAATTTATCGATGAAATTAAAGGTGGTGTGATTCCTCGCGAATTCATTCCGTCTGTCGATAAAGGCATCCGAGATACCCTGCCTAACGGTATCGTTGCAGGCTACCCTGTAGTTGACGTACGCGTACGTTTGATTTTCGGTTCTTCACACGACGTTGACTCCTCTCAACTGGCCTTTGAATTGGCTGCTTCCCAAGCCTTCAAAGAAGGTATGCGTAAAGCCAATCCTGCTTTGCTTGAGCCGATCATGGCAGTTGAAGTGGAAACCCCTGAAGAATACATGGGTGACGTAATGGGCGACTTGAACCGTCGTCGCGGCGTTGTATTGGGTATGGATGATGACGGTATCGGCGGTAAAAAAGTCCGTGCCGAAGTACCTTTGGCAGAAATGTTCGGTTATTCTACCGACCTGCGTTCTGCAACCCAAGGCCGCGCTACTTACTCTATGGAGTTCAAGAAATATTCTGAAGCTCCTGCCCACGTAGCTGCTGCTGTAACTGAAGCCCGCAAAGGCTAATCAGAAAAGGTCGTCTGAAACTGAAAATAAATTTTCAGACGGCCATTGTTCTTTAATCGATCTTTATATGTAAAGGAATTAGCT
>AEPI01000110.1 GCA_000193795.2 Neisseria lactamica NS19 | reverse complement strand
GATAAATTCCTACTGCCTTTCATTTCCAGATTCCCACTTTCGTGGGAATGACGGCGGAAGGGTTTTAGTTTTTCCCGATAAATGCACACAATCCAAAATCTCGGCATTCCCTCAAAACAGAAAATCAAAAACAGAAACCTGAAATTC
>AEPI01000111.1 GCA_000193795.2 Neisseria lactamica NS19 | reverse complement strand
ATCCCCGACAGGAGCAAGCCGCCATGGCCTTCAATAAAATCGCCCGTAAAAGCAGCAACTTCAGGGTCGTCTTTACCGTCCCCGATTTCTGCTGGCCGCCCCCTCCCGCTCCGCCGGCCGCACCGCCCATCCCCTTCCCGCTCTTCGCCGACTTGGGCGGCGCCCAAACCGTCGCCACAGACGTCCGCCTCAACCGCAAGCCCGCCTTCGTCTTCAATGCCAGTAAAACCAACCGCACCACCGGCGACGAACCCGCCACACCCGGCCGCAAAGGGGTGTTGTCGCGTACCGCCGCCAAACCCGCCTGGCCGATGATGCACTCCTCTTCGGTTAAAATCCGCAAGCGCTATATCATTCGCGCCGGCGACATGTTCCACATGAACAACAAGTTCAATAAGAAACTGCCGCCCAAACCCTGTATTTCCTGCAAAGCCGCCGCCGCTGCCGGCCGGCCGGTCAATCCGATACACGGGCTGAAGTTTTTGGAGGGTGAAACCGACTTTGCTTTTGAAGGCATCCTGCCGCTGGTCTGGAGCCGCAGCTATTATTCCGACCAAGACGGTACCGGCTGGCTCGGCGAGGGCTGGAGCGTGCCGGGCTGCCAACGCATCATCCGCGATGCGGCGGGATTGGCCTATATCGACGATCAGGGCCGTTTGTTCCCGCTGCCGGAAGTCGATGAAGACGATGAAGAGCCGGTATTGTTCGAGAGCGAACAGATTTGGTTCGGCAAGAATCCGGACGGGCATTATGTCATCGCGTCGCTGGACGGTTCGATAGCGCTGCGTTTTGCGCCTTTGGCGGTGGCGGAAGACGGTTCGGACGAAGACAGTACCCTCTTCCCGCTGGTGGCGGTGGAAGACGCCAACGGCAACCATCAGCGTTTCGTCTATCATCCGCTGACCGGTCTGCCGCAATACGTCATCGACGGCAACGGCCGGGTGTTCTCGCTGAACTTCGGCAATGTAGCGGACGAACAGTCGCCCAAAATGCGGCTGCTGTCGGTATCGCTGTTGGAGGGGTTGCCCGCCTTCGGCGAAACGGTCCGGGTCGGCAGTCCGCTGGTCCGCTACGAATACAATAATAGCGGCGACTTGGTCCGCGTCATCGGCCGAGACGGCAAGGTCAAACGCAGCTTCGGCTATAAAAACAATCTGATGGTGTCGCACACGGATGCGGCGGGATTGGTATCGGAATACGAATACGACCATTACACCCCGACCGGCAAGGTGTTGCGCAACCGGACTTCTTTGGGTGAGGAATGGCGCTTTACCTATCACAACGGCTATACCGAGGTAACCGACGTGTTGGGCCGTACCGAGCAATATCATTACGATTACAACAATGAGTTGACCAAACGGGTGTTTGCCGACGGCAGTACCAACCTGATGGAACGAGACGGTTTGGGCCGTCTGCTCAGCCACACCGATGCGATGGGGCGCGTTACCCGTTATCGGTACAGTAATGAAGGCCAGGTAGAAAGTATTACCCGTCCGGACGGCGCCATCCTGCATTTCGACTATGACGACTGCTACCGCCTGATCCGTAAAAGCGATGCGGAAGGCCGTTATGACGGTTATACCTACGACGAAGCGGGCAACCTGCTGACCCATACCGACCCGCTGAAACATACCACCCGTTTCGAATACGCCGGCAACGGTCTGCTGCTGTCGGTAACCGATCCGAACGGCAGCAGCACCGCATACCACTATAATGAAAACTATCAGCCCGATCTCATTACCGACTGCTCCGGTTACGAAACCAAACTCTCTTACACCCCCGAAGGACGGCTGGCGCGTATGACCGATGCGCTGGGACAGCACACCGAATACCATTACGATGCCGACCAAAACCTCACCCTCGCCCTCTATCCCGACGGCAGCAAAGAGACCTTCGGCTACGATGCCGCAGGTCGTCTGAAAACCCATACCGACGGCGAAGGCCATACGACTTCCTACGAATACGGCC
>AEPI01000112.1 GCA_000193795.2 Neisseria lactamica NS19 | reverse complement strand
GTTCGGTTTCGGTTATTTCCGATAAATTCCTGTTGCTTTTCATTTCCAGATTCCCCACCTTTCGTGGGAATGACGTGGTACAGGTTTTCCGTTACGGTATTGGATTC
>AEPI01000113.1 GCA_000193795.2 Neisseria lactamica NS19 | reverse complement strand
GGGGAACCTGTAAAGGAAGGGGCATCGGCTGCGGCCGGTGCTTTTTTGTTTGGAAGGGAAACGGCAGGAAAAAGACCTGCGCCATATCGGGGAATGAATCGGCGCAAAGGAAATGCCGTCTGAATATGCGTTCGGGAGTGTTTTACTGTGTGTGCCGTATAGCGGGCGGGGTGTCTGATTTCGTGATGACTGTGTTGATGGAATCAAAGCCTGCCGTTCCGGTAAGGGTTGCTCGAGAGGGTAAAGCGGGCTTTGTATGCCTGTTCAAGAGGGAAGACTGTGCATTTTTGATTGACTATGCCGTCTGAAAATCGGTTTGAAGGCGGTACTTTTATGCCACCCTTCATACGCAAGGGAATGCTGCGGCTGCGCGGAAACCGTGTCGCTTGAA
>AEPI01000114.1 GCA_000193795.2 Neisseria lactamica NS19 | reverse complement strand
TCTGTCGGTGCGGAAACTTATCGGGTAAAGCGGTTACTTTAGACTTTACGTTCTAGATTCCCGCTTTCTCGGGAATGACGATGAAAAGATTGTTGTTGTTTCCGATAAATTTTTGCCGCGTTGGGTTTTTAGATTCCCGCCTGCGCGGGAATGACGGCAGAGCGGTTTCAGTTGTTTCCGATAAATTTTTGCAGCCCTGATAAAAAATATGGCTGCTTTGGTAAAAAAATGCCGTCTGAAAGGTTTTTCAGACGGCATTTGTTTTTAAGGAAGCATCAGCGGAAGCGGACGATTTCCAGGTCTTCGATACGGATGCGTACCGTACCGTTGCCCGATACTTCCCCGGAGTGCCGCATATCGAGGTTCAGCCACAGGATGCCGTGTTCCGGATGGAGGACGGACAGGCTGAACGATTCGGGCAAACAGGTGCGGGACAATACGCGGCACGCTATGCCGTCTTGATCGAAACGCACCGCATGTTGCGGTATATGGCGGTCATCGTCGGTGTTGGGCAACCCCATCAGTCGGGCGACCTGCACGTCGGCAGGCGTTTGAACCAAGGTTTCGGGCGTGCCGTATTGGAGGATTTTCCCTTCGTGCATCACGGCGATTTCGTCCGCCGTCGTACAGGCTTCTTCGGGCGAATGGGTAACCAAAACGGCAGGGATACCGCTGTTTCGGATGCGTTCGGCGGTCATACGGCGCAGCGTGCCGCGCAAATGCGTGTCCAAACTGGAAAACGATTCGTCCAGCAACAGCAGGGAAGGGCGGACAACCAAAGCGCGCGCCAGTGCCAACCGTTGTTTCTCGCCCCCGGAAAGTTTTTCAGGCTTGCGGTGCGCCTCGTTTTCCAGTCCGACTTCGGCAAGTGCCGCCATAGCAAGGCATTCGGTTTCGGCTTTCTGCATTTTTTGCATTTTCAAACCGAATGCCGTATTTTCCAGCGCACTCATATGGGGAAACAGCGCGTAATCTTGAAACATCAGCGAAATACGGCGTTTTTCGGGCGGCATACGGGTAATGTTTTCCCCGTTCAGCCATATTTCTCCGCTATCCGGACGGATAATCCCCGCAATCATATTCAGCAGTGTTGATTTTCCGCAGCCCGACCGACCCAAAACAGCGAGTATTTTGCCGTGCCCGACAGTCAGGCAGATGTTGTCGGCGACGGTTTTATTGCCGAAGCGTTTGCAGACCTTGTTTAATTTGAGCATACCGGTTCCTAAGTCCTGATACCGCGAAGCCAGCCCGACAGAGGGTGGTTCGGAGCGATTAATCCGTAACGGTCGAATGCGTCCAAAGTAACGAGTTGCGCGTCGTGCATCATGTTTTCCGACAACATGGCGGCAACCAGACCGCCAATGTCCGTCTTTTCAAAACCTGCCACTTCGCCATCCTGATTTTCAGGCCGGAAGGTTTCGGGCAGGACGGCATCGAATACATACAGGATTTCATTGTGGACACCGCGGCTGACGGGGCGCAGGCTGTGCAGCCGGGATACCAGACGGATAAACGGGAACAGCGTTTTGTCCAAACCGGCTTCTTCGCTGCTTTCTCGGCACACGGTTTCAGACGGCAATTCACCGCTGGAAACACCGCCGGCGGCAGTATTGTCGAGCTTGCCGGGATCGACTGCTTTGTGCGGACTGCGCCTACCTATCCAGAAATGCCATCGGCCGTCCGATTCGCACAGACCGTTGAGATGGACGGCGCGGCTGAGCAGCCCGAACGGACGGAAAGCGGCGCGTTCGAGTGCGAACAGGATATTACCGCCGCCGTCGGTCAGGTCGAAACACTCGTTGCGCCAGCCGTGAAGCAGTCCCGCCTTGTTCCATGTGTGAGCGAGGTGCTGCAAGCGGCCGCCCATATCTGACCAGCCGTCCGTATTCAGAAAAATGCCGTCTGAAGACTCCGGGCAGCCTGCCCCCCAGTCTTTCTTAACGTGATCCGCCCATTCCGGAGACAGGTTTCCCAAAGGCAGGCCGTTCAGATACAGCGTTTTCCAGCAACTTTCCGCACCGTAACTTGCTTTTGCCCACTCGAACAGGGCATCAAGGTCGTGTTTGCTGACGGATTCGGTAAAACGGACGGTCGGCATAGTCGGCTTTCTTGAACACAATGCGGAAGATTGTAATCAAACCGCCTGAATTTGCAACCGCAAACAGACGGCGGGCTGCTGTTCCGATATTGCGGCAGGAAGGAAAATCCGGCAAAAAACGGAGGCAGCAGGAAACAGGCAAAACAAAACCCCTCGGCATTGAACCGAGGGGTTTGATATTTGGTTGCGGGAGCAGGATTCGAACCTACGACCTTCGGGTTATGAGCCCGACGAGCTACCATGCTGCTCCATCCCGCGTCAGAAAATGAGACTATACGGCAGATTTTTTATGTTGTCAAACATTACTTTCGCGAAAAATCATAAAATTTTGCCGTCCGGCGGTTTATGCCTGATTTGAAATATTATTTTCTTTACAAAGATCCAAGCCCGTGGTTTAATTTTGCCCGACATCGAAACAGGGGTGCTGCCTGATGTTCAGGCGGCTGAGAAATACCCTTTACACCCGATCGGGATAATACCTGCGTGGGGAGTTTTCACGGATTCTGCCTTTCAGACGGCATTGGTTTTCAAATGCCGTCTGAAAACGCAAAACGCTCCTGTTTCTTATCCTAAACGAGAAAACAGGAGCATTTTTTATGACTACGCCAAAAAAAACCGCCAAAACTTCCGGTAACGAAGCGCGCGAGCTTGCCGACTTGAGCGAAGACATCGGCATCCGCTTCAAATATCCGAACTCCGAGCGCGTGTATCTGCAAGGCAGCCGTGGCGACATCCGCGTGCCTTTGCGCGAAATCCGCCAGGACGACACTTACACGGCGCAAGGTACGGAAGCCAATCCGCCGATTCCCGTCTATGATACCAGCGGCGTGTACGGCGATCCGGCGGCACACATCGATTTAAAAAAAGGGCTGCCCCACATCCGCACGGCGTGGCTGGACGAACGCGGCGATACCGAAATCCTGCCCAAGCTCTCCAGCGAATACGGCATCGAACGCGCGCACGACCCGAAAACCGCCCATCTGCGTTTTAACCAAATCACCCGCCCGCGCCGCGCCAAAGCCGGCCGCAACGTAACCCAATTACATTATGCCCGGCAAGGCATTATCACGCCGGAAATGGAATTTGTCGCCATACGCGAACGTTTAAAATTAGACGAATTGTCCCAAAAACCGGAATACGCCAAGCTCTTGAAGCAACACGCAGGGCAAAGTTTCGGCGCGAACATCCCGACCCGTCCCGACCAAATCACCCCCGAATTCGTGCGCCGGGAAATCGCCGCCGGACGCGCGATTATCCCCGCCAACATCAACCACCCCGAACTCGAACCGATGATTATCGGCCGCAACTTCCGCGTCAAAATCAACGGCAATTTGGGCAACTCCGCCGTAACCTCCAGCCTGACCGAAGAAGTTGAGAAAATGGTGTGGTCGCTGCGTTGGGGCGCGGACACGATTATGGATTTGTCCACAGGCGCGCACATCCACGAAACGCGCGAATGGATTATCCGCAACGCGCCCGTCCCCATCGGCACAGTGCCGATTTACCAAGCGTTGGAAAAAACCGGCGGCATCGCCGAAGATTTGACTTGGGATTTGTTCCGCGACACCCTTATCGAGCAGGCGGAGCAAGGCGTGGACTATTTCACCATACACGCGGGCGTATTGCTGCGTTATGTACCGATGACCGCCGACCGCCTCACCGGCATCGTATCGCGCGGCGGTTCGATTATGGCGAAATGGTGTCTCGCCCATCATAAAGAAAACTTCCTTTACACGCATTTCGACGAAATCTGCGAAATCATGAAAGCGTATGACGTATCGTTCAGCCTCGGCGACGGCCTGCGTCCCGGCTGCATTGCCGATGCCAACGACGAATCCCAATTCGCCGAGCTGCACACCTTGGGTGAATTGACCGATAAAGCGTGGAAACACGACGTACAGGTGATGATCGAAGGCCCCGGCCATGTACCGCTGCAACGCGTCAAAGAAAATATGACCGAAGAGTTGCAACACTGCTTTGAAGCACCGTTTTACACCCTCGGCCCGCTCGTTACCGACATCGCCCCCGGCTACGACCACATCACCTCGGGCATAGGCGCGGCCAATATCGGCTGGTACGGCACGGCGATGCTTTGTTACGTTACCCCGAAAGAACATTTGGGGCTGCCCGACAAAGAAGATGTGCGTACCGGCATCATTACCTACAAACTCGCCGCCCACGCCGCCGACCTCGCCAAAGGCTGGCCGGGCGCGCAGTTGCGCGACAACGCCCTGAGCAAGGCGCGTTTCGAGTTCCGCTGGCGCGACCAATTCCGCCTAAGCCTCGACCCCGAACGCGCCGAAAGTTTTCACGACGAAACCCTGCCCGCCGAAGGCGCGAAAATTGCCCACTTCTGTTCGATGTGCGGCCCCAAATTCTGCTCGATGAAAATCACGCAGGAAGTGCGCGACTACGCCGACAAGCAAAAAGCCCAACGGCAGGGAATGGAAGAAAAAGCGATTGAGTTCGTCAAAAAAGGCGCGAAGATTTACAGCTAAAACGTCAGGCAAAAAATGCCGTCTGAAGCCCGGATGCCGGGTTTCAGACGGCATTCTTTCGCCTGTGAAAATGATTAAACAACCGATAATTAAAGTAATTTTTAAAATTTTATATTCACATAGATGGGAATGACGGGATTTAGGGTTCTGTTTTTCTGTCTTTTGTTTTTGAGAGAATGTTTCAACACACAGGGCGACACATAAAGCACCGCCCTATGTGTCGTCTTTATTTGGAAGGGGTTACGCCCCGAAGGACGGATGTCCAAGCGGCGGGGTTTCAACCGAAAAGGAAATACGATGAAGGAATTTGAAATTGTGGGCGATTATCGGGAAAAATAGAATCTTTCCGCCGTTATTCCCGCGCAGGCGGGAATCCGAACACGTCCTTACGGAAACCTGCGCCGCGTCATTTCCACGAAAGTGGGAATCTAGAACGTCAAACCTAAAGAAACCGTTTTACCCGATAAGTTTCCGCACCGACAGGTCTGGATTCCCGCCTGCGCGGGAATGACGGTATATCAGTTTCCGTTCGGACAAATGTCTGCGCGGGAATGACGGTGGATCGGTCGGGTTTCGGAAGGGCGGTGTGAAATCAAACGGAGCGGATGCCGTCTGAAAGCGGCGGCAGCGGTATGTGCTGCCGGCTGTGGTGCTGCCTTCCGGATGTCTGTTTGGGAGGAAGCCTGAATTGGCGGATGCCTGCCCGGGCAGCGTCAGCCCAAGGCGAAAAGGTCCCTGCCGTGCGCTTTGAGCCATTGCCCGGCTTCGTCCGCATAGGGCGCGAAGCGGCGGGTCAGCGTCCAAAATGCGCGGCTGTGGTCGGGGTGGGCGAGGTGGCAGAGTTCGTGTATGCAGACATAGTCGGCAACGTATTCCGGTGCGCCGACCAGCCGCCGGTTGAGGCGTATGCCTGTGGTTTTGCGGCACACGCCCCAGAAGGTTTTGGCAGAGGTCAGCGCGGCGGCGGCAGGGAAGAGTTGCGTGGTGCGGGCGTGGCGTTCGAGGCGGGGAATCAGGTAACTGTGCGCCTGCCGTTCCAAAAAGTTCCGCAGCAGCGCAAGCTGTTTTTCGGGCGCGCCTTCGGGGACGCGGATTTCAGACGGCATCAGCAGGATTTGCGTGTCTTGATGGGCGGTGAGGGCAAGCTGCCTGCCGTGGAACCAGATATGTTCGGGCAGCCGGTTTGCCGTATTGTGCGGCGGTGTTTTTGCCAGTGTCCGCCGCAGGACGGCCTCGTTTTCGGACAGCCAGCGGTTTAGGGCGGCGGCGGACAGGTGTGGCGGGACGCTGATGCTGACGGCGCGTGTGCCGGCGGGGCGGATAATCAGGTTTTTCTTGGCGCGGCGTTTGATTTCTATGGTCAGCTCCGTACCGTCCGAAAGGGTGTGGGCAAAGGCGGTCATACGGTTTCAGACGGCATTTTGGCGGCAAACGGGCCTGAGCCGGAAATGAGCGGCTGCTGCGTTTCGATGAGGCGTTCGCATTTTTC
The DNA here is from genome assembly GCA_000193795.2 of Neisseria lactamica NS19. GTDB lineage: Bacteria > Pseudomonadota > Gammaproteobacteria > Burkholderiales > Neisseriaceae > Neisseria > Neisseria lactamica_A. The sequence goes on along the minus strand of AEPI01000114.1, from coordinate 14,842 downwards.
CATCAGTTCGGCTTCGCTGCCGCTTGCGTGCGGGATGGTCGGACAGATGACGACGGTGATTTCCCCCGGATATTTCAGAAAGGAATTTTTCGGCCAAAATTCGCCGCTGTTGAGGGCGACGGGGACGATGTCCATCTCAAACATTTTCGCCATACGCGCGCCGCCGAGCTTGTATTTGCCGCGCTTTCCGGGTGCAAGGCGCGTGCCTTCGGGGAAAATGGTAATCCAATAGCCTTCGTTTTTGCGCGCCAAACCCTGCTTCATCAGCCGTTCGTTGGCCTCACGGCGGTTGTTGCGGTCTATGCCTATGGTTTTGACCAGTTTCAAGCCCCAGCCGAAAAAGGGGATTTTGAACAACTCGCGCTTGGCGACGAACACCTGCGGCGGAAAAATCTCTTGGAGCGCGAGCGTTTCCCAGCCGCTTTGGTGTTTGGCGCAGATGACGGCGGGGCGGCCGGGGATGTTTTCCGCACCGATGACGCGGTATTTGAGCCCGACGATGTGTTTGAGCGACCAGTTGAGGATGCCGACCCAGACCCGCGCCATCTTGTGCGCCCCGTCCCGGAAAGGCGAGGCGAGCAGCATAAAGGGGAACAAAAAAATCAGGCTGGAAGCGAGTATCAGCCAGTAAGCCAGATTGCGGATGATGAGCATAGTTTTGCCTTGTCGGGGTGGGCGGCGCGTTCAGACAGCGTCCGGCGCGGCGTTTTCCTGCATAATGTATTGCGAAAAATCAAGCAGGCTGTCGAAAACCTGGGTGTGTTCGGGCAACTCGTGTCCGTGTTGGGAGAGCGTTTTTTTGCCTTTTCCAGTCAGAACCAGCGCGGGTTTGCCGCCGACGGCATCGATTGCCTGCAAATCGCGCAGGCTGTCGCCGACCAGCCAGGTTTCCGAGGCTTGGGCGTTGAAGCGTTCGAGGATGTCTTCAATCATGCCCGGTTTGGGCTTGCGGCAGCCGCAGCCGTCGGCATCGGTGTGCGGGCAGAACCAGATGCCGTTGATTTCGCCGCCCGCCTGACGGACGAGGCGGTGCATTTTGGCATGCATTTCGGTGAGGTCTTGAACGGTAAAATATTTGCGGCCGATGCCGGATTGGTTGGTGGCGACGGCAACGGTGCAGCCTGCCTGCGTCAGGAATGCCACCGCATCCATGCTGCCTTCGATAGGTATCCACTCGTCAACGGATTTGACGAAATCGTCGCGGTCTTGGTTGATGACGCCGTCGCGGTCGAGAATAATGAGTTTCATCACTGTTCCTTTGGGTTGGGGCGTGTCGGGGATGGGATTATAGGACATAAATCCAGATTAAATTCTGCTACAAGATGTTTCTCTAACTCCAATATTTTATCTTTTGATCTGCGCTTCAGTGGTTTACAATCTACCCCGACATAAATAGTCCACGGCTCAAGATTTTTTCTCACTATAGCCCCTGCTCCAACAGCAACCCCATCACCAATAGTAACGCCTGGTAATACTGTTACATTTGTTCCTAAAATTGCATGTTTTCCAATTCTAACACTAGATTTTTTAACATTAGTATATTTAGATGGGACTGTTGGATTGGTTAACCCCCCCCCCCCATAAAATCATCGCTACCGGTAATAATTCTACACCCTGCGCTTAATCCTGAAAAATGATCCATATAAAATTCTCCACCACCAATAATACTGGTAAATGATGATATATGAACAAAACTTCCTAAAATACTTTTCTCTCCACAATTAAAAAATACAAAATCATCAATTTGAGAATAATCCCCAATTGATAAATTTTCTTTTTTAATAATCTTTGCACCATCGTATATTTTATAATTCACTTTTTAGTTCCTCTAAAAGGGCTCATTGTAACTTCACCATTTTCAGTGATTCCATCTCGAATAATTATACTGAAATATCGGCAGTGATGCGCCTGTGCTGCATTATAATGCACGCTTTCGATAATAATTCGCAACGGCTCAGGTATGCCGTTTTAAGGAGTGGGGTGGGATGGTTGCCTATGTTTTCCTGTTTTTGTTTGTAACGGCGGCGTTGGTGCTGATTGTCAGGTCGCACTACCGCTGGACGTATTTTTTCGCGTCCGCGCTGTTTGTCTTTTTGGCGGGCGGTATGCTGATGTTGACGGCGCAGTGGCAGCGCGCCTTGAATTTCGCTTCGGTCTGGTTTGTGGTGCTGATACTGTTCCACAGGTTGAAAATCCATTATTACAAACAGCCCCTGTTGATTTCCGACTTTTTGCTGATTGCCGACTGGAGGAATTGGGAAACGCTGTTCCACTATAAGGAAGCGGTTATCGGTATGGCGGGGCTGCTGGCTTTGGCGGCATATGCGGTTTTCGGTTGGAGCGGTGCGGATACTTTGGGTGTGCCGTGGCGTTGGGCGGGTGCGGCGTTGTTTGCGGCATCGTTTGCGTTGATGCGGCATTTTTCCAAGCACCCCGGCGCGGTAAAGACGTGGCTGGACTCGCTGCCGGACGACGGGCGCGACGTGTTTTTGAACCTGCCGATGTCCTGTCGGGCGGTGTTTTTCCAAGTACCCGTGTTCGAGGGCGACGGGGAAGCGTTTGCCAAACAGATGCCGTCTGAACCTCCTTTGCGCGGCAGGTCGGATGAAAAACCCGATATTGTCGTTACCCTGATGGAATCGACGCTCGATCCGCACAGTTTCGATTTTGCCGCCGCCAAGATTCCCGATTTGAAAATGTTCGGACGGCAGGAAGATACCGTATTTTCCTCACCTTTGCGCGTGCATACTTTCGGCGGTGCAACGTGGAAGTCCGAATTTGCGTTTCTGGCGGGTGTTCCGTCCACGGATTTCGGCGCGTTGGCAAGCGGCGTATTTTACTCGGTCGTACCGCATTTGCAGACCGGTTTGGTCCGCAACCTGCGCGAACACGGTTATTTTTGCGTGGCGCTCTCGCCGTTTACCAAGGGCAACTACAATGCCAAGGCAGCATACGGCCATTTCGGCTTTAATCTGATGTTCCAGCCGCAAGATTTGGGCTATCCCGCGCCGATGGGCAAAAACCTGTGGCATATTTCCAGCGGGGAAATGATGCAGTATGCGCGGATGATTCTCGAAAAACGCCATCCCGATTTGGAAAATGTGCGGCAGCCGATGTTCGTATATGTGCTGACCATGAAGGAGCACGGACCGTATCGGACGGATACCGACAATGTGTTTGATTTGGATGCGCCTGATTTGAATGCGAAAACCGTATCCGCGATTAATGACTACATCGGGCGCATTGCCGATTTGGACAAAGCGGTGGAAAGTTTCGACCGTTATCTCCACGAACGCGGCAAACCCTTTGTTTTCGGTTATTTCGGCGATCATCAGGTATCGTTTGAGGGCGTGTCCGTCAGGAAGAAATGGGATTACGCGCAGCCGGATTATGTAACTCAGTTTGCCGTCAGGAGCAATATTGCCGGCGGATTCGTACAGCGGCAGGATTTCCTCGACCTTGCCTTTGCAGGCGGCGTGCTGATGGAGGCGGCGGGTTTGGAAGCCAAAGACGGCTTCATGCGTGCGAATATGGCGATGCGCGGTTTGTGCGGCGGAGGGTTGGAAGACTGCCCGAACCGGGAGTTGGTCGGAAACTACCGCAACTATCTGTACGACGTTTTGAAAATTGCCCGTTAGCTTTTTGCCGCATGGCTGCAACGGTTGCGAAAATGCCGTCTGAAAACTCGTTCAGACGGCATTTTTGCCGTTTGGGGACGCTCTCAGGCGGCAAGCATTTCAAGAATCAGCCCGATGTGTTTGTCTAAAGCCGGGTTGTAGTTCAGTGCCCGCATCGGGTCGGACAGGCGGTGTCCGCCCTGTTTTTTAAGGTTGACGGCGCGGGCAACGGCTTGCGCCAGGGTTTCCGGGTTTTGGCGCGAGAAAAAGAATCCGGCTTCTTCGTTCATGACCTCTGTACATGCCATATTGTCGGAGAGGACGACGCGTGTGCCGCATAGGACGGATTCGACGCCGACCAGTCCGAAGGGTTCGTACAGGGAAGCCATAATGGTAAAGTCGGCGGCGCGGTAGAGTTCGGGCATATCGGTGCAGAAGCCCAGTCCGACGACGTTTTTCATCGGGCGGGGAAGCGGCGAACCGGCAACGGCGAGTTTGACGGGCAGTTCGGTGTGTTCGAAAAAGTCGGCGAGCAGTTCCAGACCTTTGCGTGTGTGGCCGGTCGATGGGAATAGGAAAACGGTTTCATGGTCGGCAAAACCGTATTTGGCGCGCAGGGCGGCAGTTTCTCCGGGTTGCGGGAAGAAGCGTTCCGTATCTGCGGGGGGGGGGGCGACTTGGATTTTTTCGGGCGGAACGCCGTACAGTCCGACCAGTTCGCGCCGCATCATATGGGAATGCGCCATAATCAGTTTGGCGGTGGCGTAGTTGCTGCGGTTGCGGCGTATGGCGAGGCGGTCGAGCAGGTTCGGTTTTTTCGCCATATGGTGCAGGTAGCCCAAGTGTGTGCCGCCGCAGATGAAGAGGTCGGCGTAATCGGCGTGGTGGCAGGCAATCAGTTTGGCGGCACTGTTTTTTCTGGTTTGAACAAGTCGGTTTGAAAAGAGGAACGAGCGCAGTTTTTTCAGCGTCCGGCGTTGGTCGACAAGATGGGGGTCGATCATGGCGTATTCGGGAATGCCGCAATCGAATTTTGCCGCATAAACGGCCGGTGTGATGTTTTGCCTGTGCAGACCGTTTACCAAATCCAATGTGTAGCGTTCCGTGCCGCCGCCGTGTTTGAAGTTGTTGGTTGCAATGTCTATTTTGAGATTCATCATTGTTCCTTTATGGTTGCGTCCCGCGCCTGTCGGGGTGGGATTTTTGTGCGTGAGGGGACAGGGTAATGCGCTGTGTGACGGAACACGGTTGCCGTTTGTTGCGGCAATGCCGTCTGAAGCCGCCGGCGGGCTTCAGACGGCATTTTGCCTTTATCCTTTAAATACGGGGACGAGTTCCATTTGGCTCAATACCTGTGCGGCGATGTTGGCGATGCCGAAAAGGAAGACCCAAACCATCAGCCACAAGCCGCCGTAAACTTTATAGGTTTTGCCTGCGCCGAATTTTTTGCGCGAACGGTAGAGCAGCATGGCGGGGATGATGCCTGTCCAGACGGTTGCCGCCAAGCCGACGTAGCCGATGGCGGTAACGAAGCCGGTGGGGAAGAGCAGGCAGGAAATTAGGGGCGGCAGGAAGGTCAGCGCGGCGGTTTTGGTGCGGCCGGAGATGCTGTCGTTCCATTTGAAGATGTCGGCGATGTAGTCGAACAGACCTAAGGTTACGCCTAAAAACGAGGTGGCGATCGCCATGTAGGAAAACAGGGTCAATATTTTGTCCATATTGCCGGTTTGGGCGAATTTGGACAGGGTTTCAATCAGGACGGAGACTTGCCCTTCGGCGGCAATCACGGGGGCAAACGCGTTGCGCGGCAGGTTGCCTTGGATGGCGATTTGCCAGAGGACGTAAATCACCAGCGCAATCAGTGTGCCCGTCCAGATGGATTTCGCCACTTTGGGCGCGTCGCCTTTAAAGTATTTGAGCAGGCTGGAGACATTGCCGTGGAAACCGAATGACGCAAGGCAGACGGGCAGGGCGGTGGCGGCGTAAATCCAGTAGTTTGTGCCGGCGGGGGCTTGGGTATCGAAGAGGACGGACGGCTTGGCATCGGCAATCAGCCCGCCGGCCGCCCAAATAAAGGTCAATACCATGCCGCCGATAAGGACGCCGGTGAAGCGGTCGACCAAGCGTGCGGATGCCCACACGCAAAAGGCGAGGATGCCGAAGAAGACGAGTTGTCCGACGGTAAGCGAAACATTGCCGCCCAAGGCGTTGCCGATGCCTTTGGCGGTCAGGTCGCCGCCGACGAAGATGTAGGCGTAGGTGAGCAGGTATAGGACGAAGGCGACGGCGATGCCGTTGATGATGTTCCAGCCGCGTCCGAGCAGGTCTTTGACCATGGTGTCGAAACTTGCGCCGTGGGGATAGTGGGTGTTGACTTCCAAAATCATCAGGCCGCTGGAAAGCATAGAAAACCAGGTGTACAGCAACACCATCAGCGAGCCGGCAAACCATACGCCGGAGGTGGCGGTCGGGTTGGCGAGCATACCGGCGCCGATGACCGTACCGGCGATAATCATCGCGCCGCCGAACAGGGAAGGGGTTTTGGTTGACATTGTTTATCTTTCTTCTAGAAATGCGTGGCTGCCATTATGCCGTAAAGTGTAAGGATTTGTAAGGTATTTGCGCCGCGCCGCCCGAAAAGGCTTTCAGACGGCATCGCGTTCCATAGTATAATCTCGGGTTTTTGAGTGAGGCTGTTCGTCAGATGGGAGGCAGGATGTCCGATAAAAAATATAATGTCGATGAGGGGGAAATCGCCAAATTCAGCCGGATTGCAGACAAATGGTGGGACAAATCGGGCGAGTTCAAAACCTTGCACGACATCAATCCGCTGCGGCTCGATTATATCGACGGACACGCGGATTTGTGCGGCAAACGGGTTTTGGACGTGGGCTGCGGCGGCGGGATTTTGGCGGAAAGTATGGCGCGGCGCGGCGCGGCGTTTGTCAAAGGCATCGATATGGCGGAGCAGTCGCTGGAAACCGCCCGCCTGCACGCGGCTCTGAACAATGTCGCCGATATCGAATACGAATATATCCGCGTGGAAGACCTTGCCGGGGCGGAACCGCATTCTTTTGATGCGGTAACGTGTATGGAAATGATGGAACACGTCCCCGATCCCGCCGCCATCGTGCGTGCTTGCGCCAAGCTGGTCAAACCGGACGGTATGGTGTTTTTTTCCACCATCAATAAAAACCCGAAATCTTATCTGCATCTGATTGTGGCGGCGGAATATCTGTTGAAGTTTGTCCCCAAAGGCACGCACGATTGGAAAAAATTCATCACGCCTGCCGATTTGGCGCGGATGTGCCGTCAGGCGGGTTTGGACGTGGTGGAAACCAAGGGTATGACCTTTTCCGTGTTGTCGCAAACTTATGCCCTGTGCGATTCGACCGATGTGAATTATATGTTTGCCTGCCGTCCTGCGTTCTGACGGCGGGTTTGCCCGTTTTTGAGCAAGTGAGTTGATATGTCTGTCTATACCAGTGTTTCCGATGATGAAATGCGCGGCTTCCTGAGCGGTTACGATTTGGGGGAATTTGTTTCCCTGCAGGGTATCGCGCAGGGGATTACCAACAGCAATTATTTTCTGACGACGACTTCGGGACGTTATGTGCTGACCGTGTTTGAAGTGTTGAAACAGGAAGAGTTGCCGTTTTTTCTGGAGCTTAACCGGCATTTGAGTATGAAGGGCGTGGCGGTTGCCGCGCCGGTTGCGCGCAAAGACGGCCGGCTCGATTCCGTTTTGGCGGGCAAGCCCGCCTGCCTGGTTGCCTGCCTGAAAGGTTCGGATACCGCGCTGCCGACGGCGGAGCAGTGCTTCCATACCGGTGCGATGTTGGCCAAAATGCACCTTGCCGCCGCCGATTTCCCTTTGGAAATGGAAAACCCGCGTTACGATGCGTGGTGGACGGAGGCGTGCGCCCGACTGCTGCCCGTCCTGTCGCAAGACGATGCCGCACTTTTGCGTGCCGAAATCGATGCGCTGAAGGATAATCTCGGCAACCATCTGCCTTCGGGCATCATCCACGCCGATTTGTTTAAAGACAATGTGTTGCTTGACGGCGGTCAGGTATCGGGCTTCATCGATTTCTATTACGCCTGCCGGGGCAATTTTATGTATGACTTGGCGATTGCGGTCAACGATTGGGCAAGGACGGCGGACAATAAGTTGGATGAGGCGTTGAAAAAGGCGTTTATCGGCGGTTATGAGGGCGTACGCCCCTTGAGTACCGAAGAAAAGGCGTATTTCCCGACCGCCCAACGTGCCGGCTGCATCCGTTTTTGGGTGTCGCGCCTGTTGGATTTTCACTTTCCGCAGGCGGGCGAGATGACGTTTATCAAAGACCCGAACGCGTTCCGCAACCTGCTGTTGAGTTTGGGTTGATACCGTCTGCCGGGTAGGAATCCGATGCCGTCTGAAAGGGTTTCAGACGGCATTTTGTTTCGGGTTTGGATGTGTTTTCCGGATGTTTTCCGGTTCGGCGTACCGGTTTCGGCTGCTTTGTTACGCACCCGCGTCGGTGTTTGCCTCTGAATTCCGGCGGTTGGCGGCGGTTTGACTGAGGACGGATAAAATTGTGCAGTCATTTTTGATTGGCTTTGGGTACAATCCAGCCATTATGTTTTGAAATGGGAAAACGGATGGATATGCGGCGTTGGGCGGTTGTCGGATTGGTTACGCTGCCGCCCCTGTGTTTTTTGACCGCGATGGTGCTTGCGCCTTTGTGGGCGATGGCGGCATATGACGGTTTGGCGTGGCGCGCGGTGCTGTCGGATGCCTATATGCTCAAACGTTTGGCGTGGACGGTATTTCAGGCGGCGGCAACCTGTATCTTGGTGCTTCCCTTGGGCGTTCCTGTCGCGTGGGTGCTGGCGCGGCTGGCGTTCCCGGGGCGGACTTTTGTGCTGCGCCTGCTGATGCTGCCTTTCGTGATGCCCACGTTGGTGGCGGGCGTGGGCGTGCTGGCTCTGTTCGGGGCGGACGGCCTGTTGTGGCGCGGCTGGCAGGATACGCCGTATCTGTTGTTGTACGGCAATGTGTTTTTTAACCTTCCTGTGTTGGTCAGGGCGGCATATCAGGGGTTTGTGCAAGTGCCTGCGGCACGGCTTCAGACGGCACGGACATTGGGCGCGGGGGCGTGGCGGCGGTTTTGGGACATTGAAATGCCCGTTTTGCGCCCGTGGCTTGCCGGCGGCGTGTGCCTTGTCTTCCTGTATTGTTTTTCGGGGTTCGGGCTGGCATTGCTGCTGGGCGGCAGCCGTTATGCCACGGTCGAAGTGGAAATTTACCAGTTGGTCATGTTCGAACTCGATATGGCGGTTGCTTCGGTGCTGGTGTGGCTGGTGTTGGGGGTAACGGCAGCGGCGGGATTGCTGTATGCGTGGTTCGGCAGGCGTGCGGGTTCGGATAAGGCGGTTTCCCCTGTGATGCCGTCTGAACCGCAGTCGGTCGGGGAATATGTGCTGCTGGCGTTTGCGGCGGCGGTGTTGTCCGTGTGCTGCCTGTTCCCGCTGGCGGCAATTGTGGTGAAAGCGTGGTCGGCCGGCGAATCGTGGCGTGTGTTAATGGAAAGTGAAACGTGGCGGGCGGTGTGGAATACTTTGCGCTTCTCGGCGGCGGCGGTATTTTCGGCGGCGGTTTTGGGCGTTATGTATGCGGCGGCGGCGCGGCGGTCGGCGTGGATGCGCGGACTGATGTTTTTGCCGTTTATGGTGTCGCCGGTTTGTGTTTCGGCAGGCGTGCTGCTGCTTTATCCGGGGTGGACGGCTTCGTTGCCGCTGCTGCTGGCGATGTATGCGCTGCTGGCGTATCCGTTTGTGGCAAAAGATGTTTTGTCGGCCTGGGACGCATTGCCGCCGGATTACGGCAGGGCGGCGGCGGGTTTGGGCGCAAACGGCGTTCAGACGGCATACCGTATTACGCTCCCCCTCTTGAAACCGGCGTTGCGGCGCGGCCTGACTTTGGCGGCGGCAACCTGTGTGGGCGAATTTGCGGCAACCTTGTTCCTATCGCGTCCGGAATGGCAGACGCTGACGACTTTGATTTATGCCTATTTGGGACGCGCGGGTGCGGACAATTACGCGCGGGCGATGGTGTTGACATTGCTGTTGGCGGCGTTCGCGCTGGGCATTTTCCTGCTGCTGGACGGCGGCGAAAGCGGAAAACGGACGGAAACGTTATAATGTGAACCCTTTTTCAGAGGACGGCAAAATGAGCGAGTTGGATAACATCCTTGCCCACAACCGGCAGTTTGTCGAGTCGGGCGAATATGAAAAATACTTTACCGACAAATACCCCGAACGCGGGCTGGCGGTTTTGTCCTGTATGGATGCGCGGATTATCGAGCTGCTGCCCAATGCTTTGGGGTTGAAAAACGGCGATGCCAAGCTGATTAAAAATGCCGGCGCGCTGGTTACGCACCCGTGGGGTTCGGTGATGAGGAGCCTTTTGGTTGCCGTGTTTGAATTGAAGGTCAGAGAGATTATGGTTATCGCCCATCACGATTGCGGTATGCAGGGGCTGAATGCCGAAGAATTCCTCGGGCGCGTCCGGGAAAGCCGGATTCCCGAAGACCGTATCGAAACCCTGCGTTATGCCGGCATCGACCTCGACGGCTGGCTGACCGGTTTCGACAACGTCGAAGACAGCGTGCGCCATACGGTCGAACTTATCCGCCACCATCCGCTGATGCCGCGCCATATCGCCGTTCACGGGCTGATTATCCATCCCGTTACCGGCAAACTGACCACGGTGGTGAGGGACGGTGTTTCAGACGGCATTCCAAGTGAGGCGGTATGATGGAGAAAATCGGACTCTTCGGCGGCACTTTCGACCCGATACACAACGGGCACCTCCATATCGCCCGCGCCTTTGCCGACGAAATCGGCTTGGATACGGTTGTTTTCCTGCCGGCGGGCGATCCCTACCACAAAGATGCCGCCGCCGCTTCCGCCGCCGACCGCCTGGCAATGATTGAAGCGGCAACGGCGGAAGACGCGCGTTTTGCCGTCAGCGACTGCGACATCGTCCGTCACGGCGCGACTTACACTTTCGACACCGTCCAAATTTTCCGCCAGCAGTTTCCCTCCGCGCAACTCTGGTGGCTGATGGGCAGCGACAGCCTGATGAAGCTGCATACTTGGAAAAAATGGCAGATGCTGGTTCGGCAAACCCATATCGCCGTCGCGCTGCGCCAAGGCGGCAGCCTCAAACACGCCCCGCACCGGTTGCACGCGTGGCTGGGCAATGCGCTTCAGGACGGCAGCGTCCGCATCTTGTCCGCCCCGATGCATAATGTGTCGTCAACGGAAATCCGCCGCAACCTGAGTGCCGCCGGTGTTTCAGACGGCATCCCGCCTGCCGCCGCACGCTATATCCGCGAACACCGGCTGTACGAAAAATAAAGTCAAATCAGTAAGGAGAGGCTATAATGCCGGCTGAAAACATCCCGTTAGGAACATAATGAACGAACAAGAACTGCAAGACCTGCAAAAAATGGTCGAGGTCGCCGTCAACGCCCTCGAAGACATCAAAGCCAAAGACATTTCCGTTCTCGAAACGCAAGACAAAACTTCGCTGTTTGCCAGAATGATTATCGCCAGCGGCGACAGCACGCGCCAAGTCAAAGCACTGGCCAACAACGTTGCCGTCGATTTGAAAGAAGCCGGTTTTGAAATCCTCAGTACCGAAGGCGACAGCGGCGAATGGACGTTGGTTGATGCAGGAGACCTCGTCGTCCACGTCATGCTCCCTGCCGTGCGCGACTTCTACGACATCGATACCCTCTGGGGCGGCGAGAAACCGAGTTTCCACGCCGGAATGCAGAAGCCGTGGCACGCGGCAGACTGATTCCCGATGCCGTCTGAATGTTCAGACGGCATTTTCCTGTAAGGGAGAAAGCATTGAACATTACCGTTTTGGCAGTCGGCACCAAAATGCCGCGCTGGGTTGATGAGGCCGTCGCCGAATACGCCAAACGCTTCGGACGCGACGTCGCCTACGCACTCAAAGAAATCAAACCCGAAAAACGCGGCGCGGGCGTGAATGCCGCCCAAGGCATGGCGGCGGAAGAAAAACGCATCCTCGAAGCCATACCGCAAGGCGCGTTCCTCGTCGTTCTTGACGAACGCGGCAAAGCACCGACCTCCGTCGAGCTGGCGGAACACCTCAAAAGCTGGCAGCAAAACGGCGAACACGTCTGCTTCGTCATCGGCGGCGCGGACGGCATGACCGACCGCCTCAAACAACAAGCCCGCATGATGATGCGCCTGTCCAGCCTCACCCTGCCGCACGGTATGGTGCGCGTCCTTCTGACCGAGCAGCTCTACCGTGCCGCCTCCATCCTGCACAACCATCCCTATCATCGGGAATAAGAAGGCTTTTGTCCGTACCCCTAATCGGTTAAAATCACCCCGTTATTTCTGAACACACAGCAAAGGAATCCGCTATGGCACGCATGGTATTCTGCGTCAAGCTCAACAAAGAAGCCGAAGGCATGAAATTTCCGCCGCTGCCCAACGAATTGGGCAAGCGCATTTTTGAAAACGTATCGCAAGAAGCGTGGGCGGCGTGGACGCGCCACCAAACCATGCTGATTAACGAAAACCGCCTGAGCCTTGCCGATCCGCGCGCGCGCGAATACCTGGCTCAGCAGATGGAGCAGTATTTCTTCGGCGACGGTGCGGATGCCGTTCAAGGGTATGTTCCGCAATAACGGTTTTCCGTTTTAAATAAAGGCTGTCCGAAACTGCTTCAGACGGCCTTTAAAATACGGCGGACAACTTTATAGTGGATTAAATTTAAATCAGGACAAGGCGACGAAGCCGCAGACAGTACAAATAGTACGGCAAGGCGAGGCAACGCCGTACTGGTTTAAATTTAATCCACTATATCTTGACGCAACCGAACAAGTTTTGACGTTGAACAATGTTAAAATCCCCCGTTATTTCTAACCGCGTTTTCAGGAGCAGATGATATGCAACACGACGTTTACGACTACACCGCGCATACGGTTTCTAAAAACACCGTCCTGCAAAAAACCTACCGCCTGCTCGGATTTTCATTCATTCCGGCAGCCGCAGGCGCGGCACTTGCCGCCAATGCCGGCTTCAATTTTTACGCCGCCTTCGGTTCGCGCTGGATAGGGTTTGCCGTCGTGCTGGCGTTTTTCTACGGTATGATCCACTTCATCGAGAAAAACCGTTACAGCAATACCGGCGTTGCCCTGCTGATGGTATTCACATTCGGTATGGGCGTATTGATCGGCCCCGTGCTGCAATACGCGCTCCATATTGCCGACGGTGCGAAAATCGTTGGCATTGCCGCCGCGATGACCGCCGCCGTCTTTTTAACGATGTCCGCCTTGGCGCGCCGAACTCGGCTCGATATGAACGCGCTCGGACGCTTCCTGACCGTAGGTGCGGTCATTCTGATGGTCGCCGTGGTTGCCAATCTGTTTTTGGGTATCCCCGCGCTGGCACTGACCATTTCCGCCGGTTTTGTCTTGTTCAGTTCCTTAATGATTATGTGGCAGGTACGCACCGTCATCGACGGCGGCGAAGACAGCCACATCAGCGCGGCACTGACACTGTTTATTTCGCTTTACAACATCTTCAGCAGCCTGCTGAATATCCTGCTGTCTTTAAACGGCGAGGATTGATGCCGGCAAAACGCCGTCCGGCTATGCCGTCTGAAAATGTTTCAGACGGCATTTTACTTTGGGCATACAATACGGATGCACACGCACCGACACACAGCCGGCTATGAAGTCGGGAGGAATCAAATGTTACCGAATACACCGCGCCGCGCCGTTTATGCCGGCAGTTTCGACCCGCCCACATTGGGGCATCTGTGGATGATACGGCAGGCGCAATCTATGTTTGACGAACTCATCGTCGCCATCGGCATCAATCCGGACAAACGCAGCACCTACACGATAGCCGAAAGGCGGGATATGCTGCATGACATTACTAAAATGTTTCCCAACGTCAGAACCGATGTATTTGAAAACCGGTTTTTGGTGCATTACGCCCGCGAAGTGCAGGCAGGATTCATCGTGCGCGGCATACGTTCTGCTTCGGACTACGAATACGAACGTTCCATGCGCCATATCAACAGCGACCTCGCCCCCGAAATATCCACCGTATTCCTTATGCCGCCGCGCGAAATTGCCGAAGTGTCGTCCACTATGGTCAAAGGCTTGGTCGGACCCGAAGGCTGGATGGAAACCGTCAAAAGATATGTGCCGCCTGCCGTGTACCAAAAAATGATTGCAGAACATCACAACAATAATGCCTGACAGAAAGTTTCTGTCAAATATATTCAGGTTCAAATATGTGGGAAATCTTATTCAGACACCAAGATTTTGTCGCCATCAATAAACCTCAAGGCATATCCGTCCACCGTTCCGACGGCGAAGTCAGCCTGACGGCAACACTTGCGGCACAGTTGGGTGTAGAAAGGGTATGGTTGCTGCACAGGTTGGACAAGCAGACTGGAGGCATATTGCTGTTTGCCCTTAATCCCCAAAGCGCCGCTGTTCTTGCAGCACAGTTTGCAGAAAGGAAAATGAAGAAAACCTATTTGGCTTTGTCCGACCGCAAACCGTCCAAAAAACAAGGATGGATAAAAGGGGGTATGGAAAAATCCAGGCGCGGGATGTGGAAGCTGACGCGCAATATGGAAAATATTGCCGTTACCCGGTTTTTCAGTATCCGGATCAGTGAAAAAATGCGGCTGTTTATTCTTGAACCCCATACGGGTAAGACACATCAGTTGAGAGTAGCAATGAAAAGTCTGGGCAGTCCTATTTTGGGAGACAGATTATATGGAGGGACAGAATCCGAAACTATGTTCCTGTATGCATGGAAAATACAATTTACCTACCAACAACAAGAAATCGAAATTACCGCACCTTTGAAAAATGCATGGCAGGCTGAAAATATCTCTCATGCGCTGGAAGAATTTAATATAGCAAAAGCAGGTTGATAGATATAAATCAATTATAAACAATATGATAAATATTTTTATAAAAATTTTTCAAGAAAACGGTTGACCGCAAATCTCTTCAAGCGTATAGTTCGGTTCTTCGCTGCTGCCGAAGCGGCGGAACGAAACGAACAAGTATATCACGGTTTGCAGGATGATTGACATATTGCACCGCACATACCGACAGTTCGAACGCTCTTTAACAAAACAGATTACCGATAAGTGTGAGTGCCTT
>AEPI01000115.1 GCA_000193795.2 Neisseria lactamica NS19 | reverse complement strand
ATTGGGGTTGTTTTCCCATAACAGCTTTCCTGCTTCATCCGCACGGCTGAGAAAACCAGAAGCGGCATCGGCATTTTCTTTTAGCCAGCGGTCTGAAAAAGGGGCTCGCGGAACAGTGTTTATCTTTGTTTTTGTAGAAGTTCCTTTGACATAGTAGCTGTATATATCCCTTGCTCCTCCGGGGGGCGGATAATCGCTGCCTTGCGGTCCGTCATATCCATCCTCCGGATGGATTTCCGATCCTGTCCGATGAAGTTGGTAAACAGTAAAACCACCGTCTACACCGCCGCTGAAATCAGAAGTGCTTCTTGAATCATGATTATCGAACGGACTGTGTACTTCATATCCGTGTCCTGAAAAATGGGTTTCATAACCGATAATGCCTTCAAATCCTGTTCGTTCGTGTGTAATAGGCAGTATAGGACCGACCGCAGTTGCATCAAATGTCCGGACGGCGTAAACCCGATTTTTAACACTGCCGCGAGCATTACCAAACAGATGGTATTTACCGCCCGGTTCGTAGTGTTCTGCCTGCATATCATCACGCAAACGGGCATCCAAACCGTTAGCATGACTCATAGGGATTTGCAGCAGCGATATTGCTGCTGCAAACAGCATTATGAATTTTTGAACAGACAATTTCATTTTGCTTTCCTTGGTAGCAGGCGGTTATGGTAGTGTGAATCAAGATTGCTTTTGTCTACGTTTTGTACCACTTCATCGCTGTATCCATATTCTTCATGATTGTTATCAGTTTCTACGGACGGAGTAGTGTTACCCGTCTGATTGCCGTATGGCCGGATATCGGAGAAGTCGACCATCAATCCTTCCGTCGGTTTGATTTCCTTGCTTACTTTATACGGCCCCGTCCACAATGCGTAATTTTCTTTATAGGCAGCTTCAAACGCGTTGGTTTTGGGTTTGATCAGCAATTTTTTATTGGTTCTGTCTACTGCGAAATATTCCAGTTTTGTTTGGGCTTTCAGTGTTTCGGCATTGTATAGGTGCATTTCGGTTCTGTTGCGGATAGTTCCGAATACGTCGATGTTAATAAACACATCTGTATCGGCATTGGCAGGAGAAACAACGTCTATGCCGCGCAAGAAAAATACGGTCTGTACCAAGTGGGAAAGAAAGGCAGTGTCGCGTGGGTTAGTCGTCAAGGTTTCATTTCGATAATCCCCCATCCCGCCAATATTTAAGCCCAGACTGCTTCTACTTCCGCTACCGTCTGATTGAGTGCGGGAGAGTGCGGGGGCATTAAGTGTAGATAAAGAAGTAGTTAAACCTGTTAAACCACCGGATGTTGTTTCAGCGGTGGTTTCGTAACGCGGATAGGTGTAATCGGTACGGCCGGCAGGGCTGTTTATGTATTCGCCGCGAAGCAGTGCATCAATGGAGTAGCGACCTCCTGTCAAACTGCCTGAACCTTGGTCGCCCATCGTTGCAATGTACAATGCAACTTTTCGTCCGTGTAATGCTTGTAAATCCATGTCTTTAACAGCAGCTCTGGCAGAAGCGGCCACAAGTTCTTGTTCGACCGCAAAGCGTTTGCCTCCGCCATGCGATGGAATACCTGTCAGTGTTCCGCAGGCGGATAAAATAAAAACTGAAAAAAGAATAGGTATCAGCAGCCGTGCCTGCATAGATTTTCTCCTTTGATAAAAGACAAATTGTATCAAAATTATAAATAAATTTTAAATTAAATAAAATATTTCTTTACTGGTTTTGTGGTTTGGTTTTCAATAGGTTGCCCGAACATAGCGGGATTTGCGGTTGCGGCATAAGGTGCTGTAATCGGGGATGCTTGGTTTGTCAAAAAGGAAAAACAGGTTGAAATCGATGCGTGTGATGAGTACGGCGTTGCCCCTTATGCCGATTTTGTCCGCCTGATGCAAGGCGGTTTGCCCAATGAAAGGAAAAATGCCGTCTGAACATCGTTCAGACGGCATTTTCAAATGGAAGGCAATATAGTCGCCATATGTTTCAACACATAGGACGACACATAAAGCACCGCCCTATGTGTCGTCCTGATTTCG
>AEPI01000116.1 GCA_000193795.2 Neisseria lactamica NS19 | reverse complement strand
TTATTTCCGATAAATTCTTGCCGCATTGAAATTCCAGATTCCCGTTTTCACGGGAATGACGGAATTTCAGACGGCATCCTCCTGCCCCGTCATTCCCGCGCAGGCGGCAATCCGGTCTGTTCGGTTTCGGTTATTTCCGATGAATTCCTGTTGCTTTTCATTTCCAGATTCCCACTTTCGTGGGAATGACGGC
>AEPI01000117.1 GCA_000193795.2 Neisseria lactamica NS19 | reverse complement strand
TTTTTCTTAACCATCCCTTCCAACAGCCGTGCGAAGGGTTTTTTATATCGGTGGGAAATGCAATATTCTATTGTTTTTATTGTGGAATTTTAAAAACAGATTGTTGTATTCCGCGTTTTTGCCGGTTTGGAAGCGGTGGGGCGCATCAGCCTTTTATAAAGGCATATCGGAAGCCTGTATCAGGTTTTTGAACATATCGATTCTGTTCCCTTGCAGGCGGACGGCGGCGGAAAAGCAGGTTTTCAAATGTCCGGTTTGGCGGCGCGCCTTTCAGACGGCATGGCGGCGGACAGTGCCATGCCGTCTGAAAACCGTTTATTTCCCTTTGCCGTTTCCGGCGGAGTCTTTTTTGTCCGAACCGAAGAGGCGGTCGAAACGTATGGTGTATGTCAGCTCGCCGCCCGACGAAAGGCTGCCGATACGGGCAACCGCCTGTATGGCGTGGGTCAGCCGGTAAATCAGTTTGACGGACTGTTCCGCGCTGGAGATGCCGTATTCGTAGCCGATGTAGAGTTTGCCGGTCAGTTGTTTGCCGACGGTCAGCACCTGTTCGGCGGGGTTGAGTTCGCCGGTTTGCGCGTTGCGGCTGCGCTTGCTGGTAAAGCCCAAATCATCCACCAGCCCGATGCGGTCGTTGATTTGTCCGGCAAGCAGCGCGCCTGCGGCTGCGGACAGGGCGGCATTGTCGCCGCTGCTGCCGCTGCCGGCGCGGTTGAGGATGAGCCAGGAGAGCTTGTCTTTTTCACTCATCGGTTCGTTTGCCGTCAGCGTAATGCGCGGGCTGTTGAGGCTGCCCAATATTTCCACGCCCGCACCGACGGGGGAAAGTCGGCGTTCGGCGCGGATGTTGAGGTTGGGGTCGTTGAGCGGGCCGACAAAGGAGACCGTGCCTTTGGTAATGTCCAAATCCTGCCCGTATGCTTTATAACGCCCTTTGATGACGCGGACCGTGCCCACGCCCCGCACGCTTCCGCCCGGTTGGGCGGTCAGGGTCAGTTTGCCGCCTATGGTAACGTCCGCGCCGTAGCCGGCGAAGCGGATGCTGTCATTGAGGTCTAAAATCAGGTTCATATTGACGGGGAGCGGTGCCGCCGCCTCTTTTTTGACTTCGCCCAATACGACGACATCGTCGCCTACGGACGGCATCGAGGATTTTTGCGAACCGAACAGCCCCTGATCCGTTTTAATCATCCCGGTAACGGATATGCCTTTTTGCGGCGAATAGCGCAGGCGGGTGTTGCCGGAAACCGTCAGGCGGCGGTTGGGGCGGGACAGGATGCGGTATTTGTCGAACACCGCGCCGATATCGACATCGGGCCCGCTGTTTTCCATACCGACCGTGCCGGAGAGTTCCGCCGTCCCTTCGTGCCGGAATTTCAGGCTGTCGATTACCCATTTCCTGCCTGCGATATGCGAACGCAGCGAGCCGTTGTCCAAGATGATGCCTTGGGTTTGGTTGCGGTAATAGAGCTTGTCGCCGTTGATGCTGCCGCCCAAGTGCGGGTCGGCGATGCTGCCGCCGAGGGTTACGGCGGCATTCAGGCTGCCTTTGACAGTTTGTCCGACCGGTAGGAAGTTGCGGAATACTTCGGCATCGGCAACGGTCAGGTTGAGCCTGCCGCCCAAAGGCGCGGTATCGAAAGAGCGGCTTTGCCCGACGGTGATGTTGCCGTTGATTTTCCCGTAGTTGCTGCTACCGTTGACAGCGGCGTTGACGGACGGAGAGCCGACCCGTCCGCCGATATGCGCGTCGGTGTTCAGGCTGCCGGTAATATTTTGCGCGGCGGCGGGCAGAAAGGGCTTCAATGCGCCCAAGTCGGGAAGGGAGGCGGTAATCCTGCCGCCGAGCGGTGCATTTGCCATATTGCCGCCGAAGGCGTTGGCGATGCCCAAATCGGCGTTAATCCGCCCGAAACGCGCGCCGCCGTCAAGCAGGACTCCGATGCGGTCGTTTTGAAAGCGCGTTTTCAGGGAAAACGTGTTCAAACCCAAAGCCTGCCCGCCGGGCAATACGGCATCGCCGCTTTGCCGGCTGATATTGAGGTAGCCGCGCGCGTTGCGCCCGTAAGCGACATCCCAGTCGCCGTTTAAAACCAGATTGTGTTCGACGGGCGGTTTGAAGAAATTGTGCAACTCGGCGATGTGCAGGCCGCGTGCGCCGCCTTTTGCCGATATGCCGGTTTTTTTATCCCAAGAAAAGTGTTGCAGGTTGAGGCTGCCGCCCATTGCCTGCCAATTTGCCGCACTTGCCGCCACGCGTTCCGCACCGGCTTCGAGCGTCATACGGTTTTGCAGCTTGAGGTTGAATGCGCCGCCGATGTCGAGGATGCCGATGCTGCCCTTCCATCGGGTAAGTTCCCTGTTGATGCCGCCTGAAGCGTCCAAATCGAATTTGAACGGTTTGCCGTCCAGCGTCATGGCGGCGTGTGTGCGGATGCGGTGTTGCGCGCCCGTGCCGTCCAACATCAGGCCGGCGGTATCGACAACCGCCGCCCCGCCCGACAGCGAAAGGCGGCTGCCTTTGATGTCGGCGCGTATCGGGCGGCTTGTGTCGGGCGAACCTTTGAGCGTGAAATCGAGCGAACGGATGTCTGCCGCCTTGCCGATGTGCAGGTTGCGCGCCGCGCCGGAAAGGTCGGTTTCAAAGGTTCGGATGCCGCCGTCCAAATCGCCGGAAAGGTGTCCGCGTACATTTAAAGACCCCGCGAGTCCGAAACCGAAACGTGATAAATCGGGTGCGGTGATATTGAGATTGAGCCGGTCGCCTTTTTTGCCGAAGCCGCCGTCTGTTTTAATAATGTTCCGCCCCAGCCGCAAATCGACGGCGGCGCGCGGAAGGTGGCGGGACTCGTAAACAATGTCGGCACTGCCGGCAATCGGTACGCCGTTGAACGTGCCGGGTAAAAACCGCATTTTGCCTGTGAATTTCTCTTTTGCCAGTTCGCCGACAAGGTTTATTGAGCCGTTGATATTGCCTGCTGGAAGTTGCGGATCGATGCGCGAAGGGTCGAATGCGCGGGAACGGATGTCCAGCTTGAGCAGGCGGTCTTTAAACAGCTCGAGATAGCCTTGGGCAGACAGGCTGCCTTGACCGGCGGCGATGTTGACGGTGTCGAGCACCAGTTTCCGCTGTCCGTTTGCGGAGTCGCTTGCGATGGCGAGGCTGCCGTCCGTGCGCGCCGTGCCAGTGCCGAGTTGCCAAGAGATTTTGGGCGAGGCGGTCGTGCCGCCGATGCCGATGCTGCCGTCCAACCTGCCTTTGAACGCGGTTTGCAGCACGTCTTCCGCGCCGACGGAGTTGATGCCTATATTTAAATCGAGGATGTCTTTTCCGGTGTCGATTTTACCCGACAGCCTGATGCCGCCCCGTCCGAGCAGGGCGGCGGACGTATTGCCGATATGCACCGTGCCGTCCTGCCGGATGACAAAGCTGCCTAAAACCTGACGGACGGGGATGCCGTTGCGGTCGGCAAAGCCGGCTTTGGTGTTTTCCAAATCGAGCGAACCTTCCAGCGCGATGCCGTCTGAAAACGACGGGATGGCAGTCAGGTCGAAATTCAGTCCGGCATCGGGCAGGGAAGGTACGAAGGCGGCCGGGTTGATGTTGAACCCTTTGACCAGTACTTCTTCCAATGTTTTATCCAATGATTCGGCAAACGGGTGGATGACGGATTTTCCCGAGAGGCGGATATTGCCGCCGTCGATCGTCAGTTCGGCGCGCACATCCTTCAGGCTGCCGCCCAGCCGAGCCGTACTGTGTATGGTTTCGCCTTTGAGTCCGCCTTTGGTGTAGATGGCGGTGTTGAGGACAAAAGGTTTTTTCAGACCGATTACGACTGCGCCGGTCGATTTGCTCCACGGGGTGTCGGCGGTTTTCAGGTCGAGGCGGTGTCCTTTGCGGTCGTAACGGTATGAAGCATCTAGCCGTTCGAGATAGACGGTTTGTTTGTCAAAGGCTTTGCCCACGCTGATTTTGCCCGTCTCGAATCGGTCGAGATAGACGGCGGCGGGCAGGTCTATGCTGTCGGGCAGACCTTGAGGCGGGCGTTCTTCTTTAGGCGGAGTCGGTTTGGTAACGATGGCGATGTCGCCGGCGGAAATTTCGGTAATGTGCAGGCTGCGGCGCATCAGTTCGGACGGTTTCCACGTGAAGCGGAAGCGGCTGATTTTAAGGTCTGCACCCTCGGTTTCTATCGACCAGTTGTCGCCGTCGAAGCCGTCGAGCAGCGTGCCTTTGAGGTTTTGGGAGGAAATGTTTACGCCGAACCAAGACGGGATTTGGTACAGCCCGAAACGCAAACCGGATTCCGTACCGGCGAGCCAGCTGAGGAAACATACTGCCAAAATCAGGACAGACAGCAGTGCCGCCGACAGCTTCAGCAGCGGGCGGCGTTTTTTTGCCGGCGGGGCAGGGCGGTGTTCAGACGGCATTTTGCGCGTGCCGTTTTCGGTCGGATCGGTATCTGTCGGTGCGGTATCGGTCATAATGTCTGTTTCAAAATGGTTTGCTGCAATGCCGTCTGAAGCGGCCGTATCGGTTTAGAAGCGCGTTCCCAAGCTGATGTGCCAGCGGATTTTCTTGTCGCTGTGCCCGTAGGCAATATCGAAGGAAAACGGCGCGAGCGGGCTGAACCAGCGCACGCCCAGTCCCGAACCGTGTTTCAGCTTCATACGTTTGAAATTGGCGGCGGCATCGCCCATATCGTGGAACACCGCGCCGGACAGGGTGCGCGTAAACGGCAGTTGGTATTCCAGGCTGCCCACCAAGAGGGCGCGTTCTGGCAGGACCGATCCGTTCGGACCGGCAAGCCCGATGCTGTCGAGTTCGTAACCGCGCACGGAAGACGCGCCGCCGCTGCGGAACATCAGCCCTGAAGGAACGTCGGCATTGTCGCGGGCAACGGTGTAACCCGCTTGTCCGCGTATGATGAATGTGCCGAGTTTTTTGTTTTCGGGCGTGAAGAAATAACCTGCGCGGGCGGAAGCACGGATCAGCGCGGTGGAGGATAGGAATGTGCCCAAAGTCGTACCGATTTTGCCGTCGAGGTAATAGCCGTTTTCGGGGTGCAACGCGTTGTTGAGCAGCTGGCGTTTCCAAGAGACGGTCAGCATCGTGGCGTGGCTGTTGCCCAAATCGACATCCGAGCCGGGGATTTTCCGGCCTTCTGCGAGAAACTCCGCCCCCAGCCTGGCATCAATGCCCGCGCGGTCGCGCACATACCAGATGCCGCCGGAGAAGGCGCGTTTTTCGAGGTTTTGGGTAGTCGAACGGTTGTAGGAAACATTGCTTGTCCAGTAGTTGCCCCGATAGTTGCGCGGCTGGCTGATGCCGGCGGCAAGCGTGGTTTCGTATTTGTCCATATCCCAGACGACCGAGCCGATATAGCCTTTGTTGAAGAGGTTGTAATAGTCGTAGGCGATTTTGCCGCCCAAACCGTATTCCGAATCGAGGCGGATGCCGGTTTCGAGTTTGTGGCGTTTGACTTCGGTTACGCTGACTTTGACGGGGACGCGGCCGCCTTGGAGGCGGTCGAAGTCGGCTTGTACGGACGCGCCGGAATAATGCCCGTTTTGTTCGAGCGCCTGTTGGAAGTCGAGCAGCAGGTCGAGGTCGTAGGGCGTGCCCGGTTGGAAGCGCGCCAGGCCGGAGACGATTTGTTCGGGGTAACGCTGTGTGCCGGTGATTTCAAAGTCGCCGAAGGCGATGGGGCGGCCGCTGTCCACGACGACGTTCAAATCGGCGGTGTTGTTGTTGGGATTGACGGTGGCTTGGGTGTTGCCGAGTTTGGCAAGCGGGTAGACTTTGCGCGTTACCGCGCCGAGGACGGAAGTTTTGCTGTTCTCCCAACTGTCCTGATCGAAATCGCTGCCTACCGGCTGCTGCCAGTTTTCCATTGCGTTGCGGTAGTATTCGGCGAGGTTGCCGTCTGAAAGGATGTCGCCGAGGATGGCGACGCCGACGTTGGCGATTTTGGTGCGCGGTCCCGGTGTGATGTGCACCGTATAAGTCCCGTCTTTTTCCGTCAGGCTGACCTTGCTGCTGAAATAGCCTTTGCTGCGGAGCATCGTTTTGACGTTGTCCGGCGCTTCTTCGGCAAGGAAGCCCGTCTGTTCCTTGTCCAATACTTCTTCCTGCTGCTGCGTGATGAGCGGCAGGTGTTCTTCGACCATATCTTTGATTTCACTGTCCTGCGTGTCGATGCGGACGGGGAATTTGGGTTTTAATTTGACTGATTCGGTGTCGGGGCTTTTGTTTTTGAACAATGCGAAACCCGCCGCCTTGTTTTCGGAAAGGTCGGCGGCAGGCGCGTATGCGTGCGGAAAGAAAAATAAAGCCGGCAGGAGCAGGGCGGTCGGTTTGATCATCATAGTACGGGTGTCGGGCATCGGTGTGGCGGCTTTCGATTTTAACACTGTTCGGACGGGGCGGGACGCTTCAGACGGCATACCGCCGCCGGTATTTCGGAGGTTGCGTCCCGCCGGGAATGTATCTGCTTGTTTTAAAGTATTTTGTTTCCAATCCGCATATGGAAAACAGGCTGCGTTTCGGGATGGTGCCGGAAAATAAACGAGATTAAATAAATTTATTTCCGTCCGACAAATCAAACCGCCGCGCCGAACGGTAAAACAACGCCTGTCCGACCCCGCATAGGGCAAATCAACGCAACCTCAAAACACGGTCGAAAAATAAAAAACACAGAGAATGAGTTTTCTTTTAAAATACAACATTTTTTAACATATCACAACATAAGGGAGCATTATGGCGTTCGGCAAATCCTTATTTCATGCGATCGGCCGCGTCAGTCTGGTCAGGCAGATTGCCGCCGGTTTGGCGTTGGGCATCGTAATCGGTTCGGTTTCCCCGCAACTGGGCTTGGCGGCAGGCTTGTTCGGCAGCCTGTTTGTCGGCGCGCTCAAAGCGGTCGCGCCGGTTTTGGTCTTTATTTTGGTGGCGGCCACAATCGCGCAGCACCAAAAAGGCAACAAGGCGCATATCAGGCCGATTATCGTCCTTTACCTCATCGGTACGTTTTCCGCAGCCCTGACCGCCGTCATCGCCGGTATGGTTTTCCCGACGCACATTGTTTTGGCGGGCGCGGGCGATGTGTCCGCCGCGCCGCCTTCCGGTATTGTGGAAGTATTGAAATCGCTGCTGATGAACCTGGTTGCCAACCCGATTAACGCGATTGCCAATGCCAACTATATCGGCATTTTGGCTTGGGCTTTGGTTTTGGGGGCGGCGTTGCGGAATCACGGTTCGGACGTTACGCGGCAGGTCGTTGCCGATTTGGCGGAGGCGGTTTCCACCGTCGTGAAATGGATTATCCGTTTTGCCCCTTTGGGCATTTTCGGGCTGGTGTCGTCCACAATCGCGGAGACGGGTTTCGGCGCGCTGGCGGGTTATGCGAAGCTGCTTGCGGTGCTGTTGGGCTGTATGGCGTTTATCGCGCTGGTGGTCAATCCCGCCATCGTGTGGTGGAAAATCCGCCGCAACCCTTTCCCGCTGGTGTTTACCTGCCTGCGCGAAAGTGGCGTTTATGCCTTCTTTACCCGTTCTTCCGCCGCCAATATCCCCGTGAATATGGCTTTGGCGAAAAAACTGGGGCTGCACGAAGACACTTATTCGATTTCCATCCCGTTGGGGGCGACCGTCAATATGGGCGGCGCGGCGATTACGATTACCGTTTTGGCTATGGCGGCGGCGCACACCCAAGGCATACAGGTTGATTTTGCCACCGCGCTGCTGTTGAGCCTGGTGGCGACGGTCAGCGCGTGCGGCGCGTCCGGCGTGGCAGGCGGTTCGCTGCTGCTGATTCCGCTGGCGTGCAGCCTGTTCGGCATCAGCAACGATGTCGCCATGCAGGTGGTTGCAGTCGGCTTCATCATCGGCGTGATTCAGGATTCGGCGGAAACTGCGCTGAACTCTTCGACCGACGTTTTGTTTACCGCTGCCGCCGATTTTGGCCGACAGAGGAACTTGGCGGAATAAACCAAGCTATGCCGTCTGAAGCCCGTTTGGCGTTCAGACGGCATATTTTTACAATTTTATAGGCATACGGCGGAAACAATACCGGCTTTGCTTTATTGAATATGTTTCAATACACAGGGCGATACATAAAGCACCGCCCTATGTGTTGCCCTTATTTGGAAGGGTTGCGCCCCTCCCAAATAAAGTCTGATTCCACCGCCCCGAAGGACAGATGTCCAAGTGGCGGGGTTTAAATCGAAAAGGAAATACGATGAAGGAGATGATGATGTTTAAACGCAGTGTGATTGCAATGGCTTGTATTTTTGCCCTTTCAGCCTGCGGTGGCGGCGGTGGCGGATCGCCCGATGTCAAGTCGGCGGACACGCTGTCAAAACCTGCCGCCCCTGTTGTTGCCGAAGATGTCGAGGAAGAGGTGCTGCCGAAAGAAAAGAAAGATGAGGAGGCGGTGGGTGGTGCGCCGCAAGCCGATACTCAGGACACGACCGCCGGAAAAGGCGGTCAAGATATGGCGGCGGTTTCGGAAGAAAATACAGGCAATGGCGGTGCGGCAACAGCGGATAATCCCAAAAATGAAGACGAGGCGCAAAATGATATGCCGCAAAATGCCGCCGATACAGACAGTTTGACACCGAATCACACCCCGGCTTCGAATATGCCTGCCGTAAATATGGAAAACCAAGCACCGGATACCGGGGAATCGGTGCAGCCGGCAAACCAACCGGATGCGGCAAATACGGCGGACGGAATGCAGGGGGACGATCCGTCGGCAGGGGAAAATGCCGGCAATACGGCTGCCCAAGGTGCAAATCAAGCCGGAAACAATCAAGCCGCCGGTTCTTCAGATTCCACCCCTGCGTCAAACCCTGCCACTACGAATAGCGGCGGTGATTTTGGAAGGACGAACGTGGCTAATGGCATCAAACTTGATGGGCCGTCGCAAAATATAACCTTGACCCATTGTAAAGACAAAGTATGCGGTAGCGATTTCTTAGATGAAGAAGCACCGCCAAAATCAGAATTTGAATCGTTAGATGATTCTGGGCGAATTAATAAATATAAAAAAGATGGACAGGATAAATTTACTAATTTGGTTGCGACAGAAGTTAAAGCTAATGGAACTAACAAATATGTCATCATTTATAAAGACAAGTCCACTTCATCTGCGCGAGTTAGGCGTTCTGCACGGTCGAGGAGGTCGCTTCCTGCCGAGATGCCGCTAATCCCCGTCAATCAGGCGGATACGCTGATTGTCGATGGGGAGGCGGTCATCCTGACGGAGCATCACGGCAATATCTTCGCGCCCGAAGGAAATTACCGGTATCTGACTTACGGGGCGGAAAAATTGCCCGGCGGATCGTATGCCCTCCGTGTGCAAGGCGAACCTTCAAAAGGCGAAATGCTTGCGGGCGCGGCCGTGTACAACGGCGAAGTGCTGCATTTCCATACGGAAAACGGCCGCTCGTACCCGACCAGGGGCAGGTTTGCCGCAAAAGTCGATTTCGGCAGCAAATCTGTGGACGGCATTATCGACAGCGGCGATGATTTGCATATGGGTACGCAAAAATTCAAAGCCGCCATCGATGGAAACGGCTTTAAGGGGACTTGGACGGAAAATGGCGGCGGGGATGTTTCCGGAAGGTTTTACGGCCCGGCCGGCGAGGAAGTGGCGGGAAAATACAGCTATCGCCCGACAGATGCGGAAAAGGGCGGATTCGGCGTGTTTGCCGGCAAAAAAGAGCAGGATTGATGCCGATGCCGCTCGAAGCGCAGGTATTCATTACGGCGGGACGGCGCGTTCAAACCATCAAACAAGCCCCCGAAGAAGGCGGAATCCCCAAATCCGGCACTGAAATTGTCGCGCGTATCGGCGGCATCCCGCCGCCGTCCGGGGAAACTGTCGGCAGCAGCCTTCCGCAGACTCCCCGCCCGCCTTTTCCGGGCTGTTGAAATATGAAAATAAAGCACAGGCCGTCCGAATGTTCAGACGGCCTGTTTTTTAACGGCAGTGTTTCAACACTCCGCCGGTTTTAAGCGGCAGCAACAGCGCAATAATACTCAGGTCGCGGTATTGGGTATCTGTCCGGTGGCGCAGGTATTGCGACACGGCGGGCAGTAGGATGACAAGGGCGGCGAAAATCAGGACGTATTTTCAAGCAGTCGTTGAAATACATATGGTTTTTAAGATAAAAATAGGGAAAGAATTTCATCGGTATTTCCCTAACGCTCAAACCCCACTCTTCGGTGGCGGCAGGGTTCGGGCCGGGGGGAAAGGCATCCTCCCTTTCCGAATCGGGGCGGTGCAACGGGGTGCGCCTTATGTGCCGAAAGGGCTTGCGGCAACGGTATGCCGTCTGAAGCGGGGAGTTCAGACGGCATTGTGATGTTTGGGTCGCGGGTCCGATTCAAGTCCGCATCAGTTGATAAACCCGTCGTCTTTCATTTTCTTTTCGGAAAAATACTGACCGCATACCAGCAAGGCGGCGAGGATGATGACAAACAGCCCCGCCATAGTCAGTGTGATCTTAAAGAACAATTCCGCTTCGAGAAAAGAAAACCAGAGTTGCACGATCAGCAGCAGCACCCAGCCGGCAAACAGTCCGAGACAGGTATAAACGCCGAGCTTAAACACGATCCCGCTCCAAAATGACGACGTAGGCTTCACGTTTGAAAAACAGCAGCATACGGCGCAAATCTTTTTCCATCGTTACAACCCGCCAGCCTTCGGGGGTTTGTTTATTGAGGAACGCGCTGAATTTGACGGGGTTGACCTTTGCCGCGCCGAAAAACAGGCTGGACAACAGGCTTTCCTGATAAATGATGACTTTGTATTCTTTC
>AEPI01000118.1 GCA_000193795.2 Neisseria lactamica NS19 | reverse complement strand
AAGTTTTTTTAGATAAGCCAGTTTTAGGGCGAGATAGCAAAGTGGTTATGCAGCGGATTGCAAATCCGTCTACGCCGGTTCGATTCCGACTCTCGCCTCCATTATCGTACTACGGCGGGGTGGCAGAGTGTTTATGCTATGAGGAGTGCAATCTTCATATAGGCCGGTTAAAATCCGCGCCCCCGCCTCCACCTTTCACAAATGCCCGGGTGGTGAAATAGGTAGACACAACGGACTTAAAATCCGTCGGGACTAAACATCCCATGCCGGTTCGATTCCGGCTCTGGGCACCAGTCATTTGAATTTCCCGAATAACAAACCTCCCGAGTTATTTGTTTTTATAAAAAACAGCCTGATTTTAAGGCTGTTTTTTTATTGGCCGAATTTTAATATTTGATGGGTTCCAATCCGAGCATAAGCCATATTTTAGATGGTTGGCGCGGTGTCGTGCGGTTCGGGCAGTGGCGACACGCCGGATGTGCGTGTTTCAATTAAGCGCATTGCGTTAAAGCATATGCGGTAATGACGGTAAAACATCTTCGGGTTTGGGGATGGTTTACTGATAAATATTGCGTTTTAATCCGTATGTGAAGGGGTGCGGCCGGCGGTTTGACTGTAAAATACGGGCTTTTGCCTTATTCTGAAACGGGATGCCCGGCTGTCGGGAAAGGTTTTGTCTGTATCTGCCGGAACGGTACGGACGATGCGTTTATTTATATTTAAAGGAGGAAATACAATCGATGTGGAAAGAAATTTTATTGAATTACGGCATTTTCCTGATTGAACTGCTTACTGTTTTCGGCATTATCGCGCTGGTCGTGCTGATGATTGTGCGGGCTAAGGGGCGGTCGGAAGATGGGGCGGTCGTGCTGACGGATTTGTCGGAAAATTATCAAAAACAACAGCAATCGTTTGAAACTTTTTTCTTGAATGAGGAAGAAGCCAGGCATTGGGAAAAAGAAGAAAAGAAAAAGGAAAAAGAAAAAGCTAAGGCACAGAAAAAGCGTTTGAAAGAAGGGGGCGGAAAATCTGCCGAAACGCAAAAACCCCGTCTTTTTGTGTTGGATTTTGACGGCGATTTGTATGCGCGCGCCGTGGGGGCTTTACGCAACGAGATTACCGCCGTGCTTTCTATTGCCCGGCCCGAAGATGAGGTTTTGCTCAGGTTGGAGAGTCCCGGCGGCGTGGTTCACGGCTACGGTTTGGCGGCTTCGCAGCTTAGGCGTTTGCGGGAACGCAATATTCCGTTGACTGTCGCCGTCGATAAGGTGGCGGCGAGCGGCGGTTATATGATGGCGTGTGTGGCGGATAAAATTGTTTCCGCTCCGTTTGCGATTGTCGGTTCGGTGGGCGTGGTGGCGGAAGTGCCGAATATCCACCGCCTGTTGAAAAAATATGATATTGATGTGGATGTGATGACGGCCGGCGAATTTAAGCGCACGGTTACTTTTATGGGTGAAAATACGGAAAAGGGCAAACAGAAATTCCGGCAGGAGCTGGAGGAAACGCATCAGTTGTTCAAGCAGTTTGTCAGTGAAAACCGCCCCGGGTTGGATATTGAAAAAATAGCGACGGGCGAGCATTGGTTCGGCCGGCAGGCGTTGGCGTTGGACTTGATTGACGAGATTTCGACCAGTGATGATTTGTTGTTGAAAGCGTTTGAAAACAAGCAGCTTATCGAAGTGAAATATCAGGAGAAGCAAAGCCTGATTCAGCGTATTGGTTTGCAGGCTGAAGCTTCTGTTGAAAATCTGTTTGCCAAGTTTGCGAACAGGCGGGCGGATGTGATGTAGCTTGCCGATTGGATGACGATGCCGTCTGAAAGGCTTTCGGGCTTCAGACGGCATATTGTTTGAAAAAGGGAAATTAGTGTTCTGCCAGTTTCAGGTAAACGCCGGAAACGTCCTGTTCGCCGTAGCCGGCTTCGACTGCTTTGCGGTAGCAGGCTGCAACGGTTTCGACGGCGGGCAGGGTGTTGCCTGCCTGTTCAAGCTCTTTGACGGCGAGGTTGAGGTCTTTGGAGGCGTGTTTGAGGGCGAAGGCGGGAGGAAACTCACGGTTTGCCCATAGGGATTTTTTGGTTTGGAACATGGGTGAGTCCATTGCCGAGCCGCCGATGGCTTCGACGATGTCGCCGGTATCGATGCCGAATTGCCGCGCCATCAGCATTGCTTCGCTGTACGCTTCGCCGAAAATGCCCAAAAGCGAATTTAAGACGAGTTTCGCGCCCGAACCTTTGCCCACTTCGCCGAAGTGGAAGGTTTTTTTGCCGACAAGTGAAAATGCTTTTTGCAGCGGGTTTAACACGGCTTCGTCGCCGCCGAACAGAATGAGCAGCGTACCATTGGTGGCCGGACCGACCGAACCGGAAACCGGGGCTTCGGCAAATTGTCCGCCGGCAGATTCGACAAGTTTTTTGACGGCAAGGTTTTCAGTGGGCGAGATGGTGCTCATATTGACGATGATTTTGCCTTGCAACTCTTTTCTGACTGCTTCATTTAAAATATCGCAAATGGCGGCATAGTCGGAAACCATCAGAAAAACAACGGGATAGTCGCGGACAAGTTCGACGGTGTCGTGATAGGCTTTCGCGCCTTTTCCAACTAAGGCGGCGGTTTTGCCGGGAGAGCGGTTGTATACGCCGACTTCGATGCCGCCGTCCAAAAGGCGCGTTACCATAGGCAGGCCCATTTGCCCTAAGCCGATCCAACCGATTTGTGTGTATGTTTCTGCGGACATAGTGTTTCTCCTTTGTCGGGGTGCTGTGATGCCGTCTGAAGGCTTTCTGCGCTTCAGACGGCATGTTTGGGGGATGTTATGCGGTCAGCGTGCCTTTGGTCGAGGGGGTCTGCCCCGCCATCCTCGGGTCGTGTTCGACTGCCATACGTAGGGCGCGTCCGAAGGCTTTGAATACGGTTTCCGCCTGATGGTGGGCGTTTTTGCCGCTGAGGTTGTCGATGTGCAGGGTCATCATACTGTGGTTGACGATGCCGTGGAAAAATTCTTCAAACAAATCGACATCGAATTTTCCAATCAGGGCGCGGGCAAATTCGATGTTGTACACGAGTCCGGGGCGGCCGGAAAGGTCGATGACGACGCGGCTCAGGGCTTCGTCGAGCGGGACGTAGGAATGTCCGTAACGGCGGATGCCTTTTTTGTCGCCGAGTGCTTGTTTGAGTGCCTGCCCGAGTGTGATGCCGATGTCTTCGACGGTGTGGTGGTCGTCGATGTGGAGGTCGCCTTTGCAGTCGATGTCGATGTCTATCATACCGTGGCGGGCGATTTGGTCGATCATATGTTCGAGGAAGGGTACGCCGGTATCCAGCCTGCTTTTGCCGCTGCCGTCGAGGTTGATGGAGACGGTGATTTGGGTTTCGCAGGTATGGCGGCTGTGGGTAACGGTGCGGCAGCCGGCAGATGCGGTTTCGGCAATTTGGGTTTCGTCAGTTCCGGTGCTTTCTGCAGCGGTTTCGGGGACAGTGCGTTCGCGGTGTTGTTTGCCGAGCCAGCCTTTGGGTTTTCCGGCGTGTTGTTCGAGTTTTGCCATCAGGCTTGGACGGATGCCGCGCGCGTCGGGGTCTTCAACTTGTTTTTCAAGGCGTTGTTTGAGTTTGTAGAGTGAGACGGGGGTGCGGTAGCCGCAGAGTTTGGCGAGCTTGGGCAGAGAGCCCGCTTCCCGGACGAGGGTCAGGAAGTTGTTCAGGTGGAGTTGTGTCTTGGTCATAGGGATTCCGTTTGGTTTATCGGTAGGGACGGCGGATAACGTCGAGGACGGCATCGTTTTGTGCGGCACTGCCTACGGTAATACGCAGGCAGTGTGCCAAAAGGGGATGCGCGCCGTGCAGTTTTTTGACGAGGATGCGGTTTTGTTTGAGGGTGTCAAACAATAAATCGGCATCGGGTACGCGTATGGTAATAAAATTTGCCTGACTGGGAAAGGCTTTTATCTGTGGGATGCCGCCCAACTCCGCCATCATCCGGGCGCGTTCGTTTTTCAGGCTGTCGATGTTGGCAGAGATGATGCCGTAGTGCCGCAGGGCAAATTTGGCAGTGGTCAGGCTCAATTGGTTCATATTGTAGGGCGGCAGGATTTTTTGCAATTCGCCGATGACTTCGGGGCAGCCGGCCGCATAACCGATACGCAGTCCGGCAAAACCGATTTTGCTGAGGGTGCGTAAGACTATCAGGTTGGGAATCCTGCCTGCCTGCCCGAGGAAGCTGTCGCCGTTGAATGCGCCGTAGGCTTCATCGACGACGACGATGCCGTCTGAAGAGCTGATGACGGCTTCGACTTCGCCGCGTGCGAAGCATACGCCGGTGGGGTTGTTGGGATAGGCGATGAAGGTCAGCGCGGGACGGCGGGTTTTGACGGCTTCGAGGAAAGCGGGCAAATCCAGTCCGAAGCCTTTATTTAACGGGATGCCGGCGTAATCCATACCGTAAAGGGCGGCGTTGTGGCGGTACATCACGAAACTCGGTTCGGCTGCCAACATTGCCGCGCCCGGTTTGGCGGTCAGCATCGTAATGAACTGTATCAGTTCGTCCGAACCGTTGCCTAAGGCGAGGGCGGCGCAGTCGGGAATGTCGAACGCGGCACGCAAGGTTTCCTGCAAGCCGCTTTTGGCGGGGTCGGGGTAGAGGTGGATGGGGGCGGATGCCAGTTGTGCCTGTAATTCCTGCATCAGGACTCCGTGTCCTTCAAAAGGATGGGATGGGCTTTCCATTGCATCGAGCTTGATAAATCCGTGTGGAATGTCGGCAATCTGATATGCCGACATCGCCCGTATGTCGTCGCGGATGAAGTGTCGGACGGATTTC
>AEPI01000119.1 GCA_000193795.2 Neisseria lactamica NS19 | reverse complement strand
CGGGTAGAAGTTTCGGTTTTTCCGATAAATTCCTGTTGCTTTTCATTCCTAGATTCCCGCTTTCGCGGGAATGATGGCGGAGGAGTTTCGGTTTTTCCGATAAATTTCTGCGGTTTCCAGGTCCGGATTTCCGCTTTCGCGGGAATGATGGTGGAGGAATTTCGGTTTTTCCGATAATTCCTGTGATTTTGGGTTTCCGGATTCTTGCTTTCGCGGGAATGAGGGAGGAGAAGTTTCGGTTTTTCCGATAAATTTCTTCGGTTTCCGAGTCCGGATTCCCACTTTCGCGGGAACGACGGCGGATGGTTTCTGTTTTTTTGATAACTTCCTGTGATTTTGGATTCTTACAAGGCAATTTATCGGAGACGATGAAAAAGTAGGCTTTGGGGTTCGGTCTGTCTGAAAAATGCCGTCTGAAGGCTGTTGGTGCTTTCAGACGGCATTGTTGTTATTTGATTTTGAAGTGCAGCCAGGCGACGTGCCCCTGTTTGAGGTAACGGAAGGTTTCATTGAGGTTGCCGACGGGCGGCGGATGGTCGCCGACGATGATGACTTCCGTGCCTTTCATTTCGGGGCGTTGGATCAAATCCGCCAGTTGGTCGAAAAATTGGGTGTGCAGGCTGAAGTTGCGGCAGAGGTCGGTTTCGGAGGGCAGGCCGTATCCGGTGCATTTGAGCCTGTGGTTGAAAATGTCGGATTCGGGATAGTCGGCGTGGCTGGTCAGCGTCATCCAGTAAAACAGTCCCTTGCCGTGTTTTTTGAAAAATGCCGACACTTCGCCGAACAGCTCGCTGTCGCACACGCCGCCGAAAATGGCGCAGGTTTTTTTACCGATCAGGTTTTCGGCGGTTTTGATTTCTTGAAAGCCCGCCCTCGGATACCAGCTGAAGCGGTCGTAAAGCGAACTGCCCGCGCCGTGCATCGCAAAGGTGGCGTAACCTTCTTGTTTCAAACGGTTGGGGAGGCAGCGGGCAAATTTTTCGTCGGGCGCACGGCGCAGTGCGAACCCGCGCAAACCGCCGTAGGCGCACAGTTCGCGCATTTCTCCTTCGACTGTCGCGCCGATAAAGGGAAAACTGCCGCTTTCCCAAACCGAAAAACGGTCTTTTTGCGCCAGCAGTTTGGCAAAGGTGGCGTTTTGAAGCTCGGGATTGCCCGGAGGTCCCCAAGATTCGGCGACGATAAAGAGGATTTTTTGAGATTTCGGCTCACTCAGCCTCGTAGCGGCACGCTGCTGCTTGCCCAAGGGGAGGAAGACGGGGTCGATCAGGCCGGCGGTAATAAAGTCGGCATTTTGGCTGACGGTGTAGAGCATCGCCTGACTTTTGGCGTAATAGAAGTTGTTTGCGCCGAAGATATTGGCCATCCTCCCCCTGTCGTAGTAGCTCAAATGGCCGGTGAAATAGCCGGCTGCCGCCACAACGGCGGCGCAGGCGGCAATGTGTCGGAAGTCGGTTTTGGCGGCGGCCTTCTGCAACACAAACGGCATCGCCAGCATATACAGCAGCAACAGCCCGGTCATTATCTGATAAAGGACGGGGGCGGTCAGGATGAAGGGAACGAGATTGATGGCGCCGATGAGGTCCATAAAAGGGAAGAGCTGGATGACCATCATCAGCCCGTCAAACAAAACCGCCAGCCAAAACGCCAATACGCCGGCAATTTTGGCGAAACGCCAAGGCAGGGCGATCAGCAGCGCGGCGGGCAGGTAGTCCAAATTGACAATCGGACGGGCGGTGGCGGTCAGCAGTGCCAAAACCCAAAACACCGCATTGGGAGCCAGCAGTATCAGCAGGGACAGCAGCAGCCGTTTCGGCAGGAATGGCGGCAGCGTCCATTGTTTGGAGAGCAGGGCGTGAATATTC
>AEPI01000120.1 GCA_000193795.2 Neisseria lactamica NS19 | reverse complement strand
CTGCAGGAATTTATCGGAAACGGCTGAACCCGACGGACCGGATTCCCACTTTCGTGGGAATGACGAAGTGGAAGTTACCCGAAACTTAAAACAAGCGAACCCGACAGACCCGGATTCCCGCCCGTGAGGGAATGATGGGACTTTAGGTTTTGTTTTTCGTTTTTGCGGGAATGACGAATTTAAATATTGTAGGAATTTATCGGAAACGGCTGAACCCGACGGACTAGATTCCCGCCTGCGCGGGAATGACGGGAAAGTTTGCGGTTGTTTCTTATGGAGTGATTTTTGTATTTAGATAAAAAAATTTTTCGTTTTCAAACCTTCACCGCTTGCCATCGGCGTTAAATTTTTTACGATAAGCACATAGATTGTAAACAATCGGCCACAAGCCGGTTTGTTTTTTCAGAAGACATTATCCCTGTCAGACGCTATTTCTATATATTTCGCCTATAATGGCTTGTTTTTAATAAATAATTCAAGAGGTATCAACGTGTCTGATTCCAAAACGAAAGAACGCGCCACATTCGGCACGCGCCGCGCGTTTATGATTGCCGCCATCGGGTCCGCCGTCGGCTTGGGCAATATTTGGCGTTTCCCCTATATTGCTTTTGAAAACGGCGGCGGCGCATTCATCCTGCCCTATCTGGTCGCGCTTCTGACGGCGGGCATCCCGCTGCTGCTGCTCGATTATGCCATCGGCCACCGTTACCGTGGTTCTGCGCCCTTGGCTTTCCGCCGCCTCGGACGATGGTTTGAGCCGGTCGGCTGGTGGAACGTGATGACCAATATCGTCATCTGCATCTATTACGCGGTAATTATCGGTTGGGCGGCAAGCTATACCTATTATTCGGTCAACGCCGCCTGGGGTGCGGATCCGCAGGGTTTTTTCTTTAAGGACTTCCTGCAAATGGCGGGACCGGAAGCCTTGGGTTTGGATTTTGTCGGCAAAGTGGCCGGTCCTTTGGCGGGCGTGTGGGTTTTTACCGCCGCCATTATGGCTTTGGGCGTGCAAAAGGGCGTGGCGCGCGCCTCGTCGTTCTTTATGCCGCTGCTTTTGGTGATGTTTTTGATTATGGTCGGCATTTCGCTGACGCTGCCGGGTGCGGCAAAGGGCTTGGACGCATTGTTTACGCCCGACTGGTCGAAACTCGCCGATTCCAAGGTCTGGGTGGCGGCATACGGGCAGATTTTCTTCTCTCTTTCCATCTGTTTCGGCATTATGGTTACCTATTCTTCTTATTTGAAGAAAAAAACCGACTTGGGCGGAACGGGGCTGGTGGTCGGTTTTGCCAACAGCAGCTTTGAACTGCTCGCGGGCATCGGTGTGTTTGCCGCATTGGGCTTTATGGCGCAGGCGGGCGGTAAGGCGGTCAACGAGGTTGCCTCCGGCGGCATCGGTTTGGCGTTTATCGCCTTTCCGACCATTATCAACCAGGCGCCGATGGGCTGGCTGATCGGCATATTGTTTTTCGGTTCGCTGGTGTTCGCCGGCGTTACGTCGATGATTTCTATTCTTGAGGTAATTGTGGCGGCGATTCAGGACAAGTTGAACGTCGGGCGCGTCAACGCCACGCTGCTGGTCTGCATCCCGATGGGCATTGTTTCCACGCTGCTGTTCGGTACGGCGACGGGGCTGCCGGTTTTGGATGTGATGGACAAATTCGTCAACACCTACGGCATTGTTGCCGCCGGCTTTGTTTATGTTGCCGCCATCATCATCAGCGGCAGGCTGCCGGAATTACGTAAGCACCTGAACGCCTTGTCCTCCATCCGCGTCGGCGGCTTGTGGACGGCCTGCGTCGTGTTTACCGTCGTGATGCTCGGCTATATGCTGTATCAGGACACCGCCGGATTGTTGGAGAAAAACTACGGCGATTATCCGGATGGTTTCCTCAATATTTTCGGTTGGGGGATGTCGGCGGCATTGGTCGTGTTCGGGCTGCTGCTGTCGTTGCTGCCTTGGAAGCATGGTCAGGATTTTAATGTCAAAGACGAACACGAACATGAACAAGGAGAAGAAAAATGAGTACTTCCGCCATTGTGATGATGGTTGTCTCAATCGTGATCATCTGGGGAGGGCTGCTGCTTTCCCTGTTAAGGCTGCCGGAAGAGTAAGCCTTTAGAACGCTGAAAATGCCGTCTGAACTGTTTCAGACGGCATTTGCCTTTACGGCTGCCATTCGCGTTCCACCTTGCCCGACGCATCCAAAGTTTGGGCTCGGACGATATGCCCGTTCTGGTACAGGATGCGCGTCCGCAATATGCCCTGCGCGGTATAGCCTTGCGACCAGCCTTGCGCCACGCCGTTTTCAACCGGCGTGTGCGAATGCAGTTTGCCGTTTGGATGGTAAATATCGACAAAGCGGTCGAACACGCCGTTTTTGACGATGCTTTTCAATACGCGCCCGTTTGAGGCGCGGGTGCTGAATGCACCGTCCGGCGTGCCTGAAGGCGGCCGGCTGTATGGGTTGGCGGGTTGGATGGGTGCGGCGGGCGGCAGTTTGTAAAGCGGCGGCCGGTTAGAGGGAAGGGCGGTGCAGCCCGCCGAAAGGAGGGCGGCGGACAAAGCGGCAAGCAGGAGGATAATCGGGGCGTGCTTC
>AEPI01000121.1 GCA_000193795.2 Neisseria lactamica NS19 | reverse complement strand
TTTGCGAAGATTTATATAAAAAACAATCTATTAACAATATATTACGCATAAAAATACGCTAAAATGTTCAATCGGCAAGAAATTTTCTGATTTTGAGAAAAGTAGGAGAAATCGGGATATTTATTCATTTTGAAAATGGTATCGGGCATAAGACACTGCGAAATACCCAAAGACAAATGGCAATCTTGCTAGATGAATACGGGGTGGTATGGTTGGTTTGATGACCTTGGAAGACCACTTAGAGAAAATTGTTGGTGAAATTGATGATGAAACGGACAAAGCGGCAATAGATGTTCATCAGATTGGCGAGGATACCTACATTGTTCGGAGAACTTGGCTGTGGTTTAATATGGCGTTGACAGGCATACCCGGCTTAAAGTATTCAATAGGATGACTTCCTGTCTGACTGAAAAATAATGCTCTTTTCCTTTGCAAACACTTGAAATCGACAGATTGTTAAATACAGTCTAAAGATATAATAAATTATATGATTATAAAGGTTTCGGTTTGTATGCGGGTCATTATGGCGGAAATGCCGTTTGGGGAAGCGGCAGCCGTATCGCGAGGAGTCGCGCGGCAGGTAATGCGCCGATGCCTTCGGGCGTGAAAGCGGGGCAATCGGCAGTTTGGGGAAAGGTAATGGAATCTGCGGATAGCCGGCGATTGAGCGGTTAAGGGCAATAAGGCGGGTGCACGGTCAGATTGTCTGTCTTCTTGTCGGAACGGGGGGGCTGGGCAGCCTTGTCCTGATTAAGTATTTGTGCAAACGGTAAAAAGGTTTTTTCGTGTATTTTAAAGTAGGTTGTACAGCATTTTTCCGGCAATCAAAAGCAGCATAATGCCGAAGGATTTTTTGAGTTTGGCAGAAGAAAGTTGATGGGCGGTTTTGACACCGAGCGGGGCAAAGGCAATGGTTGCCGCACTGAGGATGGCGACAGCGGGCAAATAAAGGAAGCCCAGCGATCCGTCGGGTAATCCTGCAATATTCAGACCGTTGACCAGATATGATATCGCGCCGGAGAGTGCAATCGGCCAGGCGAGGCCGGACGATGTGCCGATGGCTTTATGGGCGGGGAAGCCGCAGTGGATTAAGAAAGGGACGGAAAGTGAACCGCCGCCTATGCCGACCCAGCTCGACATTACGCCGAACAGCGTGTAAACCGCAGTCAGCCCGGGCAGCTTGGGCAGCGGGCGGGATGCCGTCTGAGAGCCGGTATGCAGTGTTTTGAATGCGACGGCGGTCAAAAACAGGATGAAGAAAATTTGAAGCCCGAACGCGGGGATATATTTTGCGGAGAGTGCGCCCGCGAATACGCCGAATATCATACCCGGCATCATTGCGAATACGGTTTTCCAGTCGACCGCCTGTTTTTTGTGCTGCCCCAACATACTGGAAAAGGCGGTGAAGACCATAACGGCGAAGGATGTGCCGACGGCGAGGTGTTGCGCGTAAGGATGTTGTGCCAAACCCTGCAAATCCAGCACCCATAAAACGACAGGGACAATCAGCGCGCCGCCGCCTACGCCGAACAGACCGGCAATAAAACCTGACGCACTGCCTACGGCAAGCAGGATTAAGATAATGTCCCAATGCCACATTTAATCCGCCTTTCTGTATTTTTTCCAAAACCGGCGTGCCGCCATAATGTAGCCGGACAGGCTGTATCCGAGAAAGAACAGGAAGAGGACGAGCGACGGTTCCCAAGTGACCAGAAGCAGCAGTAAGACGGCAAGCAGCATTCCGACAAAGGGGACTTGTCTGCGGATGTTGATTTCTTTAAAACTCCAAAAAGGGATTTGGACAATCATCGACAGGCCGGCAAACAGTGTGATGCCCAATGCCCACCAGTGGACGGCGGGGAATTTTTCGACGCTGTGGTTGACCCAAATCAGCCCGACAATCAGCGCGGCGGCAGTCGGACTGGGTACGCCGATAAACCAGCGTTTGTCCACCTTGCCGATGAGCGTGTTGAACAGCGCGAGGCGCAGGGCGGCGCAGGCGCAGTAGATAAATGCGGCGGAATAACCGATTTTTCCGAATTGCCAAAGTTGCCATTTGTAGGCAATCAGTGCGGGGGCGACACCGAAGCTGACCATATCGGCAAGGCTGTCGAGCTGCTCCCCGAACGCGCTTTGGCTGTTGGTCAGCCGTGCCACGCGCCCGTCCATACCGTCCAGCAGCATAGAGATGAATACCGCGATGGCGGCGGTTTCATAATGTCCGTGCATCGATTGGGTAATGGCGTAAAAGGCTGAAAACAGGGCGGCAACGGTAAAGGAGTTGGGCAGCAGGTAGATGCTGTTTTGACGCAGGGAGCGTTGGGGGGTGTTGGGCGGGGTTTCCATAGGCAAAGTATCTCGCGGATTTGGAAAGTCGATAGGGGATTATAACCCAAACCATTATCGAACAATACGCCCTTCAGAATTAAGCTGTCGGGTGTGGTTTGTTTTTCCGATGGCGGATGCTTTGCGGGGGATGGGGCGGTGTGGGGAGTCGCCTGCCGCCGGGTGTGTTGTTTCGGATTTTTGCCGGGAAGTATTTTTGCGGGGCATTTTTGCGGGGCATTTTTGCGCTTGCCGGAAGGTATCGGGGGAGGGGCATCGGATGTGCGGCGCGCCGCTCAAACCGGGGCGGCATTTTCCTATTTTTGGGGGGTTTGCGGGTTTCAACAAATTGAAAGATATTTTTGTATTTCCAAATGTATGCTGATTTTGAAGCGGGACAAATTGTAGGATAAGGCTTTTTGCCCGCTGTAAGGTTTGTTCATAATACCGTTTTAAAACAACGGATTGCCGGTAAGGCGGCGGTATGCGGATTTGCGTTGCCGAAACCGGTTTGCCACACTCCTGCAGTGAAATTTGCAGGGAGGGATAAGCCGATAGGAGGGACTTATCCTGTTTTTTGTTTATAATGCGGCAGAATTTGGACGAAACGTCAGGAGTTTGTGATGATAAAAAGGATGACGGCAGTATCTGTACTCTGCCTGATGACTGCAGCGGCACGGGCTGCCGATACTTACGGTTATCTCGCCGTTTGGCAGAATCCGCAGAATGCGGACGATGTTTTGCAGATTAAGGCAACAAAAGAAGATTCGACGCAAAACGAGGCACTTGCCGAATTGGAGGCTTTTTGCAAGGGGCAGGATACGCTTGCGGGCATAGGCGGCGATCAGGCGACGGGATGCCGGTCGGTCGTGTCGCTGAACAATACCTGTGTCGCGTTGGCATATCCGAAAGCCTTGGGTGCGATGCGCGTTGAAAACGCCGTCGTGATTACTTCTCCGCGTTTTACGAGCGTCCATCAGGTCGCACTTAACCAATGTATCAAAAAATATGGCGTTCAGGGGCAATGTGCTTTGGAAACAGTGTATTGCACGTCGTCTTCTTATTACGGCGGAACCGTCCGCTCTTTGATTCAAAATCTCAAATAAAACGGAAAATGCCGTCTGAAAGATGTTCAGACGGCATTTGTGTGTTTACGGCAGGCTGTCCGACACAATGCGGATAGCGTGCGCAAACTGCCGGCACGAAACCGGTTAACGGGTAAATTTCCCGGCGGCATCGGACCGGTATTTGCGTATTAACGCTCCTGTCCGCAGGTATCGGGCAGCAGGCTGTTCAATACGATGGCAAGTACGGCGCACAAGCCCACGCCGGCAAAGCTGAAGCTGCCCAATTTGAGCGTCATGCCGCCGATGCCCGTGGTCAGTACCGAGCTGACGATGACCAGGTTTTTCGGCAGCATCAAATCGACTTTGGCATCAATCAGCGTTTTCACGCCCAAAGAAGCAATCGTGCCGAACAGCAGCAGCATAATGCCGCCCATTACGGGCATCGGAATGGAAGCCAAAAACGCATTGAATTTGCCGAAAAACGCCATGCAGACGGCAAAAACCGCCGCCCAAGTCATAATGACGGGGTTGCTGTTTTTGGTAATCATCACCGCGCCGGTAACTTCGCCGTAAGTCGTTACCGGTGGGCCGCCGATCAAGCCGGCAACGCACACGCCCAAGCCGTCGCCCGCAAGGGTTTTGTCCCAAGCCCGGGTCTTTTGTGTAGTCCTTCCCCGTTACATTGCCGATTGCCATGATGCCGCCGATGTGTTCGATGGCGGGGGCGATTGCGACCGGAAGCATAAACAGTGCCGCCTGCCAGTTGACCTGGGGCGTTTCAAAATGGGGAATGGCGAACCAAGGCGCGTGTGCAATGCTTGCCGTGTCCACTAACCCCATCAGCAGTGCCAAAACATAACCCGAAGCGACACCGATCAAGATGGGAATCAGCTTCATCATCCTGCTGCCGAAAACCGAAACGGCGGCGGTAACGGCAAAGGTGAAGCCGGAGAGAATCAGGGAATCGGTATAGTCGATGACCTGTTTGCCGCCTGACTGCCCCATCGCCATACTGCTTGCCGC
The DNA here is from genome assembly GCA_000193795.2 of Neisseria lactamica NS19. Taxonomy (GTDB): domain Bacteria; phylum Pseudomonadota; class Gammaproteobacteria; order Burkholderiales; family Neisseriaceae; genus Neisseria; species Neisseria lactamica_A. The sequence continues at coordinate 132,475 of AEPI01000121.1, read as the reverse complement.
CACGGCGACAGACAAGCCGATAACCATAATGACCGGACCGATGACGACCGGCGGCAGCAGTTTGTGTACCGCCGACAGTCCGCGCCAACGGATCAGCGCGGCAAACACAAAATACATAAATCCCGCAGCAAACAACCCGAACATGGTGGAGGGCAGCCCCCATTCGCCGACGGAGTAGATAATCGGTGCGATAAAGGCAAACGAAGAGCCCAGGAAAATCGGCACTTTGCGTTTGGTTGTGATTTGGAACAGCAGAGTTCCCAAGCCTGCGCCCAAAAGCGCGAGAGCCGGGTTCAGTCCCGTCAGCAGGGGAACCAGCACCATCGCGCCGAATGCGACAAATAAAATCTGCGCGCCGGAAACGGCAAGTTTCAGTTGCTTCATACCATCTTCTTTCAGTCGGTTCAAACGGCACGGATTATACTGGTTCGCCGCAATCCTGCGCAAAATACCCGCGATGCCGTCTGAAACGCAACACCCCCGCCCGCCGCACATCCGACCGGGCGAAATGGGGTATAATCCGACACTTCACATTTAATCCGCAAGCCGTTCCGTATGTTCGGACGGTATTTCCCGGTGATACGGAATGACAGAAAAATCCAATAAGAAAATCACAAAAGGCAGACAGACCAAGCCGTCCCAAACCCGCCCGCGCAAAAAAAACGACAACGCTTCAAGGGGCAACAAGGTTTCCGAACAGCTCAAAGCCGCCAAAGAATTGCAAAAAACCGAAGCGAAGAAGGCGCGTCCCGAATATGTCGCCAAGCTGATTGCCGACGCATTATGGCTGATGGGTTTGGCGGCAACCCTATATTTGGCGATTTCCCTGATCAGTTTCGATATGGGCGATCCGTCTTGGTCGCGCAGTTCGCCGGTTGCCGAAGATGCCGCCAATTTGGGCGGACTGTTCGGCGCATATGTTGCCGATGTCGGCTATTACCTTTTCGGATTGTCGGCGTGGTGGTGGGTGGCGGCTGCCTGCGTCGTGCTGTATAAAAATTTCCGTCTGCACGCAAAACGGACGGAAAACGAGGCATACAACCACAAAATCGCTGCCGCTGCGCTGTTTGTCCTGACGGTATTCAGCCCCGTCTTGGAATATTTTGCGCTGGGCGGGAAATACGGGGATGCCTTGCCGGCCGGTGCGGGCGGTATGGTCGGTATGCGCGTCGGCACGATATTTGAATGGTTGCTGGGAAAATCGGGCAGCCTGCTGATTATCTTGGTTGTTTTATTGCTGTCCATATCTTTGCTGGTGCAGGTGTCGTGGCTGGACGTGTTGAACGCTGCGGGCAGGGCGGTTCAAAATTTCCTGACGGCATCCGGGCGGAAAATATCGGCATTGGGCAAACGCCGGACAAACGCCAAAACAGACGGCATCGATACTTACAGTACCCGCCGGATGGTGAAAGAAGCCAAAAATATTACTGCCAAACCCCTTGCGCCGCCCGAAGGTAGCAGCAGCAACCGCAAATCCGTTGCGGTTTCCGTCGCGCCGCCGCCTAAAATTCAGGCTTCTTTGTTTGAAGACGACGAACCTCGGCAGGCGGGCGAATACCACAAGCCCGGTATAAACCTGCTGCGCCTGCCCGACGGCGAACCCGTCAGCATCAATCCCGCCGAATTGGAGCGCACTGCCGAACTGATCGAGTCCAAGCTGGCAGAATTCGGCATCGGCGTAGAAGTCGTATCCGCCACTTCCGGTCCTGTGATTACGCGTTATGAAATCGAACCCGCGCAAGGCATAAAAGGCAGCCAAATTGTCGCCTTGTCGAAAGATTTAGCGCGATCTATGTCGCTGCAATCCGTGCGTATCGTCGAAACCATTGCGGGCAAAAATACGATGGGCATCGAGTTGCCCAACGAAAAACGCCAAGACGTGATGTTGAGCGAAATTTTGTCTTCGCCCGTGTTTACCGAAGCCAAATCCAAGCTGACCGTTGCGCTGGGCAAAGACATTGCCGGTACGCCCGTCGTCGGCGATTTGGCAAAAATGCCGCACCTTTTGGTCGCCGGTATGACCGGCTCTGGTAAATCCGTCGGCGTGAACGGCATGATTATGTCTATGCTTTTCAAAGCTACGCCCGACGAAGTCCGCTTCATTATGATAGACCCCAAAATGCTCGAGTTGAGCATTTACGACGGCATTCCGCATCTGCTCTGCCCGGTTGTAACCGATATGCGCGAAGCAGGGCAGGCGTTGAACTGGTGCGTCGCCGAAATGGAAAAACGCTACCGTCTGCTTTCCCACGCCGGCGTGCGTAATTTGGAAGGCTTCAACCAAAAAGTCGAACAAGCCAAAGCGGCAGGCAAGCCTTTGCTCAATCCGTTCAGCCTGAACCCCGACGAACCCGAACCGCTGGAAAAACTGCCGTTGATTGTGGTCGTTATCGACGAACTTGCCGACCTGATGATGACCGAACGCAAAGCCGTCGAGCAGCAAATCGCCCGCCTTGCCCAAAAAGCGCGCGCGGCCGGCATACACATGATTGTCGCCACCCAACGCCCCAGTGTCGATGTCGTTACCGGCCTGATTAAGGCGAATATCCCGACCCGCATGGCGTTTACCGTGCAAAGCAAAATCGACAGCCGTACCATCCTCGACCAAATGGGTGCGGACGAACTGCTCAAATATGGCGATTCGCTGTTCCTCCAGCCCGGCAGTGCCGAGCCGACCCGTCTGCAAGGCGCGTTTGTTTCAGACGACGAAGTGCATCAAGTCGTCAACTACGTCAAATCGCAAGCCCCTGCCGACTATGTCGAAGGTCTGCTCAGCGGAGAGGCCGCGCTGGAAACGACCAACGTCGTCAATCCGAATGCAGGCAGCGACGAATTGTTCGATCAGGCAGTCGCCTATGTTTTGGAAAGCAAAAAAACCTCCATTTCGTCTTTGCAGCGGCAGTTGCGTATCGGCTATAACCGCGCGGCAAACCTGATGGAGGCACTGGAAAATGCGGGTGTCGTTTCCCCCGCCGACCTCAACGGCAGCCGTAAAATTTTGGCGCACAAGGATCATTTATAGCCCATATCGCAAAATGCCGTCTGAACGGCGGAATCGGCGTTTCAGACGGCATATTATGTTTCAGGCGGAACATTGTGATATACTTGCCAGCTAAAATTTTCCCTTTGCGGCAATGCGGTTCAAATATCCGTACCGTTGCGCTGTTTGCTTCTCCAAGCGGGGAAGAAGGTTTACCATTTTATCAACACAACAAATTTAAGGGCTTATGATGAGCGTAACTGTTGAAACTTTAGAAAATCTGGAACGCAAAGTAGTGTTGTCTCTGCCTTGGTCGGAAATCAACGCAGAAACCGATAAAAAACTGAAACAAACCCAACGCCGTGCCAAAATCGACGGTTTCCGTCCGGGCAAAGCACCTTTGAAAATGATTGCCCAAATGTACGGTGCAAGTGCTCAAAACGATGTCATCAATGAAATGGTACAACGCCGCTTCTACGATGTTGCCGTTGCCCAAGAATTGAAAGTTGCCGGCTATCCGCGTTTTGAAGGCGTTGAAGAACAAGACGATAAAGAATCCCTGAAAATCGCTGCGATTTTCGAAGTATTCCCCGAAGTCGTTATCGGCGATTTGTCTGCACAAGAAGTCGAGAAAGTAACCGCTTCCGTCGGCGATGCCGAAGTGGATCAAACCGTAGAAATCCTGCGCAAACAACGCACCCGCTTCAACCATGTCGAACGCGAAGCCCGAAACGGCGACCGCGTCATTATCGACTTTGAAGGCAAAATCGACGGCGAACCTTTTGCCGGCGGCGCATCCAAAAACTACGCCTTCGTATTGGGAGCAGGTCAAATGCTGCCTGAATTTGAAGCCGGTGTGGCCGGTATGAAGGCAGGCGAGGACAAAGACGTTACCGTCAACTTCCCCGAAGACTACCACGGTAAAGACGTTGCCGGTAAATCCGCTGTTTTTGCCATTACATTGAACAATGTATCCGAACCCATCCTGCCCGAAGTTGATGCCGACTTCGCTAAAGCATTGGGTATCGCCGACGGCGACGTTGCCAAAATGCGCGAAGAAGTGAAGAAAAACGTCAGCCGCGAAGTGGAACGCCGCGTGAAGGAACAAACCAAAGAATCCGTCATGAACGCGCTGCTCAAAGCCGTAGAGCTGAAAGTGCCGGTTGCTTTGGTCAATGAAGAAGCCGCCCGCCTGGCAAACGAAATGAAACAAAACTTCGTCAACCAAGGTATGGCCGATGCCGCGAACTTGGATTTGCCTTTGGATATGTTCAAAGAGCAAGCCGAACGCCGCGTGTCTTTGGGTTTGATTTTGGCGAAACTGGTTGACGAAAACAAACTGGAACCGACTGAAGAGCAAATCAAAGCCGTTGTTGCCAACTTCGCAGAAAGCTACGAAGATCCCCAAGAAGTAATCGACTGGTACTACGCAGAGCCTTCCCGCCTGCAAGGTCCGACTTCTTTGGCGGTAGAAAGCAACGTTGTCGATTTCGTTTTGGGCAAAGCCAAAGTAACAGAAAAAGCTTTGTCTTTTGACGAAGTGATGGGCGCGCAAGCCTGATTATCTTCAAAAGGTCGTCTGAAACAGGCAACTTGAAAGCACCAAAGCATTCCTTTGGTGCTTTCGCAACATTGACAGGAGATAAAAATGTCCTTCGATTTTAAGAATTACCTCGTTCCTACCGTTATCGAACAAAGCGGCCGCGGCGAGCGTGCATTTGATATTTACTCGCGCCTTTTGAAAGAGCGCATCATATTTTTAGTCGGTCCGGTAACCGACGAGTCCGCCAATCTGGTGGTTGCCCAACTGTTGTTTTTAGAAAGTGAAAATCCGGACAAAGATATTTTCTTCTATATCAATTCCCCCGGCGGCTCGGTAACGGCAGGTATGTCGATTTACGACACTATGAATTTCATCAAGCCTGATGTATCGACTTTGTGCTTGGGGCAGGCGGCAAGTATGGGCGCGTTCTTATTGTCGGCAGGCGAAAAAGGCAAACGTTTCGCCCTGCCCAACAGCCGGATTATGATTCACCAGCCTTTAATCAGCGGCGGTTTGGGTGGTCAGGCATCCGACATTGAAATTCACGCACGCGAGCTGCTGAAGATTAAAGATAAACTCAACCGCCTGATGGCGAAACACTGCGGCCGCGATTTGGCAGATTTGGAGCGAGACACCGACCGTGATAATTTCATGTCTGCCGAAGAAGCCAAAGAATATGGTTTGATCGACCAAGTTTTGGAAAACCGTGCTTCTTTGCAGCTTTAATAAGAAGCCTGAGAGAAACCGATGCCGTCTGAAACGTTCAGACGGCATTTGTTTCAAGCTGCGTTTGATATGGTATCGATACCGTCATCTGCGGGACGGAAGAAAGATTTGGAGTTTTTTTTTAAAGGATGCCCGTTCCCGCCTGCGATGGACGGATGCCGTCTGAAAGCCGAATGGGGCGGCAGTTTTTGCAAGGGCGACCCGCATCCGCCCGAATTTGCCGATAGGGTTGAAGAGGAGGGATAAGGGCAGGAAGCGGTATCCCGCCTTCCTTATTTATGCCTGCAATTCATAACCGTATCCACCGGTTATGTTTCCATATCAGGCAGATACACCCGCTTATCGGTTTGAAGAAATGCCTTTTTCAACGAGACAGTCTTCTATCTCAATGAAAACAAAAGGTTTTTCTTTGCAAGCAGCCGGAGCCGGCTGCCGGTTGGATTTTATAGGGAGTGTATCGGAAAAACTTTCCCTTGGTGGCGTTTGAGGCCGTTTTCACCATAGTTGGTTTTGACATACTCTTCGACAATGGCTAGAAACTCTGTTGCGATGTTGTCGCCTTTCAGTGTAACTTTGCGCTCCCCGTCCACATAAACCGGCGCGACGGGTGTTTCCCCCGTACCGGGCAGGCTGATGCCGATGTCGGCCAATTTGCTTTCTCCGGGCCCATTGACAACGCAGCCCATTACGGCAACGTTCAGGGATTCAACGCCGGGATAAAGGGTGCGCCATACGGTCATTTTTTGACGCAGGTAATTTTGAACATCTTGTGCCAACTCTTGAAAAACGGTACTGGTGGTGCGTCCGCATCCCGGGCAGGCGGTAACCATCGGTGTAAACGAACGCAGACCCATAGTCTGTAAAATCTCTTGTCCGACAACAACCTCTTGAGTACGCGGGCTGCCCGGCTCCGGAGTGAGTGAAATGCGGATGGTGTCGCCGATTCCTTCTTGAAGCAAGACGGATAATGCCGCCGTTGACGCGACAATGCCTTTGCTGCCCATTCCTGCTTCAGTCAGCCCCAAGTGCAGGGGATAGGCGCAGCGTCTGCCCAATTCTCTATAAACCTGAATCAAATCCTGAACCGCGCTGACTTTGCAGGATAGGATAATTTTATTTTCAGGCAGACCCAGCCGGACGGCTTTTTCGGCGGACTCCAAGGCAGAAACAATCAGTGCTTCCTTCATCACTTCTTCAGGCGGTTTCGGCGCGGAAGAAGCGAGGTTGGCATCCATCATACGTTTGGCGAGGCTTTGATCCAAAGAACCCCAGTTTACGCCGATACGGACGGCTTTGCCGTTTTCTGCGGCGGTACGGATCATAAAGGCAAATTTTTCATCGCCTTTTGCGCCTTTGCCGACATTGCCGGGGTTGATGCGGTATTTGGACAATGCTTTGCCGCATTCGGGAAATTCGGCCAACAGGCGTTCGCCGTTGAAATGAAAATCGCCGATAAGCGGTGTGGCATAGCCCATATCGTCCAAGCGGCGGCGGATTTCGGCAACTTTAGACGCGGCTTCCGGACTGTTGACGGTAATACGCACCATCTCGGATCCGGCATCGCTCAATTCCTTAATCTGCAATGCGGTGGCTCGGGCATCGGCAGTGTCGGTGTTGGTCATAGATTGGATAACGACGGGTGCTTCTGAACCGACGGTGATATGATCGATACGGACCTGATGCGTCCTGCGGCGTTGGAGTGTGTTCATATGGTTTGAATCTGTTTATTGGCCGGTTAGGGCGGTTTGCAATTCTTCCGAGTAGGGGAAATTTGCCTGCAACTGTGCTTCATATTCGTATGCCGCCTGCGGGTTTCCAAGGGCTTTGGCAATTTTCCAACCAAGCAGCAAATCATCGGCCTGAAGGACTTCTACCCTGCTTTGGTATTTTTTAAAGTAGTAATCGGCATCGCCCAACTGTCCGGCCAGCATTTTGGTGCGCGCCAGTTCTTTAAACGCGGGAGGAAACTGCGGCTGCGAGGCGAGCGAACGTCTCAAATAGGCTTCCGCCAATCCGAATTGTCCCTGTTTTGCGCTGCATATGCCTTTATTCAGGTTGGCAATATAAGGGGTCGGGTAGGTGGGATCGGCCAGGGCTTTGTCGAAATATGCCATAGATTCGGCAGGGCGGTTGAGCCTGCCGCATAGGAACCAGCCGTAGTTGTTGTTGATTTCGGCACTGTCGGGTTTGATGGAGAGGGCGTGCCGGAAACTTTCCTGCGCCTTGTCGTTAACTTTCAGGTATTGATAGATTTCGGCACGGACAAGCCAGGCAAGCTCGTTTTTAGAGTCTGCTTTCAGGGCGTCTTCGATACTTGCCGTTGCCTGACGGTAGTCCTGGCTGCGCATATATTCCATTGCCAACTGGGTTTTGATATTGGAAACCTGATTGGCTTTTTCTGCCCGCGAGGGGCGGTAGGAAGTGCTGCACGCGCCCAAGGCAAGGACAAGTAATAAAGAGATTCGTTTGGATGGCTTAAAAGGCATAATTACCCCTGTTGTCCGATTAAAATCTGCTGCCATTTTTGTTGGCGGCGCGTTTTATCCCGTACCTGCCCCGCCAACTGCCCGCAGGCGGCATCAATATCGTCGCCCCGGGTTTTACGCACGGTAACGACAAATCCCGCTTGTTGCAAGATGTCTTTGAAAATACGGATATTTTCCTTGCTTGATCGTTCGTATCCCGAATTGGGGAAGGGTTAAACGGGATGAGGTTGAATTTACAGGGAACATCTTTGACCAAATTAATCAGTTCGTGCGCATGTTGCGCCTTATCGTTAATCCCGTCCAGCATCACATATTCGAAGGTGATGAAATCCCTGGGGGCTTTAAGCAGATAACGCCGGCAGGCCGCCATCAGTTCTTTCAAGGGATATTTTTTGTTCAACGGTACGATTTGGTCGCGGACTTCGTCATTGGAGGCGTGGAGGGAAACCGCCAAAGCCACCGGCATGACATCGCGCAACCTGTCCATTTGGGGCACCATACCTGAAGTGGAAACCGTTACGCGGCGGCGGCTCAAACCGTATCCGTGGTCGTCCAGCATAATGCTTAAGGCGGTAACGACATTGTCGAAGTTCGCCATCGGTTCGCCCATACCCATCATCACTACATTGGAAATCACACGTTCGTTTTTCGGTGTAACGCCCATCGCTTTGTTTGCCCACCACAATTGCCCGATAATTTCGGCAGCGGTCAGGTTGCGGTTGAAGCCCTGCCTGCCGGTCGAACAAAATGTACATTCCAAAGCGCAGCCGACTTGTGAGGAAATGCAGAGCGTGCCGCGTTCGGACTCTGGGATAAAGACGGTTTCCACCCCGTTCCCCGTCCCGACATCCAACAGCCACTTGCGGGTGCCGTCTGAAGATTCTTGGGACATCATCAGCTTGGGAATGCCGATGTTTGCCTGTTCGTTTAATTTATGGCGCAACGATTTTGCCAAATCGGTCATTTCATCAAAATTTTGCGCGCCGGATTGGTGTATCCAACGCATAACCTGTTTGGCGCGGAAAGGTTTTTCGCCCATATCGGCAAAATGTCGGATCAGTCCTTGCAGGTCGTAGTTGAGCAGGTTGGTTTTCATGTGTTTGTGTTTTTCTTAATCAAGGCTTCAAATAAAAATCGCCGGCATACGGGCAAGATTTAAAGCTTCCTTAAGACAAAGGGTTCAGACGGCATAGATACGCCTGATGCCGTCTGAAAAGGATGGGGCGGCGTATCAACGGGGGCAGATTTCGGTTTGGCTGAAGAAATAGGCAATTTCCAAAGCGGCATTTTCCACGCTGTCCGAGCCGTGTACGGCGTTAATGCTGACCGATGTGGCAAAGTCCGCGCGTATCGTACCTTCGGCGGCTTCGGCGGGATTGGTCGCCCCCATCAGTTCGCGGTTTTTCAGAACGGCGTTTTCGCCCTCCAATACCTGAATCATAACCGGACCGCCGGTCATAAATTCCACCAATCCGGCGTAGAAGGGGCGGTCTTTATGAACCGCATAAAATTCTTGCGCCTCTTTGAGGGTAAGCTGCTTCATTTTGGCGGCAACGATTTTCAAACCGTTTTCTTCAAAACGGCTGTATATTTTGCCGATAACGTTTTTGCCGACGGCATCGGGTTTGATAATGGAAATGGTGCGTTCAATCGCCATATTGCATCCTTATTTTTTATTTATGAAAGTTAGAGACAGTATTATTTTATCGAGAAAAAATTTATCCGGCCTAATCCTTCGGGGATAAGGTCAGATGGGGCTGTTCCAAATAAACTTCGGACTGCATTTCAACCATCCGGCTGGCGGTGCGGGTAAATTCTTCGGCAAAATCGCCTTCTGTATAGATATGGTTGACATCTACCGCGCCGGTGGCACACAGTTTGACCCGGAAATCGTAGAGTACGTCAATCAGCCAAGTCAGCCGCCGCGCCTCCGCCTTTTCTTGGGGAGAGAGTTGTTCCAAACCTGAAACAAAAACCATTTCATAATGTTCGGCCAAATACAGATAGTCGGATTGCGATCTCGGGCCGAAGCACAGTGCGCGGAAATCAAACCATATGGCACGGCCGGATTCGGCCTTATGCGGAATCTCCCGACCGTGGATGGTGCCGATACCGGGGTTCAAATCGGTAATGCCTGTCATTTCTTTGAACAGTTTTGCCAGTTTTGCCTCATTTTCTTCATTGGCAGGGGTAAAGAAAATCTCGGCGGGGCGGAGGGTACGCAGCCGGTAGTCTTCCCCGCCGTCGACGTTTAAGACGGTCAGGCTGGACTCGATGAGCGCGATTGTAGGAAGAAAACTGCTTCGGTTTTGACCTTGGGGGTAGAGTTCGGAAGGGGCGTAGTTTGAAGTCGCCACCAAAACAACGCCTTCGTTCAGCAGGTTTTCCAGCAGGCGGCCTAAAATCATTGCATCCGCAATATCGCTGACATGAAATTCGTCAAAACACAATACGCGGGTTTCTTTGGCAATCTCGGCGGCAACGGATTTCAACGGGTTGCTTTCGCTTTTTAGGGCTTTCAGCCGCCGGTGGATTTCTGCCATAAAGGCATGAAAGTGGACGCGGCGTTTGCGGCGGTAAGGGAGGCAGCCGAAAAAAGCGTCCATCAGAAAGCTCTTGCCGCGTCCGACCCCGCCATAGAAATAAAGCCCTTTGGGGACTTGCGGAGAACGCAGACTCCTGCCTAAAAAACGGTTTCTTTTGCGTTTGAACATCATCAATTCAGTCCAAAGCCGGTCGAGGTGTCCGATGGCGGCAGCCTGTGCGTCGTCGCGGATGAAGTTGGGCAGTTGTGAGGCGGCCTGATACCAGGTCAGCGGGCTGTGGTTTTCAAACGGCGGGGCTTTAAAAAGTTGGTCTCTATTACTCATATTTAACCTTGTTATACTTCTTGCGGCAAAAAAAAGAAAATGCTTACCGTCGGTATTATAAATGATTTCCTTCAAGCTTGGCGTTTTCCGTGGAAAAGAATAATGACGCGCACAAGGAGCTTGTATCAGCAAAGGCGGCGTTTCAATATGGTGCGGATATGAGCCAAAATGCCTTTTATTTCAGGCTGCGTTTTAATATTGAAGAAGGATAAATGAAACAGATGATGAATCGCGAAGCTGTTACGCCGCCGTCAGTTTGGAGGGGGCGAAAACACAACAGGAACAGGGTGCTTATGCAAATTCGGCAACGAATAATACGAAGCCTGAAAGTGAAGTAGGAAATACGGGCGGTTTTAATGTTTGACCAATCAGGGTTTAAGCTTAACAATCAGACTAATCAAATCAAGAGCCGGGTTCGGTAATCCGTAGGGCAGGCTTCTTTGGGTTCAGACGGCATACGTTGATATCGGTATTTTGCCGGCACTTCTTACTATCCTCGTGCCGGCTATCCCAAACTGCTTTGCTTTAGCTTACTTCAAAAATGCCGCGTGATAGGCAATATGCTCGCCAATAAAACCGGCGATGAAGTAATAGCTGTGATCATAGCCTTTGTGGAAGCGCACATCGGCCGGTTGGTTTGCCGCACGACAGGTTTCGATAAAATCTTGGGTACGCAATTGTGTCGGCAAAAACTCATCTTCCAAGCCCTGATCAATGCGCATACCTTGCACCTTACAGCCTTGTCGGATGAGCGAGTCGGCATCATATTGCTGCCATTTTTCGCGATCCTTTCCCAAATAGGCAGAAAAGGCTTTTTCTCCCCAAGGCACAAGGCTTGGCGACAAAATGGGCGAAAAGGCAGAGACACTTTGATAACGTTCCCGGTTTCGCAGCGCCAATACCAATGCGCCGTGTCCGCCCATTGAATGCCCCATAATGGAACGTTTGCCGTTGGTAGGGAAATTTGCTTCAATCAAATCAGGTAATTCATTCAAGATATAATCATACATTTGATAATTCGTCGCCCAAGGCTGCTCGGTCGCATTAAGATAAAAGCCCGCACCTTGCCCTAAATCGTAAGCCGCATCGTTCGGCACTTGCTCTCCGCGAGGGCTGGTATCAGGTGCAACCACAATCACCTGATGTTCTGCCGCATAACGCTGGAAGCCTGATTTGGTAATGAAATTTTGTTCCGTACACGTTAAGCCGGAAAGCCAATAAATCACGCCAAGCGGTCGATTCTCCGGATTATCCGGCAAATAGACAGCAAATTTCATTTCGCATTGCAGCGTTTGGGCATAATGCGCCCAAACTTGTTGCGAACCGCCAAAAATTTGATGTTGTTCAATCAGTTTCATCGCGTACCTCAGTAATGAATAACAGCGCGGATCGATTTACCTTCGTGCATTAACTCAAAGGCTTCATTGATTTGATCGAGCGTCATTGTATGGGTTACAAACGGTTCTAATTCGATGTCGCCTTTCATTGAATCTTCCACCATTTTCGGAAGCTCGGAGCGGCCTTTCACGCCGCCAAATGCCGTGCCTTTCCAAACACGGCCGGTTACCAACTGGAACGGACGAGTGGAAATTTCTTGGCCAGCACCCGCTACGCCGATGATAATGGATTGTCCCCATCCACGGTGTGCGCTTTCTAATGCCTGACGCATTACATTTACATTGCCGATACATTCAAAGGTATGGTCGATGCCCCATTTGTTGATGTCTAACAACACATCTTTGATTGGTTTATCGTAATCGTTCGGGTTCAAACAATCGGTTGCACCAAACTGTTTTGCCAACTCGAATTTTGAAGGATTGGTATCAATGGTGATAATACGGCCGGCTTTGGCTTGACGCGCACCTTGCACCACCGCCAAACCAATCGCCCCCAAGCCAAACACGGCAACAGAGTCGCCTTCTTGCACTTTTGCCGTGTTATGTACCGCACCAATACCTGTGGTAACGCCGCAGCCGAGCAAACATACTTGTTCGTGGTTGGCTTCCGGGTTGATTTTCGCCAGTGAAACTTCGGCAACAACTGAGTATTCACTGAAAGTCGAACAGCCCATATAGTGATAGATCGGCTGACCTTGATAAGAAAAGCGCGTCGTGCCGTCCGGCATTAAACCTTTACCTTGCGTATCACGCACTGAGACGCATAAGTTGGTTTTACCCGAGAGGCAAAACTCACATTCGCCACATTCGGCGGTGTAAAGCGGAATAACGTGATCGCCCGGTTTTACGCTTGACACACCTTCGCCAACCGCAACAACCACGCCTGCACCTTCGTGTCCAAGCACTACAGGAAACACGCCTTCCGGATCGCTTCCTGATAACGTAAACGCATCAGTATGACACACGCCGGTGTGCGTGTTACGAATTAACACCTCGCCTTTGCGCGGCATTTCTACGTCGATTTCCACAATTTGTAAGGGTTGGTTGGGGCGAATGCGACCGCCGCACGAGATTTGATGGTTGAATCGGTTTGTTTCATTTCCATTGTCTTTCCTCTTGATTTATTGACAAAGCAGCTTTGTCTGAGCAACATAGCGGCAGTTTACACTTTAGAGTCCACTCTAAGGCAAGTGTTTTTTACTATTTTTGTTTAGAGGGAAAATAATGGCTTATACCACTGCCAAAGCCGCCAAAAAAATGGGCATCTCCGCCCACACCTTACGCTTTTACGACAAAGAAGGCTTGTTGCCCAATATCGGACGTGATGAATACGGTAACCGGTGTTTTACCAATAACGATTTGCAATGGTTGAGTTTATTGCAATGCTTGAAAAATACGGGAATGAGCTTAAAAGATATCAAACGTTTTGCGGAATGTACCATCATCGGCGACGATACCATTGAAGAACGCCTTTCCTTGTTTGAAAATCAAATAGAAAATGTGAAGTGTCAGATTGCCGAATTAAAACGTTATTTAGATTTGCTTGAATACAAATTAGCGTTTTACCAAAAAGCGAAAGCATTAGGTTCGGTAAAAGCCGTAAATTTGCCGCAAATTCCTGAAACGGCTTAGTTTCCGTGCAATAAGCGGAATTTTTGTATTTTTCTCAATAAGAATCAACAATTTGCTGTTTAAAGCGGATTGTAGGCGATTATAAAAAATCCACCTTAATCCGCTACTTGTTTGGCTCAAGGTATTGAAGCAGAGAAGGAAGTTAAACCACAGAAAAAAACGCCGCTTGGAAGCGGCGTTTTGATGCTAAGGTTTAGTTGGCATTTTCTTTTAAAGCCAAGTCAACCCGTTCGCGCAACTCTTTACCGGGTTTGAAGTGGGGTACGTGTTTTTCAGGTACCTCCACGCGCTCTCCGGTTTTGGGGTTGCGGCCGATACGGGCAGGACGATGGTTCAAATCGAAGCTGCCGAAACCGCGAATTTCGATGCGTTGACCTCGGGCAAGCGATCGGGTCATGGTGTCAACCAAGACTTTTACGCTGTACTCTACGTCTTTTGCCAGAAGATGCGTGCCGTTTTTGGCGGCAAATACTTCTGCCAGGCGAACCATTAACTCGGACTTCGTCATGTCTGCAACCTTATTCTTGCTCGCCGGAGAGTTTGGCTTTCAGCAGGTCTCCCAAGCTGGTGGTACCGGCATTTGCATTGGCGGCGGCATTGACGGAGTTCAGTGCTTCGCGGCTTTCCTTGGCATCTTTGGCTTTGACGGAGAGTTTGATGCTGCGGTTTTTGCGGTCGACGGTTAAGACAACGGCTTCAACTTCTTCGCCTTCTTTCAGTTTGGTGCTCAGGTCTTCAACGCGGTCGGCTGCAAATTCCGAAGCGGGCAGGTAGCCTTCCACTTCGTCGGACAGGGCGACAACAGCACCTTTCGCATCGACAGATTTCACAGTGCCTTTAACCAAAGAACCTTTGTCGTTCACACTGATGAAGTTGCCGAACGGATCGCCTTCCAGTTGTTTGATACCCAAAGAGATGCGTTCTTTTTCAACATCGATTGCCAATACGACGGCTTCGACTTCTTCGCCTTTTTTGTATTTGCGTACGGCTTCTTCTCCGGCTTCCGTCCAAGACAGGTCGGACAAGTGAACCAGACCGTCAATGCCGCCGGGCAGGCCGACGAAGATGCCGAAATCGGTGATGGATTTAACCGCGCCGGAAATTTTGTCGCCTTTGTTGTGGTTGGCGGCAAACTCTTCCCAAGGATTGGCCCGGCATTGTTTCATACCCAAGGAGATGCGGCGGCGGTTTTCGTCGATTTCGAGGATCATCACTTCGACTTCGTCGCCCAATTGTACGACTTTGCTCGGGTGTACGTTTTTGTTGGTCCAGTCCATTTCGGAAACGTGTACCAAGCCTTCGATGCCTTGTTCGATTTCGACAAATGCGCCGTAGTCGGTCAGGTTGGATACTTTGCCGAACAGGCGGGTGCCTTGCGGATAACGGCGGGTCAGACCGCTCCAAGGATCTTCGCCCAGTTGTTTCATGCCCAAGGAAACGCGTTGTTTTTCCTGGTCGAATTTCAATACTTTGGCTTCGACTTCCTGACCGACTTCCAATACTTCGCTCGGGTGTTTGACGCGCCGCCAAGCCAAATCGGTAATGTGCAGCAGGCCGTCGATGCCGCCCAAGTCGACAAATGCGCCGTAATCGGTAATATTTTTGACCACGCCTTTGATGATCGCGCCTTCTTGCAGGTTTTCCAGCAGGGCTTTGCGTTCTTCGCCCAAAGTGGCTTCCAGAACGGCGCGGCGGGAAACGACGACGTTGTTGCGTTTTTTGTCCAGTTTGATGACTTTGAATTCGATTTCTTTTCCTTCAAAGTGGGAAGTGTCTTTAACGGGACGTACGTCAACCAAAGAACCCGGCAGGAATGCGCGGATGCTGTTGATCATAACGGTCAGACCGCCTTTGACTTTGCCGTTGATGATGCCGGACAGGATGTCGCCGTTTTCCATGGCTTCTTCCAAGGCAATCCAATCGGCTGCGCGTTTGGCTTTTTCGCGGGACAGTTTGGTTTCGCCGAAGCCGTTTTCGACGGATTCGATGGTAACGGTAACGAAGTCGCCAACTTTAACTTCAATCTCGCCCTGAGCGTTTTTGAATTCGGCAACGTCAATCAGGGATTCTGATTTCAGGCCTGCGTTTACGGTAACGAAGTTTTGATCGATGCTGACTACTTCGGCAGTAATCACCTCACCCGGGTTCATTTCTTGCAGGGTAAAGCTTTCTTCAAGCAGCTGGGCAAAATTTTCCATAGACATATATAACTCTTTTCGGTACACCGCCAAGGGGTGCGGGTTAAGTTGGGAAATGCCTGCCGCCCTTGGCGCGGCAGGCGGGCAAATAAAGGCTTCAGACGGCATCTGTGTGTTTTTATGCCGTCTGAAGCGAGGCGTGGGCGATTATACCTGAAAATTTAAACTTCACGATACCAATCAAGCACTTTTTTTACAGTTTCTTCTATGCCCATATGGCTTGTGTCCAGAAGTCGGGCATCGGGCTGCTGTTTCAGGGGGGCCAGCGTGCGGTTTCGGTCTGCTTCGTCCCTGGCTTCGATGTCGGACAGGATGCGGTCGAATGCCGCGCCTTCGCAGGGGATGCCGATTTGTTTGGCGCGGCGTTCCGCCCTGATTTTGGATTCTGCCGTCAGGAAGATTTTGAGTTCGGCCCAGGGGAAGACGACCGATCCGGTGTCCCGTCCGTCGGCGACCAGTCCTTTTTCGGTCAGAAAATCGCGTTGTCGTTGGAGCAGGGCGGCGCGGACTTTCGGCAATTGCGCGACGGCGGATGCCCCCATACCTATGGCTTCTGTCCGGATGCCGTCTGAAACGTCTTCGCCGTCGAGCAGGATGCGGCTGCCTGAAAATACGGCGGGCAGTTTTTCGGCAAGTGAGGAAACGTTTTCTTCATCGTGCCATTCCACGCCTTGTTTTTGTGCATATAGGGCGGTCAGGCGGTAGAGCGCGCCGGTGTCGAGATAATCGTATCCCAATGCGGCGGCGATGCGGGCGGCGACCGTACCTTTGCCCGATGCGCCGGGGCCGTCGATGGCGATGACTTTTTGTCTGTTCATAAGGGGGGATTCCTGATGGTTTGGGGTATGGGTTTTGCCGTCCGAAGGGCGTGTTTCCGTTTGGGACGGATTCTACCTGTTTTGAAGGATGATTGTCTAAGCGGACGGAACGCCGCCTGCCCGGAAGCATCCGACAGAAGCCGGCAAGCCGGTTCGGATTCCGGAGTTGCGGGTGTATTGTGTCAGGAATCAAGGCAATGCCGTCTGAAAGGGGTATGGCTTTCAGACGGCATTAATTGGGGTGAATCAGAAAAGGTTGCTGACAAAAATCAGCAGGATTACGAGGGGCACGAGGTATTTCACATAGGCAAACCAAATGTTGACGGTCGTATGGTTGCCTTTATAAAGCAATTCGTCCTTCGCTTCGTCCTTCATCACGAAACCGACAAACAGCGCGGAACCGAGCGCGGTCAGCATAAACAAGATGTTGCCGCTGATGTAGTCGAAGGCATCGAAAATATTTTTGCCGAATATGGAAACGTCTTTCCACGGGCCGTAGCTCAGAATGGACGGAATATTGCCGAAGATAAAAATACCTGCCAGTACGATGGTAATCGCGGCGGTGCGGCGGATTTTGGTTTTTTCCTGAATGGTCGTAATCAGCACTTCATAAATCGTCAGCGAAGTCGTCAACGCGGCAATCAGGAGCAGCGAGAAGAAAATGACGGCGAAAACAGGTCCTGCCCACATATGCGAGAACACAATCGGCAAACTTTGGAATACCAAAGTCGGGCCGGAATCTGGGGCAACGCCGAAGCTGAAGAGCGACGGGAAAATCATAAAGCCCGCCAGTACGGCGATGATGGTATTGGTAATAGCCGTGATAACTGCCGTTTGAACCAGATTTTCGTTTTTATCCAAATAGCTGGACAAGGTAATCATCACGCCGAAACCCAGGCTCAAGGCAAAAAATACCTGTCCCAAAACGAAGACGAACAGTTCGGCGGTAATCTTGCTGAAATCAGGTTTCAGATAGAAAGCAACCCCTTCCATCGCGCCCGGAAGGGTAACGTTGCGGACGACCATCGCGATTAGAAACAAAAACAGCAGCGGCATCAGGTATTTTGCCGCTTTTTCAATACCGCCGATAACGCCTTTGACCAAAATCCATTGGTTCACAACGACAAACAAGAAAGTGTAGAACGCAATTTCCCAAGGGCTGTTTTCAATGTGTTCGGTAAAGAAACTTTTCGTTATTCCGCCGTTGACGGGGCTGGAAATATTCAGGTTTCCGCTAATAATATTAACGATATAGCTGATGACCCAGCCGCCGAGTACCATGTAATAAGCCATAATGCCGAACGCGCCGAGCAAACCCATCCAGCCGACCAACTTCCAAATTTTGGCAACGGGTTTGCCGTTCATCGAGCCGCCGAACGCATCCAACGCGTTCACACCTTTGCGCCGTCCGATGACGTTTTCCACCAAAATCATCGGAATGCCGATAACCAGCATCGCGATACAGAATAAAAACACATACGCGCCGCCGCCGTTTTCACCGACCAAATACGGGAAACGCCACGTCGCGCCGAAACCGACAGTCGCGCCGGCAACGGTAAGGATATAAGTCAAACGGCTGGACCAGGTTTGACGGTTGGTATTTGAAGGGGAAGACATATTGAAACAGTGCCATATTGAGATAAAGCGAAAATTTTACACGCGTTTTTTAACAGGAACTGACTGAATGCTTTTTAATCATCCGGTGTTTTTACCTGAAATATATATATTTTTTAGAGAATATCCTTATTGTGCAAAGAATAAGGGTTTGGCTGCAATCAAGAGGGTATTCAAACACGGTCATTCATGATTATGGATGATGCTGCCGGAAGGGGATGGAGAACGTTTGAAAGCAGTGCTTGCGCGAGGCGTGTGTTGAATTTTGATTTTCAGGCGGCGGTCGTATCGGAAATTCTGTTTTTCGTGTGTGCGGCAACAGGTATTTTTATTTGCGGGCAATGTCCGGCAGCTTGGGCGGAAATTTGAAATAAAAAAACCATCTATACCGGGAAGTATAGATGGCCAAACACATTACGGGGAAAACGTCTTACTCATAAGCCTGCTTGCACAGGCATTGCTCAGACGGACGGATTATATCGCAAACCGGCTGTTTTTGAGTTAATTTCGGTTAAATTATTCATTTAATAAGTATGTATTTGAATATAGGGGAATAATGGCATTTCTTTTTCAGAATTTGGGGCATTCGATAAATTTCCATTCTCCGGGTTTGAGGTTTTCTGTTTCCAGATGTGCGAATTGCCGGCGGTGAAGATGCTGCACGCGGTTTCCTGCAGCGGCGACCATGCGTTTGACTTGGTGGTATTTTCCTTCGGTAATGGTCAGGAGCAATACGGACGGGCTTTCCAATACGGCATCGGCGGCACAAACGGTTTCGTTTTCGTCGTGGAGCAGGACGCCGTTTTTCAGGGTTTCGCAAAGTGTTTCGCCGGCAGGGTGCTTGAGTGTAACTTCGTACAGTTTGGGGATTTTATGGTTTGGGGAAGTCAGCTTGTGGTTCAGGTGTCCGTCGTTGGTAATCAGTAATACGCCGGTCGTATCCGCATCCAGCCTGCCGACCGCCTGCATATCGATATTGCGCATATTGTCGGGGAACAGGCCGAATACGCTGCGGTAGTGTTTCGGTTTGTGCGAGGTTTCGTAATCTGCGGGTTTGTTGAGCAGGATATAGAAATAAGGTTCGGGAACGACGGTAACCGCTTCGCCGTCTATATTTAAGGTGCGGACAGAGGCGGAATCAATGTCCGCATCTGCATCATCCATACAAGTGCCGTTGATGGAAACATAGCCGCCCCTAATCAGCCATTGGCACTGTTTCCGGCTTCCTATGCCTTGATATTGCAGGTATTTGACAAGTTTCATCTTGTTCCTTAATGCTTGAAACACCGCCTTTCGGGGCGGTGGGATTCGGGCTTGCCGGCGAGGAGGGCGGGATAATGTATAGAACCGCCCCCCGTGTGTCGGAATACGGCAAATCGGGATACGGATATGAAAATGCAGGGCGCAGAGGTGTTTCCGCGTCCCGCATTGGGATTAGCTGCCGATCAGTTTGATGCGCCGTCCGGGGTTGATGATGTCCAAACCGGGGTTGAGCCTGCGGATGTCGTCGATGTGTATATTGAAACGGGCGGCAATGCTTTTGAAAGTATCGCCTTTGCGCGCGGTGTAGGACACTTTTTCGATACGGTTTTGGGCAGGGGCTGTCTGAGTCAGGCGGAGCACCTGTCCTTTTTGGATGGTGTTGCCTTTGATGTTGTTGGCGACAATCAGGTCGGCTACGCTGACGTTGTAGCGTTTGGCGATGTTGAACAGGGTATCGCCTTCCACGACGCGGTGGATGCCGGCATGGAGCGGGGAGGTTTCGGCTTCGCCGCCGGCAGCTTTGGCTATACGTGTTTCCAAGCGTGCCCGGCGTTTGTCGTTGGCGGCGGTATGCTGCGGAGGCAGGGGGGAGTTGTGTCCGGCAGATGCGTCGGATGTGTTGATGATGTTGGAAACGCTTTCTTCCGCCTGCAGGCGCAGGCTGCTTTGGGCGACCAGCCGCATCAGATCGTCCGTTGCCTGTATGTCGTTTGAGAAAATGCTTTGCGCGGATGCCGCAGTTTGGGTTTCAGACGGCATTGCGGTTTGAACCCGAGTGTCCGGTGTTGCCGCTGCGGGCTCGGAAATCAGAGCGGCAAGGGCGGAAGGTTTGCTGCCGGCGGTTTTTTGCGGCAGGGGCTCGACGGGGATGCCGGCGGTTTGCACGTCGGCGGGCAGGGCTTGGGCAAGGCTGATATTCATTATCCCTGCCGGCATATTGGATCGGTAGGTGTCCGGCGTGTCGTCGATGTCGATGGCGGCAACGGACTCCGATGCCGTCTGAAGGGTTGCGCCGGTTTTGGCAATCAGGATGCTGTGTCCCGCCTTGACAAGGTTGCCGCTCAGGCTGTTGAGGCGTTTGATGTCGGCAACGCTCATACCGGTTGCGGAAGAAATATCGGATACGGCGGTTTTTACCGGGGGCGTATAGATTTCCCAAGAGAACAGGCTGTCGGGGGCGGCGGCGCGGTAGTTGCGTTGGAAGGTTTGGGCGTTTGCGGCGGGAAGCAGCAGTTTGCGTTTGTTTTTGGGGATGAAGGCGGGGACGTTGAATGCCGGGTTTAGGGCGAGCAGCTCGCTTTGCGTAATGCCGGCAAGCCGGGTAATGGCTTCGTTATCGATAGGGTGGTCTAGTTCGATTGCCTGAAAATAGGGTTTGTTGTCTATATCGCCGATGCTGATGCCGAAGGATTGGGGGGTGGCGATAATGTTGCGTACGGCGAGCAGCTTGGGGACGTAGTTGCGCGTTTCATCGGGCATACGCAGGTTTTCGTAGGTCGGTTCGAGACCCTGTGCGCGGGCGCGGTTGACGGCGCGTCCGACATTGCCCTCTCCCCAGTTGTAGGCGGCAAAGGCGAGCGGCCAGTCGCCGAACAGTCCGTACAGGTATTGCAGGTAGTTCAACGCGGCATCGGTGGCGGCGTAAACGTCGTGCCTGCCGTCGTAAACCGGTGTTTTTTCCAGGCCGTAATGCCTGCCGGTGGCGGGCATAAACTGCCATAATCCCGATGCGCCGACGTGTGATTTGGCTTTGGTGACGAACGCGCTTTCGATAAAGGGAAGCAGGGCGGCTTCGGCGGGCATATTGCGTTTTTTGACTTCGTTGGCAATATGGTACATATAGGGCCGGCTACGGTTGACGACCCTGCTGAAATAGCTGCGGCTTGAGGCGAACTTGTTTTCGTGGCGGCGTACCAGTTCGGGATTGACTTCGCCCATCCGGAAGCCTTGGCGCAGCTCGCCCCACAGGCTGCCGGATTGGAAATATTGTTTTGTCGGAGACTGGTCGAGTATTGAAGAGTTTAAGCGCATAATCGCCAAACCGATTTGGTGTGACGAGGTGTTTTGGGCGTATAGGAAACTGGGACAAACGGACAGACCCGAAGCGGTCAGTACGATGGTTTTGAGTTTGGACATAATCTATATCGGGAGGATAAACATATTTTATCGTCCGATGGTACTGTTTGCTTGAAAAAGCGTCAAGTTTTATAGACTATAGTGGATTAAATTTAAACCAGTACGGCGTTGCCTCGCCTTGCCGTACTATCTGTACTGTCTGCGGCTTCGTCGCCTTGTCCTGATTTAAATTTAGTCCACTATATTTGTACGGATTGGTTTGGGGGGCGGTTTGGGACGGAAAATGTGTTTTTGACAGAGCTTGTGTTTGGAATAGAATATCGATGGGAAATGTCGTGGAAACGGAAGTGATATGGACTTGTGGTTTGAAGAATCGGCGATGGGCCGTTATGTTGCAAAATTGGAACAGGATTTCTTCAACCGGTATTCGGCGGCATACCGCTTCGCGGGGATGTATGCGGTTCGGGCGGGCGGCGGCCGGCCGGCGCCGTCCGAAGGCGTTGTCTGCGTTTCTTGCGATGTGCCGATGTCGGCGGACGGAACGGTTTTGGCGGATATTTCCACAGATATGCTGCTTTTGCCGCATACGCTGGAATGCGGTATCCCTTCGCAAATCCTGTCCGAGGCGCACCGGATATTGAAACCGTCCGGGCGTGTGATGCTGACGGGTTTTAATCCGCATTCGCTTTGGGGGCTGGGTTCGTGGTTTGACGGCGAACGCCTGCCGGAAAAACGCTTCTGCCTGACGCTTCGCGGGCTGAAAAGACAGATTGCCGATGCCGGTTTTGATATTGAACTTGGGAAATTTATGGTGTATCTGCCGCCGGTTTCGTCGCCCGGGCAAATACGTTTTTGGCAGTTTATGGAAAAGGCGGGCGACCGTTGGTGGCCGCACTGTGCCGCAGTGTACGGCTTGGTTTTGGTCAAAAGGGCGGCCGGTGTAACGCCCCTGCCGGAGTGGGACGGGTATTTGGGCGGCAAAGCCCTTGCGGCGGGTGCGGCAAGGGTTGCGGATTAGCCGGGTTTTGTTTCAGACGGCATTTGCCGGAGGAAGTGTCGGGAGGAGTTATGCCGGAATTGCCGGAAGTGGAGACGACGTTGCGCGGCATTGCGCCGCATATTGAAGGAAAAACGGTGGAAGCCGTGATATTGCGCCAGTCGAAGCTGCGCTGGCAAATCAATCCCGATTTGGGGGAGATTTTGTCCGGCAGGCAGGTTTTGTCCTGCGGCAGGCGGGCGAAATACCTGCTTATCCGCTTTCAAACGGGCGTGCTGCTGGTTCACTTGGGAATGTCGGGCAGTTTGCGGATTTTTACGCCGTCGGACGGACGTATCGGCAGGCCGGACAGACACGACCACGTCGATATTGTGTTTTCAGACGGCACGGTCATGCGTTACCGCGACCCGAGAAAGTTTGGCGCGATACTTTGGTATGAAGGCATCGAAGAACATCATCCGCTGTTGGAAAAACTGGGGCCGGAGCCTTTGTCGGAAGCATTTTGCGCGGATTATCTGTATGCCGGGCTGAAGACCCGGAAAAGCGCGGTCAAATCGGCTCTGATGGACAATGCCGTCGTGGTCGGCGTGGGCAATATTTATGCCAACGAGAGCCTGTTCAGAGCGGGCATTTCGCCCCGCCGTCCTGCCAACCGTCTGAAAAAGAAAGAGTGCGCGCTTTTGGTTGAAACCATCAAAGCGGTGTTGCAGCGCGCCATTGAAACGGGCGGCAGCACATTGAAGGATTTTGTGGACAGCGACGGCAACAGCGGTTACTTCCAGCAGGAATATACCGTATATGGGCGGCACAATCTGCCGTGTGTCAGATGCGGCGGTTTGATTGTGAAAGAAACTTTGGGGCAGCGCGGCACGTTTTATTGCCCGAACTGTCAGAAATAGGGCGGAAAACGGTTTCAGACGGCATTTTACGGATTCGGATGTTCCGGCGCCGGGCGTTTGTCAATCGGGTGTTTATTTTTGGGAAAGAGTGGATTATGTCGGCAAGCAGAGCTTCAATTTTTACACGCCTGCATCGGTTGTACCGTTTGGCTGTCTGGCTGTTTAAAACAGGGAAAAACCTGCGCGGTATTGACGGCGGTTGCTCGGAGTCGCGCAATCGTGCGGTAATCGAGTTGGGCAGGGGCGCTTTGGCGGCTTTGGATATCGGATTGGTGGTGGGCAGGCCTGCACCCGAACATCTGAACGGTGTCTTGGTAGCCGCCAACCACGTGTCCTGGCTGGATATTTTCGCGATGAGCGCGGTTTATCCGAGCAGCTTTATCGCCAAGCAGGAAATCAAAAGCTGGCCGGTATTGGGCAAGATGGGGCAGAACGCGGGAACGGTGTTCATCAACCGCAATTCGCGGCGTGACATCGAACCGATCAACCGCGCCGTCTATGAAACCTTGCAACGCGGTCAAAACGTCAGTTTTTTCCCTGAAGCGCGGACTTCTTCGGGCTTGGAGCTTCTGCCTTTTAAAGCCGCACTGTTCCAATCCGCCATTGATGCGGGGGCAAAGGTTTTGGCGGTCGCGCTGCGTTATTATGACGAAACGGGAAAAAGGACGGCCCGTCCCTCATATGCCGATGTCGGTTTGCCGACCTGCCTTTGGCGCATTGTGTCTATGAAAAAATTGACGATAAAAGTCGATTTCGTTTGCGTGGTGGACGCGGTGGAAAGCGAAGACCGTTATGCTTTAAAAGACAAAATCGAAGAAAGCATCCGTGCCGTTGTCGCCGGCGATGCGGGTGTTGCCGCCTGAAACCGGTTGTCAGAATATGGCGGTATGATTCGCTTTTGCGGATGTGTTAAGGCTGCGGCAACGGGAGTACCTCAAACGAAATGCCGTAAGGACGGTTTGTTGTATTTATGGGAAATGCCGTCTGAACCTGTGTTCGGACGGCATTTCCCATATGGGATTAACGGCGGAATCTGCCGCCGTCGAAATCATCGAAAGCCTCATAAGCTGCCCGGCATTGGATTTTCTGTTCCGCATAAGGCAGAGAGCGGAATGCTTTGCGCGCCTTTTTGTTTTCGCGCAATTCCCGCACGTTGCCTTGCGATTGGTACCACGCGGCACGGCGTTCCAAATATTTCCCGCATTCGGGGTGCAACATCTGCTTGTCTGCCTTGCGGATATGTTTGGTATGGCGGTGGGCGGGTTCTGACGTACCGGCAGCGGCAGTTGCCGATACCAGTCCCAATATTGCAGACAACAGTATGGCAGGCATCTTTTTGACAGACATAACAATCCTTTCAGTTTGTCATTTCTTCCAGTATAGGATGGAAGGATGGAACGGGCAAATTGTCGGCAGTTTCAGACTCATTCAGCCGGCAAAACTTGCCGTTTGATATGCAGATTCAAATAACACATTAATCTCAATAATAAATTTCAATCGGTAAGAAAATGGAATTTGTCGGCAGGCGACGTGGCAAAAATCATACTTTGCAAAATTTAACAATTTACAGGGGCAGAAAACCGGAAGCTTTCCTTTTTCGTCGGAAAATCCTTATTTCATCGCCTTGTAGCAGGCACCGGTCAAAAGGCAAAAAATTTACCCGTTTTTTATCGGTAAAGAATTATCAGATAAAACAAATATTATAGGAAAAATACGACAGGCGGGTTTTATCGCGCATTGCCTGAAACTGAAAAATGCAACCGTTGTCAAGACTGGAGAAAATGCCAAAAATCCACTATATTGTCTGCCTTAATTTATTTGAAAAGACCGTGTCTTGAATATCAAGAGTGGAAGGGGAAGCGATGAATACACCGACTGATTTGAAAGTAACCAAACGAGACGGGAGATTGGAAGCCATTGATTTGGATAAGATTCACCGTGTCGTCACTTGGGCGGCGGAAGGATTGGAAAATGTTTCCGTGTCGCAGGTCGAGTTAAAATCGCACATCCAGTTCTACAACGGCATCCGCACCGACGACATCCACGAAACCATCATCAAAGCCGCTGCCGATTTAATTTCGGAAGACACGCCGGACTACCAATACCTTGCCGCGCGCCTGGCCATTTTCCATCTGCGTAAAATAGCCTACGGCGAGTACGAACCGCCGCACCTTTACGACCACGTTAAAAAACTCACCGATGCCGGAAAATACGACAGGCATATCCTTGAGGATTACAGCCGCGAAGAATTTGACGAACTGAACGCCTATATCGACCACGAACGCGATATGTCCTTTTCCTACGCCGCCGTCAAGCAGCTCGAAGGCAAATATCTGGTGCAGAACCGCGTTACCCGCCAAATTTACGAAACGCCGCAGTTTTTATATGTTTTGGTGGCGATGTGCCTGTTCAGCAAATACCCGAAAGAGACGCGCTTGGGTTACGTCAAACGGTTTTACGATGCCGTTTCCACATTTAAAGTATCGCTGCCGACCCCGATTATGAGCGGCGTGCGTACGCCTACGCGCCAGTTCTCGAGCTGCGTATTGATTGAATGCGACGACAGCCTGGACTCCATCAACGCCACCACCAGCGCGATTGTGAAGTACGTTTCCCAGCGTGCGGGCATCGGCATCAATGCCGGACGTATCCGCGGGCTGGACAGCGAAATCCGGGGCGGCGAAGCCCGGCATACCGGCTGCATCCCGTTTTTCAAAATGTTTCAGGCGGCGGTCAAATCCTGTTCGCAAGGCGGCGTGCGCGGCGGCGCGGCAACCTTGTTCTATCCATTGTGGCACATCGAAGCAGAAAGCCTGCTGGTGTTGAAAAACAACCGGGGCGTGGAAGACAACCGTATCCGCCAGCTTGATTACGGCGTGCAAATCAACCGCCTGCTTTATACCCGCCTGATTAAGGGCGGCAATATTACGCTGTTTTCACCCAACGAGGTTCCGGGATTGTACGAGGCGTTCTTTGCCGACCAGGACGAATTTGAACGGCTCTATACGAAATACGAGCAAGACCCGAACATACGCAAGCGCATCATTCCGGCTGCCGACCTGTTTTCCACACTGATGCAGGAGCGTGCCGGAACCGGGCGCATTTACATTCAAAACGTCGACCATTGCAATACGCACAGCCCGTTTGATCCGAGTGTTGCACCTGTACACCAGTCCAACCTGTGTATGGAAATCGCACTGCCGACCAAACCTCTGGACAATATCAACGACCCGGATGGCGAAATCGCCCTGTGTACACTGTCCGCCTTCAACTTGGGCGCATTAAACAGCTTGGACGAATTGGAAGGGCTTGCCGATTTGACCGTTCGCGCACTCGATGCACTTTTAGATTATCAGGGATATCCGGTAGAAGCCGCGCGTACCTCCACTATGGGCCGCCGTTCTCTCGGTATCGGCGTGATTAACTATGCTTATTATTTGGCGAAAAACGGTGTCCGTTACAGCGACGGTTCCGCGCTCGGTCTGACCCACCGTACCTTTGAAGCTATGCAGTATTACCTGCTCAAAGCATCGGTAAACCTTGCCAAAGAATACGGTGCATGCCCGCTGTTCAACCAAACCGTTTATTCGCAAGGCAAACTGCCTATCGATACCTACAAAAAAGATTTGGATACCGTGTGCAACGAGCCTTTGCGTTACGATTGGGAAAGCCTGCGCGCCGACATCGTCAAATACGGCCTGCGCAACTCCACCCTGACCGCGCTCATGCCGTCTGAAACCAGTTCGCAAATCGCCAACGCCACCAACGGCATCGAGCCGCCGCGCGGACTGGTAACGGTCAAAGCGTCGAAAGACGGCATTTTGAAGCAAGTCGTGCCGGAATTTGAAACCCTGAAAAATGCCTACGAAACCCTGTGGCAGCTTCCCGGCAACGAAGGCTATTTGAAACTTGTCGGCGTGATGCAAAAATTCGTCGATCAGGCGATTTCCGCCAATACCGCCTACGACCCGGGCAAATTTGAAGGCAACAAGGTTTCCATGAAGCAAATGCTCAAAGATCTGCTGACCGCCTACAAATACGGTGTCAAAACCCTGTACTACCACAATACCCGCGACGGTGCGGACGATACGCAGGCCGATATTCAGGATGACGGCTGTGCGGGCGGAGCTTGTAAGATTTGATAAGGGCTTTGGTGAAGTAATTGAAAGCCTTTCCTAAATTTGATTATCAAGGTAGTGAATATGATTTAACGCATTTAACTGCATTTTCTTGTGATTATATTCAACCTGCGAAAAGTGATGGTACAGCGGAAAAACGATACCGCTGTATCATTGAGTTTAGTTCACATTGTTTTACAAGAGGCGAAAATAAACGTAAGGGAGAAAAGTTATCAGATGTTGAACATGCATTGCATTATGTAACGGCTAAAGAGACACGAATTTTTTGTTTCGAACGTTATCAGGTTTCAAAAATGTTGCCGCAAATTATGCGTGAAATCAGTAGGAGTAAATGTTATTTTACTTCGGCTGACGATAAGTTTCTGACCATATCAGTAACGGATAAAAACGGTAAAAAAGTAGATTATGAAATCTATTTTTCACTTCAAAGAGCCAAATCTCCCAAGCATGATGTACATATCTACATTAATAGTGCATATATTCGAGATAAGGATTACAAAGAAAACCATGGAACAACAGTAAGGAGAAAACCGGTTGGTTTCTTTGTGTTATTGCATAATACATTGGTCAATAAGAGAATCAAACGCCCAAAGTAAAACAACCCTCACTTAAAAGTAAGGGTTGTCAGTACAGGCTTCGCTTTATAACTGCTCTTGGGCTAGTAGCCTAAAAGGCCGGACAAACGCTGAAATGGTTTCATGCCTGCTCATGCGTTTTGTTGAGAAAAATTGTACCACGATTGCAATTAAGGCTCAAAATAAAAATTTTCGGATGACCCATCTGCTTTGCATAGCCTAGAAGTCTCCTATCCTACTTTTAGATTTGAATCAACCCGAGAAAAACCATGTCCTGCGAACACTTAGTCATGTCTTACAGCACCTTTCCTAAAACCAAAAACGACGCGCTGAAAGAGCCGATGTTCTTCGGTCAGCCGGTCAATGTCGCCCGTTATGATCAGCAAAAATACGAAGTATTTGAAAAACTGATTGAAAAACAACTGTCTTTCTTCTGGCGGCCGGAAGAAATCGACGTGTCGCGCGACCGTATCGACTACGCCAATCTGCCCGAACACGAAAAACATATTTTTATCAGCAATCTGAAATACCAAACCCTGCTCGATTCGATCCAAGGCCGCAGTCCGAATGTTGCTTTGCTGCCTTTGGTTTCGATTCCCGAGCTGGAAACGTGGATTGAAACGTGGAGCTTCAGCGAAACCATACACTCGCGCAGCTATACCCACATCATCCGCAATATCGTGAATGATCCGTCGGTCGTGTTTGATGATATTGTCGAAAACGAATATATTACCGCACGCGCTGAAGACATCGCCTGCTATTACGATGATTTAATCGAATACACACAGTATTACAACCTGTTGGGCGAAGGGGTGCACAATGTCGGCGGAAAACCCGTTACCGTGTCTTTGCGTGAGTTGAAGAAAAAACTCTATCTCTGCCTGATGTGCGTCAACGTGTTGGAAGCCATCCGTTTCTATGTTTCATTCGCCTGCTCGTTTGCTTTTGCCGAGCGCGAGTTGATGGAAGGCAACGCCAAAATCATCAAACTGATTGCCCGTGATGAAGCGCTGCATCTGACCGGCACGCAGCATATGCTTAATTTGATGCGTTCGGGTGTTGATGATTCGGAAATGGCGGAAATTGCCGCCGAGTTGCAGGACGAATGTTTCCAACTCTTCAAAAAAGCGGCGGAGCAGGAAAAAGAATGGGCGGCATATTTGTTTAAAGACGGTTCGATGATTGGTTTAAACAAGGAAATCTTATCCCAATACGTCGAATATATTACCAACCTCCGTATGCAGGCGGTGGGCTTGCCGGCCGGATTTGAAGGTGCGAATCAAAACCCGATTCCGTGGATTAATGCGTGGCTGTCGTCCGACAACGTACAGGTCGCACCGCAGGAAGTGGAAATATCTTCTTATTTGATCGGTCAGATTGATTCTGAAGTGAATACGGATGATTTGGGCGATTTTGAGTTGTAAACGTTTTTTGAAAAAATGCCGTCTGAAGCCGGGTGTTTCAGACGGCATTTGTATGTTGTATGATGGGAAAAATAGCGGGTAGGATCGGTTATTGTTCCTTTTATTTTTTGATTGGTCGGAAATGGCGCGCATTGGTACGAATAAGGGTCTTTTTGAGCTCTTGGAGGGTGAGACCCTGTTGGAAGGCTTGGAACGGACGGGGCATATGGTGGAATATCAGTGCCGAAGCGGGTATTGCGGATCGTGCCGGGTAAAGATTTTGGAGGGAAGCGTTACTTATCGGGAGCCGCCGTTGGCTTTTTTGGGGCGGGACGAGATACTGCCGTGCTGCTGTTGTGTCGAGGAGGATGTCAGGTTGGATTGCGGTTTGGCGGGGGAGGATGAAGATCTGCCTGACGGCTTCTTGAAATAAAAGCCGTCTGAAATGGATTCAGACGGCTTTTTGACGGTATTACCGGTTATGCCTGATGAGTCGGTAAAAGGTTTCGCCGTCTTGGATATAACCCAGTTCTACCCGGGCGATTTCCGAAATGGCTTCTTGACCGTTTTCCAAATCATAGACTTCGGCTGCAAGGGAATGGTTGCGTAGGGCGAGTGTCTGGTTTTTTTCTTCCTGAACGGCAATCTGATCTTTCAGGTTGTTGTTGCGCCCGATACTGCCTTTGCCGAACCAGAGGCTGTACTGGCAGCAGGCGAGCGAGACGGATAAAACGACAGTTACCCACTTCATACGTTAAACCTTTTTTATTTGCCCGGTTGGTAGAATGCGGCCTTGCCGGGGTAGTAGGCGGCTTCCGCCAATTCTTCCTCGATACGCAGCAGTTGGTTGTATTTCGCCATACGGTCGGAGCGGCTCAAAGAACCGGTTTTAATCTGCATGCAGTTGGTGGCGACTGCCAAATCGGCAATGGTGCTGTCTTCGGTTTCGCCGGAACGGTGACTCATTACGCAGGCGTAGCGGTTGCGTTTGGCCAAATCGACGGCTTTCAGGGTTTCGCTCAGAGTACCGATTTGGTTGACTTTGACCAACAATGCGTTTGCCACGCCTTTTTCAATGCCTTCGGCAAGGATTTTCG
Organism: Neisseria lactamica NS19; assembly: GCA_000193795.2. Taxonomy (GTDB): domain Bacteria; phylum Pseudomonadota; class Gammaproteobacteria; order Burkholderiales; family Neisseriaceae; genus Neisseria; species Neisseria lactamica_A. The sequence goes on along the minus strand of AEPI01000121.1, from coordinate 101,762 downwards.
GATTGGTTACGAACAAGTCATCGCCGACCAATTGGACTTTTTTGCCCAATTTTTCAGTCAGCAGTTTCCAGCCTTCCCAATCGTTTTCGTCCATACCGTCTTCGATGGAGATGATGGGGAACTCGTTGACCAGACCTTCCAGATATTCGGCAAATTCCGCACTGGTGTAAGAGCGGCCTTCGGCTTCCAGATGGTATTTGCCGTCTTTGTAGAACTCGCTGGACGCGCAGTCAAGGGCGAACAATACATCTTCGCCTGCTTTGTAGCCTGCGGCTTCGGTTGCTTCGACCATCAGTTGCAGGGCTTCTTTGTGGCTGTTCAGGTTGGGGGCGAAACCGCCTTCGTCGCCGACGGTAGTCGGGAAGCCCTTGCTGTCGCACAGTTTTTTCAAGGCGTGGAAGATTTCCGCACCGCAGCGCAATGCTTCGCGGAAAGATTTTGCGCCGGCGGGCATAATCATAAATTCTTGGATGTTCAGGCTGTTGTTGGCGTGTTCGCCGCCGTTGATAACGTTCATCATCGGAACAGGCAGGGACATCGGACCTGCGCCGCCCAAGTAGCGGTAAAGCGGCAGACCCGAGTCTTCGGCAGCGGCGCGTGCAACCGCCATAGAGACCGCCAAAGTCGCGTTCGCACCCAAGTTGCCTTTATTTTCAGTACCGTCCAATTCAATCATAATTTGGTCGATATAAGATTGTTCGTTGGCATCGATACCGATGAGGGCTTGCGCGATTTGGTTGTTGACATGTTCGACTGCCTTCAATACGCCCTTGCCGGAATAACGGGATTTGTCGCCGTCGCGCAGTTCCAAAGCCTCTTTTTGACCGGTGGATGCGCCGCTCGGTACGGCTGCGCGTCCCATTACGCCGGATTCGAGCAATACATCACACTCGACTGTGGGGTTGCCGCGTGAGTCCAAAATTTCGCGGGCGAAAATATCAACGATTGCGCTCATGAATGTTCTCCAAGTGAAGTGAAGGGAGGTAAAACGGTAGGCTTCAGACGGCATTTTTGCCGTAGAGCCGCCAACTTAAAACTGCCGAAAGTAGGGCGGTTGCCATAAAAACAATACTGGAAATGCCGTGCGACATTCCGAAAGATCCGCCTAAAGCCGACAACAGCCAATTCTCATGCCCGTATTTCATCGCCTCGATGACAGGGGCAATTAGAAACCGGTTGATGGCGACAGAAAGCAGCAAAGTACATAATAAAATGGTTTGCAGGCGGGTCAGGATTTTAGTATGTGTCAGAAACAGTATTCCCCAAATAATCAGACCCGACCAAGAAACGATATGGAACAAAACGCCTGCAATTTCGCCCGCCCGCATTTTGGGCAGCATTTTGAACAAAATCGGTGTAACGATGTAGCCGGCGGCAATTTGTATGCCAAGCCATAAAGTTGCAGCGTAAAGGCTGATTTTTCGGAAAGTCTGCATCATAAGGCGAAACCGTGTTACTCGATTGTTAAAATCGGTTGTGATTTGATTAAATCGTCCAATGCTTTGATGCGGATTAAAAAATCTTCTAAAAGATGCAGCGGCAGCGCGCTGGGACCGTCGCATTTCGCCAGTTTCGGATCGGGGTGGGATTCGAGAAACAGGCCGGCCAATCGGGTAGATATTCCGGCGAGTGCCAACTCTAATGCTTGCGCCCGCCTTCCGCCGGATGCGGCAGAACCGGCATCGCGGGTTTGCAGGGAATGGGTAACGTCGAAAATAACCGGCAGGTTGCCGCAAGTCTGTTTCATCACGCCGAAACCGAGCATATCGACAATGAGGTTGTCGTAGCCGAAGCTGCTGCCGCGTTCGCATAAAATCAGTTTCCCGTTACCGGCTTCGCGGAATTTTTCCACAATGTTTTTCATTTGAGAGGGGCTGAGGAACTGGGGTTTTTTGATGTTGACGACCTTGCCGGTTTTTGCCATGGCAACCACTAAATCGGTCTGCCGGGCAAGGAATGCGGGAAGCTGGATGACATCGCACACTTCGGCAACGGGTTGGCACTGATAGGGTTCGTGTACGTCGGTAATGACGGGGATGCCGAATTCCGCTTTGACTTTTTCGAAAATCTTTAAGCCTTCTTCCAAGCCTACGCCGCGATAAGAATGGATGGAGGAACGGTTTGCCTTGTCGAAAGATGCTTTAAAGATATAGGGGATGCCCAGTTTGCGGGTTACTTCGACGTAATGCGCGCAGGTTTGGAGGGTGGAATCCAAATCTTCTAAAACGTTGATGCCGCCGAATAGTACGAAAGGAGCATCGTTACCGACGGTAATGCCGTTGATTTTAATATCCATGGTCAATGTCCGTTTTCAGGGTTACAGCACGGTGTGCGGCGGCTCGTAGGAGATGATGTCGCGGATTTTGTTGTTTCCGTCCAATAAGACGACTTTGGGCTCGTGTGCGGCGATTTCAGGCTCGGAGAGTTGGATATAAGACATGATGATGACGATATCGCCTTTCTGCACCAGCCTGGCCGCCGCCCCGTTCAGGCAAATCACGCCGCTGCCGCGTTTGCCTGAAATGGTATAGGTTTCAAAACGTTCGCCGTTGTTGTTGTTGACGATGGCGACTTTTTCGTTGGGATAGATGCCTGCCGCGTCCAATAGGTCCTGATCGACGGTAATGCTGCCGACGTAGTTCAAATCGGCTTCGGTTACGGTGGCGCGGTGGATTTTTCCGCCAAGCATAGTACGGAACATGTATTTCCTTTTGGTTTGTGTGCGGTCTGACGGGCGCGATGCCGTCTGAAAATCTGAATACCGTATTATAGTGGAGTTTCTTTCAAATTCATAATGGCAAGGCTTCGGGCAGGGAAGCTGTTTTCAGACGGCATTTCATTTTTGCCGATTGGCAATCCGGCTCAACTCTCCCAATCGATTGAGAAAATGCTGCCGTCCAAATGCAGTTTGACGGCAAGGATTTCGTCGCTTTCCATATTGGCGGGCATATAATCCATAACGGCAAAAGCCGGACTTTCTGCCCATAAGCTGATATAGGTCAACTGCATAGTGCGGACAAACTTTGCCGCATCACGGCTTGTTTGGGTATCTTCGGTGTGAAAGTCGATATAGCGGCTGTCCCGTTTCAAATATTCCGTCAGTGCGGCGCGTGCAGCATCGTCGGCTTTTTCCAATTCGGACAGGAAGGCGGCAAATGCATCCAATGTTTTGGTTGGCAGGCTGTTTTCATTTTCTGCCCACAGGGATACCTCGACAAGATTGCCTTTGACGGTCAGCTCGTCTTCCCAGAGGACATCTTCTTCTCCGTCAAAACCTTCGGTGGACAGTTGTTGGAAATAGGGGTGAAAAATCGACATGATTGTTCCTTTTGGTGAGGATCGGGGGATTGTATGCCGTCTGAACGGTGTTCTTCAGACGGCATCGTTACATCAATTTCCTTTGAGCAGGCGTTTGCTTTGCAGGGTTTTTAGCACGGTTTTGACGGTGTTAATCCGTACTTCGATGTTTTCCATTTCCGCTGCAAACCTCAATTTGTCTGCCCCTGCCGGCCGGTATTTTTTATCCGTCTGAATCAGCAGGATAATCTCCGTCGGGTCGATACAGTGGTGTTTGCCGAAGGTAACGGTTACGGCTTCGCCGGCCGCATCGATGGCATCGATACCCAATTCTTTTGCCATAAGCCGTAAGTGGTGGCTTTCGATAAGGGTTTTGACGGGTTGTTCGGGCAGGCCGAAGCGGTCGACGAGTTCTTCGTGTATGGCGTTGATTTGCTGAACGGTTTCGCAGACAGCGAGGCGTTTGTAGAGGACGAGCCGTTCGTGGATGTCGGGGCAATAGCTTTCGGGCAGCAGGGCGGGGCTGTGCAGTTTGATTTCGGTGGTGATACCCAATGGCGCGTCGAGGTCGGGCTGGCGACCTTTTTTGAGATCGCGTACGGCTTGCTTGAGCATTTCGGTGTAGAGCGTGAAGCCGACCTGCATCATTTCGCCGGACTGCCCTTCGCCGAGGATTTCGCCTGCGCCGCGGATTTCCAAATCCTGCATGGCGAGGGTGAAACCTGCGCCGAGTTCGTCTGCCGCCGCGATGGCGTCGAGGCGTTTTTCTGCGTCTTTGGTAATGTATTCGGGCGTGAGCAGGTAGGCGTAGGCTTGGTGGTGGCTGCGGCCGACGCGTCCGCGAAGCTGGTGCAGTTGCGCCAGCCCGAATTTGTCGGCGCGGTTGATGATGATGGTGTTGGCGTTGGGAATGTCGATACCGGTTTCGATGATGGTGGAACAGAGCAACACGTTGAATCGTTGCTGCAAAAAGTCGCGCATGACTTGCTCCAGCTCGCGCTCGCGCAGTTGTCCGTGCGCCACGCCGATGCGGGCTTCGGGCAGCAGGGTTTCCAACCGCTCACGCATATTCTCAATCGTATCCACTTCATTGTGCAGGAAAAACACTTGTCCGCCGCGTTTGAGTTCGCGCAATACGGCTTCGCGCACGCTGCCTTCGCTGAAGGGTTTGACAAAGGTTTTCACGGCGAGGCGGCGGCTGGGCGCGGTGGTAATCAGCGAAAAGTCGCGCAGACCTTCCAACGCCATACTTAAAGTACGCGGAATCGGCGTGGCGGTCATGGTAAGGATATCGACATTGGCGCGCAGGCGTTTGAGCTGCTCTTTTTGGCGAACGCCAAAGCGGTGTTCTTCATCGATAATCACTAAACCTAAGTTTTTGAATCTGATGTCGTCCTGCACCAATTTGTGCGTGCCGATAACGATATCGACCGTGCCGTCCGCCATACCTTCCAGCGCGGCTTTGGTGGCTTTGCTGTTGTTGAAACGCGAAAGGCCGGCGACTTTCACGGGAAAATCGGCGAAGCGGTCGGCGAAATTTTGCGCGTGCTGCTCGACCAGAAGCGTGGTCGGGGCGAGTACGGCAACCTGTTTGCCGCCCATCACCGCCACAAACGCGGCGCGCAGGGCGACCTCGGTTTTGCCGAAGCCGACATCGCCGCACACTAGGCGATCCATCGGCTTCGCCTGCGTCAAATCCTTAATCACAGCGGCGATGGCGGCAGCCTGGTCTTCAGTTTCTTCGTAGCCGAAACCGTCGGCAAACGCTTGATAGTCCAACTCGTTGATTTCAAACTTGTGTCCCGATTGGGCGGCGCGTTGGGCATAGAGGTTGAGCAACTCGGCGGCAGTATCGCGCGCTTTTTCGGCGGCTTTGCGCTTCGCCTTGTTCCACGCGCCGCTGCCAAGCTTGTGCAAGGTAACGTTTTCATGCGCCTGACCGGAGTAGCGGCTGATTAAATGCAGTTGCGAAACAGGTACATAAAGCTGCGCTTCTCCCGCGTATTCGAGCAACATCATTTCGTTGGTTTCGCCACCCAAGTCCATCGTTACCAAGCCCATATACCGCCCGATGCCGTGTTCTTCGTGTACGACAGGATCGCCGATATTGATTTCGGCAAGGTCGCGCAACAGGCCGTCTGAAACGGCGGCGTGTTTCTTGCGGCGGTTGTGGGCGCGCGAACGGGCGACGTATTGGTAGAGTTCGGATTCGGCAATGACGGCGATGGCACTTTGAGCGGCAACCGCTTTGCCTTCTCCCCAACCCTCCCCCACGGGGGAGGGGCGGGCTGCTGTCGGGTTTGCTCGTGCAAATCATTTGCGACGGGATATAGGCTGCTTTCGGTTTTTAGGCCGTCTGAAAGCGGCGGCGGCACTTTGTTCCCTCTCCTGTGGGAGAGGGCTAGGGAGAGGGTTTGCTGCGGCTGCGGAAAATTCGGTTTGGTCGGTAACCGCTTTGCTTTCTCCCCAACTTTCCCTCTCGGAGGCGGAAGCAGCTTGCTGCTGGTTCGGGGATTGCAGCCCATCCAGTTTGAACCCATATGCCAATGGCGCAACTGTAATCATCAGCGGCTCGTGTGCCGATAAAAAGCCCTGCCAGTCGGACACGGGTTTGGCTTTCAAACCGTTTTGCTGCAAGAAGCCGATCATTGTTTCGCGCCGTCCCAGACTTTCGGCGCACAGCAAAATCCGTCCGTCAAAGGCCGTCTGAAAATCTTTCAATGCCTGCAACGGCTCGTCGGATTGGCGGTTGACGGCAAGGTCGGGCAGGGTGTGTTCCTTGCCGGAAACATCGGGCAGCACCTGTCCGTAGTTTTTCAGACGACCTGCGAATAGATCGTCAGAGAGATACAAATGCTGTGGAAGCAAAGGCGGATAGGTTTCGTCGCCCTGCGCCATCGCGTAACGCGATTTGACATCGCTCCAAAAACGGTTTGCCTCGGCGTGAACATCGCCCAAAGAGACAAACAGCGTATCTTCGCCGATATAGTCAAACAGCGTTTCCAGCTCGTTTTCAAAAAACAGCGGCAGGTAGTATTCCACGCCCGCGCCGAAGTGGCCGTTGCTGACGGCTTTGTACACGGCGGCATCGTTCGGATTGCCATCAACTTCCTCGCGGAAGCGGCTGCGGAAGATTTTTTGCGCCTCGCTGTCGGTGGGGAATTCGTGCGCCGGCAGCAGGCGGATTTCGGAAACGGGGGAGATGGTGCGCTGCGTTTCAGTGTCAAAGGTTTTGATGCTGTCGATTTCATCGTCGAACAAATCGATGCGGTATGGCATTTCGCTGCCCATCGGGAACAAATCGACAATCCCGCCGCGCACGGCAAACTCGCCTGCCGCGACAACGTGGGAAACATGGTTATAACCTGCATCCACCAAATCGCTTTTCAGACGGCCTATATCCAAAGTCTGCCCCGTTTTCAGCCAAAACGTGCGCCCCGCCAGAAACGGCACGGGCGGCAGCTTCTGCATCGTCGTGGCAACCGGCACGAACAACACATCCGCCGCGCCGCTTTTAATCTGCCACAACGCCGACAAACGCTCCGACACCAAATCCTGATGCGGCGAAAAACGCTCGTAAGGCAGCGTTTCCCAGTCCGGCAGGAACACCGCCGTATCGTGCGGACGGAAAAACCGCCACGCCGTCTGAAGGCGCAACGCCTGTTCCGCATCTTGGGTCAGCACGACTTTGAGCCGCCTATGCGGCAGATAACGCGCCAAAGCCAAGGGCAGCGAGCCTTGAGACAGATTGAGCCAACGGGATTTTTCACGGGGTTTGGGGATAGGGTAGGTCATAGTGCGGCAATCGGCGACAGTGATGCAAATAGTCATTTTAACACGGGAGGGGCACGATGCCGTCTGAAAGGCCGGCGGATTGTTGCCCGGCGCACTTTGTGGTAAAGTTTAGAAAATTAACTCTAAACCGTGGCAGGCGGCTTGACCGGCCGCCGATTAATGGAAACCGACAGAGAAAGCCGATGACACACACCGAACCGAGCGCGCAGCCGTCAGCTATGGACACGGCTGCTTTTTTAAAGCACATCGAATCCGCATTCCGCCGCATTTTTTCAGACGGCATCGACCTGATGCAATACCTGCCCGAAGACAAATGGCTAGCCTTGAAGCAGGCGGGTTTGCTGTTGCCCTTCCTCGACAAAAAACGCGGCGGGCGCAAGGGCGGACAGTTTGAAATTCAGGAAGTATTGCGGATTGCGGGGCATTACGGCGTACCCGTTACCCTGCGTACCGGCATCGAGGGCGCGCTGGTGTTGCAGCCTTTGCAAGAATTCGGCAACGAAGCGCAAATCGCGCAAGGTTTGGACATGGTTTTCAAAGGCGAGGGCGGCGGTTTGGGCGTTACCGAACCCGAAACCTCCGGCGCGGCGATTGCCCGCGAAATGCAGTCCTACTACGAATACATCGACGAACAAACCATTTACGTCAACGCCGCGAAATATTGGCAGGGCAACTCGCAAGGCGACTTCCTCCTCGTTGCCGCCAAAGAGCGCAAAAACGGCAAACTCGCCAAAGTCATCGACCTGCTGCTCGTCCCCAAAACATACATCCGCTGCGAAACCCTCGCATCCGAAGGGCTGCGCGCCGTCCGTTATGCCGTCAACCGCATCGATGCCGAAATGCCCGCCGCCGCCGTGATGAAACTCTCTCAGGGCGACGCGGCCGGTTTGCGCGCGTTTCAAAACATCTTTATCCGCAGCCGCCTGCAACTGGTCGGTATGACGCACGGCATTATGGAATATATCCTTGAAAACTTGAATCAATACGTCCGCAACGACATCAAATTTGTCGATTACGAACGCCGCGAAATCCGGCACCGTTATCAGGTTTCCGAAATCCTTTACCGCTATGTCTGCCGTTCTGTTTCGCCTGTCGCCCTCGTCGCCCATCAGCTGATGGAGGCAAATATCGTCAAAACCCTCGCCACGGAATACACTTACGCCGCCGCGCAAATGTTGCAAAAACTCTTGGGCGCGAAGGGTTTTGAACGCGGACACACCGCCGGCAATATCGCTATCGATATCCGCCCCTTCACGATTTTTGAAGGCCCGAACGATATGCTTTATGCCGAAATTTACGACCAGTTCGTCCGCGCCACCGCCGAAGAAAAAGAAGCGGGCATTAAGTTGGACAAAAACCAAACCCTGCTCGACCGCCTGCAAACCGATGCACGCTTTGCCGCCGTCGCCCGCGAGTACACCTTGCCCGAAGACATCCGCAGCTTCCTGCAGGAACACACCCTGACCGATGCCTGCGCCCTGCAGAAAGTCTTCATCGGCAAAATCATCGCCAGACTCTTTGTTTTCGTACAGGCGGAACACGAAGACACCGCAGCCTTCCTGCTGAACGACATCCGCAAAGATATATTGGACTGCCGATATTGCGGATAGCGGGCAAATACGGCGGCAGGCAGACGGCATTGCCGGCGCCGGATGCCGGATTTCGCGCCGCGCCTTTTTTGTTTTGCCGGCTTTCCCACTTACCCTATTTGTTTGGAACGTATTGATGAAAAAGAGAAAAATACTGACCTTGGTAATTTGTTCGGCGGCTTTGTCTGCCTGTACGGCAATGGAGGCGCAGCCGCCCCGGGCGGATGAAGTTCGGGTCTCACGCGCAGAGGACATGAAAAAAGAAAACCGCCCCGCGTTTGACGCGGCAGCCGTACCTGTATCTGACAGCGGGTTTGCCGCCAATGCAAATGTCCGCCGTTTTGTGGAGGATGAAGTCGGGAAAGGGGATTTTTCCCGGGCGGAATGGCAGGATTTTTTTGACAAAGCGGCTTACAAGGCGGACATCGTCAAGATTATGCACCGCCCTTCCACATCGCGTCCGTGGTATGTGTTCCGCACGGGAAATTCGGGCGGGGCGAAATTTCGCGGCGCGCGCCGGTTTTATGCGGAAAACCGCGCGCTTATCGATGATGTGGCGCAAAAATACGGCGTGCCTGCCGAGCTTATCGTGGCGGTTATCGGGATTGAAACGAATTACGGCAAAAATACGGGCAGCTTCCGGGTGGCGGACGCATTGGCGACTTTAGGCTTTGATTATCCCCGCCGCGCCGGGTTCTTCCAAAAAGAATTGGTCGAGCTTTTAAAGCTGGCAAAAGAGGAAGGCGGCGATGTTTTCGCCTTTAAAGGCAGCTATGCGGGCGCAATGGGTATGCCGCAATTTATGCCTTCGAGCTACCGGAAATGGGCGGTGGATTATGACGGGGACGGACATCGGGACATATGGGGCAACGTCGGCGATGTCGCGGCATCGGTTGCCAATTATATGAAGCAGCACGGTTGGCGCACGGGCGGTAAAATGCTGGTGCCGGCGACGTTGGCACCGGGTGCGGATGTTGAGGCAATTATTGGCGAAAAAACCGTCCTGACGCGGACGGTGGCGGATTTGAAGGCTTACGGCATCATCCCCGGCGAAGAGCTTGCGGATGATGAAAAGGCGGTTTTGTTCAAACTGGAAACCGCCCCCGGCGTGTTTGAATATTATTTGGGTTTGAACAATTTTTTATACGGTTTGGCAGTACAACCACAGCCGGATGTATGTAACGGCGGTCAGGGACATCGCCAATTCGCTCGGCGGTCCGGGATTGTAATGTTTTTTAAAATGCCGTCTGAACCACGTTTCGGTTCAGACGGCATTTTTTGCATCCTTTTATGGGGATTTCCCACAGCCGGGCGGTATTCGGGGGCAAAGCCCGCTTCAGACGGCATTGCCGGTCAGGGCTTGCCCGAAGGAGGCGGGCGGTGTTCTTTGGCGGGCGGGAGGAAAAGTATGGAGGGGTTGGTTTTAATCTGATTCCAAAAACTTTTAATCAGATTGCGGATGCTGCCGATTTTCGTGCCGCGCGAGCGCAGGGCGACGAAGAGGGCGAGGCTGAAACTGACGCAGAGGTTGACCAGGCCGATGGCGAGCACGCTGAAAATACCGAGTACGAATGTGCCCAAGCCGGCGTTGCCGCTGACGGCGGCATAGCCGAGGTTGGCGGAGGAAAAGGCGACGTGGCGGATGTCCAGCGGCAGTCCGAGGAGGTGTCCGAAATAGCCGGTCATACCCAAGAGCATCCCGAAGATGAAGTTGCCTGCCAGCGAGCCGTAGTGTTTGTGGATGTAGGCGGCGAGGACGCGGCGGGGTCCGGGGCGCATGATTTTACGCAGCAAGGGGTTGAAGGGCAGGCGTTGGCGCAGGTTGAGGTAGTCGGCGCGGTTGTCGAAAAAACCCGCGATGATGCCGGAACAGAACAGCCACAGGCCTGCAATGGCGGCATACCACAGCGTCGGGTAGGCGATGATGTCTATGGATTTGAACTGGTAGGCGGCGGTATGGGCATCGAGGATGGGCAGCCGGTACAGACGGGCATAGCCGAACGATATGGCGCACGCCAAAAGGATGGCGATGGAAACGTTGCCGAAGACGGCGACGCTTTGGGAGCGGCAAACGTCGATGAGGAGCTTGGCGAGTTTGTTGTCCACCGCTTTGCCGCCTTCGTTGAGATCGACCTGTTCTGCAAAGCTGGCGGCAGTCATCGCGGGCTGTTTGGTGGCGACGGTGCAGTGCAGCATATGGATGATCATAAAACCGATGCCGTAGTTGAATCCCGCCGACAAGGAAGTGAGGAAGGGGCTGAGGCCCAGTGTGCCGATGCGGATTTTGAGCAGCGCCATCAGGGCGATGATGATGCCGCCGCCCGCTGCAGAGTAGAACATTTTGAAATATTCTTTGCGGTTGCGGGTGATGTAGTGTTCGCCGTGGTGGCTTTTGTTTTCGGTAATGCTGCGGGCAAGCATACGGATGCTGCTGCGGCGCAGGTGGCGGGTGCTGTATTGTTCGACCGCCGCATAGATGAGGGAGTTCATCAGCGCGATGGTCAGGCGGTTGCTGTTGCCGGCGCCGGTTTGGATGTCGGTCAGCAGCTTCAGACGGCCTACGGTCTGCCGGAGCCGTTCGAGCAGGTGGGCGACTTTGACCGACGAACCGGAGCCGGCGCCCGTCCCTTTGCGGCGCAAATAGTCAATCTGGCTGAAACATTGGTCGAACATCACTTCGAGGTGGGCGGTGTCGTAAGGCGCGGTGCCGTTGCGGTAGTGTTCGACCAGTTTGGCGGTTTCGCGTTGGAGGGCGACGAAGGAAGAATCGGCTTCCAGCAGGCGCGGGGCAATGCGGATGAGGTCGGGTTCGATGGCTTCGGATGCCGTCCAGACAGACAGCATTTCAATGGCGCGCAAACGCGCATCGGCAAGGCGGATGCCCGCCGTCTGCAATTTGGACGGTTCGGCGTGGCTGCGGATGAGTTCGTATAAAACCAGCCATTGGCGGATATTGAGCGTTTGCAGCCATTTGTCGTCGTTTTCGGAATGGAAAAGATAAAGGAAGACTTCGCCCAAGTTGGCAAAATCCTTATATGACGGGCTGAAGCGTTCGTATATGCGTATGCCCATTTCCCGGGCAAAGCTGTGGCGCGAGAAGATGCCGAGTTTGATGAGTGCCGGATAAATGTGCACCTGCGCGAGCCAGATGTAAAAACACCGGCTGAAGCGGGACAGCAATTCCCTGTCTTGTTTGAATGTGTCGATAATCAGGTCGAAACGCTCCCCCGCGCATTTTTTGCCGCCACGGCGCAAAAATTTAATCAGTGCGTTGAGGACGTTGACAAAATCAGTATGCCCGAGGCTTTCCGAAAGCAGGGGGCGCAGGTTTTGAGGGGTAATTTTCTTCATATCCGCCATTGTACCGCATCGGCAATCCGGCGTTAAACGCCCCGATAGCGGGGAGGGTGCGCCTGCGGCGGGCGGCACATTTTCCGCCGGTTTGAAATAAAACTATATTAATGATATAATAAATATCGATAAATCAATCTGATAGAATAATCCGTATTGATTTTTAATTTTTTCAATTATAACAATTTCGGCCGGTTTGTGCATTTCGTCATCAGGAAGCCGGTATTTTGCCGGCAGCTTTTGACCACTTTGCCCGATGACCGGGTTTGTCTGTTTTTAACAAAGGAGTGAGAAGGTTTGTCTCTGTCTGAATTTATAGAAAGCCGAACGTCATTTAATCCGATGGTTATTTTGACGACTTTGTTTTTTGTGTGTGTTTTGGTGGTATTGGTTTTAACCGTGCCGGATCAGGTGCGGATGTGGCTCGATCGGGCAAAAGAAGTCATTTTTACCGAGTTTGGCTGGTTTTATGTTTTAACGTTTTCCATTTTTCTGGGTTTCCTGCTGATACTCTCGGTCAGCAGTTTGGGAAACATCAGGCTCGGACGGGATGAAGATGTGCCGGAATTCGGCTTCCTGTCGTGGCTGGCGATGCTGTTTGCGGCCGGGATGGGCGTGGGTCTGATGTTTTTCGGCGTGGCAGAGCCGTTGATGCATTATTTTTCGGACATTACGGCAGGCACGCCGGAACACAGGCAGCAGCAGGCATTGCTGTACACGGTGTTCCATTGGGGCGTTCACGCCTGGTCGGTGTACGGTACGATTGCATTGGCTTTGGCTTATTTCGGTTTCCGCTACAAGCTGCCGCTTGCCCTGCGTTCTTGTTTTTACCCCCTGTTGAAAGAAAAAATTTCCGGAAGGGTCGGCGATGCCATTGATATTATGGCGTTGCTTGCTACTTTTTTCGGCATCATCACCACATTGGGGTTCGGGGCTTCGCAACTGGGCGCCGGATTGCAGGAAATGGGCTGGATTGCCGAAAACAGCTTCGGCGTGCAGGTTTTGATTATCGCCGCCGTAATGTCCCTCGCCGTCGTTTCGGCAATATCCGGCGTGGGGAAGGGCGTGAAGGTGTTGAGCGAGTTGAACCTGGGTCTTGCGTTTTTGCTGCTGTTTTTTGTTTTGGCGGCGGGTCCCACTGTTTACCTATTGTCGGCATTCGGCGACAACATAGGGAACTACCTCGAAAATCTGGTGCGCCTCAGTTTTAAAACTTATGCGTACGAAGGGGAGCACAAGCCGTGGTTTGAATCTTGGACGGTGCTTTATTGGGCGTGGTGGTGTTCTTGGGCGCCGTTTGTGGGCTTGTTTATCGCGCGCATTTCAAAGGGGCGCACCATCCGCGAGTTTGTCTTCGGGGTTTTGCTCATCCCCGGCCTGTTCGGCGTTTTGTGGTTTACCGTCTTCGGCAATACGGCGATTTGGCTGAATGACGGGGTTGCGGGGGGAATGCTCGAAAAGATGACTTCCTCTCCGGAAACGCTGCTTTTTAAATTCTTTAATTACCTCCCCCTGCCCGAACTGACGAGCGTCGTCAGCCTGCTGGTCATTTCCCTGTTTTTTGTCACTTCTGCCGACTCCGGGATTTATGTCCTGAACAATATTGCCTCCCGGGACAAGGGCTTGGGCGCGCCACGGTGGCAGGCGGTTATGTGGGGCGTGCTGATGTCTGCCGTTGCCGTTTTGCTGATGCGCTCGGGCGGGCTCGGCAACCTGCAGTCTATGACCCTGATTGTTTCCCTGCCGTTTGCCTTACTGATGCTGATAATGTGTTTCAGCCTGTGGAAAGGCTTGAGTGCGGATAAGAAATATTTTGAGACCCGGGTTAACCCTACCAGTGTATTTTGGACGGGCGGCAAGTGGAAAGAACGGCTGGTGCAGATAATGAGCCAGACGCAGGAGCAGGATATTTTAAAATTCCTCAAACATACCGCATCGCCCGCTATGCACGAGTTGCAACGGGAGCTTTCGGAAGAATACGGCTTGAGCGTCCGGGTCGATAAGATGTTTCATCAGGACGAGCCCGCAATCGAGTTCGTCATCCGGAAAGAGACGATGCGCGATTTTATGTACGGGATTAAGTCTGTCGGGCAGGATGTGTCCGACCAGTTGATTAACGACGACAACCTGCCGCATATCCGGCACCAGACAACTTACAAACCCTACGCTTATTTTTTCGACGGGCGCGTCGGGTACGATGTGCAGTATATGAACAAGGACGAGCTGATTGCCGACATTTTGAAAAACTACGAACGTTATTTGATGTTGTTGGATGATGTCGGTCAGGAACTGATGGCGCACGAGCAGGTGGAATTGGCAGAGTAAGTGCCTTATCTCCGGCGTTTGTCAAAAAAATGCGGTGAAGCAGATTCACCGCATTTTTTTTTGCCGGACGGGGCTTCGGACGGCACGGCATTTATTTGTTTTTTTCAAACTGCTCCTTCAACACCCGTTTCAATACCTTGCCCGTAGCGTTGCGCGGCAGCGCGTCTTTAAAGTGGATCTGTTTGGGGATTTTGAAATTTGCCAGCACGGTACGCAGGTGGCGGCGGATTTCGTCCTCGCCCAAATCCATACCTTTCTTTAATTGGACGAAGGCGACGATTTCCTCGTCGGCATAACGGTCTTTCACGCCGATGACGGCGGCGGCTTCGACGGCATCGAGTTTGTAGATTTCTTCTTCGATCTCGCGCGGATAGACATTTTGACCTTTGGAAATAATCAAATCTTTTTTGCGGTCGACGATAAAGATAAAGCCGTCTTCGTCTATGGTAACGAAATCGCCCGTTTTCAACCAGCCGTTGACGATGGTTTCATCGGTGGCGGCAGGCATATTGAGGTAGCCCTGCATCACCGAACCGCCCCTGACAATCAGCTCGCCCACTTCGCCGCGCGGCACTTCGACCAATTCTTCATCGACGGCTTTGACTTCCAAACCGGGCAGGGGGATGCCGACACTACAGGCTTTTTGCCGTTCGGGCGTATTGACGGCGACGACGGGCGAGGCTTCGCTCAGTCCGTAGCCTTCCAAAAGCTTGGCGCGGGGGAACTTGGCTTTGAAATCGAGGATGGTTTGTTCCGCCAAAGGCGCGCCGCCGCTGATAAACAGGCGGATGCGGTTGAACCATCTGAAATACCAAGGTATTTTCGCCTTGCTCATCGCGGTGTAAATCGCGGGCACGCCCAAAAACACGGTCGCGCGTTTGAGCAGGGCCTGTTTCAAAACCTTGGAAAAGGGGAAGACGGATTTGACCAAAATAATCGAACACGCCATATAAATCGGCAGCAGCACCATAGCCGTCAGCGTGAAGCTGTGGAACATCGGCAGGAAAACAATAAAGCGGTCGCGTTTGGAAATTTTGAAGGTGCGTTCGATGCCTTCAAGGTTGGCAAACAGGTTGGCGTAACTGATTAGCGCGCCTTTGGGATGGCCCGTCGTGCCGGATGTGTAGATGATGTGTGCCAAATCATTTATCCGGGGTTGGCGGCCCAAGTCGGGTTTTTCGGGGAAGCGGCGCACGTCTTCAAAAAAGGCATCGCCTTCCGCCGTTTCGCCGGCCGGCAGGCTTTGGCCCGTCCAAATGATTTTTTCGACGGGCGTTTGCGCCTTCAAGCCCGCCAATTCTTTTGACAGGCCGACCGAGGCGAACAGGAAGCGCGCCTTGCAGTCGTTCAGGATATACGCGTATTCGCTATTTTTCAAAAATGTGTTCATCGGCACGGCGACCGCGCCGATGGCGGAGACGGCGAAATAGGCGGTAATAAATTCTGTGGAATTGGAAACCGCCAGCGCGACTGTGTCGCCGAACTTCACGCCGATATTTTGCAGATACGCCGCGACGGCTTCGGCTTCCTGCTTGAGCGCGCGGTAGGCGGTTTTTTCCTTGCCGTCGAACACTGCCGTGCCGTTGCCGTTTTTGCGGCAGGCGGCGGCGAGCATTTCGTAGAAATTGGCATAAGTCCGGTTCATGAAACTTCCTTTATGGTTGCGGACGGAGAACGCCCTCATTTGAAAACAATATGCCGTCTGAAAACGGAAGACGGCAGTTTATCATCTTTGCCTTCAGACGGCATATCAAACGCCGCCTTTGCGCCGAATGCCGGTTGCGGACGAATCCGCCTTGTCCGGGCAAACCGTGCGCGGGGCGGCTATGCCGTCTGAAAGCCTTTTTGTTTACCGTTTCGCGGCGGCGCGGACGAGTTCTTCGAGGCTGTCGGCGAGCATTTCCGCCGACCGTTGGTAGCCTTTGGCGGAAAAGTGTACGCCGTCTTTGGCGGCCCATCCGTGGTTGAGCCAGTTTTTCATGCTGCAAACGCCGCCCATCGCGTTTTGCCAAGACCAGAACATCGTTTGTCCCTGCCGGGCGACGCGCCGCTGCATCTGTTGGACTTCGGTCAGGCGGACGGGGCGCGTGCCGCATACGCCTAGCGTGTTTTTCAGGGATTCGGGCGCGCCGATGACGAGGATGCCGGCGGCGGGCAGGCTGTCGTGGATTTGGCGGACGGTATCCAGCCATTTTTGTTCGGTGTCGGCAATGTCGATGTTGTCGCCGAAGGCTTCGTTGGTACCGTAGGCAAGGATGACCAAATCGGCGCCGGTTTGGGCAAGGTCGTTCATACGGTCGGCACGCCATTTCGACCACTGGGTTAATTGTGCGCCGTTGATGCCCATGGCGGAAACGGTAATGCCGCCGGCGGGGTTTTCAATGTTGATGAAGCCGATGTCCCACGGCATTTCGGTCTGTATGGTCAGGGGGAGTGCCGCGCCCGTATCCAGCACCTGCCAGCCGCCGCCGTTGGCGGAGACGGTGTTGCCGTTGACGGTCAGGGTTTGTTCGGCGAGCAGGGGTTTGGCAAACAGGGAAACGCGCTGTCTGCCGGTCTTGCCGTCCGATGCGGTCAGGGTCATGCTGCCGCCGCTTCCGGTGTGGGCGAGAATGCCGCCGAGCGGGAAATCCCCGGTGTTGTTCCTGCTGGTGAGGCTTTGCCAGTTGCCGTTGTGCCGGACGGCCGCCATACGCTGTCCTTTGACATTGGCGGGGTAAACCCAGCCTATGCCGCCGTCGCCCCAAGTTTTTTGCAGGCGTTTGCGGAGGCTGTCGGTAAAGAAGTCGCCGGCGGTGTGCGAGTCGCCGATTTGCAGGATGCGGAAGGTTTCGCCGCTGCCTTGTGCGACGGATTGGAGTTTTTTCATCCAAGGCGAGGCGGCGGCGTTGCCGTAGTCGGTTAAGAGCCCGTTTGTATCGGTGTAGGGGGCGGACGGGGAAACGGTAACGGTGTCGAGGCTGACGGAGGCGACGGGCAGGGCGTTTGCCTGCGTGGCGGCGAACAGGGCGGAAAATGCGATGAGGAGTTTGAGGTTCATGGCTGTGTACTTGATGGTTGCGTACTTGGTTCAAAAACGATTTTTTCCATTATTTTTGCCGCCAGCAGTTTTTGTCCTTCGGCGGTAAAGTGTATGCCGTCTTTACTGCGGTAGCGGACGGGTTTGCCGTTGACGTTGACGGAATCGGTGTAGCGGTCTTCCCCGCCGCTCAGGGTGTGCGCGGTGGGAATCAGGATGATTTTGCCTTCCAAATGTTCCGAAAGCAGTTTGTCAAGGTAGCGCATCTGCCCGTCAAGCTTGGCTTTTTTCATATAGGGGATGCCGAGCCAGACGACTTGGACGCGGTGCATGCGGGCGGCTTCAAGGATGCGGTCGACGCGTTTCAGGTATTCTTGCGCCCATTCGTCGGAAGCAAATTTGAGGTAGCGTTTGCCGACGGGAAAATCCCACGGGTCGTTCGGGCCTAGGAAGACGGCGAGCACGCTGATTTCGGGATGTTTTTGTAGGGTTTCTTCAATCGTTTTCGGCCAGTCGAAGAATGAGGGGTAGGACAGCCCTGTGCTTTGTTTGCTGAGGTTGACGGATTCGATGCCGTATTGCTGTTTCAGGCTTTTTTGCACGAAGGGGGCAACGCCCTGCATCAGCGAGTCGCCGGCGAAAAAGACTTTGTCTCCGGTCCGGACGGCGGCGGAGGCGGTGTCCTGTTTCCATTCTTGGGTTTCTCCGCTTTGAGGGGCGGCTTCGGATGCGGCGGCTTCAGACGGCATATTTTCCGAACCGACATCTTGAGCCGTCGCCGGTGTTTCGCCCGACAGGAAGGCTTTGATGCCGTCTGAAAGGGCGTAGGCGTTTTCTTGCAACGCCGCACCGGTTTGCCACCATCCGTAGGCGGCAAGCGGTTCGAGCGGGCTGTTGCAGTGGTAGGTCTGCTGCCAGTAGGCATTGATCGGGTTTTGGGCAAACCACGCGGCAATCAGGGCAGACATCAATATGGAGGCGAAAAGGGAAAGAAAGTTTTTCATGTTCAAACCCTTAAAAATTGGCATAAATAAAACCGGGTATCCCCGAGGGGGCGAGGACGATAATCAGCAGCAGGATGATGGAAATCGGGATAAACCACAGCCACATCGGGATTTTTTCCAAACCTTTGACCGCGCCGTCGAAAGCGCGTTGCAGGTAAGGGTAGAGCAGCATCACGGATGCAAACGAGGCAAGCAGCAGCATATCCGCCCGTTGCGGCGCATTCCAGCCGCCGGCATTGGCAAAGAGGGCACTGAAAACCGCGCCTGCATCGTCGGGGTTTGCGGTATTGAAGACGACGAAGGTCAGGCAGACAAAATGGAAGGTAATGAGCCACGAGAGCGGCGCAAGGTATTTCAGACGGCATAGCGCGTTGCGTCCGAAATAGCGGTCGCCCGTGTTGAGCAGCACCAATGCCGCGCCGTGCAGCGCGCCCCAAATGAGGAAGTTCCAGCCGTAGCCGTGCCATATGCCCGAGAGCACCATTGCCGCCATCAGGTTGAACTGTGTCCGCAAAAAGCCTTTTTTACTGCCGCCCAACGGGATGTAGATGTAGTCGCGTATCCAGGTGGAAAGGCTGATGTGCCATTTGTCCCAAAATGCCCGGATGTTTAAAGCACGAAGCGGTGCGGAGAAGTTTTTGGGCAGCCGGAAGCCCAGCAGCATCGCCATACCGATAACCAAATCGGAATATCCGGAAAAGTCTAAAAAGAGTTGGAAGGTGTAGCCGTACACGCCCGCCAATACGCTCCAGCCGTCAAATTGGGCGGGGTTTTCAAATACGGGCGACACCCAGTTTTCCGCCAGCATCCCCGCCAGCCACCATTTTTTGGCAATACCCAGCAAAATCAGGGAAACGGCGAGTGCGGGGCGGACGGGCGAACGCGGTTGGCGGGTACGGATTTGCGCCAATGCGTCTGCCTGCTCGCCGTCCGCGCTTTTGAATGCGGCGGCGCGGATAATCGGGCCGGAGGTAACGGTGGGGAAAAAACTCAGGTGCAGCAGCAGCTCGTGCCAGCTGAAACGCGCGGCGTGCGGGGCGCGGAAGCAGTAAACCAGATAAGCGAGCGACTGGAAGGTGTAATACGAAAGCCCCAGCGGCATCAGGATGTCGATTGCGCCGCCTTTTCCGGCATATTGGGCAATCATCGGGCGGAAAAAGTCGAAATATTTGAAAAAGCCCAAGACGGTCAGTGAGGCGGCAATGCCGCACCCCAGCCAGAAACGGCGCGTATCTTCGCGATCGGAACGGAGCAGTTCGCCCAAAAGGTACACGCAGGAGGAATAAAGGACGACGATTGCCGCAAATACAGGGCCGATATGGTAGAGCCAGCCCATACCGGCAGCCAAAAGCAGCAGGTTTTGGACGGACGGGTATTTCGCCCAGCCCCAGTAAATCGGCAGGAAGGCGAGAAAGAACAGTGCGAATTCGACAGACAGCAGCGGCATAAACCATCCTTGGAACAAGAAAATAGGCGTTAAAACGCGGCAAAGTCCGTTATTTTAAGCAGGGGCGGATATTTCTTCAATCAGAATGCCGTCTGAAGGGCGGGGGAGGCTTCAGACGGCATAGCGGGTCAGGTTCGGATATGGCGGTTCAAGTTCAGGCACAGCCACAAACCCGCCGCCGCCGCAAGCATACCGGCGATGCCGATACGGGAAATGCCCGCATATTGCGTTACCCAATGTCCCAGCAATGCGCCGCCGCCGATACCGACGTTGTAAAGTCCCGAATAAATCGAGTTGGCAAGGTCTGCGGCATCGGAGGCGAAATCCAAAACTTTGGAAATCATCCCCAAGCTGACGATCACAATCGCCGTCCCCCATACGAACACCAGCGCGTAAATAGCGGCAGGCAAATGCACCAAAGGCAGCAAGAGCCCCGAGGACAAAGCGATGACTGATACCGCGCCCGCCAAAAATGCGCGCGGATGTTTGGCAAACCATTTGCCGAACAGGTATGACGCGGCAAAGCCCGCCAGACCGTACAGCCCCAGAACCATAGTAACCTGCCGGGCGGAGAAACCGCCGATTTGGATGACGAAGGGCTCGATGTAGCTGTATGCGGTAAAGTGTGCCGTGATAACCAATATCGTCATCGCATACAGCAACATCAGTTTTTTCCGTTTCAAAAGCAGGGGCAGGCTGCTTAAAGAACCGGTATTCACGCTCGGCAGGGGCGGCAGGCTTTTGGCAAGGATCGCCATAACCGCCGCCGCACACAGGCCGATCAGCAGGAAGCCGGTCTGCCAGCCCAAAAACTGCCCCGCCATACGTCCGAGCGGAATCCCCGCCACCATCGCCATCACCGTTCCCGTACTGAGCAGGCCCAATGCCTGATTTCCTTTTCCGGAAGGGGCGATGCGTACCGCCAGCGAAGCTGTAATGGACCAGAATACCGCGTGCGTCAGCGCAACCCCCACGCGGCCGGCAAGCAGGATTTCAAACCGCCAGGAGGCAAACGACAGGATGTGGCTGACGGTAAACAGCGCAAACAAAATCAACAACAGGCCGCGCCTTTCCATATGGCGCGTCAGCAGCATGAGCGGCAGCGAAGCCAGAGCGACAATCCATGCGTAAACCGTAATCATTATGCCTGTTTCGGTCGCCGTCATCCCGAAGCTTTGTCCGATGTCGCTCAAAAGCGCGATGGGGATAAATTCCGTCGTGTTGAAGATGAACGCGCCGATTGCCAAGGCAACGACGCTCAACCAGGGTTTGTGTGAAGCGTTCATTGTTGTCGTCCTGATGGGCAGTGTTGTCATTATGGCGCAAGAGGCCGTCTTTTTCCAAACCTGCCGTGCGGTTTCAGCATTTGCCCGAGTCTGCGAACCGTCCTACAATAAGGTTTGTCAGATTGCAGTTCCAACGAAAGGAAAACCATGGAAACCCTTATCCTCGACATCGGCGGCATGAGCTGCGGCGGCTGCGTCAAAAGCGTTACCCGGATACTGGAAAGCGTCAAAGGCGTGGCAAGCGTCGAAGTCAGCCTTGAAGGCAAAAGTGCGACCGTCGGATACGACCCCGCGCAAACCGATGCAGGGGCACTGATTGAAGCCGTAGAAGACGGCGGCTATGATGCGGCGTTGAAATAAAGCGGCAGGAATGCCGTCCGAAGCCTTTGCGCCTCCCCGATGCCGTCTGAAGCACGCTCCGTGCCTTCAGACGGCATTTTTTATGTAAGGTTTACGGTTTCTGAGGAATCATCAGCACGGGGATGACGACCGCCCATACCGGAATGTTTTCCCGATATTGCCCGATATACGCTTCACCGATATCTTCCCGGTAGAGGACGCCGACAGCGGCAACGGCAGCACGGGCATGTTTGGGGATTTTTTCTTTAAAATTTTTGGCGGTTTTGGCAACCGGTATATTGTCGGCGCAGAAAAGGTAATTGCCGCAGCCGTCTTCGATGATGTCCAGGCTGTCGCCGGTTTTTAATGTTTTGGCAGCCCTGATGCGTTCGTTGATTTCCCCGTATGGCGGATTTTCGTTTTTTCGGGCGATGAAGCCGATATCCAACTCTCCGCCGTAGTTGGAAAGTACCTTGTATTCCGTATTCAACCCGGCTTGCTCGGTGTAGGCGCGGTCGATATATTCCACGCCGTCTGGCAGTACGCTTATCCAGGGATGTCGGGGTGAGTGGCAGAACAGCGTCAGCGTCTGTCCGGCACGGGTCATGGCGACATAGTAGAGACGGCGGTTTTCGTCGCTGCCGTCCCTCCAGCCGTCGTCCAAGATAAAGACGTGGTCGAATTCCAAACCTTTGGATGAATGCGCCGTTCCCAAGAATATGCCGTCTGAACGGCTGATTTTTTCGTTGCCGACATATTCGTACAGCCAGTTTTTCAGAAATGCCGCAGGATGTTGTTGCGCGTCAGTGTTTTCAGACGGTCGGGCAATGGGGAATTCGTTGAGGAAGTCGGTTTTAAGCTGTGCGAACCAGTTTTCCCATTTCTTGCTGCTGCGCCTGATTTCTTTCTCTATCAGCCGACAGAAATCCGCCGAAGAAAGCATACCGTCCCCCGCCGTTTCGATGCCGTGCAGCAGACGGACGAATTCGCGTGTTTTGCATAAAGGCAGGCTTTGTTCGTTTTTCAGAAAGTAGGGGATGCCGTTTTGTTCGCACCATGCCTGCATGGGGTTGAGTGTGTCGTTGTTGCGGGCAAGGACGGCGATGCTGTTCCAAGAGATGTCCGCCAAATTCCGCAAACGCTGTATTTCCTCAATGACGGCTTGGGATTGGATGTTGAAGCGTTTTCTCCGGTTGAACTCGAGGGGCAGGCGGATGACGCGGACGCGGCCTTGGCGTTCGGGGTCGGTTTTCGCCCAGCCGCCGCCGTCGGGGTCTTGCTGCCTTTCGGGATTGACGGCGATAGGGTGCTGGGTTTTCAGGCGGTCGGGCATTCCGCTTATCACGCGGTTGGCGGCGGTGATGATGTTTTGCGTGCTGCGGTAGTTGAAAGTCAGGAAGTCGGGCGAATCCACGCCGTATTCTTCTTGAAAACGGAGGATGTAGTCGTTGCTGCTGCCGTTGTAGGCAAAGATATTTTGGTCGTCGTCGCCGACTGCAAGAATGGTCAGTTTGTCTTCATCGTCGCGTTTCCTGCCTGCCAGTGCGGAAACCAGCCTGTAATGCCGTTCGCTGATGTCTTGGTATTCGTCTACCAGGATATAACGGAATCCCGACATGATGCGCTCGCGCGCTTCGTCCCCGTCGCTGCCGCTTATGCCGTCTGAAAGCATGGCGGCGGCTTCTTCGCACCATTTTTCATACTGCCTGCTGATTTCACGTTCGTTTTGTTCCCTGCCTTTGCTGTCGAAACGTACGCCTAAAAGCCGCATTGCCATACCGTCGTAAGTCAGGACGGTAACGGCCCGGGCAAGGTTGCCGACCAGTCCGTGCAGGCGGTGTTTGACTTCCAGCGCGGCAAGCCGGGTAAAGGTCAGGACGATGATGGAGGATGCCGGAACATGTTGGACGCGCAGAAGATAGGCGACACGGTGGACGATGATGCGCGTTTTGCCGGAACCGGGGCCGGCAAGCACCAGGCGGTTCCTGCCGCTCTGATCGGTAACGACGGCTTTTTGCACGCTGTTCAGGCCGTCTGTAACGGCATGGAGGGTATCCGGGGAGACGGGTTCTTCCAATTCTTTCAGCCTTCCTGAGAACCATTTGTCCTTAAATGATTTTTCATCCGTTTTAAAATAGTCGGCGACCAGGTTTAAGGCCTCGGTGATGTTTTTGAGCGCGCGTTCTGCATATTCGCGCATGACGTGGATTTGGAAACGTTTTTCCCCATAAAACGTTTCCAAGGGGCGGTAGTCCGATTTGAGGTATTGACGTTTGGATTCCAGTGCGTTCCGGTTGGGGACGATGGTCATCGCGTGGCGCAGGATGGTAATGCCGTGGTTCAGTTTGATGATGCCCAGTTTGTGCATGAACAGAAGCGCCTGCTTGAGCAGGGTTTCTCGGCGGTTTGCAGGAATCTGTACCGATAATTGCATATCGTCGGCAAGCTGCTGCACCATTTCGCCGATTCCGGTTTCCACGACGACATCTTTCCGCCGGACACCCTCTGTCTTGCCGGTGAGGAAGGACAGGATGCAGGCGCAGATGTTGCGGCGCAAAAGGGCGGCTTCCTGAATATTTTCCCAGCTGTCATTGTTTTTGAAACGGATTTTCAGGCAGCCGTTGCCGAAGTCGCGGATTTCAAAGCTGCCGTTTTTATTGGATTCGAGTGCGGATTTGTCGTCCGCAAAAGACAGGATGAGCTGCTTGATTTCGGCGGGCGTGCTTTCCAGTCCCGAATCGTGCATTTCATAGCAGACGGCATTGATGGCGAGATTTTGCCATATTCCTTGGTCGGCATCGGGAATTTCCGTTTTCAATATCTGCCAGAGTTTTTCTTCCCATCGGGTTATTTTTTCCAAAAGCCCCGACGACGGTTTGATGTTGTCGGTACGCAGGATGACGGTCATACGCGTATCGTTGGTCAATATGCCCATTTCTTCGAGGCTGTGCAGGTGTCCGCGCAATTCTTCCAGGCTGCATGCGGTCGCCTGTATCAGGTCGTCGGTACTGAGCGGCTTGTCATCCGGTGCGTTGAATACGATTTCGGCAATGGTCAGGTAGATTTCTTTGAGCCGTCGGGCGAACCGGCCTTTTTGAATCAGCTCCGAAGCCTGTTCCAGAGTCAGTTTGCCCGAGCGTGAAGGGAAGATTCTGGTGCGGTTTTCTTTGCGGTCGAGCAGTTCGGCACGTTCCAGCCAGGAAATGGCGGTTTTGATTTTGGTGTCCGATTGGCGGTCGTCCCTGTCGAAGCTCATATATTCTTCGCTGTCTTTCAGAATCTCGCCGCCGGTGGCGACGACTTCGCCGCAACCGTCCCTGCCGTGTGCAGTCGTGTTGAGCATGCCGATTTTGCGCCATACCGTTTTGAGGTCGCGCAATTCTATTTGCGACATTTTGCTGATGCCGAATTGGGTATCCACATCGCTTTTTTCATAAAGCAGGATGCATTTTGCCTCTTCGCGGTCCCGTCCGGCGCGCCCGGCTTCTTGAAGGTAGTTTTCCAGCGAGCCGGTGATTTCGGCATGAATAACCAGCCGTACATCAGGTTTGTCCACGCCCATGCCGAAGGCGTTGGTGGCGACGATGACGCGCAACCCGCCTTCGATAAAGCGGTTCTGTATATCTGCTTTGGCATTGGTTTCCAGTCCTGCGTGGAAGTATTCGCACGCCCAGCCTTGTTTTTGGAGGTATTCGTTATAGCCTTCCGCACTTTTGCGCCTGCCGACGAAAACGACTGCGCCGCCCCTTTGATGGTCGAGTTCTCGGTGGAGCAGCTCGTCGATTTTTTGTTTTTTGATGCCGTCTGAAGCTTCGAAAACTTCGTAAGACAGGTTGTCGCGCGCGTTGTCGCCGATAAACTGCCTGAATTCTATGCCGGCCTGTTCGCGGAAATTATCGGTAATGTCGGCAAGTACGTCGGGTTTGGCGGTGGCGGTAAAGCAGCTTACCGGTGCGGCGCCGCCGTTTTTCCTGCCGTGTTCGGCGATGAATTTGACCGCATACAGGTAATCGGGTCGGAAATCGTGCCCCCATTTGGACAGGCAGTGCGCCTCATCGAATACCCAGCCGTTGATTTGACGTTGGGAAATGGCGGAAATGAAACTGTCGTTGCGGAACTGTTCGGGGGCGACCAGCAGGATGCCGATGTCGCCCAATGCGGTTTTGTCCAATATTTCGGCACGTTCGACCACTTCGACCAGACCGTTGAGCATGGCGGCGCAGGTAATGTTTTTTCTGAGCATTCCGTCCAGCTGGTCTTTCATCAGCGACTGCAGGGGCGAAATGACGACGGTCAGCCCGCCGTTACGGTAATAGCGGTTGAGTGCGGGAACTTGATAACACAGGGATTTTCCGCCGCCCGTGGGCAGGACTGCCAGCGTGTGCAGACCTTTCATCCCCGACTGCACAATGGCGCGCTGCCCGCCTTCGAAACCTTTGAAATGGCGGAATTCGGACAGTTTGAAATAACGCTGCAATTGGGCTTCGGGATTGAGCATGTCGGCGCAGTAGTTGCAGTTGCTGTCGCCGCAGTCGTGATCGCGCAATTCGGCAATCAGCCGGGCCGTTTCCGGAAAACGGCTCCGCACCCACGGGGCAAGCACGGAGTTGCCGCCGGAGACGTTCAGCCACGACAGGGCATAGGCAAGCGAAGGATAGATGTCGCGATTGCGGATGTCGGTTTTCATCAACTCCAAAAAACGTGTGCGGCAGACTTTCAAACGCCCTTTTCCTTCGTTGTCCTGCATCATCATCCAAATAATGCGTATCAATCGGTTGGTATCCGGGTGTTCGGTACGTTCGGTGAAGGAGATGCCGTCTGAAAAACGATACGGCAGATGCATATCGGACAATGCCGCCCATAGGGTAAATTCATCGGGTCTTTCGGTTTTGATTTTGCCGAATGCGGTACACTGGTCTTGAAAAAGCTGCCAACAGGCACGGCAGTCTGCCAACGGGGAGTTGAGTTCGGAAGAGATGATTTTGTAGTTTTTAATCAGGCGGTGGTACGGGTTTTGCGGAAAGGCGAGCGGCGACAGCTTCAGCGTATCGATAACGGGCAATGAAAGCCATGCCCGGTCGGGTGCGGCTTTTTTCAAATACGGCAGGTCGTGTTCGAGGAAGTTGTGCCCCATCAGCCATTCCGCACCTTCCGCAAGCGGCAGCATTTCCGCCAATGCCTTCCTGAATCCTTCTTCATCGCGGAAGCTTCGTTCGAACCCGAGATCAAGGTCGGGCCGGTATGCGCCGATTTTGAAAACGGTATCGGTTTTGGGGTTAATTTCCAAGTCGATGATTAAAACGGCAGGTACGGCAAAATCCATGGCGGTCGGGATGCTGGCATAAAACGGCCAATATACCATAGTGTCGGGTCTTTATCCCTGATTTCGACAAGATGGCGGAGGGATGCGTCCGGACGTATGCGCATACCTTCAGACGGCATACCTGTTCGGAAGTACCGATAATTTCCGTGCGGTTGAAGTAGGCAGGCGAATTGGTTAAACTTGCGGGCATATTGTCTTTTAGAGTGAACAGAATATGTCGGGCAAGAAGAAAAAAACCGCTTCCGCGCGCCCCGTCATGGCGAAGAAAGAGCGGCAGACGGTTGTCGGCAGTCCTACCTCCCATATGGCGGAACCTTCAGAAATATCGGACATCAAAAATTCATATGATGATTTGATGTACGAATCCGGCGCGTTCTCTCAAACCGCCATCAATAATTTGGAGGCGCGCGCCCGCCTGATGGGTTTGCAGCCCGCGCCCGCCGCCAATGCCAAGGTCTTGGAACTGGGCTGTTCGATGGGCGGCAACATCATCACGCAGGCGCTTTATTACCCGGATGCGGAATTTGCCGGCATCGACTTGTCCGGCAGGCAGGTTGCGCAGGGCAACGCCATCATTGAAAAAATGGGCTTGAAAAATGTGCGTCTGGAAGAAAAAGATATTTTGACCATCGATGAGTCATTCGGAAAATTCGACTATATCATCGTCCACGGCATTTGGTCGTGGGTGCCTGACGCAGTTAAAGACAAAATCTTTTCGATTTGCCGGAACAACCTGACCGAACACGGCATTGCCTATATTTCATACAATGTTTACCCCGGCTGGAAACGGCAGGAGCAGTTGCGCGAAATTATGTACTTTGCCGGCAGGGATGTGCTTGAAGAACCCTTGGAAGCGCGAACGCGGAAAGGCTTGGACGCGCTCAAGGTGCTGGCGGAAATTTTGGAAAACGACAAGGGCTTGGGCGGCGGCGGCAAACTTCCGGCGATTCAAAAAATATTGAATCACAATACTTATTATGTCGCACACGAATATATGGAAATATTCAACGACCCGATTTACGTCAACGGCTTCATCGAATGGGCTAACCGCCACAGGCTCGCATATATCGGGGATGCCGATTTGCACGCGTCTTTTGTTTCTTGGATGGCGGAGCATACGCGGGAGCGGATTCTGGCATTGGCAGGGGGCGATTATATTGCCAAAGAATTTTATAGCGATATTTTATCCGACCGCCAATTCCGCCGTTCGCTTTTATGCCGTGAGGAAGTCGGGGACAATATCAGGCGTGATGAGTCGGTTACTGTCGAAGTGATAGAAAGTTTGAATTTCCGCCCGGCAAGAGGGGAAACGATCAACTTTGATGAAAACGATACCCTGCTTTC
This sequence comes from Neisseria lactamica NS19, assembly GCA_000193795.2. Lineage (GTDB taxonomy): Bacteria > Pseudomonadota > Gammaproteobacteria > Burkholderiales > Neisseriaceae > Neisseria > Neisseria lactamica_A. The sequence goes on along the minus strand of AEPI01000121.1, from coordinate 73,643 downwards.
GGGCATACGCGATGTGATGAAAACCGGAGAGCCGTTTAAAACGGAAGATGTTGCGGAAAATCTTGCCCGCCGATTTCCCGGTTTGGAATTTGACCGTATGAAAATCAATTCCCAGCTTTTATTGCAAACCATTCTCGGGCGTTTTTCTGTTTCATCAGACAATGCGGGCAAACCATTTTTTGAAGACCATAAAACCTATGTGCCGGCGCGTTTTACAGATTATGTCGCCGCCTTTGTGGAACACGGCGCGGAAGCGTTTGTCCGGCCTGCCAACCGTTACAACGAAAGCACCCCCTCATTCGGGTACGGGCATTTGTACATTATGCGGCAATTATCGCGGCCGACGAGCAAACAGGCATTGATTGAAACGGTTGCCGAAAACTTGAACATCGTCAGCACCACGCCCGACGGTTTGACATTCCATCCGCCTGCCGAAGTGTATGTGGAAGAAATATTGGCAGACTTGGCAGACAGGCATTTTCTCGTTTCGGCGGATTGACGGGCAAGGCCCGGCGGCAATCCGTCCGATATATTTTCAGACAGGAAAGACACACACTGCGAAAAGCGGTACACGACACATATGAACCAGACATTTACCTTGCCCGATACGCGCCCGTATCCCCAAAATCCGATTAAAAACCACCTGCTGCTCAATGCCTACCAGTTGGCGCACAATTCTTCCCAGGCTTCGCGCAAACTCTCGTCCGGCCAACTTCAAACCGAAATCAGGGGGATGCTTGAGCAAAACCACTATATCAATCTTTCCCTCGCGCTGACGATGTCGCCCGATGCCGGAACTTATGCCGCGCTGCTTTCCAGTGTGAACGCGGTACTCGATTGCGAGAAAGAAGGCGAAGTGCAGTGGTTCGCCCTGCCGGTCGTGCTGGTGTCCGGCTGCAAGAAAGAACGGGCAATCGAGATGAAGCTGCCGACGGAGGCATTGTTTGCCTGTTTGCAAAACTATCCGCACCTGCGCGCGTTGACGCAAGAGACACAATGGCTGCCTTATCTTGTGCATTCGTCCGATTTAAGTGCGGTCGCGCCGGATGAGTGGTGGCGTGCCAAACAAAATACCGAAGCGGCGGCGCAACACTTACGCCGTTTCGCCCCGCGCCCTTTGCTGTTGCCCGAAGGGCAGTCCGTCCACGTCGTTTACGCGCTGGGTTTCGGCAGCGGCAAAGTTCAGACGGCATTGGGTCAGAACCTTCTTCAGGCAGGCCTGCCCCTGATGCAGGTATGGCAGGAAAATCTTGCATCGGAAGGCGTTACGCTGTTTGCCAATCCGCTTTCCCCGGATTCTCCGGTACGCGCGCTTTCAGACGGCAGCCACACGCGCCAACGTATGGCGATGGATGTTTTTGCGGCAAACGCGATACGCGCCGTCCGTATGCAGAGTCCGCGCGTCGGCGTGGTCGTTGCGGCAAAGGCGGGCGGACAGATTCTATTCGGATTTAATGCGACCGACGGCGCGTTTGAAGTCGTGCCGCAGGTGTTTTCGTGGCAGCTCTCCTTTACCGACAATATCGCCGTTGTTCAGCAAAATTTTTTGGATTTAATGGCAGAATGCCGCGTGGAACACGTTTACCTGCTGCACAAGCCTTTGGGCGAACAGGAAAACATCCCGAGTTATGCGGAAGCATTGAAACGGGAAGGGCACAATCCGTTTTTCAGTACACAATACGATTGACCTGCCGATGCCGTCTGAAAGGGTTTCCGCTTCAGACGGCATCGCGTTGGAACAGGGCGCGGATATGAAAAAACCGAAAATCCTTTTTGTCTGCCTCGGCAACATCTGCCGTTCACCGATGGCGGAATACATTTTGCGCCGCCGTGCCGCCGAAGCAGGGATTCCCCTCGAAACGGACAGCGCGGGGACATCGGGCTGGCACGACGGCGAGGATATGCACCGCGAGACGGCAAAGATATTGAAAAAACACGGTATCGATGCTTCAGGCTTTACCAGCCGCAAAATCCGCCAAAGCGATGCGGCGGCGTTTGACTACATCATCGCGATGGACGGCAAGAATTTGTCCGAATTGGAAAAAACCTTCGGCAGGCAGCCGGAAAAAATATTCAAGCTGACCGACCTGATACCCGAAAGCGGTTACGACCATGTGCCCGACCCTTGGTACACGGGCGATTTTGAAGAAACATACAGGCTTGCAGATGCGGGCTGCAGGGCGTTTTTGGAAAAAATTTCCCGATAACCTATCCGGACATCGATACGGAACATTCCGCGCCCGGCGTCAAGGCGGCATAAACAGGGAATTTATGAAAACAAATTTCAAACAGAAAATTATCGGACAGGCACGCAGCGAAGGCTTGCAGGTAACCGCTTTGCGCGAGCAGGTATTGGATATTGTCCTGCAGCAAAGCGGCGTGATTAAAGCCTACAACGTCTTGTCGCAGATGCAGCAGCAAAGCGAGGGCGCGGTTGCGCCGCCGACGGCCTACCGCGCCCTTGATTTTTGGGCGGAGCAGGGCGTTTTGCACAAAGTGGCGGCGGTCAACGGCTATATTTTGTGCAGCCACGCGCAGCACGAGTGCGACGACCATTGCCACGACCACGAAGAAGCCGAAGCGCACCACAGCGCGTTTATCTTGGTCTGTACCGAATGCGGCACGGCGGACGAGCAAACCCTGAGCCACGAGTGGGCGGCACTGCGCGCAGGCGTTGCCGAAAGCGGCTTTGCGCTGAAAGAAGAACACGTTGTTTTAACCGGAATCTGTAAAAAATGTCAGAAGTGAAAAAAACCAAAGTCCACCTGATTTCAGGTTTTCTGGGAACAGGCAAAACCACCGCGCTCAAAAGCCTGATGGCACAAAAAGACCCGAACGAAAAATGGGTCATCATTGTCAACGAGTTCGGCGAAATCGGCATTGACGGCGCGGTATTGAGCGACAACGGCATTCCCGTGGCAGAAATCGCCGGCGGCTGTTTGTGTTGCACCGCCGGGCCGCAAATGGGTGTAACCGTGCAGAAAATGCTGCGCGATGCCAAGCCTGACCGCCTGATGATTGAAGCAAGCGGACTGGCGCACGCCGCAAGCGTCATCGACGAGTTGAAAGCCAAACCGCTGGACGGCCTTTTGGAAATCGGCGCCGTCTTTACCGTCGTCGATCCGCGCCAGTTCGTCAACCCCGATTACGCGCAACAGGCATTGTATAAAGACCAAATCGGCATCTGCGACGTATTGGTCGCCAGCAAAACCGATTTATGCACCCCAGGACAGCTTGCCGAATTTCATGACAAAGCGGCAAAACTGTTCCCGCCCAAAGCCAAAGTGGTCGAAGTCCGAAACGCGCAACTCGACATCCGGTGGCTCGACATTCCCGTCGTCGAAAAATCACGCTACCGCCTCAAAGCCCTGCCGGACAACACCATGGGCTTCCAGTCGCAAGGTTTCACATTCCCCGCCGGACGCGATTTCGACGGCGAAAAACTGACCAATTTCTTCAACGACCTGCCCAAATTCACAGAAGGTCTCGTCCGCGCCAAAGGCGTGTTTCAAGTATTGGGAACGTGGGTGTGGCTCAACTGGGTGGACGGGCAGTGGGGTGCAAACCAAGTGTCTTGGCGGCGCGATTCCCGTTTTGAATTGATTGCCAAATCGTTTGACGCGGATTTAATCGAACAAAAGCTCAAAGACGCATTGGAATAGTGTTCGTGCGCTTTCAGACGGCATAGGAAATGAAAATGACCGCAGTCGGGCATTCTGAAAACGGATGTTATAGTGGATTAACAAAAATCAGGACAAGACGGCGAGCCGCAGACAGTACAAATAGTACGGCAAGGCGTGCCAACGCTGTACTGGTTTAAATTTAATTCACTATAAAGAACGAATGTCCGGGGCGCGTGCCGTCTGCTTCGGGATTTTAAAATGCCGTCTGAAACGCCAAACGGGCTTCAGACGGCATTTTTGACGGCGGAGGTTTATGCGCCGCAGGTTTTCGGCTTGTTCGCCAGAATGTTGATGACTTTGCGTTCGGCTTTTTGCGGTGCGATTTTGATTTCGCCGTCGTCTTCTTCACTGCCGTCTGAAAAGCGTTCGGGCATTTTTTCGCTGTCAAACGCCAAATCGCCGCCGTGTTTCAGGCTTTGACCGCGTTCCAATCCAGCAAAATCGAAAAGTTCGGTATCGGCAAGGTGGGAAGGGACGACGTTCTGCAGGGCGGAGAACATCGATTCGATACGGCCGGGGAAGCGTTTGTCCCAATCGCGCAGCATATCGCCGATGACTTGGCGTTGCAGGTTGGGCTGCGAGCCGCAAAGGTTGCACGGGATGATGGGGAATTGTTGCAATTCGGCGTATTTGATTAAGTCTTTTTCTTTCACATATGCCAGCGGGCGGATAACGATGTGTTCGCTGTTGTCACTGACCAGCTTGGGCGGCATCGCTTTGAGTTTGCCGCCGTAAAACATATTTAAAAACAGGGTGGCGAGGATGTCGTCGCGGTGGTGTCCCAAGGCGATTTTGGTGCAGCCCAATTCTTTTGCGGTACGGTAGAGGATGCCGCGCCGCAGGCGGCTGCACAGCGAACAAGTCGTTTTGCCTTCGTCCAATACGCGTTTGACGGTGGAGTAGGTGTCTTCTTCGACGATTTTGTACGGCACGCCTATGCTTTCGAGATAGGCCGGCAATACTTCTTCGGGGAAGCCCGGCTGCTTTTGGTCGAGATTGACGGCAACCAGTTCGAAATCAATCGGCGCGCTGGATTGGAGCCGGCGCAGGATGTCTAACAGGGCGTAGCTGTCTTTGCCGCCGGAGAGGCAGACCATGATTTTGTCTCCCGGCTCGATCATATTGAAATCGTTAATCGCGTCGCCGACGGCGTGGCGCAGGCGTTTGCTGAGTTTGTTGTTTTCGAGTTCTTGCTTGGTTTTTTTGGACATAACGGTTTGGGTTTGAAAATTGGAAAGGCGGCATTGTAACCGATTACCGGTGCGCCGATGCCGTCTGAAGCCTTTCAGACGGCATCGGCGGCTTATTCCGCAGATTCGGTTTTAAAGAAGGTGCGGACGGTTTTGAAGCTGCCGCCGTTTGGGGCGGACAGTGTTTTTTGTGCGGCGGAGAATTTAATCACGGCAAGGGCGGTAAAGTTTTCCGAATCTTGAACGCTGTCAAGCACGATGCCGGCCTCTTCGCCGTCTGCCGCCAGCAGGATGCCCGCTTCGGCTGCCGAATTTCCCGACAACACCGCCAAGCCGCGTTTGACCTGACCGCGATATTGGGCACGCGCGATGATTTCCTGTCCCGGATAGCAGCCTTTTTTGAAGTGTACGCCGCCGATGATGTGCTGGTTGAGCATTTGGGCGACGGCGGTTTCTTTGGTTGCCGCGCATATCCACGGATAAGCGCTGCGGATTTCGTGCAGCCGCCACGCGTTTTCGGCAGCGGCATCATAAGCCGGCAGGGCGGTTTCGGGCGCGGCGTGCAGGATGCCGCCGTGCGGCAGAGCGATGGTGCAGATGCCGTCTGAATCTTGTTGCGCGGCAAAGGCAAGGACGGGTTCTTGAGCGGCAAGCGGTTCGGCAGATTCTGCCAACTCTGCGCTGACGGCGTAATCTTCAAGGATTTCAAAAACGACTTTGGCGCGCAACACAAACATCCGCAGGCGTTTGACGGTTGCTTCAAGCAAGTCTTGCGCCATAATCAGCAGCAAATCACCGCCTCGGTTGACGACAATCATATTGGCGATGACGCGGCCTTTGGGCGTGTTGTAAGTCGCGTAACACGCCTGCCCGGCTTGGAGATGGTTGATGTCGTTGGAAAGCTGTCCGTGTAAAAAGGTTTGGCGGTCTTCGCCGCCGACGCGCGCCACGCCGAAAAAGGGCAGTAAGGTTTTCATCATTTGCCTATTCTGAAACATAAAGGGAATCTGTTTATGCGGTTGCCGCGTCTTTCTTCACGGCGGTTATTTTGATTTCGATGCGCCACTCCGGACGGGCGAGCCGAGCTTCCACACAGGCGCGGGCGGGCGTTCTGCCGGCGGCAACCCAGCCGTCCCAAACTTCGTTCACCGCGTCATAGTCGTCCATATCGCGCAAATAAATGACCGCATCGAGAATATGCGCCCTGTCCGAACCGCATTCCGCCAGCCAGCGGTCGGTTTGGGCGAGCACGTCGGCAGTCTGTTCGGCAGCCGTTTCACCATTTTCGGGAACCATACCGGAGAGGAAAATCAAACCGCCGGCGCAAACTGCTTCGGAATAGCGGGGCGTAGTGCCGAAATATCGAATGTCCATCACGTCGTCCTTTCACAAAGGGGATATATGGTAACATTGCATTTGGGCGATTTCTATGTTTTGCGTAACGAAAAATGAGTAAACCTAGCTATCCGGTCACGCCGGCAGTACGCGTTTTGCGTGAAAACGGCATCGAATTTGAACTTTTTACCTATCCTTATGAGGAACACGGCGGCACGGCGCAGTTTGCCCGACTGTTCGGCAAAGACGAACACTTGGTTATTAAAACTATTGTTTTACAGGATGAAAACAGGCAGGGGCTGATTGTCTTGATGCACGGCGACAAACAGATTTCAACCCGCAATCTGGCGCGGCATTTGGGTGCGAAACACATCGAGCCCGCCACGCCCGCACAGGCAAACAAGTGGACGGGCTATCTGGTCGGCGGCACAACGCCGTTCGGCATCCGGACAAAATTGGATATTTACGTCGAACAGTCGGTGATGGATTTGGAAACCATCTATATCAACGGCGGGAAACGCGGGTTCATTATCGGCATCCGCCCCGGCGATTTAAATATTTTGAACCCGAAAACAATACAGGCAGCGGTCTGACGGGGAAGTATAGTGGATTAACAAAAACCGGTACGGCGTTGCCTCGCCTTAGCTCAAAGAGAACGATTCTCTAAAGTGCTGAAGCACCAAGTGAATCGGTTCCGTACTATCTGTACTGTCTGCTGCTTCATCGCCTTGTCCTGATTTTTGTTAATCCACTATATAAGGAGCAATATGGACAAAGATTTGTATGCCGTATTGGGCGTGTCGCCGCAGGCGGGGGCGGACGAAATCAAACACGCCTACCGCAAGCTGGCGATGAAATACCATCCCGACCGCAATCCGGGCAATCCTCAGGCGGAAGAAAAGTTCAAAGAAATCCAACGGGCTTACGATACGCTTTCCGACTTGTCGAAACGGACGCAATACGACGCATCCTTCAGACGGCATGAGCAGGAAGAGGCATTCCTCCGCGAACAGGCGTTCAGACAGGAGTTTGAACGGCAGGCTTCACGTCCGCGCCATACTTACGGACCGTCCGGCAGCGGAAGCGGTCAAAACCATATCCTTGCCGCCTACATCCTGTTCGGCTTGGGTGCAATCATGCAGTTTATGCCCATAGTCGGCGTGATTCTCGCCTATATGAAGCGGAACAGTTTGGACAGCATGGTCTATGCCGCGCATACGGAATACCTGATCAAAACCTTTTGGCGCACATTTTGGCTTTATCTTGCGGGCGCGCCGACTGCCCGTTTCGGCATCGGCGTGCTGATTATTATTGCAACGACCGTCTGGTATTTCTACCGCATCATCGCCGGCAGGACGGTTGTTCCCGAGAAATGGATATAGTATGGCTTACCTGTTAATCAGCATCGTGTTCAGCGTGTCGGTTTCCATTTTGCTGAAAATGGCAAGGAAGAAAAAAATCGACATCGCACAGGCGGTCGCCGTCAATTATGTGGTCGCGGTCATACTGACCCTGCCGGTATTGAAGCCGGATATCGGCAATATCGGCGTATTTTTGCCGACGTGGCCGTTGTTTGCCGCTTTGGGCGTGTTGTTGCCGTCCGTATTCGTAATAATGGGCAAATCCGTAGAAGCCGCAGGTATCGTCAAATCCGACGCGGCGCAGCGTTTATCGTTGTTTTTACCGATTGTTGCCGCCTTGACGCTGTTTGGCGAAAAACTCAGCGAAGGCAAACTGATCGGGCTGTGCCTCGCATTTGCCGCGCTGTTCTGCCTGCTTTGGAAACACGGCGGCGGCAAAAAATCAGGCAGCGCGTGGCGGCAGGCGGCATTGCTGCTGGGCGTGTGGGCGGGTTACGGCATTATCGACATCCTGTTCAAACAGCTCGCCAAAAGCGGCACGGCATTTGCGGGCAACCTGCTGATTGCCTTTGTTTTGGCCGGCGTTTTGATGTTTGCCTACCTGTTTGCCCGTTCAGTCAAGTGGCGTATCGAAAGCATAGCGGGCGGCATACTCTTGGGCGGTTTGAATTTTATGAATATCGTTACTTATATTACCGCCCACCAAATGATGAAGGACAATCCCACGCTGGTTTTTGCCGGTATGAATATCGGCGTGATTGTTTTGGGGACGCTTTCGGGCGCACTGTTTTTTAAGGAAAAAATCAACACAATCAATACGGCGGGAATCGTGTTGGCACTGTGTTCCATCGCCTGCCTGTTTTATTGGGCAGAGGTCAAGACATTGTTCGGCATATAATCCGGCTGATTGATATAACAAAATGCCGTCTGAAACAGGAAAATGCTGCTTCAGACGGCATTTGTCCGTAATGTTTACAGATGAGGATTCATCAGGTTCTCGGGGGAGAGGATGCGGTCGATCTCTTCTTCGCTCAACAGGCCGCGCTCCAGTACGACCTCGCGCACGCCTTTGCCGGTTTGGGCGCAGATTTTGCCGACCAAGTCGCCGTTGTGGTGTCCGATATACGGATTCAGATAAGTTACCAAACCGATGGAGTTGAAAACATACCGCTCGCAGATTTCGCGGTTGACCGTAATGCCTTTGACGCATTTGTCGGACAGGTTGAGCGCGGCATTGCCCAAGAGGGAAATCGTTTCAAACATACATTGGGCGATGACCGGCTCCATCACGTTTAATTGCAGCTGACCGGCTTCGGCGGCGAAAGTGATGGCGGTGTCGTTGCCGATGACTTTGAAGCAGACTTGGTTGACGACTTCGGGAATCACGGGATTGACTTTGGCGGGCATGATGGAAGAACCGGCCTGCAATTCGGGCAGGTTGATTTCTTTCAAACCGGCGCGCGGGCCGGAAGAGAGCAGGCGCAAGTCGTTGCAGATTTTGGAGAGTTTGACGGCCGTGCGTTTCAATGCGCCGTGTACCATCACATATGCGCCGCAGTCGGAGGTCGCCTCAATCAGGTTTTCAGTCAGTTTGCAAGGCAGACCGCTGACTTCGGAAAGTTTCTCAACGACCAAAGCCGCATAGCCTTTAGGTGTGTTCACGCCCGTACCGATGGCGGTCGCACCCAAATTGACTTCCAAAAGCAGTTGGCGCGTGCGGTCGAGGTTGAGGATTTCTTCTTCCAACAACACTTGGAAAGATTGGAATTCTTGTCCCGCCGTCATCGGTACGGCATCTTGAAGCTGGGTGCGGCCCATTTTCAAAACGTCTTTAAATTCTTCGGCTTTGGCGGCAAAGGCGTTTTTCAATACGGTCAGTTTGTCGAGCAATTCGCCGATGCTGTAATACACGGCAAGGCGGAAGCCGGTAGGGTAGGCATCGTTGGTGGATTGGCTGGCGTTGACATGATCCATCGGATTGACGATGTCGTAGCGGCCTTTTTCGTATCCCAAGGTTTCCAATGCGAGATTGGCAATCACTTCGTTGGTGTTCATGTTGACCGAAGTGCCGGCGCCGCCCTGATAAACGTCGGACGGGAATTGGTCGAGACAGCGGCCTTTAACTAACACTTCGTCGCAGGCTTTTTCGATGGCGGCGGCGATTTCAGGCTTGATTGCGCCCAATGCGCCGTTTGCCTGGGCGGTTGCTTTTTTCACCATCACCATGCTGCGGACAAATTGCGGCACGTCGGAAATTTTTTGTGTGGAGATTTTAAAGTTTTCAATGGCGCGCAAAGTATGGATGCCCCAATATACTTCGGCGGGAATCTCGCGGTCGCCCAATAAATCGTGTTCGGTACGGACAGTCATGTTTTTACCTTTGTCAGTCGGATAATTGATATTGAAAAAATGCGGTATCGGCAAGATGCCGCATAGGGGCGAACACTATACCGGTCGGATGAAATTGTCTATATCGTATGCCGTCTGAAAACGGGAACCTCCGTTTTAGGAGATGTTTTCCGGCAAGCCCTGCCGGCAGCCGAAACATAGCGCGGCGGGCTGTACTTCACAGTATCGGGGAGGTAAGGGGATGATTGGGTCGGGCAATATCGGCTTACGGTTGATACGGCGGCTTGATGAAGACGGCACAAATGCCGTCTGAAGAATGTTCAGACGGCATTTTTATTGATTCGTATCAAGATTTATTGTTTGACTGCCTCGATTTGGATGTCGATGCGGACGCTTTTGGTCATACCGGCGTTAACGAGGTAGTCCACGCCCCATTTGGTGCGGTCGATGGTGGTGCTGAAGTCGCCGCCGCAAACTTCGGTTTTCGCCATCGGGCTTTGGTAGCAGTTGAATTTTTCGGCTTTGAGTTTGACGGGGGCGGTTTTGCTGTGCATGGTCAGGTTGCCGTCAACGGAAACAAGTTTTTTGCCGTTGAAATTGAATTTGGTGGAAACGAAGCGGATTTCCGGATATTGGGCGGCATCGAAGATGTCGGCTGATTTCAAGTGGTCGGTAAAATGTTGCGAACCGCTTTGCAGCTTGGCAACGGGGATGGTGATGTCGATTTTACCGTCGCGTTTTGCTTGGTCGAACTCAACGGAACCGGTCAGACCGTAAAAACCTCCGACGTTGGTGCTGGTGTTGAAATGGTCGATGGAGAAACGGGCGTTGGCGTGATATTCGTCCACTTTGTAGGTGGCGGCGGAGGCAGTGCCGATGGCGGCGGTTGCGAGCGCGGCGATAATGATTTTTTTCATGATGATCCTTTGTGTGGGCCGGTAAAGGCGTTTATCCTAACATAGGAAGGTATTTGTGGCATTTCCTGCCGGTAAACGGTGGGTTTGCAGGCAGTTGACGAACGGGGCAGGCGGAAAAGGGCAGATGAAAAAGCGCGGTGTTATCCGCGCTTTGTTTTTTACAAGGCGGCGAGTACCGCGTCGCCCATTTCGGAGCAGGAAACGAGTTTCGTGCCTTCTTCGTAAATATCGCCGGTACGCAAGCCTTGTTGCAGCACTTTTTGTACTGCGTTTTCAACTTGTTGCGCGCGCGCTTCGTTGTTCAGGCTGTAACGCAGCAACATTGCGAGCGAGAGGATGGTCGCCAGCGGGTTGGCTTTGTTTTGTCCGGCGATGTCGGGAGCGGAGCCGTGTGACGGTTCGTACAGACCTTTGCCGTTTTCGTCCAGCGAGGCGGAGGGCAGCATACCGATGGAGCCGGTCAGCATAGAGGCCTCGTCCGATAAAATATCTCCGAAGATGTTGCCGGTGGCAATCACGTCAAATTGTTTGGGCGCGCGAACGAGCTGCATGGCGGCGTTGTCTACATACATGTGGGAGAGTTCGACATCGGGGTATTGTTTGCCGATTTCTTCAAAGATTTCGCGCCACAGTTCGGTGGTTTCCAAAACGTTGGCTTTGCCTACGGAGCAGACTTTTTTGCTGCGTTTTTGGGCGGATTGGAAGGCGACGTGGGCGATGCGGCGGATTTCGCTTTCGCTGTATTTCATGGTGTTGTAGCCTTCGCGTTCGCCGTTTTCCAGAACGCGGATGCCGCGCGGTTCGCCGAAATAAATATCGCCGGTGAGTTCGCGCACAATCAAAATATCCAAACCGGCAACGATTTCAGGCTTGAGCGTGGAGGCGTTGGCTAGCTCGGGATATAAAACGGCAGGACGCAAATTGGCAAACAGGTTCAGGTCTTTGCGGATTGCCAACAAGCCGCGCTCAGGACGCAATGGACGGTCGAGGTTGTCGTATTGAGGAGAACCGACTGCACCAAGCAGGACGGCATCGGCTTTGCGACAAAGGTTTTGCGTAAATTCGGGATAAGGATGGCCGTATTCGTCATAGGCTTCGCCGCCCAAAGGTGCATATTCGTAGCCGGCATCCAAGCCTTGGGCGATGAGTTTGTCGAGTACGCGGACGGTTTCGGCGACGATTTCGGGGCCGATGCCGTCGCCTCGGAGGATGGCGATATGTTTGGTCATTTTAAGTTTCCTTATGGGTTGATGGTTGAAGGGTTATTTCTTTTGGTATTTATGTGCAATTTCGTGCCAACGGGGTATGGAAATCGATCGGTTGTAGTGTTTTTTATAGGCTTCCTCAAATTTCCTTTTCCATAAGGATGCGTTATGCCGTGTTGCCGGGTTTTGATAAACGGTTTCTTCAATTGCGGAAACAAAATCTTCCAAGCATTCAAACATTGGCATATTCTTTTTATTTATGCTGTACCAAACACCCGGGCGGATTTTATGCACCACGCCTTTTTTGACTTGAAGATTAATTGCCCACCCATCCATGCTTCTCGTAATTTGCCATACTTTTTTAAGCCATAAATCCTTGATGGTTACATTGCCGTTGTCGTCCATATCGTAACCGAATATTAAATAATCTACATCCAGCATATAGGGTTTATGAATGATTTCATCAGAATACATTTTAAAATCTGCAATATCAAAACCCGGACTGGCATTTCGGTTGAACGCCTTTACTTCCAACAATTCTCTACTGCGGTCTTTTTTATTTAAAAAGAAATCGGGGGGCATTTGGGTATTGGTTGAAACATCAAATTCAATTTCCCTTTTTCTCAACCATCCGCCGAGCCATTCCTGAATGATGTTGCCGACGACATCTTTTTGTTTGACGATAATATCCACATCGCCCAAGAAAAATCTAATTTGACCATTAGCCGATAAGATTTTTTCCTCATTCAGCAACTTATCAAATATTTGTTGTGCAGTAAGTTTTACCATTTTATCCCTATCGGTTTATAAAGTATGCAGAAGCCTTTCAGATACCGCCTTAATCACAGGAACGGCAACGGTATTGCCCAATAAATCGTATTTGTCTTTTTTAGGAATATCAAACGAATAATCGTCCGGATAGCCGAATAAGCGTAAACCTTCTTTTCCGGTAAGTGTACGCAAACCGCCGTTGTCAACGACGAAAAGGTGCTCCATATCCATTGCAACCAAGGTTGGCGCAACATCATTTGGGTCTAATATTTTATTGATTTCAAATGATTTTTTACCTGAAACAATATTGTAGCCCTTGGGCAGGGATTCATCTTTGATTCTTCGCCCGCCAATTTTTTGTTTCGGATGCTCCAAAACCAAATAGCCTTTATCTGTCAGGCTGTCTAAAATATTTTGGAGATTGGGGTGTTTATAGAAAGTTGAAATTTGCGCTTTTGTCAAAGGCATCCCATCCATCCAATCGATACCGATTTCTGAAGCCCATTTTTTCTTCCTCCGTTCTTTTAGAAGCATATTTAATAATTGCTTCTCTTCTTCGGTTACTGTGCCTTTTAATTCAATATCCCAACTGTGGATATTGTTTTTCCCTCCCCGTTTGTCCTTTACTGATTTTCCGTACAGTTCGGACGGGGGAAATTTCTTTAGCAATTTTTTGATGAAAGGACTGCTTTCGGTAGGCAGTCCCGATTCCAAAATATTTTTTAATTTCGGACTTAGGGTTGTTTCAAAAGATAAGTCGGGTTTTGATTTCAAACTGCCTGTCAGATAAATGCGCTTCCTGTTTTGGGGAATGCCGAAATCTTTTGCATTTAAAACTTTCCAAGAAACATAGTAGCCCAATGCTTCCAAGGTTTCCAAAATAACGGTCAGGGTGCGCCCTATTTTTTGTGTCGGATCTTTTCTATCGTGCGTAACCAATCCTTCCACATTTTCCAAAATAAAACCTTTTGGTTTTTTTGCCTTTAAAATCCTTGCTACATCAAAGAAAAGTGTTCCCCGCGTATCTTCAAAGCCCAATCTTTTTCCGGCGAAAGAAAAAGCCTGGCAAGGGAAGCCTGCCAACAGGATGTCAAACTCGGGAATATCTCCCGTTTCAATTTTCGTTATATCTCCATACGGCACTTCATCAGGGTAGTTTTGCTTCAATACTTCCAAAGCTGCCGGTTTGATTTCTGAAGTAAAAACGCATTCGCAGGCAACCGACTGTTTCCGACAGGCTTGTTCAAATCCTTTCCTGATACCGCTCATTCCGGAAAATAAGTCAATAAATTTAATCTGTTGCATATTAAAAATCTAAAAATTTATTTGAAATAGAGTTGTATTGCATTAATTTAGAGCGTTGCTAAGCCCGCTTGAAAGATGAAAGCAATTGATAGCCCCTCTGTTTACATTAGTTGCAGCAATTATATGTTATCAGGAATGCCGTCTGAACGGTCTTCAGACGGCATAGGTTTAACCGTTAAACAGCCAAGGCTGGCTTTGGCGGCGTTTTTCTTCAAAGGCGTGAATTTCGTCGGCGTGTTGCAGGGTCAGACCGATTTCGTCCAAGCCGTTTAAGAGACAGTGTTTGCGGTGTTCGGTAATGTCGAATGCGAATGTTTCGCCGCTAGGGGTGTTCAGGGTTTGTTCGGCAAGGTCGATGGAGAGCCGGTAACCTTCGTTGGCTTCGACTTCTTTGAAAAGCCGGTCAACCTGTTCTTCGGTCAACACGATGGGCAAAAGGCCGTTTTTGTAGCAGTTGTTGAAGAAGATGTCGGCGAAGCTGGGGGCGATGACGGCGCGGAAGCCGTAGTCGTCCAATGCCCAAGGGGCGTGTTCGCGTGAAGAGCCGCAACCGAAGTTTTTACGCGTCAACAGGATTTGCGCGCCTTGATAGCGCGGTTGGTTCAGGGAGAAATCGGGGTTCAGCGGACGTTTGCTGTTGTCCATGCCCGGTTCGCCGTGGTCGAGGTAACGCCATTCGTCAAAGGCGTTGGGACCGAAGCCGCTGCGTTTGATGGATTTTAAAAATTGTTTGGGGATGATGGCATCGGTATCGACGTTGCTGCGGTCGAGCGGGGCGACGAGGGCGGTGATTTTGGTAAAGGCTTTCATGGGTTTGCGTCTTGTGCTGACGATGCCGTCTGAAACGGTTTCAGACGGCATCGCGGATCGGTTATTCGGTGGCGTTTTCGATTTTTTCGCCGAGATGGGAAATGCCGCGTCCGACGGCATTGCCGCCTTTTTTGACGGCTTCTTTGGTTTTGTCCCAACCTTTTTCGACGGCGTTGCCTGTTTGTTCGGCGACGCGTTCGGCGGCGGCCTGTGTTTTATCAAGGTTGCGGGCGGTGTCTTGTTTCGCACCCTGCCAAGTGCCGGCACAGGCGGACAAGGCGAGGGCGGACAGGGCGGTAATAAAAAATTTGTTCATGGTTAAACTCCTTGATCTAAATATGAAAGATGTTTCTGCATTAGGGAAGATATTTCAGACGGCCCGTCAAATTTTTAAAGGCCGTCTGAACATACTTACGCCATCGTGCGGATGTCGGTAAAGCGGCCGGTCACTGCGGCGGCTGCTGCCATAGCGGGGCTGACGAGGTGGGTACGTCCGCCGTTGCCTTGACGGCCTTCAAAATTGCGGTTGGAGGTGGAGGCGCAGCGTTGCCCCGGTGCGAGGCGGTCGGCATTCATCGCAAGGCACATTGAACAGCCCGGTTCGCGCCATTCAAAACCGGCTTCAATGAAAATTTTGTCCAAGCCTTCTTTTTCGGCTTGTTCTTTAACCAAACCGGAGCCGGGGACGATTAACACGCGCTGTACGTTGGCGGCTTTTTTGCGGTCTTTGGCGATGGCGGCGGCTTCGCGCAAGTCTTCGATGCGGCTGTTGGTGCAAGAGCCGATGAATACGATGTCGACGGGGATTTCGTTTAATGGCGTACCGGCTTCCAAGCCCATGTATTCAAGGGCGCGTTCCATACCGCTGCGTTTGACCGGATCGGTTTCTTCGGCAGGATTCGGCACTTTGCTGCTGATGTCTAAAACCATTTCAGGCGAGGTACCCCAAGTGACTTGCGGTTCGATGTCTTCGGCGTTGAAACGGTATTCTTTGTCGAATACCGCACCTTCGTCAGACACCAGCGTACGCCAGTACTCGACGGCTTTGTCCCACGCTTCGCCTTCGGGTGCGAAGGGTTTATCTTTTACGTAGTCGATGGTGGTTTGGTCGACGGCAACCATGCCTGAGCGCGCACCGGCTTCGATCGCCATATTGCACAGGGTCATCCTGCCTTCCATCGAAAGGCCGCGAATGGCTTCGCCGCCGAACTCGACGGCGTAACCCGTGCCGCCCGCCGTGCCGATTTGCCCGATGATGTAAAGTGCCACGTCTTTGGCGGTAACGCCCGCTTTTAATTTGCCGTCAACGGCAATCAGCATGGATTTGGATTTTTTCGCGGTAATACATTGGGTCGCCATGGTGTGCTCGACTTCGGAAGTGCCGATGCCGTGTGCCAGTGCGCCGAATGCGCCGTGGGTGGAAGTGTGCGAGTCGCCGCAGACGACGGTCATACCGGGCAGGGTCGCGCCTTGTTCGGGGCCCATAACGTGTACGATGCCCTGACCTTTGTCCATAAACGGAAAATAGGCGAGTGCGCCAAACTCTTTAATGTTTTTGTCCAAAGTATCGACTTGCAGCTTGGAAATCGGGTCTTGGATGCCTTTGTCCCAATCGCCGGTCGGGGTATTGTGGTCGGCGGTGGAAACGACGCTGTCGATGCGCCAGAGTTTGCGTCCCGCCATTTTCAGGCCTTCAAACGCCTGCGGGCTGGTTACTTCGTGAACCAGGTGGCGGTCGATGTAAAGCAGGACGGTGCCGTCTTCTTCTTCGCGGACGACGTGGCTGTTCCAAAGTTTGTCGTAGAGGGTTTGTGCGGTCATGATTTTATTCTTAAGGGTAAATGGCAGTATGAGGGGCAAATTTTAGATGGAATTTTTATGGCGTGCAACAAAATTTGTCCAATTTTGGCGGATTGCCGCTTATTTGAATAATTCTCACTGTGAAATTTAGACATATTGTCTATTTTGACCTATGGTTATATGAAAAGAATGATTCGGTATGAAAGAAGGCTTGTCGCCATTCTTTTAAAGGCATTATTATCTGCATCTTGTTAAAAAAACACACAGAGGCAGACGAAAGATGAAATTACCGGTGATGTCGCCCGAACATTCGGCGCAACTTCAGGCGTTTGAGGCAAAAATCCTGTCCAATCACGCCAAAATCGAGGCGTGGTTCCGCACGCAGTGGAACGCGCACCGCCCGCCGTTTTACGGTTCGGTCGATATACGCAATGCCGGTTACAAAATTTCGTCTATCGATATGAATTTGTTCCCCGGCGGCTTCAATAATCTGAATCCCAACTTTATCCCGCTTGCGGCGGTTGCCGCGCAAGATGCGGTGCAACGCGCCTGTGAAACGGCGAAATCCGTATTGATTATTCCCGAAAACCACACGCGCAATACGTTTTACCTGCAAAACGTTTACGCCCTCGGCGAGATTTTGTGTTCGGCAGGGTATGAAGTGCGCTTGGGCAGCCTGAATCCGGAAGTAACCGAACCGACCGAATTTGAAACCGCATTGGGCGACAAAATCCTGTTGGAACCTTTATTGCGTACCCGCGACCGCGTCCATCTTGCAGACGGTTTTTCGCCTTGCGTGGTTTTGTTGAACAACGATTTGTCCGCCGGCATTCCCGACATCCTCAAAGGCATCAGCCAAACCGTTTTGCCGCCGTTGCACGGCGGTTGGACGACGCGCCGCAAAACAAATCATTTCGGCGCGTACAACCAAGTTACCGCCGAATTTGCCAAGTTAATCGGCATCGACGAATGGCAAATTAACCCTTATTTTGAAAAAATCGGCGGTTTGGACTTCCAAGGGCGTGAAGGCGAAGACGCGTTGGCGGAAGCGGTAGAACGTGTGCTGGCGAAAATTCAAGCCAAATACGACGAATCGGGCATTACCGACAAACCTTTCGTCATCGTCAAAGCCGATGCCGGCACTTACGGCATGGGCGTGATGAGCGTCAAATCCGCCGACGAAGTGCGCGGATTGAACCGTAAAAACCGCAATAAAATGGCGAAAGTCAAAGAAGGCTTGGAAGTCAGCGAAGTGATTGTCCAAGAAGGGATTTATACTTATGAAACCTTAAACGGCGCGGTGTGCGAACCCGTCGTCTATATGATGGACCGCTTCGTCATCGGCGGCTTTTTCCGCGTACACGAAGGGCGCGGTGCGGACGAAAACCTCAACGCCGGCGGTATGGTGTTTGTTCCGCTGTCCAACAGTATTCCCACCGGCAACGGCGACAACTCCCAAGAAGCTCCCGAAGCCTGCAAGCGCGTATTCGAGCAATGGGATGCGCTGGGTATGCCGCGTTCTGAAAAAGACTGCGGCGTGGACAACGAACACAACCGCCTCTATGTATACGGCGTAATGGCGCGCCTGTCGCTTCTGGCGGCGTCCATCGAGTTGGAACGGGCGGCGTAAACCGCTTTTGCCGCGCAATGCCGTCTGAAACGCCAATCCGCTTCAGACGGCATTTCGGATATTTGGAGTGTGGGAATATCTGTTTCAGACGGCATCTCAGACTATTTAAAAAAGGGAAAACATGAGCATCAAGCAATGGCCGGAAGGCGAAAGGCCGAGGGAAAAACTGCTGGAGCGCGGGGCGGCGGCGTTGAGCGATGCCGAACTTTTGGCAATCCTGCTGCGCGTCGGCACGCGCGGGATGAGCGCGGTCGATTTGGCGCGTTATTTGCTGCAGGAGTTCGGCAGTTTGGGAAAACTGATGAGCGCGGAGGTCGGCAAACTTTCGGCATACAAAGGAATGGGGACGGCGAGTTTCACACAGTTCGCCGTGGTCAGGGAAATCGGGCGGCGGATATTGGCGGAAGAATTGCAAGAAGAAATCACCTTATCCGATCCCGATAGCGTTGCCGATTATTTGCGCTTTCATTTGGGGCAGGAAAAAGTCGAAGTCAGCGTCGCACTGCTGTTGAACCGCCAAAACCAGCTGATTGCGGTCAGAGAGCTGTCGCGCGGTACGGTTGCGGAAAACACGATTTACATCCGCGAAATCGTCAAACTGGCATTGGACGAGTATGCAGACAGCCTGATTATCGCGCACAACCATCCGGGCGGCTCGCCCGAACCTTCGCAGGAAGACATTATGTTCACAAGGCGGTTGGCACAGGCCATGTCGCTGGTCGATGTTTCCCTGCTCGATCATTTTATCGTTACCTCGCAAACCGTCCGTTCGTTCAGGCAGCTCGGGCTGATGCCCTGACACTCTGTTTTACATGCGGCGGCTCTGATAAAATAGCCGCTTCAACCGTATTCGACAAATATTGTTAAGTTAATGGAAACACAAAACAAACCTACCGTTACCGACATCGACCGCCCCGTCCTCGTCCCGCCCGGCGGCAACAAAAAAGTCCTGCTGCATTCCTGCTGCGCCCCGTGCAGCGGCGAAGTGATGGAGGCGATGCTTGCCTCCGGCATCGACTACACCATTTATTTTTACAATCCCAATATCCATCCGCACAAAGAATATATGCTCCGGAAAGAGGAAAACGTGCGCTTTGCGGAAAAATTCGGCATCCCTTTCATCGACAAAGACGACGATTACGAAAACGACCGCAAAGAATGGTTTGCCAAAGCCAAAGGCATGGAGTTTGAGCCGGAACGCGGCATCCGCTGCACCATGTGTTTCGATATGCGTTTTGAAAAAGCCGCGCAATACGCGCACGAACACGGGTTCCCCGTCTTCACCAGCTCGCTGGGCATTTCCCGCTGGAAAAACATGAACCAGATTAACGACTGCGGCCGCCGCGCCGCCGCGCCTTACGATGACTTGGTGTATTGGGATTTCAACTGGCGAAAAGGCGGCGGCAGCGCGCGCATGATTGAAATCAGCAAACGTGAAAACTTCTACCAGCAGGAATATTGCGGTTGCGCCTATTCGTTGCGCGATTCCAACGCCCACCGCAAATCGCAGGGACGCATCCCCATCAAACTCGGCGTGCTGTATTACGGGGACGAGTCTACGCAATACGAACCCGTACCGGTTCGGACGGAAAAACAAACACCCGATGCCGTCTGAAGGTTCAGACGGCATAAGGTTCGGAAGCCGGTACGGGAAATGGAAATCGGCAAACGGAAACGTGATTTTCAAGTTTGCCGTTTTCATGAAATATCCCGTTGCCGGGGCGAGAGGGCGACATCATGAAATCCCTTGTTATCCGGCTGCTTTTGTTGGGTTCGGCGGCAGGCGTTTTCTACCATATCCAAAACCAATCCCTGCCCGCGGGCGAACTTGTCTATCCGTCCGCACCGCAAATCAGGGGGCAGGGCGATGCGCTGCACTACCTCAACCTTATCCGCGCACAAATCGGCTTGCACGAGCTGGCACACGCGCCGGTTTTGGAACATTCCGCCCGCAGGCACGCACGTTACCTTACGCTCAATCCCGAAGACGGACACGGCGAACACCATCCCGACAATCCGCACTACACCGCACAAAAGCTGACCGAACGCACACGCCTTGCCGGTTATCTTTACAACGGCGTACATGAAAATGTCAGTACGGAAGAGGAAGCCGCCAAATCGTCCGACAGCGACATCCGCACGCAGCAACGCCAAGTTGACGGATTGATGAGTGCCGTCTATCACCGCCTTTCGCTGCTTGACCGGCATACGGATGAGGCAGGAGCGGCATTTGTCAGGGAAAACGGTAAAACCGTCCTCGTATTCAACCAGGGCAACGGCAGGTTCGAGCGCGCCTGTGCCCGGGGAATGCGGCAGCCGGAAGCAGGGCGGAAATATTACCGTAATGCCTGCCACAACGGCGCGGTCGTTTATGCCGACGAAGTTATGCCCGCAACGGAATTGCTTTATACCGCCTATCCGACCGGCAGCGGCGCGCTGCCTTATTTTTACGGGGAGCGTCCCGACCCCATGCCGGGATATGAGATGACGGGCAATCCTGTCAGCATTGATTTTTCTGAGGCGGCAGGCAAAATTGTGATGAAAAGTTTCAAGCTGTATCGGGATAAAAATGAAATCCGTCCCGTTAAAGTTTTGACCGCAGGCAACGACCCCAACGGCAGGCTGACGGCGTACCAATTCGCGCTTTTCCCGCTCAAGCCTTTGGAATACGGTACGCTTTATACGGCAATATTCGATTATCTCCGCAACGGACGGCGCGCGCAGGCGAAATGGCAGTTTAGAATCCGAAAACCCGATTACCCTTATTTTGAGGTAAACGGCGGCGAGACGCTTGCCGTCAAAAAAGGCGAAAAATACTTCATCCACTGGCACAACCGCTGGTGCTTGAAAGCGTGTACCCGTTATACCTACCGGCAACGGCCCGGCAGCCGCCTTTCCATAGGCAGGCACGAAGCGGGCGGCATCGTCTTCAGCGTTGACGGGATGGCGGGAAGACGCATCACGCTTGCCCCGGAAGACAGCCCGGAACGCGGTGTAACCCTTTATTTACAGGATTGACAGTATGTCAGGCAAAACAGGACGGAACATTGCCGCACAGGCGCAACCGGAACGCGTTATGCTGGTGGGCGTGATGTTGGATAAGGAAGGGGCGGGCAGCAGCGCCGCCCGTTTGAGCGGGCTTCAGACGGCATTGGCGGAAGCGGTGGAGCTGGTCAAAGCGGCCGGCGGCAATCCCGTCATCGTGGAAACCGCCAAGCGCGACCGCCCGCATACGGCATTGTTTGTCGGTACGGGCAAGGCGGCGGAGCTGTCGGAAGCAGTTGCCGCAGACGGCATCGATTTGGTCGTATTCAACCACGAACTCACGCCCACGCAGGAGCGCAATTTGGAAAAAATCCTCCAATGCCGCGTGTTGGACAGGGTAGGGTTGATTTTGGCGATTTTCGCCCGCCGCGCCCGGACTCAGGAAGGCAGGCTGCAAGTCGAGTTGGCGCAGTTGAGCCATTTGGCGGGACGCTTGATACGCGGTTACGGACATTTGCAAAGCCAGCGGGGCGGCATCGGCATGAAAGGTCCCGGCGAAACCAAACTGGAAACCGACCGCCGATTGATCGCCCATCGGATTAATGCCTTGAAAAAACAGCTTGCCAACCTTAAAAAACAGCGCGCCCTGCGCCGCAAGTCCCGCGAATCGGGCGGAATCAAAACGTTTGCGCTGGTCGGTTATACCAATGTCGGCAAATCCAGCCTGTTCAACCGGCTGACAAAGTCGGACATATATGCGAAAGACCAGCTTTTCGCCACGCTCGACACGACGGCGCGGCGGCTGTATATCAATCCGGAATGTAGCATCATCCTGACCGATACCGTCGGATTCGTCAGCGATCTGCCGCACAAGCTGATTTCCGCCTTTTCCGCCACGCTTGAGGAAACCGCGCAAGCCGATGTGCTGCTGCACGTCGTCGATGCCGCCGCGCCGAACAGCGGGCAGCAGATTGAAGACGTGGAAAACGTACTGCAAGAAATCCATGCCGGCGATATTCCGTGCATCAGGGTGTACAACAAAACCGACCTGCTGCCGTCTGAAGAACAAAACACGGGCATATGGCGCGACGCTGCGGGAAAAATTGCCGCCGTCCGCATTTCCGTTGCTGAAAATACCGGTATAGACGCACTGCGCGAAGCCATTGCCGAGTATTGTGCCGCCGCACCAAACACAGACGAAACCGAAATGCCATGAAAAAAACCTGTTTCCACTGCGGGCTGGACGTTCCCGAAAACCTGCATCTGACCGTCCGTTACGAAAACGAAGACCGCGAAACCTGCTGCGCCGGCTGTCAGGCGGTCGCACAAAGCATTATCGATGCGGGCTTGGGCAGTTATTACAAACAACGCACCGCCGACGCGCAAAAAACCGAACTGCCGCCCCAAGAAATCCTCGACCAAATCCGGCTCTACGATTTGCCCGAAGTCCAATCCGATTTTGTCGAAACGCACGGCGGCACGCGCGAGGCGGTTTTAATGCTGGGCGGCATCACCTGCGCCGCCTGCGTCTGGCTCATCGAGCAACGCCTGCTGCGTACGGACGGCATCGTCCGCATCGATTTGAATTACAGCACGCACCGCTGCCGCATCGTGTGGGACGGCAAAAAAATCCGCCTTTCCGATATTTTGCTGACCATACGCCAAACCGGCTACACCGCCGCGCCCTACGACGCGCAAAAAATCGAAGCCGCCAACCAAAAAGAACGCAAACAATACATCGTCCGCCTCGCCGTTGCCGGGCTGGGGATGATGCAGACCATGATGTTCGCGCTGCCGACCTACCTTTACGGCGGCGATATCGAACCCGATTTTTTGCAAATCCTCCATTGGGGCGGCTTCCTGATGGTGTTGCCCGTCGTATTTTATTGCGCCGTCCCGTTTTATCAAGGCGCGTTGCGCGACCTGAAAAACCGCCGCGCCGGTATGGACACGCCGATTGCCGCCGCCATCATCATGACCTTCATCGCCGGCATTTACAGCCTTGCGACCAATGCGGGGCAGGGGATGTATTTCGAATCCATCGCCATGCTGCTGTTTTTCCTGCTGGGCGGACGCTTTATGGAACACATTGCCCGACGCAAGGCAGGCGATGCCGCCGAAAGGCTGGTGAAGCTGATACCCGCCTTCTGCCACCGGATGCCCGGCTATCCCGGCAGCCGGGACATTGAAGAAGCCGCCGTGGTCAAATTGAAGGCGGGCGATACCGTGCTGGTCAAACCAGGCGAAACCATCCCCGTTGACGGCACGGTGCTGGAAGGCAGCAGCGCGGTCAACGAAGCCATGCTGACGGGTGAAAGCCTGCCCGTCGCCAAAATGCCGTCTGAAAAAGTAACCGCAGGCACACTCAATACGCAAAGCCCCCTGATTATACGCACAGACCGTACCGGCAGCAGTACGCGCCTGTCCCATATCGTCCGCCTGCTCGACCGCGCACTGGCCCAAAAACCGCGCACCGCCGAGTTGGCGGAACAATACGCCTCGTCTTTCATATTCGGCGAACTCCTGCTTGCCGTCCCCGTCTTTATCGGCTGGACGCTATACGCCGACGCGCATACCGCACTGTGGATTACCGTCGCCCTGCTGGTCATTACCTGCCCCTGCGCCCTATCGCTTGCCACACCGACCGCACTGGCTGCCTCGACCGGTACGCTGGCGCGCGAAGGCATTTTAATCGGCGGAAAGCAGGCAATCGAAACCCTCGCCCAAACCACCGACATCATTTTCGACAAGACCGGCACGCTGACACAAGGCAATCCCGTTGTCCGCCGGATCGAACTGCTCGGCGGCATGACCGAAGCCCAAGTGCTGGCAGTGGCGCAAAGTTTGGAACAGCAGTCCGAACACCCGCTCGCGCGCGCCATTCTCAACCACCATATTTCAGACAGCCCCGCCCCCGAAATCCAAGTCGGACAACGCCTCAACCACATCGGGGAAGGCGTGGGCGCGCAACTGTCCGTCAACGGCGAAGCGCAGGTTTGGGCATTGGGCAGGGCATCCTATGTCGCCAAAATTTCAGGTAAAGAACCGCAAACAGAAGGCGGCGGCAGCGCGGTTTACCTCGGCAGTCAAAGCGGTTTCCAAGCCGTGTTCTACCTGACGGACCCCTTGAAAGACAGCGCGGAGGAGGCGGTGCGGCAGTTGGCAGGCAAAAACCTGACGCTGCACATCCTCAGCGGCGACCGTGAAACCGCCGTTGCCGAAACCGCCCGCGCCTTGGGTATCGTGCACTACCGCGCCCAAGCCATGCCCGAAGACAAACTCGATTACGTCAAGGCCTTGCAAAAAGAAGGGAAAAAAGTGCTGATGATAGGCGACGGCATCAACGACGCGCCCGTTTTGGCGCAGGCAGACGTATCCGCCGCCGCAGCGGGCGGAACGGATATTGCGAGGGACGGCGCGGACATTGTGTTATTGAACGAAGATTTGCGTACCGTCGCCCGCCTGCTCGATCAGGCGCGGCGCACCCGCCATATCATCCGGCAAAACCTGATATGGGCGGGCGCGTACAATGTCATCGCCGTACCGCTTGCCGTTTTGGGCTATGTCCAACCGTGGATTGCCGCACTGGGTATGAGCTTCAGTTCGCTGGCGGTTTTGGGCAATGCCTTGCGCCTTCACAAACGGGGGGAAATGCCGTCTGAAAAAATGCCGTCCGAACAATGACGGACGGCGTTGCTTTAGACGTATAGTCGATGTTTCAACACACAGGACGACACATAAAGCACCGCCCTATGTGTTGCCCTGATTTGGAAGGGGTTACGCCCCTCCCAAATAAAGTCTGATTCTACCGCAAATGAGACGATAGGACACCGTCGTCATTCCCGCGCAAGCGGGAATCCATAGTGGATTAAATTTAAATCAGGACAAGGCGACGAAGCCGCAGACAGTACAGATAGTACGGCAAGGCGAGGCTACGCCGTACTGGTTTAAATTTAATCCACTATATATGTTTGGTTTCTCTTTTATTTTCAGATAATAATGAAACGGATAAGTTTGGATTCCCGCCTGCGCGGAAATGACGGAAATGTGCATTGCTAATTTTTACCCGCTATAAAAACCCCGAATCCTGATTGGCAAGATTCGGGGTTTTTGATCGCTGATGCCGTTCAGACGGCATTTTCAAGCGGATTATTGGTCCACAAACGCGCGTTCGATGAGATAGTCGCCGCGCACGCCGGTTTTCGGGGAGACAGTCAGACCGAAATCGTCCAAAACCTTGCAGGTGTCTTTCAGCATCGCAGGGCTGCCGCACAGCATCGCGCGGTCGTCTTGAGGATTGATTTTGGGCAGGCCGATGTCTTCAAACAATTTGCCGCTTACCATCAGGTCGGTCAGCCTGCCGTGGTGTTCGAATTCTTCTCGGGAAACAATCGGGTAGTAAATCAGTTTTTCTTTAACCAAGTCGCCGAGGTATTCGTGCTCGGGCAATTCTTTGGTAAAGCGGTCGTAGTATGCCAAATCTTTTTTGTAGCGCACGCCGTGTACCAAGATGATTTTTTCAAACTGTTCGTAAATTTCGGGATCTTTGGTGATGCTCAAGAAAGGAGCGATGCCGGTGCCGGTGCTCAACAGGTAAAGGTGTTTGCCCGGATTCAGGTCGCCGGCAACTAAGGTTCCGGTCGGTTTTTTGCTGATTAACACGTCGTCGCCGACTTTGAGGTGTTGCAGGCGGCTGGTTAGCGGGCCGTCTTGGACTTTAATGCTGAAAAATTCGAGGTGTTCTTCCCAGTTGGCGGAGGCGACGCTGTATGCGCGCATCAGCGGCTTGCCGTCCACCATCAATCCGACCATAACGAACTGTCCGTTTTCAAAGCGCAACGATTCGTCGCGGGTGCAGGTAAAGGTAAAATATGCGTCTGTCCAGTGGTGTACGGACAATACTTTTTGGGTATTGAATGCTGCCATTTGGGTTTCCTGTCAGTAAAAGAAATGGATAGTGCTTGTTCGGGATGTGCGGCAGAGTGAAAATGTCTGCCCGATTCGGGGTAAAGCCAAAATTCTAAACGAAACGGATGGTTGCGACAATGCTTGATGCGCGGCGGTCATATGCCGTCTGAAGGGCTTCAGACGGCATCGCGGGGCGGGCGGCGGCTTATGGCGGCATATCGGCAAGGGAAATCAGGGAAATCGAGGCTGCCAGCCTGAGCGCGTCCCGCCCCCAGCGGGGGTGTTCCAGCCTGCGTATCGGAAGAATCGGTTTGACGGTGGCGGCAATCAGCTTTTGTATTTCGGCAGGCTGCCCCGACAATACGCCGCCCCATTTTTCCGCAGCCGCTTCCAGCAGTCCGCCGTTTTTCAATATCAGCGTGGTCGAATGGATGTAGCAGAGCCAATCGCGGGCTTGGCATTGCACGGGGGACAGAACTTCGGAAGGATCGTCTTCAAAGTCCAAAAAGCTGATGTTTTTTCCGTCCGACATCATATTCCGCGCAAACGCCTGACTGAGGAACTGCCGTTTTTCATGTACGCGTGCAATGGCTTCCAAACCGGCAAGCCAAGCGTCCGCCTTTCCGGCTTCGGCTTCTTGGCGGATTTGCGTATCGAGCGGGATACCTTCCAAATTGCCGAACATAAGGGCATTTTTTCGGACGGCGAGCAATTCGGGAACGGCTATCCCCGCCGTGCGTAATTCGTACAGGCGTTTTGATTCGGTTGCAATGGCAGGCTCGCCGCCGAGGCTGGGAACCGGCTTCAACACCCCCAGTTTCAAATATCGGGCAACCATACCGAGCAGCGCGTAACGCCACCGTGCATTGTGCCTGCCTGCTTTGCGTACCCATACCTTGGTTCCGTCGGCAAGCAGGTGGGGAGCGATGGCTGCCTCCTGTTTTGCCGCCAATTCGTCCAGCAGTATGGAAAAACGGGTTTCCTGCATAGGTAAGGTCATTTTCTTTCAATCTTAAGTTCGGACGGAATGCTGCCCACACGGGACATCAGGCAAGGGTTTGTTCGATGATGCCTTTTACCGCATCCGCACTGTTCGGCACGGTTTGTACGCGCTGCGGCAGGCTTTCCAAACCTTCCAACGCGGCAGGGCGTGGAATGGCGACATCGCCGACGGCTTCGCGTATGGTCGCATCGAATTTCGCAGCCAACGCGGTTTCCAAACAAACCACCGTTTCCCCTTCTTCACGCACTTCGCGGGCGACTTTTACGCCGTCGGCAGTATGCGGGTCGATGAGTTCTTGATTTTGCTCGTAAACCTGTTTGATGGTGGCGAGGCGGTCGGCGTGGGTGGATTTGCCGGAGGTAAAACCGTATTTGCCGCCGACTTTTTCCAAAGCAAACCGCAGGTCAAAACCTTTTCCCGCTGCCACTTCTGCCCACAGCGTATTGATTTCCTGAGGATCGCGATCCATCAGGTCGAACACGAAACGCTCGAAGTTGGACGCTTTGGAAATGTCCATCGACGGGCTGGAGGTAACATAAGTATGCGCGCTGTTGCGCGGGCGGTATGCGCCGGTTTTGAAAAACTCGTCCAACACATCGTTTTCATTGGTCGCGACAATCAGGCGGCGGACAGGCAGGCCCATTTGTTTGGCGATGTGTCCCGCGCAAACATTGCCGAAGTTGCCGCTCGGCACGCAGAAGCTGATTTGCTCGTCATTGCTTTGCGTCGCTTTGAAATAGCCCGCAAAGTAATAAACCACTTGCGCGACGATGCGTCCCCAGTTGATCGAATTGACCGTACCGATATGGTATTTTTCCTTGAACGCGGCATCATTCTGCACCGCCTTCACAATGTCCTGACAGTCGTCAAACATCCCCTTCACGGCGATATTGTGGATATTCCCGTCTTGCAGGCTGTACATCTGCGCGCGTTGGAACGCGCTCATTTTACCGTCGGGCGACAGCATAAATACATTCACGCCTTTTTTGCCGCGCAAGGCATATTCCGCAGCCGAACCCGTATCACCGCTGGTTGCCCCCAAGATATTGAGTTTTTTGCCTTCTTTGTTTAAAACATATTCAAACGCATTGCCCAAAAACTGCATCGCCATATCTTTGAACGCCAGCGTCGGGCCGTTGGACAAGGCTTGGATTTTGATGCCGTCTGAAAGCGTGCGGACGGGGGTGATTTCCTTAGTGCCGAACGCCGCTTTCGTGTAAGTACGGTTCAGAATATCGCGCAAATCGTCCTCCGGAATGTCGGTAACGAACAGGCGCATAATTTCAAACGCCAATTCTGGATAAGCCAAACCGCGCCATTTGTCCAAGGTTTCCCGCCCGATTTGCGGATAATGTTCCGGCAGCATCAGCCCGCCGTCGGGGGCGAGCCCCATCAATAAAACTTCGCTGAACGGTTTGGGTGCGGTTTCGCCGCGCGTGCTTATGTAGTCCATCAAATTTCCCTTCTGTAAAAGTTGCAATAAAAACGGCTTCAGACGGCATTGCCGCCACACCTTTTGAAGATTTTAGCGGTACAGCCTGCCGAAGCAGGCGGAAACCGTTTTGGCGGTCAGGGCGGCAAGCGCCTGATTGCGCGTGGACGGATCCAGCATCTGCATCACATCGTTGCCGGTCATCCGTTCGGGGGCTTCTTGGGCGACGCAGCCGCAAATCTTGTTTTCCCATTCCGCCTGTTTTTCGGCACTCATCGCCAGCGCGGTCAACCGCCATTCGCTGCGCCTGTCCAATTCCGCGCGGCATTGGCTCTCAACCGCCATTTTGACGATACTGCCGCCCATACCCGTGCCGCCGTCCAAGCTGCCGAATGTGTTGCCGCCGCCGACGGCGCAGCCGCCGAGTAAGATTACCGCCGGCAAAATAGACAAGGTTTTATTCATCTCAATTCCTTTTCGGTGGAAACCCCGCCGTTTACGGCGATAGGATCTGATTAGCCGCCCCGTTCGGGATAACACGCGGGGCGGCGTTTTATGCGCCGTTCCGAGTGTTGGAGCAAACCGTTTGAGTATCCGGTTGAAACCGGCAACATTATACTTCAATCGGGAAAATAAAAAATCCCGCCGCTGTCATTTTGCCCATTGGCAAAAATGCCGTCTGAAAGCGGTTCAGACGGCATTTCATTGCGGTTTATCCTAAAGACTCGAATTAGATTTAACCCATTGTTGCGATAAGGTTCCAATCATTCAGTCAAACTGATGGGAAACGGATAAGCGGATGTTGTACGAACCTTTTTTGCCGCCGGAAAACTCTTTTTCCGCATCGGCAAAGACATTTGTTTTTTTACCTGTCCGCGCATTGTAGCCCAAGCCGACGGAATACCAAGTCCCCCTCGTATTCCATTTTTGAGCATAACTGCTGTTGCCCTCAAATGCCTTAAAGGAGCGGCTGCCCAAGAATTCATGAAGGATATTGCCTTTTACATAGAAAAGTTTTTTATCTTCGTCAAATTTTCTCACGACATCCAAACCCAAGCGGCCTATCAGGCTGTTTGCGTGGCTTAAGTTGACGTTTATACCGTTGTCGAGCCGGTAGCCCGCACCTCTCAAATAGGAATATTGCAACTGTGCTTGCGGTGTAATCCGCCACAATTTATCGTCATCCAAAAATTTACGGCGGCCGTATTCGGTGCTGATAGAGAATAGGGTGTTGCTATATTTTCCCGTACCCCATAATTTCCCCATATGATTTCGTGCAATCACACGGTTACGCAGTTTTCCTATTTTTAATACATTGTCGATATACCCTGTTTCGTCTCCTTCTTTATCTATGTATTGGGTAGTATTGTACAGGGCCAATTCATATTTTCTGATTCTTCCTTTGCCAAACGTATTCCATAACGATGTCCTGCCATGTCCGTAGTCGAAACTTATGCCCCATTTGCGTTTTTTCTCCTGTTCGTTGAGGCTGAAGCGGTCATATCCGATTTCAAAATCGTTGTTATGAAATCTAAACGCATCGGATTGAATCACACGGGTGTGCGTCAGCCTTATCCAATCGCCTTCTTTTTTGTCCAAGGTTGAAAAAAGCCCGCTCCCCTTCGCGTTTGGTATAAGTATCCAAAGTGAACGCATAATGTGCGGTTGAGTCGAACATATCATTTATATTTTTGACATTTCGACTCGGATTGCCGGTAGCCTGTTTGACCAAATAGACATTTTGCCTGTTGTCGGTATAGGTTTTATTGACGTAATCGTCTCCGGCTTTTTCCGCCGTCATTTCAGAGCCGTTAAAGCGTTTGTTATAGGCATCCTCGTTGTTTTTATCGCCGTTATGTGCGGAATATTCGACAGTCAGGGCATCCTCCATAAGGTGCGTATCGTCAATATATTTCTTGCCGTTTACAAATTCATTTTTTGAATCTGTTACCGTGGCGAAACGCAAACGATCGCCGTAATTCATACTGTCAAGCACTTCGGACAGATTTTTGACGACGACTTCTTGCGGAGTAGACGTTCCTTTTTTCACATAGAGCATATCGCTGTGAATACCATCTTTATTCAGATGCATCAAGAATTTATTGGCACCCGCCAATTCGCCGATATGTAAGGCGCGTCCGCTCGTTTTGCTGTTGCTGTCAAAATCAACCGTACCTTCGCCGCTCAATTTATCCATCCAGCTTTGACCCGTCATCGTCCATAATGCGTCTTTGGCTAAATTAAGGTTAATGACCCCCGCACTTTTACTGTCTAGTTCATTAACATATTTTTTAAATAAATCTTTATGTTTGGAATCGGTTAAGCCGCTGAAATTATCCAAGCGTCCCACTAAACGGCTGTTCGGCGTGAAATCTAATTCTACTTTGCCGTTATTTACCGCCAAGGCATCGCCGGTCAAACTCATAACATTATCATCTGAATTATTTAACGGCGTAATCGAAACGTTACCACCATCCGATACAGTCGCCCCATTAATACTGCTGTTATCTTTGTATTTCAAATTAATCAGACTGTTACCATTTCTGGCAACATTTGCTACGCCGGAATGAATCGTTATCCGCCCGTCTATGCTTACTTCACTTTTGTCTAATGAATGAATGGCGGCATCGCGTACACGAATCGTATTGCTTTCGCCGGTTAAGGCTATTTTTGCACTATCTTTAGCATAGATTCCTAAGCTTTTTGAACTAATCCGGTTTGCACTGCTTGCGCGGATGCTTAAATTTCCATTCATTCCAACCAAGGCAACTGAATCACCTTCAATGATATTATCCTTCCCATTTACATTAATTGAACCGCCCGCTTCAGAATACAGACCGATTTTGGTGCTTTTTACCTCATTTTTATCTTTTGAAGACAAATTGACGACCGTACTTGTGTTTAAGGCATACACGCCAAATTCCGCACCGGATAATGTGTTTTTATTTTCGGCAGTCAAATCCACCTTTGCCTTGTTGTAGGCGAAAACGTTATGTTTCAGACTTGAAATTGCATTATTTTTACCCTCGAGGACGATTGAGGAGTCGCTTGAACGCAAACCGCTTGTTCCGCCTTGTACGATATTATCGTTCTTCGCAGACAGTTCAACTTTTGCCTTATTCCAAGAATAAATGCTGTTATGGTCAAATCCCCCATTTAATGCCTTAGACTTTTCACTGATTTCACTCTTAACGATATTATTCTCGCCAACCAGTTTGACCAGCGATTTGTCGTCATAGGCAAAGATGCCGTTGGAACCTCGTTTGTATTTATAAGAGTCTGTTCCCTTTAATATGTCAGAGTTGTTTACATAATCCGCATCCGCATCGCCGGATTTCATGGTAACAATATTATCGCCGCCGGCTTCCAGTATGATTTTGTTTCCGTCATCCCTTGTT
Source organism: Neisseria lactamica NS19 (assembly GCA_000193795.2). Classification (GTDB taxonomy): domain Bacteria; phylum Pseudomonadota; class Gammaproteobacteria; order Burkholderiales; family Neisseriaceae; genus Neisseria; species Neisseria lactamica_A. The sequence continues at coordinate 41,561 of AEPI01000121.1, read as the reverse complement.
CCGGGCCTTGCCCCCGTTCTGTTAATCAGAGTCGAAATACCGTCGCTGCTGTATGCGGCGTTTTCCACGGTAATTTTATTGTTTTCTTTCGCCTTGAGGGTAATCGTGGCATTTCCGTGAGCGGTAATCCCTTCTTGGTTCATCGGATTACCCCCTATCTCAATGATATTGTTTGCCGCACTCAAAACTACATCGCTGTCAATCGTGGATTGAACCCCCACCCTGTATAGTTCTGGCGAATTATTGGGGTATTTTTCTTTCCAGGCATTGATTAAAGCCGTATTGGTGTCCGGATTTTTAACCCGGACAATATTATCCCCCTCGGCTTCAAGCGTTGCTTTTGCAGAATGCGACGCGATAATGCCTTTTACGGAGGCGTGGTGTTTTACATTTAAATTAACTTCATTATTCCCCTTGTTTGCTTTGAGCTTGACAGTGCTGATGCCGTCAAGGGAAGGTTGGGTAAGATCGCTTGATTGATTATTGATGAAAATGCCCGTCGTGTGTCCGGAATAGGGGGAGTTGGATTGGAGACCGTTTACGCCCAATCCCAAGCCGTCGCCCTCAGTGGCGATAGATATTTTATTGTTATTCCCCGTTAATACGGTATTGGATTTAAAAGCCGTTTCAATACCCCTTAAAAAACTTGTACTCTCAACTTTTCCTGCCGGCATAGGGTCGGCAAGCTTCCCTTTAATCGCAACCACATTATCGCCGTCTTCGGCAGTCAGATTAACATCGGTATTGCGGAGGTTGTGAATACCGAAATGATGTGTGTCTTTATGAACGTTAACGTTCATATTGAACAAATTGCCTGTTTTTGAATGAAAGGATATGCTGCCTTTGTCATTTTTTTCATCGGGGGGGGGGGGGGGGGGGTGATATTGTTGACATACCGTACTAAGGCATTATCATTCACTAACTTTTCTTGATGTGTGATTGGATCTGTTACCTTATCGGTAACATTCAAATTAAATTGAATTTTTCCTTTGGCATCCAAATGGATATTTCCGGAATGGGGTTGTACGTCAACAGATTGAAAATCATTGTTAAAAATAATATCATTATTGCTTTTTACCAATAATTCAGGCGTATATCCCAATTGCGGGTCTGCAAAAGAACGGATGCCGTAAGAACCATTGACCAGTAAGTTTCCATCTGCCCCGTTTCCGGTGGTAATAAGTTCTAATTTTCTAAAGTTTTACCTTTTTCCCAATAAGGTAAAATGTAGTTTTTTACAGTGATTTTATCCCCTTTCCAAGTCATAATTGAACCTGGTCTTTGTGGATCTTCCCTCAAACTTACCCAGTCTACATCTTTAACTTCATATTCAGCAGCGTTGGCCTCAAAACATAATGCCGATTGAATCAACAAAGCAATGGTAGATAAAGCGAATTTTCTATTTTGTTTCATCAAAGTCTCCTTAATGTTTAATTGAAACTCTGATTTGAGTATTGTTGTGCCAGTGCGGAATCGGACTCCGGCCGGATATAGTGTGTGAAGTCTCTCGTCTTTTTCAGTATGCGCCTAATATCGGCTTAGTGCAAATGCCGGTGCGGAATCCGTATGCGGCACGCCGCCTTTCCCTGCCGTATAATCATATTGTTTGAAAACCTGTTGACGGAGCCCTTATGACCGATTTGTTTGCCCGAGAACCCGACGCGCCACTTGCCGAACGCCTGCGCCCGCATACGCTTGACGACGTGGTGGGGCAGGAACACCTCATCGGCGAAGGTAAACCTTTGCGCGTGGCGGTAGAAGGCGGCAAGCCGCATTCTATGTTGCTGTGGGGACCGCCGGGCGTGGGCAAGACGACGTTGGCGCGGATTTTGGCGCAGAGTTTCAATGCCCAGTTTCTGCCGGTTTCCGCCGTGTTTTCCGGCGTGAAGGACATACGGGTGGCAATCGACAAGGCAGAAATCGCTTTGCAGCAGGGACGCGCGACGATTTTGTTTGTCGATGAAGTCCACCGCTTCAACAAGGCGCAGCAGGATGCGTTTTTGCCTTATGTGGAAAACGGTTTGCTGACCTTTATCGGCGCGACGACGGAAAACCCGTCGTTTGAAGTCAATCCCGCGCTGTTGAGCCGCGCGCAGGTGTATGTTTTGCAACCCTTGTCTTCAGACGATCTCAAGAAATTGATTGCCAAAGTGTCGGCGTTGCCCGAATACCGAAATTTCACGATTGAAGCGGACGCGCAGGAGCTGCTCGTCAATACCGCCGACGGCGATGCACGCAGATTGTTGAATCTGTTGGAACAACTTTTGCGCGCCGCCGACACGCGCCGTCTGAAAACCTTAACCGCCGAATTTCTCGCCGACAGTCTCGGGGCACAAATCCGCCGTTTCGACAAAGGCGGCGAGAGTTTCTACAACCAAATCTCCGCACTGCACAAATCCGTGCGCGGTTCGCATCCGAATGCCGCGCTGTATTGGTTTTGCCGTATGCTCGACGGCGGCACCGACCCGCGCTACCTCGCCCGCCGCATCGTGCGTATCGCTTGGGAAGACATCGGACTTGCCGACCCGCGCGCCTTCCAAATCGCCAACGATGCCGCCGCAACATTTGAACGCCTAGGCTCGCCCGAAGGCGAACTCGCGCTGGCGCAAGCGGTGCTGTACCTTGCTGCCGCCGCGAAATCCAACGCGGGTTACAAGGCGTATAAACAAATGCGCCGGTTTGTTGCAGAAAACAGCAGCGACGAAGTGCCCGTCCATCTTCGCAATGCTCCGACCAAATTGATGAAGGAATTGGGTTACGGACGCGAATACCGTTACGCCCACGACGAACCGAACGCCTACGCCGCCGGCGAAAGCTATATGCCCGACGGCTTGGACGAACCGGACTTCTACCAACCCGTTCCGCGCGGGCTGGAAATCAAAATCGGCGAAAAGCTGGGATGGTTGAAATCGCTGGATGAAGAGGCATTAAAGGCAAAATGAAGCGATGCCGTCTGAAGCAGAACAGTATGGCAAAGCCGGTACGCTGCAAAAGCGTATCGGCTCTTTTCAGGTCTTATCTTGTTTATCGATAAAGCCAATAAAGACGAAGCGGTGCTAATCGATGCAAAAAATTTAGGCGAAAAAATCAAAGACGGCAAAAACCAAAAAACCGTACTCTCCCGCGCAGAAGAACAAAAAACCTGCAATACCTTCACGCACAAACAGGCTGTGGCAGATTTCAGCGTGGTGATCGGCTACGATGAAATCGAAGCTAGGAATTACAGCCTGTCGGCAGGTCAATATTTCGAGGTAAAGATTGATTATGTGGATATATCCGCTGAGGAATTTGCACGGAAAATGGCGGGATTTTCGGCGGATTTGGACAAACTATTTGCGGAATCTGCCGAATTGGAAAAAGAGATTAAGGATAGATTGGCGATGTTGAAATTCAATTCATCAATAACCGGTCAAACTCAAAATGCCGTCTGAAAGGCTTCAGAGTGCGAAGCCTGCCCGCAGGGTACGGCATTTTGTTTGGTTTGCTTTGAGAATCAATCAAGCAAGATTATTTTTCAACTTCTTCAAAACCGACGACTTCCAAACCGAAGCCGGTCAGACCCGTGAAAGATGAGGGCTGCCCGAGGACGCGCAGTTTTCTGACGTTGAGGCCTGCGAGGATTTGCGCGCCGATGCCGTAGCTTTTGCTGTCCCATTTGTAGGCTTGGTTTGCGCCTTTGGGCAGGGTGCGGTCGAGCAGGGCGGCTCCGTCTTCGGTGCGGTGCAGAAGGATGACTACGCCGCTGTCTGCCTGTTGGACGCGCTCGAGTGCTTTGGGCAATGACCAAGAATGGCGAGGGTTGGCTTGGATGAAGTCCATCACGCTGAAGGGTTCGTGTACGCGGACGAGGGTTTCCGCGTCGGCGGAGGGCGTGCCTTTGACGAGGGCGAGGTGGGTTTCGCCGGAGAGCTTGTCCACGTAAACGTGTTGCTGGAACTCGCCCCACGGGGTTTGTACCGGCGCGTCGCCCATATCTTCGAGCAGGCTTTCAGTACGGCTGCGGTATTCGATGAGGTCGGCAATCGTGCCGATTTTGAGCTTGTGTTCTTCGGCAAACTTCATCAGTTCGGGCATACGCGCCATCGTGCCGTCGTCGTTGATGATTTCGCAGATGACGGCGGCGGGAATCAATCCGTTCATTTGCGCTAAATCGACACCGGCTTCGGTGTGTCCGGCGCGGACGAGTACGCCGCCTTTTTGCGCGCGAAGCGGGAAGATGTGGCCGGGTTGGACGATGTCTTCGGGTTTGGCGATCGGGGAAACGGCGGTTTGAATGGTCAGGGCGCGGTCGGCGGCGGAAATGCCGGTGGTAATGCCGTGTGCGGCTTCGATGGAGACGGTAAAGTTGGTGCCGTATTGCGCGCCGTTTTTCTGGGTCATCATGGGCAGGCCGAGTTTTTCGACCATTTCGCCCGCCATCGGTAGGCAGACCAGGCCGCGTGCGTGTTTGATCATAAAGTTGACGGCTTCGGGGGTAACGAATTGCGCCGCCATCAGCAGGTCGCCTTCGTTTTCGCGGTCTTCGGCATCGGTGATGATGACCATTTTGCCGGCCTTGATGTCTGCTAGGATTTCGGGGATGGGGGAAATATGGGACATGGTGTGTTTTCCTGTGTATTCGGTCGGGCGGTCGGTGTGTTCGGTATCGAGCCACATGGCGGGCATTTTTGCCGCCTGTTCGATTTTACGGGCTTTTTTCTCGCCGAAAGATTTGTTTTTTAAGAGGGCGGAGAGCTCGCCCGGATTGATGGCAACGGCTTCGGCAAAACGGGTTTGCAAACCGCCGTAGTATTTTTCTATCCACTGCCGCAGGTTGCGGCGGCGCAGGTCGGCTGTGTCGGTCATTGTTTTTCCCTTTGCAGAAACTGAATGTAGCGGATTTTAGTCCCACATTTACCAAAAGGCAAATCTGTTTTATCTGCCGGATTGTTTGCCTTTTGGTAAACATAGCGGATTAAATTTAAACCAGTACGGCGTTGCCTCGCCTTGCCGTACTATTTGTACTGTCTACGGCTTCGTCGCCTTGTCCTGATTTAAATTTAATCCACTATAAATGCCGTCTGAAGCCGGATTCGAGGCTTCAGACGGCATTACCGTAATCCTTGCCGGCCGGGGGCTGCTTGTCCCAACTTCCCAAACACGTCTGATTTGGAGTTTGCCGGAAGCTTATTCCGAAAAAAATTTCTGATAAACAGCCTTGATTGCCGGGTACAGCATAGGCGGTACGAACAGGCGCAATATCGGCAATCCTATGATGAATGCCGCCTTCCCGATAAAAACCGGATGAATTGCCTTCTCACCGAATATCTTTCTGCATTTCTCTTTAAATGAAAAATATTTTCGGTAGACGACGATAATGTTTTTGGAAAAATAAAGCCTTACCGATATAGACCTCAGATAGCCGATATTGTCGAAGACAAATTTTTGCAAACCGCCGTAGATGGGGGAATTTCTGTTTTCGACTAAAAAATCCACGCCCCGGTCGAGATGCGTCAGCATATCGCTGAAATTTTTGTATTTGACGTTGTGGCTGATAGAGCTGCCGAGAACGCGGTATTGATAAAAAGGGTTATCGTAAAAGGCAAAAGTCTTGACAAAACGCGCCAATTTCAAACTGTGCGGAAAATCCTCGTGAATGTATCCTTTTGGGAAAAACAGATTGTTTTTAATGATGATTTCCCGCCTGACAATCTTTGTCCACGCGTTGGCTATATAATACCGCCCCTCCACCAGCGTTTCAAAATGGCGGACAAAATCATTATCGGCAAAGTCCGCCCCTTTGGGGATGATGCGGTAATTGAGGGACGAGGGGTGCAGGATCAAATCAACCTTTTTGTCTGCAAGTTGTTGTAAATCATAAAGAATCCCCCCCCCCGCATTTTTTGAACGATTGGTGTCGTCCCAATAGTCGTCGCTGTCCAAAAAGATCAGGTAGTCGCCTTTTGCCGCCCGGATACCGGCGTTGCGTGCATCCGACAGCCCGCCGTTTTCTTGATGAATCACTTTTATATGCGGATATTTTCCTGCATATTCGTCGCAAATCTTCCCGCAGCCGTCGGGCGAACCGTCATCGACCAAAATCATTTCATAATCCGCAAAATTTTCGGCAAGCACGGAATCCACGCAGCAGCGGAGGTATTTTTCCACGTTGTAAATAGGGATGATGATGGAGAAAATCATAAATATCAATCCGTTGTATTAAGATGTTTGCGCGTATGCAGAAGTCCGCGCCCGGTATCCGCCCAATCAGGTATGTCGGGCGTATGCTTCAAACCCATCCCGCAATGCGTTTCCATCCGCGCCTTGTAACTTTATAAAATTCATTACGTTATTACAGTATGAAAACCTGTTTTCCGAAAGGCGGCGCAGGGTGTCTGTAACTTTTCCCTGCATCTTTGCCTTATTCCGACATCAAATGCCCCAGCTTGTCCGCCTTGGTTTGGAGATAACGCTCGTTTTCCAGATTTTCCCCGACGTGCAGCGGGATGCGTTCGACCACGTTAATCCCCGCATCTTTCAGGGTTTGGATTTTTTCGGGATTGTTGGTCAGCAGTTTGACCGAACGGATGCCCAAATATTCATAAATATATTGCGCCAAACGGAAATCGCGGGCATCGACAGGCAGCCCGAGTGCCACGTTTGCCTCAACCGTATCCATACCTTGGTCTTGCAGATGATAGGCGCGGATTTTGTTAATCAGCCCGATGCCGCGCCCTTCCTGACGCAGATAGACGATAACGCCGCGCCCTTCTGCCTGTACCTCCCTCATCGCCGCTTCCAGTTGCGGCCCGCAGTCGCATTTTCTCGAGAACAGCGCGTCGCCCGTCAGGCATTCGGAGTGGATGCGCGTCAGAACTGGTTTGCCGTCTGAAAAATCACCGACGGTCAGCGCAACGTGTTCCTGCCCGTTTGCCTCTTCAAAGCCGTGCATCGTAAATACGCCCCATTCGGTCGGTAGGCGGCAGGAAGCGACATAGCTCAATAATTCAGACATTTTCATCTCCTTCTGCGGCAGTGATGCCCGAAAGCTGCTTCAAAGGTTCGGACAAAGCCAAGGCAAGAGCGACCCATTCCGCCTGTGCCGCCTCATCCGCACAACCGGCTTTTTCAAATTCGACGTGCACCACGCCCAGCACGCCGCCGCTCTCTGTGCAAACGGGAATGGAAAGTTGCGCCGCCGAGTGCCGGTTGCGTTCGCCGGCAAGCTCGCCCAATTCCAGCCAGCGGCGCACATCCGAGGCAATATTCATCCAACCGCTTTGCGCCGAACGGCAGGCAAGCGAAACCTTGCCTGCCGCCTCATCCAAATCCCACAGGTTTTCCAAAACCTCGCCCTGCCGGGACAGGCATATCAATTGGAAAGCCTGGTTTTCAGACGGCATCAGGGCATAAACTGCCGCACTCCGCACGCCTGTCGCGCGCGAAAACACCGAATCCAAAGCCATGAAAAGCCGTTTCAGACCTTCCTCATTCCCGCTGTTTTGCTCCAAATAATCGGCAAGCCTCCAATCCTCATGCTCAAGCCACAAAACCGAACGGTCAATCGAAGCCATCCCCATATCCATTACCGTCTGCGCCGTCAGATACGCCGCCCGAACCTCGTCGGGCGGCAGCTTCAAACCCTGAGTCAGCAGAAAATCCTTAATCAAAGCAGCAGGCATACCCAAATTCCGTCAATAAAAACAAAAAACCGCCGGATTCCGATGCCGGGCGGACGAATGGCGGATTTTACCGCTGCAAGGCATAAGCCTCAACTATTACGCCCAAAGCCTTGCAGAAACAGACAAAATCGGTATAATTGCCCAACTTGCGCGGACGTGGCGAAATTGGTAGACGCACCAGATTTAGGTTCTGGCGCCGAGAGGTGTGAGAGTTCGAGTCTCTCCGTCCGCACCAGCATACAAAAACGCTTAGAAATTCTAGGCGTTTTTTTCGTTTAATTCCGTCGCCCGGCTGTCAAAAGGGTTGGTTAAGAAAGATAACGCGCCCTTGATGGGAGGCGATATATAAGGAATTGAGGGGGAGGGCAGGCGGGTTTCCGCCCGTTCATCCTGCGGACGGCCCCGCCAAACCCGACACGCGCGGGCATATGGCGGATTGTTTACAATATGTCTAAAAATCCAAACCTGCAAACGCGAAATAAGGTAGAATACGCCCCGTTATTTTACCGTCCAATCCCCATTTACCAAGGAAAAATGATGAGTACTTCATTGAGTTACCGCGATGCAGGTGTCGATATCGACGCAGGCGACCAACTGGTCGAAAACATCAAACCTTTTGCCAAACGCACGATGCGCCCGGAAGTATTGGGGGATTTGGGCGGCTTCGGCGCGTTGGTCGAAATCGGCAAGAAATATAAAAATCCCGTATTGGTCAGCGGTACGGACGGCGTGGGTACTAAGCTCAAACTTGCCTTTGATTGGGACAAACACGATACGGTGGGCATTGACCTTGTTGCAATGAGTGTCAACGATATTTTGGTTCAAGGAGCTGAGCCATTGTTTTTCTTGGATTATTTCGCCTGCGGTAAATTGGATGTTCCGCGCGCGACCGATGTCATCAAAGGCATTGCTAAAGGTTGCGAAGAATCCGGCTGCGCCCTGATTGGCGGGGAAACTGCCGAAATGCCGGGTATGTATCCCGTTGGTGAATACGATTTGGCGGGTTTTGCCGTCGGCGTGGTGGAAAAAGAGAATGTCATTACCGGCCGCAGCATCGGCGCGGGCGATGTGGTATTGGGTTTGGCTTCCAACGGCGCACATTCAAACGGCTATTCCCTTATCCGTAAAATCATCGAACGCGACAATCCCGATTTGGATGCCGAGTTTGATAATGGCAAAACCTTGAGAGAAGCCGTTATTGCGCCGACACGTCTGTATGTGAAACCGATTCTTGCTGCTTTGGAAAAATTTACCATTAAAGGTATGGCGCACATTACCGGCGGCGGCATTACTGAAAACGTGCCGCGCGTGTTGCCTGAAAACACGGTTGCACAAATCAATGCCGAATCGTGGGAATTGCCCAAGCTCTTCCAATGGCTTCAAAAGGCGGGCAATGTGGAAACTCAAGAAATGTACCGAACCTTTAACTGCGGCATCGGTATGGTCGTCATCGTTGCTGCCGAAGATGCCGATGCGGTTCAGTCATTCCTGAGCGGGCAGGGCGAGACAGTTTACCGTTTGGGTTGCATCCGAGAGCGTCAAGGGAACGAGCATCAAACCCAAGTTGCCTGACTTCCAAGCATCAAATGCCGTCTGAAAGCCAATGCCGTCTGAACCTGTTTCAGACGGCATTTTTATTATGTTGGCGATTATTCTTTTTGCTTGCCATATTCGGGGGGGGGGGGGGGTAAACTCTTAATAAGAGTTAATCCTTATTAAAGAGTTAATCATTATTAAAATGATTGACATCAATTTTTACTTATCTTTATGTTTTGAAATTACGGGCTCCCTTATGAAACCATTTCCCTATCGCAAAACGCTTTTGAGCATTTTGATTTCTTCTCTTTCTGCAACAGCTTTTTCAGCTGAATATTCCAGTATTAATGAAAATAAACAGATTTCAGGTGAAACGCCTATTGGTCACGAAGTTACAGAACCTACCAATACTGTTACAGGTAATGTAAATATCACGGTTACGCCTGCAAATCCTTCAATACATACTTATCCAAAAGCCATTATTATTCGTGGCGATCGTACCGAAGAAATTCAAGGAAAAACCGATATTGCTGTTACTTTAGCCAGTGAGGGAAAACTTGGTATGTCTCCAGACTCCAACGCCGCTTATGGCATTGCGGTTGGGTATGATCATAATGGTGGTGGTAAAAATAAGACTGTTTTAACATTAAAAGATGATGCAACAATTACAGTAGATAATACCCCGGGTACAATTCTTGGTTCTATGAGCTATAACGGTGCAACAGCTAACACCGGTCATCAACTTTCAGGGATTAGGATCTATCGAAAAGACTCCGATCATTCAACCCCTATTTTAAATTCTGAAAAATTATTAACCATTGACGTTGAAGATAAATCAACCAAAAAAATTGGTGATTATTTAGTGGGTATCTACATTGCAGGCGACGGCGCGGAAGCCAATTTAAAAGACAGTAAAATCACTGTAAAAGCGAATGGCAAACATTCCGCAGCACTGAAAATTGGTAAACCAGAATTACCTAACACACCAAAAGCTAACGGTTACAAAGGTGCGGAAATCGAATCGACAGGCAATATGGTGCTTGATACGTCAGAAACAAAAGATTCAGCTACAGTACGCTTATTTGGTACAAAATCCCGTTTAATCGCGGATAGTGAAACCAGCACAGGAAAAATCACATCAGGTAATTCGGCTATTGTGTTTGATACAGGGGATTACGCTACTGATGTAACCTATTTTCTCACTGTACCCGTTTCCCGTAACGAACCAAACAAAGATCAAGAAGTGCGGTTGAACAATACCAAGATTTCAACCACTTCTGAAAATGCCTCATTGATTGTCGCCAATGCTGAGAATGTGAACAGCCTTGCGGTATCTGTTGCGGGAAACAAAGTCGCCAACTGGTTTAACAATGGGGAATTTATTGCCGAAAATGCAAAATTCTTATTAAAAGGCGCGCAATCTGAAGCAAGGGCGGCAAACAAAGGTTGGCTGGCTGAAACAAAATTAGCAAAAACCAAAGCCTCAGATCTCACTTTTACGCTGGATAATCAGGCAAAAGCGGTCGGTTTGACTCATCAGCAAAGTGAAGGTCTCATCAGCTCTAAACTTAATGTTGCAATCAAAAATGGTGCTATTTGGGAACTCGCACCTAAAATAGATGAGTCAGTTCAACGTGCGACAGCTTATGATATGGAGCTTGCTGATGGCGGTGTATTAGATGCTTCAAAACATTCTCTAGGAGATGGAACGGATTATAAAGTAACCCTGACTCACGCTGCGAATGAGCAAAAAATTGAAAAGAATATCACTAATGGCACAATAAATGCCAAAGGTCTATTCAAAATAAAATCAAGTACGCTATTAAAAACAGATGGCACAGAACAACCAAATGATAATACCGTTAAATATGTTACGAAACCATTCAAAATTGTAAACGGAGTGATAGAAATAGAAGATAAGGCAGGAACAATTAAAATCAAAGATGGTAGTTTCACAATTACAAAAGGTGTAGTCGAGACACCGGATGGGAATATACAACTTGCTAAAAGTACATTTACCCAGTCAAGTGCGGGTGTTTCTTTATCAGGTACAAGTTATGAAACTGAAAAGGGAACATTCACCAACGGCGGTATCATTACGCTTGCCAATCAATCCTATGCAGACAAACTGACCATTGAAGGGAATTATGTCGGTAAAGACGGTGTGTTAAAAGTCAATACGGAATGGAACTCGCCGGGCGATGATCAAGGAGGAAATTCTCAATCTGATCTACTTGAAATCACAGGCGATGCTTCAGGAAAAACAACGGTCATTTCAGTGGGTAAAGATGGTAAAGAAAATATTATCGACGGCTCGATCGGCGAACTTGCCGACCGCTACAAACGCAGTGCCGCCGTTGTTACGGTTTTAGGACAGGACAAGGGAGCGGAAACCGGTAAATTAAATACCGAAGACGCTAAACATACCTACACAATGCGCGATACTTTTAGCGGAACTGCCAAAACCACAGGGGCGGGCGAAGTGCAATTGGCTTCTCGTGTTAAAGATGGCAAAACCGAATATTTTTGGACGCTGACTACCGAAAATCAAAACAATATCATCACGCCAAGCGCACCGGCTTATACGCTCGTTCCCCGCCAAAACTTGGAATCAGGCTATACAATGTTGGATACGCTTCACCAACGCCGTGGCGAAAACCAAACCCTTGCTTGGGACAAGCAAGGCAGTTATTGGCAGGATGTGGAAAAACAATCTTGGGGGCGCGTAATTGGCAAACACCTCAAACTCGATGGAAAAGAACGTTTTGGTTTAAAAACCAATATGTACGGCTTCCAAGTGGGACACGATTTTGATGTCAAAACCAAACAAGATGATGAGGGCAAACTTACTCGTCGTTTTACCGGCCTGTATTTCGGTGCGTTACGTTCTCATAGCAAATTCTATGATGAATACCGCGCGAAAAACGGCATCGTGATTGCAGATAAATTAACTTCCCACGTAAAAACTACCGCACTTAATCTTGGTGTAACCGATACACGTTACAATGAAAATGGCACTTACATTGACTGGGTGGGACAACTCTCTTGGTTAAATAACCGTTATTCATCGGTTGATGGCACAGGTGCGAAAAATCACGGCTGGGGTGCTGCCCTTTCAGTGGAAACTGGTCGCCCTTACGCCTTAGGTAAAGATAAAACCAACAACGGAGATAGCTGGATTTTAGAGCCACAAGCACAACTTATTGCTCAATACTTGCGCTTAGGCAACTTTAACGACGGCACTCGTGCAGTTTCGCAAAAAGGTTATGGCTTGCGCGGCCGTGTCGGTTTCCGTTTGGCGCATAACCAACCGAACGATAAGCAACGCACGCGCACCTATTATTTCACCGGCAATATTTGGCACGATTTTAAAACAAGGGGCAACGCATTAATCGGGCCGGACAAATTAGCCGGGAAGTTTGCCCGCACTTGGTGGGAATTAGGCTTAGGTTCTCAATTCTCCTTAAGTGAAAACACTTACCTTTATGCAGACGCTCGCTACGAAAAATCATTCGATAGCAACAGACATAAAGGCTACCAAGGCACCGTGGGTGTGAAATATTCTTGGAAATAAACCGCCTAAGCCATTCCGTCCGGATTACGGCGGTAATGGCGCGCTTAAAGGGACGGCACACCGGATGCCGTCCCTTATATATTGCGCCCCGTCAAAGGGGCGCATTTTACTTTTATTCCTTGACCGATGCCGTCTGAATGCCTATTCCAATACAGGCTGGGGGACGTTGTGCCGGATGGCATAAACGGCGGCTTGAACCCGGCTGCTGAGATTGAGTTTGCGGAGCAGGTTTTGAACGTGGACTTTGACGGTGGATTCGGCAAGGTTGAGGTGGCGTGCAATGATTTTATTGCTGTGTCCTGCGGCAAGATAACCCAAGATTTCCATTTCTCGGGGGGTAAGGGAGGAAAGTGTCTGAGTTCCTTGTGCGGGTTGGGGGGAAATCAGGCTTTTGACGAGTTTGGCAGTCATCTCGGGAGAGAATACATTATCGCCGTCGGCAGCTTTGCGTATGCTTTCAAGCAAGAAATCGGCATTGATGTTTTTCAACAGATAGCCGCGCGCACCGATACGCATACATTCGGTTAAATCGTCGCTGTCTTCGGAAACGGTCAGCATAATGACAGCCTGTTGCGGATTGATGCTGATGATTTGGGAGAGTGCCTCTCGTCCGTTCATACCGGGCATATCCAAGTCAAGCAGGACGACATCGGGTTGGAGCCGGCTGATCATTTTGATGCCCGAGAGGCCGTCTGCGGCTTCGCCGATGACCTCAAAATCATGTTGGCGCAACAAAAGTGCCTTGATGCCGCTGCGGAAAAGGGTATGGTCGTCTATCAGGATAATTTTAATGGTCATTTCAAGCTTTCTTCAGATACACCCGTCAATGAGACGGTGCTTCCCTGTCGGGGTTGGGAATAAATTTTCAATACGGCGCGGATACGTTTGGCACGCTCCTGCATGATATGCAGTCCGACATGGCTGCCCGAAGGTTCTCCAATGTTTTCCGTGTCGAAACCCTGTCCGTTGTCTTGAATGGTCATTGTAAAACTTCCATCCTGTTTGAGCAGTCTGAATTTGACATGGGTGGCGCGGGCGTGTTTTCGGATGTTGGAAAGGCTTTCCTGCAGGATAAAAATCATTTGGAGCTGCTCTTCCTGAGGCGGCAGGAACGAACCGTTTTCCCAGGCGGTTTCGACCGTTATCCCGGTTTGTTGTGTAAAGCGGGCGAATAGGTCGGCGGCGGCTTCGGGAAATTCTTTATTGCTGATCTTGGTACGGAAGTTGAGCAGCAGTTCGCGGACATCTTCATAACATTCCTGTACGCCTGTTTTGATGAAGCCGATGTTTTCCGCAGCTTCTTCTTTTTTCCCTTCGGCAAAGGCACTCTCCAGCATCTGTACCTGCAGGTTTAGGAAGGTTAATGCCTGTGCGATGCTGTCGTGCAGCCCTTGGGCAATCAGGCTGCGTTCCTGCAATACCGCAAGCAGGCGTTTTTCCTCTTCCCGCTTCGCGCCGGCGAGTGATACGCCCAATTGGCGGATCAGGGTTTGAAGCAGGATGCGGTCGTTCGGGTTCAGGGAAACACCGTCTGAAAAAACAAGGGAAAGCACCCCGAGTTTTTCGTTTTGATATTCGATGGGGAAGGTTTCGTTATGATGTTTTTCCAAAGGGGGTTGCGTTACGCCGTATTCCGCCGTATGGGCGGAAACGCCGGCATCGGGGTCGTTTTCCATACAGATGCTGCCGGAGTGCGCGCCGACGGCGGACGTAATGCGCTTCAGGAACTGTTCGGCAGCCTCTTGCAGGGTATAAGACTGATGCAGGTCGCGTATGGTCCGGTACAGCAGGGTCAGGTTGCGGTTTTGTTTTTCAAGGCTGCGTGTCTGCTCGGCAACCTGTCCTTCCAAATCATCGTATAAAGTCTTCAGCCTGAGTGCCATTTGGTTGAAACACCGTCCGACCTGTTTGAATTCCGGCGTACCGGCTTCCGGGACGGGAATGTCGAAACGCCGCCGCCCGATGCGTTCCGCACCTTCGCCCAAGGCACGAAGCGGGCGGATGACCCAAATCTGGTGCCAAAAAAGCATCAGCACGGACGACACCAGCGTCATCAGCATAATGACCCATTGAAACCGCCTGAGCCACCACGTGTTTTTTTCGCCGGCATTTTCCAACGCCTGCAAAAACAATTCGATATTGCCGGCAAAGCGGTAAAGCTCGATTTGCGTGGGGCGGCGGTATGCCTGCAACGGAGGGAGGATGTTGGCCTGCCAGTCGATAATCAGCATAGACTGTATCAAATCGTAGGCAAGGGGGGTGCCGGAAGGGATGAGCGGATGGATGGCGTCGCTTTGGGAAATGCGTTTCAGGCTTTTTTCAAATTCGGCAATCTGATTGTCGATTTGCGCGCGGGGCGAACCCTCGCCCGCCATATAGGCAAGCCGGTATGCCTGCATCCTCAAATTTCCGGCTTCTTCAATGACGGAAGCGGCATTTTCCAAACGGAAAGAGAGCAGCAGCGTTAAAACGACAGACAGTGCCGCCAAACCGACCCACAAGCCGGTCAGGAGCTTCAGGCGCAGGGAAAGGGGGATGCCGTCTGAAAAACGGGCTGGCAGTATCATGCTCGGCAAAAAATCGTTCTAAATAATGCAAACAATATCATTCTTTGGGATTAGAGACAACCGCTCAGAAAGAATTGGTTAAGGAAAACTTAATCCGCACCGCTTCAGTGTTAAATCACGTTATGATAAAATTCAGATAAGATGAATTTATTTGCCGTCTGCTTCAGACGGCATTTTAAACTATTGGCAACGGCAGACTGCAATCATGAAAACCTCGAACTTTTCCAAGAGAACATCCGCAATGAAAACTTTTGCCCTGATACTGGCCGGCGGTCAGGCGAGCCGTATGGGAGGCGGGGACAAGGGGCTTGCTCTTTTGGGGGGTAAGGCACTGATAGACCATGTTATCGACAGGGTCAGGCCGCAGGTCAGCCATATCGCCATCAGTACCAACCGGAATTTGGAAGAATATGCCCGCCGCAGCCCGCACGTTTTTCCAGATGCCCGGCAGTGGCAGCATTTCGGCCCGCTTTCGGCATTGAGTACCGCAGCCAACGATTTGCAGTTGGCGACTGCCGACTGGCTTTTGGTTGTGCCGTGCGATATGCCGTATCTGCCGGATGACTTGGTAGCGCGCTTTGAAAGCGTCTCCAAACGCACACCGCTGTGCAACGCGTTTTATGTGGAAACGCCGGTAACCATGCACTACAACATTATGTACATCCGCCCGCAGATTCTGCAAAGCGCAATTCCTTATCTGTTTTCCGGGATGAAAACATTGAGGAGCTGGCTGCAGCAGCAAAGGGCGAGGCCGGTCAGATTCGAGTTTGACGGGCATTTTACCGACTTGAACACGCAAACCGATTTGCAGGAGGGATAAGGGCAAGCCCGCCGGCCGGCGCGGTGCGTAAAGGAAAGCCGGAGCCGTACCGGGCGATTTTTGCCCGAACCGGAGGCAAAATGCCGTCTGAAGGCGTTTCAGACGGCATTTTTCGCGGGGAAATGCTACAATTTGCACCATTTTTACCGACACAGGAAAACAGGATTATGTTTACAGGCATTGTTCAAGGCTTGGGAAAACTGACGGCAATCCGCCGCCCGTCGGAGGCATTTCAGACTTATGTCGTCGAGCTTCCGCAAGAGGCGGCGGACAATCTGCAACGCGGCGCATCGGTCGCCAACAACGGCTGCTGCCTGACGATTACCGAAATCGAAGGAAACCGCGTCAGCTTCGATTTGATGTCGGAGACATTGGCAAAAACCAATTTGGGGCTGCTGAAGGAAGGCGATTGCGTCAACATCGAGCGGGCGGCGCGTTTCGGCGACGAAATCGGCGGACACCCGATGAGCGGACACATTATGGCAACTGTGTCCATCGTCGAAATCGAACGGGACGGATTCAACCGCACGGTTTGGTTTACCCTCCCGCACGAACTCAAACCCTATATCCTGACCAAAGGATTTGTCGGTTTGGACGGTTGCAGCCTGACTATCGGCGAAGTCGGAGACACGCGTTTTTGCGTGCATCTGATTCCGGAAACCCTGGATCGGACGCTGTTCGGCAGCAGAAAGGTCGGCGACATGATCAACATCGAAATCGACCCGAATACGCAGGCAATCGTCGACACCGTCGAACGGCTGATGACGCAAAGATATGCAAAGTGAGGCAGGGATGGAATTGAACGAATTTCTCGATAAAGCCTATGCCGTTTTGCGGCGTTTGGATGCCGTGTTTCCGCCCGAACCCGGGCATACCGATTGGAATGCCTTGGCATTCCGTTGGCAGAGTGCGGGTAAAAAAGGTTTTTTGGAACACTTGCCCGATCCGCACGTTTTCCCTTTGTCGCGGCTTGCCGGAGTCGGCAGGCAGACCGGATTGCTGGTGCGTAATACCGAACAATTCATTGCCGGCCGGCCGGCGAACAATGTATTGATGAGCGGTGCGCGCGGAACGGGCAAGTCCTCGTTGGTCAAAGCCCTGCTGCACGAATACGCGGATAAGGGATTGCGCCTGATCGAAGTCGATAAAAGCGATTTGATCGGCCTGCCGTATCTGTTGACGCTTTTGAAGGAACGTCCGGAAAAATTCATCGTATTTTGCGACGATTTGTCATTTGAAAGCGGTGATGAAACCTATAAGGCATTAAAAACGGCATTGGACGGCGGTTTGTCGCAGCGTTGCGCCAACGTGCTGGTGTACGCGACTTCCAACAGACGGCATCTGATGCCCGAATATTTGGATGAAAATGCAGGTACGACAGGCGTGCGCGGAGAAATCCACCAAAAAGAGGCCGTGGAAGAAAAAGTATCTTTGTCCGACCGTTTCGGATTGTGGCTCAGCTTTTATCCGTTCGATCAAAACGATTATTTGTCGGCAGTGCAAAGCTGGTTGGAAGATTTCGATGTGCCATATGACGAAGCCGCCCGGACGGCGGCGTTGCAGTGGGCGCAGATGCGGGGCAACCGTTCGGGACGTGCCGCCTGGCAGTTTGCCTGCGATTGGGCGGGCAGGCTGCCGGAACAACGGATGCTGTAAGTTTTTTAGGAATTATTTCAGGCAGGAAGAAAGCCACATTTGCTGCTGTTGCGGTGTGAGGATATGGAAGAAGCGGTGTTGGATTTCCAATTCGTCCACCGCAAAATCCATATTGGAGTGGTAGCGGCTTTCGACGTAATCGCGCGCCTCGTTGCGATTAAAAACATCCGAAGAAATGATTTCGACGACAGACCGGCGGCGGCTGTGTTCGGAATGCATAACCTTCAAACGCGCCCTGTCGCCCGCCATTTTGAAGGCGGCGCGGATTTTACGCAGCTCATTGTGCTGAGCCTGTGTCAGTCCGAGCCGGCGTATGTCGCAGTTCGGTTGAAAATCGTTCAGGGGGATATAAGCCGCAGCGGCGTGGGAAAGCTGGCAGGAAAGCAAAGCCATACTTAAAAAAGAGGCGGCAGGCTTAACAAAACGACAGGGAACAGGCAGCGGCACGGCTTTTCCTCTTGTTGGAAATTTTAGGCAATATACTAGATTGACGTGTGAAAGATGGTATTATCGCGGTTAACTTTTGTTAATAATGCGTACGTATGTCCGGCAAGCAGACATAACGGCGGAATCGGAATGTAAAAGGATATTGAAGGAAAAAACATGACTACTTACCGTATCGCACCCAGTATTTTGTCGGCTGATTTTGCCCGCCTCGGGGAAGAGGTGGCAAATGTCATTGCGGCAGGTGCGGATTTGATTCATTTTGACGTGATGGACAACCATTATGTGCCGAACCTGACTTTCGGGCCTATGGTTTGCGCGGCATTGAAGCCTTATGCAAGCGTGCCGATTGATGTGCATTTGATGGTCGAACCCGTTGACGATCTGATTCAATCGTTTGCCAAAGCAGGGGCATCAATCATTACGTTCCATCCGGAGGCAAGCCGGCATATCGACCGCAGTTTGAGCCTGATTCAGGATATGGGCTGTCAGGCGGGGCTGGTATTGAATCCGGCAACACCCGTATATCTGTTGGAAAACGTACTGGACAGGCTGGATATGGTATTGCTGATGTCGGTCAACCCCGGATTCGGCGGTCAGGGCTTTATTCCGCACACCCTTGAAAAAATCCGCCGGGTACGGGCGATGCTGGATGCTTACGAAGCGAAAAGCGGCCGGCACATCGCCATCGAAGTGGACGGCGGCATCAAAACCGACAATATCGCTGCCGTTGCGGCGGCCGGCGCAGATACTTTTGTGGCAGGTTCGGCAATTTTCGGCAAACCGGATTACAAGGCGGTAATCGATGCGATGAGGGCGGAATTGGAAAAGGCGGCAGGCTGAACCCATACCGGACTTGGGAGATAAAAACCGTGTGCCGACCGTCAATCGGTTTCAGCCGTTTGTCAGGGGGAGCCGGTTATTTTCATTAGGGGCGAAAACCCGTCCTGCCGGACAAAAGATTTTCTGCCAAGGGGTGAAACCGGAGCAAACCCCTGATAAAAATGCCGTCTGAAACTTGGCCCTGTTTCAGACGGCATTGCGTTATTTTTCGACCGGCAGTCCGAAATGAAGATAGGCGCGTTCGGTCGCCATTCTGCCGCGCGGGGTGCGTTGCAAAAAGCCTTGTTGGATGAGGTAGGGCTCGATAACGTCTTCGATGGTGTCCGTAGATTCGCCGATGGCGGCGGCAACGTTGTCCAAACCGACGGGGCCGCCGCCGAATTTGTGCAAAACGGCTTCAAGGAATTTCCTGTCCATCACGTCCAGCCCCTGCGCGTCCACGTCCAGCATACTTAAAGCGGCATCGGCGATACCGCCGTCGATTGTGCCGTTGTTTTTCACATCGGCGAAATCGCGGACGCGGCGCAACAGGCGGTTGGCGATGCGCGGCGTGCCCCGGCTGCGTTTGGCGATTTCTTCCGCGCCTTCTTCGGACATATCGAGCTGCAACAGTTGTGCCGAACGGCTGACGATGGTGGTAAGGTCGCGGTTTTCGTAAAACTCGAGGCGGGAGACGATGCCGAAGCGGTCGCGCAACGGGTTGGTCAGCATACCGGCGCGGGTGGTCGCGCCGACAAGCGTGAAGGGCGGCAGGTCGATTTTGACGGAACGGGCGGCTGGCCCTTCGCCTATCATAATGTCGAGCCGGTAGTCTTCGAGCGCGGGATAGAGGATTTCCTCGACGACGGGGCTGAGCCGGTGGATTTCGTCGATGAACAATACGTCGTGCGGATCAAGGTTGGTCAAAAGGGCGGCGAGGTCGCCGGCGCGTTCGAGGACGGGGCCGCTGGTTTGGCGCAGGTTGACCCCCAGCTCTTTGGCGATGATGTGTGCCAACGTGGTTTTGCCCAGTCCGGGCGGGCCGAAAAGCAGGACGTGGTCGAGTGCTTCGCCGCGTTTTTTGGCGGCTTGGATGAAAATGGCGAGCTGTTCTTTGGCTTTATGCTGCCCGATGTAGTCGTCCAGCGTTTTGGGACGGAGGGCACGTTCGAGCAGTTCTTCCTGTGCGGAGGCGGTTTGGGCGGCAACGATGCGTTGCGGTTGCGCGGCGGTCAGATTGTCGGTTTGCAGCATAGTGTTCCCTTTGTCGGGTATGCCGTCTGAACGGCCGGAGGCGTTTCAGACGGCATTGGAAAGATAACGGTCAAAAGCGTTTTATCCGCGTGTTTCGCGCCAAACGAGATAGTCGCGCAGGGGCGGCATAGGCGGGTTGATGCAGTGCGGGCAGATGCCTGTGGTGTCTTCGTCGTCGCTGTCGATGTGGTAGGCATTGGGGTCGAAGCGGACTTGCTGCATCACCGCCTGCGCCAATGCCTGTGCCTGAACGACATCAAAGCTGAATTTTTCGAGGATTTCGTTCAACAGGCGGATTTCGCCGCCGCTGAATTCCGCGCTGTGTTTGAGGATGAGGCGTTGGTAATCTTCATTGTTGATTTTAGACAATAAATCGGTTTTCAGGGTCATGATTTTATGTTGTGGGCAGGATGGCTGAAGGATGGATTATAGCGGATATGGCGGCGGCTGTTTTAAAGCTTGGATTGGGTATCGTCCTCAAAATTCTCAAAGTTGCCATATTGTGCGTTTTAATGTTTTTCTGTTTTGTCTTGCGCCGCCCGGAACGCTTTTTGCAATGGGGTAATTTCTGCCAGCCTCGCCCGGTCGATTTGTTCGGCGATAAGGTGCGCTTTTCCCCGGACGCGGCATTCGGCGGCGATTTTGCCCGAATCCGCCTGATTGGCGGCTTCGAGCAGGGCGAGCCAGTGCGCGCGTTGCGGGTAGGGCGTGTGTTCGCGGTTCAGACGGCCTTGCGTATCGGCAACGCAGACGTTTAATGCGGCGGCGAAGCGTTCGGGGCGGCGGAAGGCATCGGTTTTTTTCAATACGTTCAGAATGGTTTGGCTTTTAAGCTGCCCGACTTGGTGGAATATGATGTGCCAACGGCAAACCAATTCGGCAAGCTCGGTACACTGCCTCGGCGCGCGCAACCTTTGATTGACTTCGCGCACGGGTTCGACGCCGGCGAGGTCGTGTCCGTGGTGGCGCGGCAGGATGTCGGGCGGCGTTTTGGCTTTGCCCAAGTCGTGCAGCAGGGCGGCATAGCGTTCGGGCAGGCTCAAACCCATATCGGCGGCGCGTTGCAGCGTCATCAGGGTATGGATGCCGCTGTCGATTTCGGGATGGTAGTCGGCGCGTTGCGGCACGCCGAAGAGGGCATAGACTTCAGGCAGCAAGACTTTGAGCGCGCCGCATTCGCGCAACACTTCAATCATTTTGCGCGGATTACTTTCCATCAGTCCTTTCGCCAATTCCTGCCAGACGCGTTCGGCAACCAATGCGTCCGCTTCGCCGTTTTCCACCATTTGCCGCATCAGCTTCATCGTTTCGCCGGCAATGTCAAACCCGTAACGCGCGGCAAAGCGGGCGGTACGCAGGATACGGACGGGGTCTTCGGCAAAGGCGGGCGAGACGTGGCGCAAAATGCCTGCCGCCAAATCCCGTTGTCCGCCGAAGGGGTCGATAATCCTGCCGTCCGTATCCTGCGCCATCGCGTTGATGGTCAGGTCGCGGCGCATCAAATCCTGCTCCAGCGTAACGTCTTTGTCGGCGTGGAAACTAAAACCGGCATAGCCCTTGGCGGTTTTGCGTTCGGTGCGTGCAAGGGCGTATTCTTCGTGTGTTTCCGGATGGAGGAACACGGGAAAGTCTTTGCCGACCGGCCGGAAGCCTTGTGCCGGCAGCGTTTGCGCGTCTGCGCCGACGACCACCCAATCGCGGTCTTTGACAGGCAAGCCTAAAAGATAATCGCGGACGGCGCCGCCGACGAGGTAAGTCTGCATATGCTTCCTATTTTAAAGTTATCAATAATGCCGTCTGAAGCGGCTTCAGACGGCATTGTTTCAACCGGCGGGATATTTTGCAATTATGCTACGCCTTTCTTCTCCAAGTAACTTTCGTAATCGCCCAGGTAGTGTTCGTAACCGCCTTTACCGTCCAATTCGATGATTTGGGTAGCCAATGAAGATACAAACTGACGGTCGTGCGACACAAAAATCAGCGTGCCGTTGTATTTTTCCAGCGCCATGTTCAAGGATTCGATGCTTTCCATATCCATGTGGTTGGTCGGTTCGTCCATAACCAAAACATTGGGTTTCAAAAGCAACAGTTTGCCGTACAGCATACGGCCTTTTTCGCCGCCGGAGAGAACCTTCACTTTTTTCACGACATCGTTGCTGCCGAAGAGCAAGCGGCCCAAAGTACCCCGGATGACTTGTTCGTCGTCGCCTTCCCGACCCCATTGGCGCATCCATTCGCTCAAGTCCATATCGACATCGAAGTCGTTTTCATGGTCTTGCGGATAGTAGCCGACGCTGGCTTTTTCCGCCCATTTGATGCTGCCTTCGTCCGGCAGCAGGCCGTCTGAATATTCGGGGTTGTACGCGCCCGCCAAGAGTTTCAGCAGGGTAGATTTGCCCGCGCCGTTCGGGCCGATGATGGCGAGCCGCTGGCCCGCTTCAAGGATGAAGTTCAGGTTTTTAAACAACTGGGTTTCAAAGCGTTTCGCCAGTTTTTCCACTTCCACCGCCTGACGGTGCAGCTTGGCTTTTTCGTCGGCTTCAAAACGGATATACGGGTTTTGACGGGTAGAAGGTTTGACTTCGACCATCTCCGATTTGATTTTGTCGGCCTGTTTCAGACGGCTGGTTGCCTGACGGGCTTTGGATTTGTTGGCACTGAACCGTGCCACAAATTCTTGCAATTCCTGCAATTTTTCTTTGGCTTTGGCGTTGTCTTTCAGGGCGCGCTCACGCGACTGGGCGGAAGCGAGCATATAGTCGTCGTAGTTGCCCGGATAGATGGTGATGGTGTTGTAGTCCAAATCCGCCATATGGGTGCAGACTTCGTTCAAAAAGTGGCGGTCGTGCGAGATGATAATCATTGTAGAATCATATTGGTTCAACACGCCTTCCAACCAGCGGATGGTATTAATGTCCAAGTTATTGGTCGGTTCGTCAAGCAACAACACATCAGGTTTGGAGAACAGGGCTTGCGCCAGCAATACGCGCAGCTTGAAGCCTGGGGCGACTTCCGCCATTTTCGCATTGTGCAAATCTTCGGAAATACCGACGCCGCCCAACAGTTCGGCGGCGCGCGCTTCGGCGGTGTAGCCGTCGTATTCGGCGAACTTGGCTTCCAGTTCGGCGGCTTTCATGTAATCGTCTTCGGTGGCCTCGAGGTTGGCGTAAATCGCATCGCGTTCGGTCATCGCCGCCCACATTTCGGTATGCCCCATCATTACCACGTCCAGCACGCGCATCTCTTCGTAGGCAAACTGGTCTTGGCGCAATTTGCCCAAACGCACGCCGTTTTCAATCGCGACTTCGCCGGCAGTCTGTTCCAAATCGCCGCCGAGGATTTTCATGAAGGTGGATTTGCCCGAACCGTTCGCGCCGATCAGACCGTAGCGGTTGCCTTCGCCGAATTTGACGGATACGTTTTCAAACAGCGGCTTCGCGCCAAACTGCATGGTAATGCCGTTGGTAGAAATCATTACTGGTAAAACCTTATATTGGACAAGAGATTGATTTTTCAAATTTGCGGATTGTAACATAACCGCGCCGCCGCCTGAAACAGGCGGGCGTATTTCCGGAAACTTATAGTAAAATGCCCGCTTTATCGTTTCAGACAAAGGATTCCATATGATCGTCCTCCACGGCATTCCCAACTGCGACACGGTCAAAAAAGCCAAAAGCCTGCTTGCCGGATATGGTTTGGCATTTGAATTTCGGGATTTTAAGAAACAGAGGCCGTCTGAAGCGGAAATCCGCCTGTGGCTGGAACAAGTGCCTTTGGAAACCCTGCTCAACAAACGGGGGACAAGCTGGCGCAAACTCGATGCCCAAACGCAGCAAAAAGCCCTGTCCTCGGCGGCGGAGGCCGTCAAACTGATGTCCGAAATACCGAGCCTGATCAAGCGTCCCGTATTAGAGTGCGGCGGCAAGGTTTACGCCGGCTTCAGCGAAGAATCTTATCGGGAGACATTCAAACCTTAACCTTCGTGCAGACGCGTATAAAAACCGTTACAATACGCCGCTTGAATTTCCTGATTCCATTCCATATCCTGATTTAAAATATGTTCCATTCCATCGAAAAATACAAAACGCCCGCCCAAGTCCTTTTGGGGCTGATCGCATTGACCTTCGTCGGTTTCGGCGTCAGCACGGTATCCCATCCCGGTTCCGATTACATCGTTCAAGTCGGAGACGAAAAAATCAGCGAGCAGTCGCTTAACGCCGCCGTCCAAAACGAACAGGCGGGCGGCGGCAGCCCGTCGCGCGACGCGGTATTCCAATCCCTGCTGCAACGCGCCTACCTGAAACAGGGCGCGAAGCTGATGGGTATTTCGGTTTCTTCCGAACAAATCAAGCAGATGATTGTGGACGATCCCAATTTCCACGACGCGGGCGGCAAATTCGACCACGCGCTTTTAAACCGCTACCTGTCGCAACGCCATATGTCGGAAGACCGTTTTGTCGAGGAAATCCGTGATCAGTTCGCCCTGCAGAATTTGGCAAACCTCGTCCAAAACGGCGTATTGGTCGGCGACGCGCAGGCGGAACAGCTGATCGGGCTGACGCAGGTCAACCGCACCATCCGTTCGCACACGTTCAACCCCGACGAATTCATCCCCCAAGTCAAAGTGTCCGAAGCCGATTTGCAGAAATTTTATAATGCGAACAAAAAAGACTATCTGCTTCCCCAAGCGGTCAAATTGGAATATGTCGCCCTGAATCTGAAAGACTTTGCAGACAAACAGACCGTCAGCGAAACAGAAGTGAAAAATGCGTATGAAGAACGTATGGCACGCCTGCCCGCAGAAGGGGAAAAACCTTCTTTTGAAAAAGAAAAAGCCGCCATTGAGAACGAGTTGAAAATGAAAAAGGCGGTTGCCGGCTTCAATAAGGCAAAAGAAAAACTGGGCGATGACGCGTTCAACCATCCCACTTCGCTTGCCGAAGCCGCCAAAAACAGCGGTTTGAAAGTCGAAACCCAAGAAACTTGGTTGGGCAGGCAGGATGCCCAAATGTCCGGACTGCCTGAAAATGTAATCAATGCCGTATTCAGCGATGACGCATTGAAGAAAAAACACAATTCCGAAGTGTTGTCTGTCAATAATGAAACCGCGTGGGTCGTCCGCGCCAAAGAAGTCCGCGAAGAAAAAAACCTGCCGTTTGAAGAAGCCAAAGACGCGGTGCGTCAGGCATATGTCCGCGCCGAAGCCGCCAAACTTGCCGAAAACAAGGCAAAAGAAGTGCTTACCCAACTGAACGGCAGCAAGGCAGTTGACGTGAAATGGTCGGAAGTGTCCGTATTGGGCGCGCAGCAGGCGCGGCAGTCTATGCCGCCTGAGGCTTATGCGGAACTGCTGAAAGCAAAACCGGCAAACGGCAAACCCGCCTATGTCAGGCTGACCGGCCTGCCGGCACCCGTGATTGTCGAAGTACGGGCCGTAACCCCGCCAGATGATGCCGCCGCGCGCATCCCCCTTGCAAAACAGGCTTTGGCGCAGCAGCAGTCTGCCGGCACTTTCGACCTGCTGATACGTTATTTCAACGGCAAAATCAAGCAGACCAAAGGAGCGCAATCGGTCGACAACGGCGACGGCCGGTAATTGACACTTTTGTTGACAAAATAACGGTCGGAATATTCCGACCGTTTTCCCATATGGCGGAGTATGATGTTTCAACACACAGGGCGGCACATAAAGCACCGCCCTATGTGTCGTCCTGATTTGGAAGGGGTTGCGCCCCTCCCAAATAAAGTCTGATCCTGCCGCCCCGAAGGACGGATGTCCAAATGGGCGGGGGTTCAACCGAAAAGGAAACACGATGAATTCCAAAAAACAGGATGCATTCCAACGCCTGGCCGCCGCGCTGAAAGTATTGCCCAACGTCGGGCCGAAATCGGCACAGCGGATGGCGTACCATCTGTTGCAGCACAAGCGCAAAGAGGCCGAAGAGCTGGTGGATGCCTTGCAGGCGGCATTGAGACAGGTTCACCATTGCTCGATGTGCAATACATTTTGCGAAGGCGGATTGTGCGATATTTGTGCCGATGAAACACGCGACGGGCGGCGGCTGATGGTGGTGCATATGCCTGCCGACGTGTCGAATATGGAAGCGGCAAATTGCCACGACGGGCTGTATTTCGTCCTGATGGGGCAAATCAATACGGCACTGGGAATGGACGTATCCGCCATCGCATTGGACAGGCTGGCGCAGCGTCTGGGCGGCGGGGAAGTCGAAGAAATCATTATTGCAACCGCTTTTACCGCAGAGGGCAATGCCACTGCATTTGTATTGTCGGAGTTTTTCAAAAACCTGCCTTACAAAGTCAGCAGGCTGTCCCAAGGGATTCCTTTGGGCGGCGAATTGGAATATGTCGATGCGGGAACGCTGGCGCAGGCGGTGTACGAACGGCGGCTGATTAAAGAGGGCGGGGCGTAACGCCGCAAATGAAAAATGCCGTCTGAAGGCTTCAGACGGTATTTCCCGGGCGGTTTACCTGCAGTTGAGCCCTTGAATCTGCAAAGCGCCCCCACTGCCGACCGTAAAGACGCACTGTGTCGCGCTGCTGCCGGAAACGGTAATGCTGCCGCCCCCGCCGTTCAGGCTGACGGGTTCTTTAACGCCCATACCGACCGCCGTTGCCGCCAGCTTTTGCGCGTCGGCTTCGGAATAAGGCGTGTTGTTGGCATCGATTTTGATTTCTTTGGCGTATGCCGCCGCAGCGGCGGATAAGGCAATGGCGCACAAGGCAAAAGCAGTTCGGATATTCATTGTTTTCCTCAAGAAACGGTTTTTCCGAAGAAAGGATAGGGCAGTTTGGCGCGTTGTGCAAGTTTTCCGCCCGTTCTGCCGCCCCGTCCCCCGCACTCGGGCGTTCGGACGCTGCCGGGGTTTTACGGTACAATAAACTTTTGCCGCCGCCCCAACCGCCGTCCGGGGCGGCACATTTTCAGACATTTTTAAGGTGGCGTTATGTTTTCTTTAGAGGCTTGGATAGGCTTGAGGTATCTCAGGGCGAAAAAGCGCAACGGCTTTATGTCGTTTATTACGATGGTTTCGATTGCCGGAATCGCCTTGGGCGTAACCGCGCTGATTGTCGTCTTGTCGGTTATGAACGGCTTTCAGAAAGAAATACGCGGGCAGCTCCTGAATGTCGCGCCGCACGCCGAAATCGGCTATATCGACAATACGGATACGGATTGGCGCAACCTGCTTCAGTTTACCGAAAACCGGAAAGGTATTTTGGCTGCCGCGCCCTATGTTTCCAATCAGGCATTGCTGGCCAATGCGGGCGAAATCCGGGGCGTTCAGATACGCGGCATTTTGCCGTCTGAAGAGCGCAAAGTCGTCGGCTACGGCGACAAAATGCCGGCAGGCAAGTTTGAAGACCTGATTCCGGGGCAGTTTGACATCATCCTCGGTGTCGGCTTGGCGGAGGCTTTGGGTGCGGAAGTCGGCAATAAAGTAACCGTCATCACGCCGGAGGGCAATGTTACGCCCGCCGGGGTCGTACCGAGGTTGAAACAGTTTACCGTGGTCGGTTTGGTTAAGACGGGCGTTTACGAAGTGGACAACTCATTGGCGATGACGCATATCCAAGACGCGCGCGTGCTGTACCGCTTGGATAAGGAAGTTGCGGGGCTGCGGCTGAAACTCGCCGACCCGCAAAACGCCCCCGCCTTGACGGCAACACTGATTCCGGAGGCGCAAAGGGATACGGTTTGGGTGCGCGATTGGACGTTCAGCAATCGAAGCTATTTTGAGGCGGTCGAGTTGGAAAAACGGATGATGTTCATCATCCTGACGCTGATTATCGCCGTGGCGGCGTTCAACCTTGTCTCTTCCTTGGTGATGGCGGTTACGGAGAAACAGGCGGACATCGCCATTTTGCGGACTTTGGGTCTTTCCCCTGCCGGCGTGATGAAGATTTTTATGGTTCAGGGCGCGTTTTCCGGATTTTTCGGCACGCTGGCGGGCGTAGTCTGCGGCGTGTTGTTGGGCTGGAATGTGGGCAGGATTGTTGCATTTTTTGAAAACCTGTTCGGCATCCACCTCATCAATTCGCAGGTTTATTTTATCGACTACCTGCCCAGCGATGTCGATATGGGCGATGTCGCCCTGATTGCCTGCATTTCCCTGGGTTTGTCTTTCGTGGCGACGCTGTACCCGAGCCGGCGCGCGTCCAAAACCCAACCGGCGGAGGCATTGCGTTATGAGTGATTTGATTTTGAAATGCGAAGGCGTGGGCAAACGCTACCGTGACGGCGGTTTGGATGTTCGGGTGCTGCACGGTCTGAATTTGGAAATCCGCGCGGGGGAAAGCACCGGCATCATCGGCTCTTCGGGCAGCGGCAAATCGACGCTGCTGCATATTTTGGGCGGGCTGGATATGCCGTCTGAAGGCAGGGTGCTGCTGATGAACGAGGATTTGCGTACATTAAGCCAGCGGCGTTTGGGCGATTTGCGCAACCGCCATCTCGGTTTCGTGTACCAGTTCCACCATCTTCTGCCCGAATTTTCCGCACTGGAAAACGTAATGATGCCTTTGCTGATTGGCAAAAAAAACCGTGAAGAAGCTGCGGAGGCGGCAATGGCGATGCTCGAGAAGGTCGAACTGAAACACCGTTCGGCGCACCGCGCGGGCGAACTTTCAGGCGGTGAGCGGCAGCGTGCCGCCATTGCACGCGCCCTGGTCACCCGGCCCAAATGCCTGCTTGCCGACGAACCGACCGGCAACCTCGACCGGGCAAACGCAAAGAATGTTTTGGATATGATGCTGGAGCTGAAAACGGAATTGAAAACAGGTTTGGTTGTCGTAACGCACGACGAAGAACTTGCCCGCCGCTTCGAGCGCGTTATGCTTATGAAAGACGGCAGCCTGCATCCCAAACAGGACGCAAACGCCTAAACAGCCCACCGTCTGAAGCCCCGCGCCTTCAGACGGCATTTGGATAAGGAATACGATGGAACGGCAGACAGATGAATTTGCCCAAGCGGCAGCAAGGGCGGCAATCCGTTTTTTGGAACACTATGCGGATTCCGGCGGCGAAGTGCTTGCAAACTGTACCGAACGCCTGTTTCAAGCATTGCAGAACGGTCATTCGTTTATCCGTTTGGGCGGGGACGAGGCGGCAGTCCTGCAGGCACTCGCGCCCGTGGTCGGATCATCCGCCGCCCCTTTGATTTTGGAAGGCAGAAGGCTGTTTTTGGGCAGGATGTGGCAGTTGGAATACGATTTGGCGGTCGAGATAAAACGCTTGGCGGCAGCCGGCACATCCGTCCCCGATGCGGCAGGCGCAAAGCAAAATCTCGCAAAATGGTTTCAAGGCGCGGGCAGCGAAGGACAGCGCGATGCCGCCGCCTTGGCATTGTTGCAGTCTTTTATGGTGATTACCGGCGGCCCCGGCACGGGCAAGACGACGACGGTTGCCAAACTGCTGGCACTGATTTGCGGCGGGGGCGGCAGCCTTCCCCATATCGCGCTTGCCGCCCCGACGGGCAAAGCGGCGGCGCATATGGCGCGCGCGCTGCACCGTGCAATCAACAGTTTTGACGCGCCGGACAGCGTCCGCCGCCATCTGCTTAAATTGGAAGGGCAAACCGTCCACCGCCTGCTGAAGCTGCGCCCGCCCAAAATGCAGCCGGCGTTCAACCCTCTTTACCCGCTGCCGTTTGACGTATTGGTTATCGATGAAGCCTCTATGCTGGATACGGCATTGATGTTGCAACTTTTAAAGGCAGTCAAAACTGGCGCGCGCGTGATTCTGCTGGGCGATGAAAACCAGCTTCCGTCTGTCGGAATCGGGGCGGTGCTGTCCGTCTTGTCGCAAAAAACCGTTTTGGACGGGGAAACGCAGCAAAGGCTGGGCGGCTTCCTTCCCGAACACGGTTTCAGCGTAAGCGCAAATCCGCCCGTGTTGGCGCAAAACACCGCCCGCCTTTCTTTCAGCCACCGCTTCGGCGGCGACAGCGGCATCGGCTGCCTGGCCCGTGCCGCCGTATCGGGCGATGAAGGGGCGTGGGCATTGTTCGCCCGGTTTCCGGACGAACTGGAACATTCCGAATGCCGTCTGAACGCCCAAGTCGAAAGATTGTACCGGGCGCACAAAGCCTATCGGCAGGCGGTAAAAGACGGCAATATCGAAGCCGCATACGCGGGCATTTCGGATATCGTCGTCCTCGCCGCGTGGCGGCAGGATGCGGAAAACTTCAACGAAGCCTATTGCCGGTATGCGCGGCGCAAGGCAGGCATACCGGAATCGCAGCCGCACTTTCCCGGACAGGCGGTGATAATCAGGCAAAACGACTACGCGCTCGGACTCTTCAACGGAGATGTCGGGCTGATGATGGAAGACGGCAGAACCGGCGGGCTTTCCGCCTATTTCCCCGATACGGACGGATTTAAAAAGGTTGCGGTAAGCTGCCTGCCCGATTTTGAACCCGCTTTCGCGCTGACCGTCCACAAAAGCCAGGGTTCGGAATATCGGGAAGTCTGGCTGCTGCCGCCCTCCGCCGGCGGTTCGGACGACGCGGACGACGCGCTTTCCGGCTTGAGCAGGGGGCTGCTTTACACCGCCATTACCCGCGCGAGGGAAAAATTCGTATTTTTCGGCGGGGAAGAAGCCTTCCGACAAGCCGCCGCCACCGTCAAAGCGCGTCAGACGGCATTGGGCAGTATGCTCGGGCGGGTATTTTCACAAGGATAATCCGCCCGAATACCGCGCCACCGCCCCTTATGCCTTTTTCAAACGGTATAGGAAAGTGGTTTCCCGGGTTCTCGCAAAAGCAAGCGGATCGCCCAGGTCGGCGGCTTTTTTGTGGTTCGGCTTGGTCTTCATAATATCGGCAACACGCAAACCCGCCCGGATAAATGCCTTTTCCAAAAAATCGGCAGGGCGCAGCCCCAAATGCACGGCAAGGTCGGAAATAATCAGGCGGATTTCGCCGCCCGGGTTCAAATGTTCCGGCGCATCCCTTAAAAACGCGGCCAACATCGCAGAATCAGGGTCATATAATGCGGATTCGATGGCGGAAGTAGGCTTGGCGGGAAGCCACGGCGGGTTGCAGACGATCAAATCCGCACGCATATCGGGGAACATATCGGTTTCCCGTATTTCAACCTGTTTTTCCAAACCCAGCCGGGCGATATTGGCACGGGCGCAGGCAACCGCCCTCGGATTGGTGTCCGTACCGATGACGGAAGGAATCCCCTGTTTTGCCAATATCGCGGCAAGCACGCCCGAACCCGTCCCGATGTCCAATGCCGTCTGAAACCCCTCTGCCGGTGCTTGGGCGAGCAAATCGAGATATTCGCCGCGCAAGGGCGAAAATACGCCGAAGGGGACGTGTATCCGCCCGCCGATTTGTGAAACGGCAACGCCCTTTTTGTGCCATTCGTGCGCCCCGATAAAGCCCAGCAGCAGATTGAGCGGCAGGAAAAACGGTTTGCCGTCCGCTTCTTCGTACACGTCGAGCAGGGCGGCGCGTATATCGGGCGCGCGTTTGTTGTGCAATATGAAACCCGGCCCCACCTCGACGGCAAGCATATTCAAAATCCGCCCCTGCTGCGCCTGCTTCATCCGGTGCGCGTGGAACAGAGAGGCGGCATCGGCGCCGGCACGGGCGCGCGAAGGCTTGCGAACCCTTTTCTTCATTGCCGAAAGCACCTGCACCGCATTGTGAAAATCCCCCTGCCAAACAGTTGCCATATTTTGATGGGCAGCTTTCAAAACAGCATCCGCGCCGCACTCCCGGACACAAACCCGGCCTTTGGGCGGCTTTTGCACACTTTCGTTTCGCCATTCGGCCCCGTCGTCCGGAAAAATAAAATGAGACATAAAATCTCCGCGTATAGATGATGATGATGGAACGATTCCCGATGAAACCGGCCTGCCGGTTTTCCCATCGGGATGCCCCTGCGGTTCAAACAATCAATAATCCCTTATGCCTGCCGCCCTACGGGGGAATCGACCGCCTTATCCGATGTTCCGAAACAGGACGGCAGCCGGGAAACACCGATCCGCACCCGATGCCGTCTGAAGCATCCGGGGCTTCAGACGGCATTTTATCCGAATCCCCGGCCTTACAAATAAACCGCGTATGCTTGAAATAATACCTTCAACCCCAATGTACGCGAAAATCGGCAATCTGTCAGACACAAGAGAGTACCTATGACACAAAAAGAAAAGCATTTTGAGGAATATGCCGCCCTGGCAACCCTTCCTTTGCGGGAGGTCGTCGTTTACCCGCATATGGTTCTGCCGTTGTTTGTCGGCAGAGAGAAGTCCATCGCCGCGCTGGAAAACGCCATTACCCGCGAGGAACCGGTTTTCCTGTTGGCGCAAACCGATGCCGCAGTGGAAAACCCCGCAACCGCCGACCTGTATCGGACCGGTACGGTCGCACAAGTCCTGCAAGTGTTGAAACTGCCGGACGGCACGGTAAAAGTGCTGGTCGAAGGGCTGTATCGCGGACGCGTCCTCACCATCGAAGACACCGGCGGGCTGTTCGTTTCCCATATCGAGGCGGTCGGGGAAGAAGACGCGGGCGGCAATCCCGACCTCGAAGCCGTGCGCCGCACCCTGTTGGCACAGTTTGAACAATACGCCAAACTCAATAAAAAAATCCCTGCCGAAATCATCGGCAGCATCAACGGCATTGCCGAAAACAGCCGGCTGACCGATACGGTCGCGGCGCATTTGCAGTTGAAACTGGCGCAACGCCAACAGATTTTGGAAATTCCCGAAATCGGCAAACGGATGGAATTCCTGCTGGCGCAGCTGGAATCCGAACTCGACATCATGCAGGCCGAAAAACGCATACGCGGACGCGTCAAACGCCAAATGGAAAAATCCCAGCGCGAATATTATCTGAACGAACAGATTAAAGCGATACACAAAGAACTGGGCGAAGAAGACGAAAACGGCGAACTGGATGCCTTGGAGGCAGACATCAAAAAGGCGGGTATGACCAAAGAAGCGGAAGAAAAATGCCTGTCCGAACTGAAAAAGCTCAAAATGATGCCGCCGATGTCTGCGGAATCCACCGTCGTACGCAACTACATCGACACTTTGCTCGAGCTGCCGTGGAAGAAAAAATCCCGCGTCAGCAAAGACATCGCCAAAGCCGGCCTGGTGCTGGATGCCGACCACTACGGCCTGGAAAAAGTCAAAGAACGGATTTTGGAATACCTCGCCGTCCAAAAACGGATGGACAAACTCAAAGGCCCGATTTTATGCCTGGTCGGCCCTCCGGGCGTGGGCAAAACCTCTTTGGGCGAATCCATCGCCAAAGCAACGGGGCGGAAATATGTCCGCATGGCTTTGGGCGGCGTGCGCGACGAAAGCGAAATCCGGGGACACCGCCGCACCTATATCGGCTCTATGCCCGGTAAGATTTTGCAGAATATGGCAAAAGCCGGCGTGAAAAACCCCTTGTTCCTGCTCGACGAAATCGACAAATTGGGCAGCGACTTCCGGGGCGATCCCGCCAGCGCGTTGCTCGAGGTGCTCGATCCCGAGCAAAACAACAAGTTCGCCGATCATTATGCGGAAGTGGATTACGATTTGAGCGATGTGATGTTTATCGCAACATCCAACAGCCTGAACATCCCGACCCCGCTGCTCGACCGTATGGAAATCATCCGTTTGTCCGGCTATACCGAAGACGAGAAAATCAATATCGCGATGCAGTATCTCGTGCCGAAGCAAATGAAGCGCAACGGCGTGAAAGAAGGCGAATTGGTGGTCGAAGAAAGCGCGGTTCGCGATATTATCCGTTACTACACCCGCGAGGCGGGCGTGCGTTCGCTCGACCGCGAGATTGCCAAAATCTGCCGCAAAGTGGTGATGCAGATTACCTTGGACGAAGACGCAAAGACCAAAAAAACCGGAAAGGCCAAGCCTAAGGCGGTTAAAGTCAATGAAAAAAACCTGCACGACTATTTGGGCGTGCGCCGATTCGATTACGGCGTTGCCGAAAGCGAAAACCGCATCGGGCAGGTTACCGGTTTGGCGTGGACGGAAGTCGGCGGCGAACTGCTGACCGTCGAAGCCGCAGCCTTACCGGGCAAAGGCGTGATCCAGTGCACCGGCCAGTTGGGCGACGTGATGAAGGAATCCGTGTCCGCAGCGTGGTCGGTTGTCCGCTCCCGTGCGGAATCAGTGGGTCTGGCTCCTGATTTTTACGAGAAAAAAGACATCCACATCCACGTTCCCGAAGGTGCAACGCCGAAAGACGGCCCGAGCGCGGGTATTGCGATGACCTTGGCGGCGGTATCTGCCTTTACCAAAATCCCGGTACGCGCCGATGTGGCGATGACGGGCGAAATTACCCTGCGCGGCGAAGTTTTGCCCATCGGCGGTTTGAAGGAAAAACTGTTGGCCGCCTTGCGCGGCGGCATCAAACACGTCCTGATTCCGAAAGACAACGTCAAAGACTTGGAAGAAATCCCTGAAAACGTGAAAACCGGCCTGACCATCCATCCGGTCAAATGGATAGACGAAGTTCTCGCTTTGGGCTTGGAAAGCCCGCCGACACCTTGGGTTGCGCCTTTCAGTGCCGACGGGGTGCCGCTTGAAACCGCCAAGCCTAAGTCAAGGGCGAAAGCGGCCAAACACTGATTTTGTAAAAAATGTGTTGCAAAAGATGCGGGTTTGCCCTGAAAGCCTGTAAAATAGGGCAATTCCGTATTTTCTGCTTGACACGGTATTTTCAGAATTGCTATAAAGCGCAAAGGTACTCAAAAGTACGAAGCCCCGAATATTCGGGCATTTCATCATTTTTTAGATAAGAAGGGACTGATTGTGAACAAGTCTGAATTGATTGAAGCGATTGCTCAAGAAGCCGGTATTTCCAAAGCCGCCGCACAAAAAGCTTTGGATGCCACTACCAACGCCGTAACCGACGCTCTGAAAAAAGGCGACACGGTAACTTTGGTCGGTTTCGGTACTTTCTATGTCGGCGAACGTGCGGAACGCCAAGGCCGAAATCCCAAAACCGGCGAACCTTTGACCATTGCCGCCGCCAAAACGCCCAAGTTCCGCGCCGGCAAGGCTCTGAAAGACGCGCTGTAAATCGTTTGTCTTTGATAAAAAGCCGATTTTTAAAGAATCGGCTTTTTGTTTGCCAGCCGAATCCGGATTAGAGCCTGCCCGTCGGATTCTGATGGAAAAATGCCGTCTGAAACGCTTTCCCCGCGTTCAGACGGCATTCCGGTTCGGCGGTTCAACCGGCTTTCAAATCCGCGACACATTGTTTGTCTCGCGTTTCAAACGCATTTGCGCCGCCCAGCAAATCAAGCTGCCTTTGTGCATCGAGTTTGCCGAAAGAGGCAAGCTGTTTTTCGCTCAATCTGTCCAAAGGCTGTTCCCACATACATTTGCAGTAATCGACGGCGAGGCGGGTATTGTTTGAATCCAAACCGCGCGCTTTCAAATCGTTCTGCCATTTTTCGGCAAACGGAATGTTCTTCACGCAAGACTCGACAATTTTCTGCTTTGCCTGCGGTTTGGACATCGCGCATTGGGAGAGCAGGGCGGTTGAAGCGAGCAACGCCAGAATGACCCACGCCCAAATGCGGATGGTGCGGATTTTGGCTTTTGCTTTTTTGCGCGCCGCCGCCTGCCCTTCGGCGGATATTTTGTTTTCCGGTTCAGTCATGCAGGCTTTCCATTCGGATCATCGTAACCGGCTTATCGACGCAAACCAAGGCTTCGATACCCGCGATTGCCGACTTGATGCGCTTCTCGACCGTGCTGTGGGTCAGAATCACGATTTCGGCAGTGGTTTGATCGATCACGCCTTTTTGGATTAAGGCTTCGATGGATACGTTTTCTTTTGCCAACAGCGCGGCGATTTGCCCCAGCGTACCCGGTTCGTCTTTGGCTTGGACGCGCAGGTAGTAGCTGCTGGTAATTTCGTCCATTGGCAGGATGGTTTGCGCTTGGACTTGCGCGGGTTGGAACGCCAAATGCGGTACGCGGTGTCCGGTATCGGCTTCAATCAGGCGGGCGATGTCGATGATGTCGGCAACCACGGCGGAAGCGGTGGGCAACGCGCCTGCGCCCGCGCCGTAATATAAGGTTTCGCCGACCATATCGGCATTGACGCGCACGGCGTTCATTACGCCGTCGACGTTTGCCAAGAGGCGGCTTTCGGGAATCAGGGTAGGGTGGACGCGCAATTCGATGCCTTTGCCGGTTTTGCGGGTGATGCCCAACAGTTTGATGCGGTAGCCGAATTCTTCGGCGTATTTGATGTCGCGGCTGTCGAGTTTGCTGATGCCTTCGAGGTAGCAGGCGGAGAAGTTCATCGGCGTACCGAATGCCAACGCGCTCATAATAGTGATTTTATGGCCTGCGTCGTTGCCTTCGATGTCGAAGGTCGGGTCGGCTTCGGCGTAGCCCAATGCTTGCGCTTCTTTCAATACGTCGGCAAACGCGCTGCCTTTTTCGCGCATTTCGGAGAGGATGAAGTTGCTGGTGCCGTTGATGATGCCGGCGATGGATTTAATCCTGTTTGCCGCCAAACCTTCGCGCAGGGCTTTGATAATCGGAATGCCGCCCGCAACAGCCGCTTCAAATTGCACCATCACGTTTTTTTCTTCCGCCAGCGGGAAGATTTCGTTGCCGTATTCGGCGAGCAGTTTTTTGTTGGCGGTAACGATGTGTTTACCGTTTTCAATGGCTTTCAACACCGCATCTTTGGCGATGCCGGTACCGCCGAACAGTTCCACGACGACATCCACGTCTTCACGCGCGACCAGTTCGAACGGGTCTTTGACGAAGGCTGCGGACGGACAGGTTTGGCGGGCTTTTTCTTCGCTCAAATCGCACACGGCAGAAATACGGATTTCTCTCCCCAAGCGGCGGCTGATTTCCGCCGCATTGCCCTGCAACACGGCAGCCGTGCCGCCGCCGACCGTACCCAAACCTAAAAGACCGATGTTTACTGGCTTCATTGTGTCTCCTTGCAAGCCGATTGAATGTGAATATAAAAGACGAAAATATCTGCCGCCGATATAATGGTGCCGCACTTGAATCAAACGCCGTCTGAAACCGGCAGGCGGGCCAGATGAAATCTGCCCATCCTACATTAATTTGTCTGATTTTGCACCCCTTGCGGGGCAGATGATGCGGCAACGGGATAAAAAAATGTTGTTTGAAGAAAATCCGATAGACGGACAATTTGCGGAATATGACTTCGGCGCGGGCGAAATCCGGCTGTCCGGCAGGCATTTCAATAAGCCTGTGCTGCTGCGGCAAGGTTCGGCAGAACCGTCGATATGCCGGTCATTGTCCGATTTGACGCCGGATAATCTGTTATCGGATGTCAAACCGGATGACTATCCCGAAATATTGATTATCGGGACGGGGGCGGCGCAGGAGTTTATCCATCCCAAAATTATGGCGGATTTTTCCCGAATCGGAATCGGCGTGGAATGTATGAATACCGATTCGGCATTCAGGACACTGGTTTTCCTGCACTCTGAAGGGCGCAGGGCCTGGGCGTGGCTTCAGCCGTAAATTTCCCGTTTCAGACGGCATTGGAACTGACTTTCAGGTAGAATACAGCCCTTTTCCGCCCAATGATGCTTCGTTATGATTGAAATCAAAAACCTCACCCTGCAACGCGGTTTGAAAGTCCTGCTCGACAAAGCAAACGCTACCGTCAATCCCGGTCAGCGCGTCGGTTTGATCGGTAAAAACGGGACGGGCAAATCCAGCCTGTTTGCCTTAATCAAGGGCGAAATCACCCAAGACGGCGGCGATGTCTCGATTCCGAAAAACTGGCGGCTCGCTTCCGTTTCCCAAGAAACGCCCGACTTGGACATCTCCGCGTTGGACTACGTTTTACAGGGCGATGCCGAGTTGCAGGCCCTTCAGACGGCATTGAAACGCGCGGAGGCGGAAAACGACGGTATGAAGCAGGCGGAATATCACGCCAAACTGGAAGAAATCGACGCTTATACCGCGCCGGCCCGTGCGGCGAAATTATTGAGCGGACTGGGTTTTTCGCAAGAAGAACACAACCGTCCCGTCAAATCCTTTTCCGGCGGCTGGCGTATGCGCCTCAATCTCGCCCAAGCCCTGATTTGCCGCGCCGATTTGCTCTTGCTTGACGAACCGACCAACCACTTGGATTTGGAAACCGTCTTGTGGCTGGAAAACCACCTTGCTTCTTTACCCTGCACGCAAATCATCATTTCCCACGACCGTGATTTTCTCAATGCGGCTACCACTCAAACCATTGAATTGTCCCAGCAAAAACTCACGCAATACGGCGGCAATTACGATTTTTACCAAAACGAACGCGCGCAACGTCTCGCGCAGCAACAAGCCGCCTATGTCAAACAGCAGGCGCAAATCAAACATCTGCAATCGTTTATCGACCGCTTCAAAGCCAAAGCCACCAAAGCCGTTCAAGCGCAAAGCCGCATGAAGGCGTTGGCGAAGCTCGAACGCATCGCGCCCGCGCATTTGGACAGTGAGTTTTCCTTCGAGTTTTACAATCCCGATCATCTGCCCAATCCTTTGCTGAAGCTGGAACACGCGGATTTGGGTTACGAAGGCAAAACCGTCCTGCACGATATTACCCTGTCGCTGGAAAGCGGCGCGCGCTATGGTTTATTGGGTGTCAACGGCAGCGGTAAATCTACGTTCATCAAAGCATTGGCGGGCAAAATCGATTTGCTCTCCGGCAGCATCGCCCGTTCCGAAAAACTCAATATCGGCTATTTTGCCCAGCACCAGCTCGACACCATCCGCGCCGACCAAAGCCCTGTTTGGCACATTCAGCAGCTTTCTCCCGAAGTGCGCGAACAGGAAATCCGAAACTTCCTCGGCGGCTTCAACTTTGCCGGCGATATGGCGTTGCAAAAAACCGAACCCTTTTCCGGCGGAGAAAAAGCCCGTCTCGCCCTTGCTATGATTATCTGGCAAAAGCCGAACCTGCTGCTGCTTGACGAGCCGACCAACCATCTGGACTTGGATATGCGCCACGCTTTGACGCTTGCGCTGCAAAGTTTCCAAGGCGCATTAATCGTCGTGTCGCACGACCGCAGCCTGCTTGAAGCCACGACCGACAGCTTTCTCCTGATCGACAAAGGCCGTCTGAAAAACTTTGACGGCGATTTGAACGATTATCGCCAATGGCGGTTGGCACAAGAAAACGCCGCAACCGCGCCCGCCGCTTCCGCACAAAGTCAAAACCGCAAAGATACCAAGCGCATCGAAGCACAAATCCGTCAGGAAAAAGCCCGACGCAGCAAGCCGATACAACAGAAAATCGACAAAGCCGAAAAAGAAATGGCACGGCTTTCCGACATTCAGACGGCATGTGAAGCATTTTTGGCACAAGAAGACGCTTACCTTGAAGCAAACAAAGAAAAATTGCAAAACACCTTATCCGAGCTGGCAAAAGTCAAAACACAGCTTGCCCAAATCGAAGAAACTTGGCTGGCCTGCCAAGAAGAATTGGAGCAGATTGAAACTGAAATCGGGATACAGTTTGCCGAATGATAAGGAAGCGCGGGCAGGGTGCTTATCTTTGTCTGCCAAGAACGGTATAATCCGCACCTTACCATCGCCTTTTTACTTTACCGGTATGAAAATCAGACTTTTTACCGCCTTCGTTTTCCTATCCTTTTCCGGTGCGGCGGCACAGGCCTCCGTATATAATTGCAGCTCAAATGGCAAAAGCGTATATACATCAGACCCGTCAGGATCGTGTACCGGCGCGGACTTACCTAAAATCAGCAGCCATCAGGGAGGCGAATACCGCCTGAAAATAAAAAAACTCAGTCAAGAAACCCAAATACAAACAGAAAACAGAAAGAAAAGCAAAAAAACCTGCCGGGAAAAAGAACAGGCGGACTGCCAAAGCCCCGAAGGAAAATCAAAAGGAAACAAGCGGAAAGAAAAGCCCGTAAAAACGCCAAAATCCTTAAAAATCAAATTATTACTTGAGTATCAGACACATTATGAAATCAAAACTGCCCTTCATCCTAATCAACCTTTCCCTAATTTCAAGCCCATTGGGTGCGAATGCGGCCAAAATCTATACCTGCACAATCAACGGAGAAACCGTTTACACCACCAAGCCGTCGAAAAGCTGCCACTCAACCGACTTGCCCCCGATCGGCAACTACAGCAGCGAACGCTATATCCCGCCCCAAACATCCGAGCCGGCACCATCACTGTCAAACGGCGGGCAGGCTGTCAAATATAAAGCCCCGGTCAAAACAGTATCCAAGCCGGCAAAATCCAATACGCCGCCGCCCCAACAAGCACCCGTAAACAACAGCAGGCGCGCCATTCTCGAAGCAGAATTAAGCAACGAGCGCAAAGCCCTGACCGAAGCCCAAAAAATGTTATCGCAAGCACGTCTGGCAAAAGGCGGCAACATCAACCACCAAGAAATAAACACATTACAAAGCAATGTGTTGGACAGACAGCAAAACATCCAAGCCCTGCAAAGGGAATTGGGGCGTATGTAAGGCCTTTTAACATATGCCTGACCGATGAGAATACGAAGGACGCACAAAATCCGGAGAATGTCCTAAAGCAATACAATTTGCAAAAATAGATGAAGACGGAAAAATCACTATAGGTAACTGATATGAAAAAAGCCCTGAAATGGATTACCGTCTTTATCGCTTTTTCCATTTGGTCATTCGGTATATTTCTGTACGGATTCAATAACGGGACTGAAGCAGGAATGCAATGCGCCCAAAGCAAAGGTAAGGGACTTTGTGCAATGTCCTTTGATGGTTCAGCGTCAACAATCGAATTTTCAGACCTACCCGAAAGCAATTCCAAAGACATAAAACAATAAGGAGCATATGCTCAAATAGAGAGCCTTTGCAAAAATCTGTATCATTAAATTACAGGTTTTCGCAAAGGCTTTGATTTTATTATGCTTTCACAATCCCAATGGCTGGATGCCGCCAAAGAGCGGTTACGTGTGCGTTCGGATTACGCGCTTTCCAAAAGATGGGCGGTTACACCGTCAGAAGTGTCCCAATACCGGCGCAACCGGCTTAGGTTTCCCTTTGCCGTCGTCTTGGATATTGCCGACGTGATGGGTATAGATCCGATTGAAATTATTGCAGGTTTGGAATATAGGCGTTGCAGGGAAAGGGACAGGGAGCGCGTAAAAAGGGCGTATTTCAAAGCCCATTGCGCCCATTTTGTCTATCCGAACAATCCGGGCTTTTTCCACCGTAAAAAACGG
>AEPI01000122.1 GCA_000193795.2 Neisseria lactamica NS19 | reverse complement strand
AGAGANAAGAGAAGAGAAGAGAAGAGAAGGGGTTTTTTTTGGGGCTGGATTCATTTTTCGGCTCCGGGATTTGGTTTCAACTGATTAAAAAATAACGATTTTCAATGATGTTCAAAGGCGGATTGTATCGGGTTTGGGGCGATGTTTCAACACATATAGTGAATTGAATTTAAACCAGTACAGCGTTGGCTCGCCTTGTCCTGATTTTTGTTAATCCACTATAGTGCCGCGCCTGATGCGCGCTTGTGTACGCCGTGGCGTTGGGCGGCGGTAAATTTGCCGGCATTTTCCGCGCCGGGCGGGCGGCACACTGTCTATAAACTGCAATACCGTTTACAATGACCGCCTGTTTGACCACACTCCCGAACGCAACAATGTTTCAACGCATCAAGCACCGCCCTATGTGTCGTCCCGATTGGGAAGGGCTTACCCCTTCTC
>AEPI01000123.1 GCA_000193795.2 Neisseria lactamica NS19 | reverse complement strand
TGCGCAAGGCAACACCACGGTGGATGTCCAAGTAATCCCGCGTCCCGATTTAACCCCCGGAAGCGCGGAAGCACCGAACGCACAGCCGCTGCCCGAAGTATCGCCCGCCGAAAACCCTGCAAACAACCCGAACCCCAATGAGCACCCCGGCACGCGTCCCAATCCCGAACCCGCCCCCGATTTGAATCCCAATGCAAATCCCGATACGGACGGACAGCCCGGCACAAGACCCGATTCCCCCGCCGTTCCGGGACGCACAAACGGCAGGGACGGCAAAGAAAGGAAAGAAGGCGAAGACGGTGGTTTTTTATGCAAGTATTTCCCGACAATCCTAGCCTGTCAGGAGATGGGCGAACCTTCAGACGGCATGTTTGACGATATAAGAATACCGCAGGTTACAGACGATAAAACATGGTCTTCAGATAACTTTTTACCGTCTAACGGCGTATGTCCGCAGCCGAAAACCTTTCATGTTTTCGGTAGGCAATATCAGGCAAGCTATGAGCCGTTATGCGTGTTTGCGGAAAAAATCCGATTTGCCGTACTGCTCGCCTTTATCATTATGTCGGCTTTTGTCGTTTTCGGTTCGTTGAGGGGGAAATAAATGCCATTGCTCGCCGGTCTCATTCCACTTTTAGGCATACTCCTGAAAATGCTGATTGTCAGAATCATCATTGCAACGGGTATGACATTTGTAACCTATGCCGGGTATCTCATCGCACTGAACAAGTTCAAGGATTACACGGCCAACGCGATCAATTCCATGCCTTCCGACATATTGAACCTTCTTTTAATTTCGGGATTCGGGCAGGGTTTGGGCTATCTGTTCGGCGCGTTTTCATTCTTTATTGGTATGCACGCATTGAAAAAACTGACGTTTGTCTTTCCGAGATAAGGCAGAAACATGATTTATTTGTTTACGGGAAATATGGGGACGGGCAAAACCTCTCGTGTCGTCTCTATGATTTTGAACAACGAAGACGGATTGTTCAAAATGAAATTGGAAGACGGCACGGAAGTAGACAGGCCGCTTTATTTCTGCCATATCGACGGATTGGACAAACGCAAGTTCAATGCCCACGAACTGACGGAAGAACAAATCATGTCCGCCCCGCTTCGTGATGTCATACCGGAAGGCGCGGTGCTGATTGTTGACGAAGCGCACTACACTTACCCGGTACGCGCGGCAGGCCGTCCCGTTCCGCCCTATATTCAAGAACTGACAGAATTACGCCATCACGGGCATACCGTTATTTTGATGACGCAGCACCCGAGCCAACTTGATATATTTGTCCGCAACCTTGTTTCAAAGCATGTACACCTTGAACGCAAGGCAATCGGCATGAAACAGTATTCTTGGTATAAATGCGTAACCTCGTTGGACAATCCGGCAGGTGTAAGCGGCGTGGAAGTCGCAAGTTGGAAACCGCCTAAAGAAGCCTTCAAATACTATAAATCCGCAAGCCAACACCAAAAGTTTAAGAAAAAAGTACCTTGGGCGGTTTGGGCGTTGATTGCGATTATAGGGTTTATAGGCTGGAAAAGTTACGGTATGTTTCAAGTTTACAGCAAAAACACAGGCGGCCAGATTGAGCAGGAAGCACAAAAAGAAAGCGTTGTGCAGACGATGACGGAGCAGACGGCATCATCAGAGATAGCGCCTTTTGAGCATTCCGACAATCTGAAACCCGAAGACTTTGTGCCGACTTTATCCGAAAAGCCCGAAAGCAAGCCTATTTATAACACAGTCCGACAAGTAAAAACCTTTGAGCAAATCGTAGGATGCATAGAAGGCGGAAAATCAGATTGCACATGTTATTCCCAACAGGGAACGCCCTTGAAGGAAATTACAAAGGCAATGTGCAAAGATTACGCAAGAAACGGCTTACCCTTTAATCCCTACAAGGACGAACAGCAAAGGACGGAACAGGCGGCACAGTCCGCGAAAGCGGACAAGCCCCAAGTTCTCGT
The DNA here is from genome assembly GCA_000193795.2 of Neisseria lactamica NS19. Classification (GTDB taxonomy): domain Bacteria; phylum Pseudomonadota; class Gammaproteobacteria; order Burkholderiales; family Neisseriaceae; genus Neisseria; species Neisseria lactamica_A. The sequence goes on along the minus strand of AEPI01000123.1, from coordinate 39,130 downwards.
AATGGGCGGAAAGCCCTAACAAAACTTGATGTATGACAACTGGGAAGAAAAGGGCAAGATATTTGAAGATTCGGGCGGAGGCGTTTTCAATTAGAAAACCGCCCTTAATCGGGCGGTTCTTGTCGTGGGTTATTGACTTATCAGTATGATAACGGCTAGAATAAACCGTATATCAATCGTGATAGTCAAAAGCAGTTTGCCAAATTTCAAATTTATCTGCATTTGATTTTCCTGTAAGTTTCACACTTGGCAGGAATGCAAAAAATCCCCTTGTTCTCAGGCTTGGGGATTTTTGCTTATCCCCACCGCTCTTTGATTTTTGCGCCTGAATCTATGTCATAAAGTTCCTTTCATTCAAAATAAAAATCTTTCGGTTTCAGCCCTTACCCCTCAGGATGGCTTGAGCTGAGTGAAGGGGGTTAACTGTTAGAATGGCTGTTTTTTTTTAAAGTGTCTCAGTCTGGAATCGCTTCGTTCGGGGGTTGTAGGTGCAGGAAAATAGGGCAGAAAAAAGGAAAAGGGGGAAGCTTTGTAAAGATTGGGCGCGCTTTTTGCCCAATCTTTACGAACACCCCCTTTTCCTTTTTTATGAACTGTTTTTCAATACCGGAAACCCACTAACGGAGTGATTCCAGACTGAGATACGCCTAAAAAAATCAGACATTCGGGTCGCAACAGAAATATTTACCAAAACCAGTAACCATAATAGAATCAGAAACGGCAAAGACGGTAAGCTTCAAGCCCTGAATGAGTAAATCAGCCCATTGAGGGCTTGGCGTTTGACGAAACACCAAGTAAAGCCCACGACTTCGAAAGTACGGCCAAAGCGTACAGCTTGTAAGAAAGATAGAAGCGTGGGCTTTCGTACATCTTAAGTTTGAACACTATCTAGGGCAAAAAGCCCGAATTAATAAGGTTAAACCATGTACTTAGGAATTGACGTTTCAAAGCTAACAATAGATTGCTGTTTGATTGCAGACGGTCAAAATCATCAAAAGAAGTTTCAGAACAACAAAGGAGGATTTGAACAATTAATAAATTGGCTACAAAGTCATAAAGTAACCGATAAGCTTCATTGCGTGTGCGAAGCAACAGGCACATATTACGAAGCATTAGCCGAATATCTTTATTTACGATACACAATTACCGTAGAGAATCCACGAAAGATAAAAGGATATGCGATAGCAGAACTACAACGATCAAAAACAGATAAACAAGACGCAAAGTTGATAGCTCAATATTGCCAAGACAGAAAGCACAAATTAAAAGCATGGAAACCGCCAGCAAAAGAACAGAAGCAATTACAGGAAATCGCCCGATATTTAGACTATCTGAAACAGCAACGCGCAACAGAAAAAGCCAAACAACACGAAGCACCCGACTATATCAAATCCCATATTCAAACAACTATTTCAAACCTGACAGCACAAATACATATAGTCAAAAAGCAATTACTCCAGTTCTACAAAGACAATCCAAGCTATAACAACCTTCGCAAAAGGCTGAAAACAATAACAGGCATAGGCGAGCAAGCGACAGCCGTATTGTTATCAACCTATAAAAAACATGAATTTAAAAATGCAAAACAGTTCACGGCTTATCTAGGCCTAGACCCTAGAAAATTTCAATCAGGAACAAGCGTAAACGGAAAAAGCAGAATATCAAAAATAGGAAGTTCGGAAATAAGGAAAAGCCTTTATATGCCTGCCCTTGTTGCATATCGTTGCAATGCCTTTCCTGAATTTGTAGGCCGTCTGAAAAACAAGGGAAAACATATAAAGCTGATATTAATCGCCATAATGAGGAAACTGGCGGTAATAGCGTTTACGCTTTTGCAGAACGGCCAAGATTTCCAAGTGGAAAGATATAAATAGATTTAACGCGGCCAAAAGCCTAGTAAATTTTCAATTTATTGAAAATAAAACATAAATTAAAACATCAAATCCATTCAAAACGGAACAAACATCCCGAACAAGTCGGGGTGTGTATTCTTGCAAGGTCAAGAAATGTAAAGTTATTTGACCGTGAAATACACTATCTTTCTTATCGGATAATCAGGGAGCTGTATTTCTTAACGATACCGGCCTGCACCTTGATACCGTTCTTGTTTGCCGTGCGTACCGCGCCGCGCATCAATTTGCTCATCCGGCGCGTATTGCCGTTGCTTTGTTTGACCAGCTCCGCAATCGTTTCATCATCGGCTTCGGGTAGTGTTGCCCGCGCAATCTGTTCCAACTCCGCGTCGGGCATCGTATCGCCCAAAGGCAGCGCACCCGCCACACGACTGTGAAGCTGTACCAGCTCGCCGTGCTTACCGCGCAGGTTCGCCACCAGTCGCGGCATACCGCTCAACACCAAGCCGCAGCCCGTGTTGTCGTGCAATCGGCGGATAATCTCAAGGGCGCGTAAAGGCAGGTTTTCCGCTTCATCGACCACAATCAGACGGCCCGAATCGCGCAGGCGGTCAGATACAGACTCAAACAAATCATTCAGGCTGCCCATCGCCGATACCTTCGCCGCAGTCGCCAACTTGCGCATCAGCACAAGTGCCGTAAAGCTCGGATTAGCCTCAATCAAGATGGCCGCAGGGTTTTTCTCGCAGTAGTTTTTGACCGCCTGAGTCTTGCCCAATCCCGCCTGACCGTAGATCACCACTATTTCGCCGCCTTCGTGCGCATCGCGCATCACTTCCGCAATGCGGCGTGTCGTCTTAGTCGATACAAAACCAAACACCGGCTCTTCGCGTCGCGCTTTGCTTTCCTGCATCTCCAAAAACGCTTCGATTTTCGGCTCGATGGTTTCATAATTACCGCCTTTTGCCGCATAAGTACCGTTCAGGTACATACTGACGGATGCCGGCGAAGTATCGATACCGCGTGCCAGCTGGGTTTGGCTCATACCCGATTTTTCTTTAAATTCAGCCAGTTTTTGTTGCAATGCTTGATTAATTTGTTTCATTTTTTTAGTCCTTTTAAAAGAGGTTTAAAACCGTTCTAACTTCTATCCGCCTCAAACAAGAAAATCCCGTCGTCTGTGCCCGTTTTCGGCAATACCGCATACTTCGCCTCGATGACGTTTCCGCCCAAATGTCCCAGCTCGTCCCAAACCGCAGCCTGTTCCAGTGCCGGATTGACTTCCGCGTTTGCAAGCTTGATTGCATTTTCCGCCCGCTTGATTTTGCCTTTTCGGCGTTTTTCCGCCAGTTGGTCGATACGCGCCGTCGGGAAAGCCTCGCGGGTATTGCCGTTGGCCTGCGCCTTAGTGATAAACTTGCCGTCCATATCAAACACATTGACCGTCGACGCATCGCTCAAATCGTAGCTGACCCGTACCTCGTCCTTGTGATACTCCGCCAGCTCGGTTGAGAAATAAGAGTTGTTGAACAAATCCAGCCAACCGCGCTGTACCTTTCGCACCTCTTGCGGCATAAACATCGTCGCCAGCTCTTCCGCCGACAACATATCCGGCGCGATACCGTCCTGTTCCAGCCTCATTTCCCGATAAGCCTTCGGCGAATAATGCCCGCCGTCCGGATGTCGGGGCAGCTCGCCGTGCGGGCGGTTGTTGTATTCGTCGATACACTTGGCCACATCCGCGATAAAACGCGACCAGCTCGGCAGTTTTTTCAAATATTTCTGTTGTTCCTCCGTCAAATCCTTGCCTTTTTCCAAAGCATTAAAAGCACTTTCCATCTTGCGGTACATCAGGTTCTTCGTACTGCTGTCCATCCCCGCGCCCGCAAACGTCTCATACTGCCGCGCCATCTCAATCAGATTGTCTTTCCACCATCGTTCGATGATGCCGCGCCCTTGCGGATTGCCCGCGATACCCGTTTCATGCCGGATACCCAGTCGGGACGTAATACCCGTGATTTCATGGTCTATCGTCTTGCCGGTTTGGCCGCCGCCGTTATCCGAGTAATAAATAATCGGCAAACCAAAGTGCTTGACCCCGATACGCAGAGCATCCGATACCGCCACACAACTTTCAGCAAGAGAGACCGAAAACCCGACCACAAACCGCGTACAACCATCAATAATCACCGTCACCTCAGGCTTAAACGGCCTGCCGTGTACCGGATGAGCCACCTTCGCCTTAAAGCTGTGGCCGTCGCCGATCCAAACATCGTTCGGCTTCAAAGCCCCCCAATCACGTTTCACATAAGGCAGCAGCGATTTATAAGCCGCCCCCGTTTTCCTGCCACGCTCCTGCATAATCATCGGCAGCTTGTCCCAAACGCGCCGCACCATACTCAAATTAGGCACATCATTGACCGGCATATTTTCCGCTTCCGCCCACTGCACAAACCGGCGGTAGCTGTGCGCCAGCTTCGGAGCTGAAGGGATGTTGTGAAACTGCATAAACATCGGCAACCAACCGTAGCTCTCAATCGGCTTGACCGCCTTCGTCGTCTTCGGAGCCAAAGCCACCAACCGCTCCGTCGCGTTTTCCGCCTTAAGGTAGGCAGATATCCAGCCGTCTAAAGTACGTTCGCCAACCTTCGCCGACCGGCTGCGGTCATTGGCCTTTTCCAAGTTACCGAGCGTAACCGCGTCCAATTTGCCTTCTGCCAGCAAGCCCAAAAACTGAGCCACCGCAGCCTTCGCAGAGCAACCGTATTGATATTTAATCCCCAACACCGCCGCCACCACCGCACATCGCGCATCCGCCACCGACCGTTGTTTCTCGTTCAACAGCTTGGCCGCTTCAGCCAGTGCCTGAGCCGACATCGCCGTCCCCGGTCTGACTTGGGGCAGGGTTTTCGGCATCTTCTCCGCCAACTCGTCCGACTGCCGTTTCATAATGGCTGCCCGGATTTTGGCAGGGAGGGAAGCGATTAAGTATTGCTTGACTTTCCCGCCTTTGCCTTGGCCGTCTGAAAATTTATAAAGCCAGTTTTCTTTTAAAGCTTTTTTGTCTAATGCTTGCCTTGATTTATTTAATATTTCAGATAACTCTCGGCTAGATATTTCATTCATATCAACCTCACTTCAGCCCAAGTTTTCTCGCAATTTCAAAACCCTTGCCGTATTTAGCCTTATTCTGCCCGCCGACAACTAAGTAAACTTCGCGTGGCTGATAGCCGTTTTCACGCGCCCAAGAAGCCAGAGTCTTGCCTTCTTTTTCAAAATTTTCTTTTAATTTCTCGACAGTTATCAACATAGATAGTCCTTTCTGACTGTGTTAGAATACATAACTAAATAAGCACTAGTGCTGTTCTCTTTTTTGAATTATGAGAAAAATATTTCTCTTTTGCAAGGATTATTTTGTGGAAAATATTTCTCTTTTTGCTAATCGATTGAAAGTAGAAAGAAAAAAGTTAGGTTTGACTCAGTCTCAACTTGCTGAGAAATGCGGCATTACACGTGAGATGTGGGGAAAATATGAGCGTGGTCAATTTCTACCAAACTGTGAAATTATTTTCTCTTTTTGTGCATTAGGTGCAGATGTAAATTTCCTTTTCACAGGAAATAGGCCGTCTGAAAATTCAAACGAACTCAGCAAAGATGAATTAGAACTGCTTCAAAACTATCGACAATCAACAAATAAAAGTCGTGAGATTATTTTGACTATCGCCAAAACACAGGAGAAAAAAGAAGTCGGTATTACGGTTGGTGAAGTAGCCTGAAGGGTAGGGCTAAGCAACTATTTTTAAAAAATTGGTTGCTTAGTTACAATTTTATTCAAAAATCATATTTATATATCTATATGATATTAAATAATTTTAACTAAGCAACCGAAAAAATTTTGTTGCTTAGTTAGTTGCTTAAATATCTAGAAGGAAGAAGAATGGAAATTGTTTCTTGGTTCTCAAATCGTCTTCAAGCTGAGAGAAAACGTTTAAAATTGTCAGTACGTGAGGTCGCAAAAGCCTGCGAAGTAACTGCTGCAAAATGGACTCGTTTTGAAAAAGGTGAAGAAGCTCCAGAAGCTAAGACATTATTTTTATTTGCTGAATTAGGTGCAGATATGAATTATGTTTTTAAAGCAGAATTTCTTGATAAAGAAGAAATACAGTTAATAGAAAAATACAGAGAAGCTGACCTAATAGGTAAGGCCGCCATAGATTATGTTGCGAAAGGTTGTAACAAAGGTTATGCTCCTGGTTCAAGCATTCAGTGCATTATTAAATTTCTAGAATAATTTCAATAGACTAGTACGACACCATAGGCTCCCGTCAACCTGTCAGAGTTTGTATTCGTGCCGAGCTACAACGTAGCCGCAGTAGCAGGGTATGGCGCACCGGTCTTCGGCGAAGAACCTTTGTTCTGCTTGGTTTTCCGCCGATACTGGATAGAAAACTACGTCACCCGCCAAACAGACAAGCTCTCCGTAATCGCCGTCAAAGGCGATTCAATGGAAGGCATCCTCAACCACGGTGACAACATCCTAATCAACCACGCCGAAACTGAGCCGCGCGACGGCCTGTACGTCCTACGCATAGGAAACGACCTGTTCGTCAAAAACATCCAACGCCTGCCCGGCCGGCTCTTGGTTAAATCCGCCAATCCACTCTACGAGCCTTTTGAAATCGACCTCACAGCCGACAACACCGATATAGCCATCATCGGCCGGGTAGAATGGTTCGGCCGTACCGTAAACTGATTTTAAAACCCTCTTAAAATAGTTTTAAAAATTCCCTAATCTCGTCAGCTTCAAACAAAAAACCGCGCATTCCGGCGCGGTTTTGTGAAAAAGCTAGCGTAACTTTTCCGGATACAAAAAAACGCTGAAATCCACTTCTTTCCGAGATTTCAGCGTTTTTTTACTTCTATTTGTACCTTGTGCAAAAACTAACAGTCCCCCACACTCGGCACTTGCCTTTGCATCAGCCGCAGCATCTTTGGCTTGGTCTTTCGCTTCTTCGGCGGCAGAAGCCGCAGTGTCTTTATAGTGGATTAACAAAAATCAGGACAAGGCGACGAAGCCGCAGACAGTACAGATAGTACGGAACCGATTCACTTGGTGCTTCAGCACCTTAGAGAATCGTTCTCTTTGAGCTAAGGCGAGCCAACGCCGTACCGGTTTTTGTTAATCCACTATAACATCGGATCCGACGGCTTGGGCCGCTTCCTTAGTCTCTTGTTTGGCCTCTTGGGAACAAGCCGCCAAGGCAGCCGCCATCAGGACAAAAAACTTGTTGCTGCCACCTTCCTGAAAGGGCTTGGAAAACTCAAATGCATTATGGAATTTTTGAATACCTCAATAATGGCGGCGGCGGAAATAAAACACCCCCTCGCTGTCGATTTCCAACACATAGCGTCCGTTCTGCACGGCGGCATAGCCGCTTTTGCCCGCCTGATAGGGTTGCAGGGCGGAATGCGAAATCAGGTAATCCGTCAGTTTGCCGCCGTCTTCGGCGATATTGCCTACCAGTTTGGCAAACAAGGTATGGCACACGCCGTTTTCCGCCCAGCCCGAAGGCGCGCCTTTGCCGCCGGTTTCCATACATTTGCCGCTGACGGCTTCCAAGTCGCCGGGATGCTTGCCGATCAGCCGGATAACGTTTTGTTCCGGCAAGCCGTTAATCGGATAGCTGATTTGTTTTTTGCCGTCGTTGGTTTTGCCTTCGCGGCTTTGTCCCAAATCCAAACCGGCAATCGCCGTATTGTCGATATATTTGACTTTGAAAACCGGTTTCGGTGCACCCTGCACTGCATTTTGCGGCTGTTCCGCCGTATTTTCGGATTTGCCGCAGGCTGCAAGCAGCAGGCAGCCGCTTAGCACGGCAAAAGATGTTTTCAGCATTCCACACTCCTGATGGTTTCAAAATGCCGTCTGAAACGCGACAGGCGGAAGTTCAGACGGCATTGGGTTTATTTCAACGGGCGGATACCGACCGCATCGCGTACTTTGTCCAATAATTCGCGCGCTTCTTTGCGCGCTTTCGCCGCGCCTGCCTGTAAGATGTCTTCGATTTGCGAAGGGTCGGCGGTCAGCTCGTTGTAGCGTTCGCGCGGTTCTGCCAGCTCGGCGTTGATTTTCGCCGCCAAAAGTTTTTTGGCTTCGCCCCACGCCAGGCCGTCGGCAAGCATTTGTGTGAATGCTGCGGTTTCAGACGGCGTGGAGAAGGCTTTGTAGATTTCAAACAGAGGACTTTCATCAGGCTGTTTCGGCTCGCCGGGTTCTTTCATATTGGTGATGATTTTGTTAACCGATTTTTGGGTTTTCTTGTCGTTTTCCCAAAGCGGAATGGTGTTGCCGTAGGATTTGGACATTTTGCGTCCGTCCAAGCCGACCAAGAGTTCGACGTTTTCGTCGATTTTCACTTCGGGCAGGGTGAAGAGTTCTTGGAAGCGGTGGTTGAAGCGGCCGGCGATGTCGCGCGCCATTTCGACGTGTTGGATTTGGTCGCGTCCGACGGGGACTTCGTTGGCGTTGAACATCAAAATATCGGCAGTCATCAGGATGGGATAACTGAACAAACCCATTTCCACGCCGAAATCAGGATCTTCCTGATTGTTTTCGACATTTGCCTGCACGGCGGCTTTGTAGGCGTGGGCGCGGTTCATCAAACCCTTGGCGGTGATGCAGGTCAGAATCCAGTTCAATTCCATCACTTCGGGAATGTCGCTTTGGCGGTAAAAGGTGGTGCGCTCGGGGTCGAGTCCGCAGGCAAGCCAAGTGGCGGCAACGGCCCGGGTGGATTGGTGAATCATCTCCGGCTCGTGGCATTTGATGATGCCGTGGTAATCGGCAAGGAAGAGGAAGGATTCGGTATCGGGGTTTTGCGCCGCGCGGACGGCGGGGCGGATGGCGCCGACGTAGTTGCCCAGATGCGGGATGCCGGTGGTGGTTACGCCGGTCAGAACTCGTTTTTTGCTCATAAAATATCCTTACGGCATCAATGCCGTCTGAAAGGGAAAAGATGCGCCGATTATACCCGATTCACAATATTTGTTCAGACGGCATCGGACGCTTCCCCATTGGAGAGATTAAGTTATACACATAAATCAAAAAATTTATTTCAATAATATTCAATAAGATAATCAATTAAACCTAAAAAGTTAAAATCTGACACTTGAGTTATCCACAATTATGCACATATAGGCTTCAACAATGGACGTTTCCAAAAGGAAAAGAAAATGCGATACGACAAATTAACCGCCAAATTTCAACAAGCTCTTGCAGAAGCCCAGAGTTTGGCATTGGCTGCGGACAGCAGCTATTTGGAAGCGGGCTTTGTGCTGAAAGCCCTGCTTGACGACCAAAACAGTGGAGCAGCCGCACTCTTGGCGCATTCGGGCGTGAATGTGCCGCAGGTGAAACAGCGTTTGCAGCAACATTTGAACAGCCTGCCGAAAGTATCCGGTCAGGGCGGCGATATTCTGCCTAGCCGTGAGCTGCAAGCTGTATTGAACTTGATGGACAAGGCTGCAACCAAACGCGGCGATGCCTATATCGCCAGCGAACTTTTCCTGCTCGCCTTGGTGCAGCAGAACGATGCGACCGGCAAAATCCTGAAAGAAGCCGGCGCGACCGAACAAAATATCAATGCCGCGATTGACGCGGTACGAGGAGGACAAAACGTGAATGATGCGAATGCTGAAGACCAACGCGATGCTTTGAAAAAATACACACTTGATCTGACCCAGCGCGCCCGCGACGGCAAGCTCGACCCCGTTATCGGTCGTGATGATGAGATTCGTCGTGCGATTCAGGTATTGCAACGCCGTACCAAAAACAACCCTGTGCTGATTGGTGAGCCTGGCGTAGGTAAAACCGCTATTGTTGAAGGCTTGGCGCAACGTATCGTCAACGGCGAAGTACCCGAATCCCTGCGTAACAAACGCCTTTTGGTTCTGGACTTGGCGGCTTTGATTGCCGGCGCGAAATACCGCGGCGAATTTGAAGAACGCTTGAAAGGCGTGTTGAACGATTTGGCGAAAGACGACGGCAACACTCTGATTTTCATCGACGAAATCCATACTTTGGTCGGCGCGGGCAAAACCGACGGCGCGATGGATGCGGGCAATATGTTGAAACCGGCTTTGGCACGCGGCGAATTGCACTGCATCGGTGCGACCACCTTGGACGAATACCGCCAATACATCGAAAAAGACGCGGCACTCGAACGCCGTTTCCAAAAAGTATTGGTTGGCGAGCCAAGCGTGGAAGACACCATTGCTATTTTGCGCGGTTTGCAGGAACGCTATGAAATCCACCACGGCATCGACATCACCGACCCCGCCATCGTTGCCGCAGCAGAGTTGAGCGACCGCTACATCACCGACCGCTTCCTGCCCGACAAAGCGATTGATTTGATTGACGAAGCCGCCAGCCGTGTCAAGATGGAAAAAGAAACCAAGCCGGAAGCAATGGACAAAATCGACCGCCGTCTAATTCAGCTTCGGATGGAAAAGGCGCACGTTGAAAAAGAAAAAGACGATGCCAGCAAAAAACGTTTGGAACTGATAGACGAGGAAATCAACGGTCTGCAAAAAGAATACGCCGATTTAGACGAAATCTGGAAAGCCGAAAAAGCAATTTCAGACGGTGCTGCCAATATTAAGAAACAAATTGACGAAGTCAAAATTAAAATCGAACAGGCAAAACGGCAAGGCGATTTGGCACTGGCTTCAAAATTGATGTATGAAGATTTGGAGCATTTGGAAAAACAGCGTGCAGCCGCCGAACGGGTAGATACGGACAGCACAAAACCGGCAAACAAACTCTTGCGTAATAATGTCGGCGCAGAGGAAATCGCAGAAGTTGTTTCCCGTATGACCGGCATTCCTGTGTCAAAAATGATGGAAGGCGAACGCGACAAACTGCTGAAAATGGAAGAAGTATTGCACCGCCGCGTGGTTGGTCAAGACGAAGCCGTGCGCGCCGTGTCCGATGCCATCCGCCGCAGCCGTTCCGGTTTGGCCGATCCGAATAAACCTTACGGCAGCTTCCTGTTCTTGGGCCCGACCGGCGTGGGTAAAACCGAGTTGTGCAAAGCCTTGGCAGGCTTCCTGTTCGACAGCGAAGATCATCTGATCCGCATCGATATGTCCGAATATATGGAAAAACATGCTGTTGCCCGCCTCATCGGCGCGCCTCCGGGCTATGTCGGCTACGAAGAAGGCGGCTACTTGACCGAACAAGTGCGCCGCAAACCGTACAGCGTGATTCTTTTGGACGAAGTGGAAAAGGCCCATCCCGACGTGTTCAACATCCTGTTGCAAGTATTGGATGACGGTCGTTTGACCGACGGACAAGGCAGGACGGTAGATTTCAAAAACACCGTGATTGTGATGACTTCCAACATCGGCAGCCAGCACATCCAACAAATGGGCACGCAGGACTACGAAGCGGTGAAAGAAGTTGTGATGGAGGATGTGAAAGAACATTTCCGTCCTGAAATGATCAACCGTATCGACGAAGTGGTCGTGTTCCACGGACTGGATCAGGATAATATCCGCAACATTGCGAAAATCCAGCTTAAAGGTTTGGAAAAACGTTTGGAAAAACAAAACCTGCGCCTGGCTGTTTCCGATGCCGCTCTGGACATCATCGCCAAAGCCGGTTTCGACCCGATTTACGGCGCGCGCCCGCTCAAACGCGCGATCCAATCGGAAATCGAAAACCCGCTGGCAAAAGCCCTGCTTGCCGGAAACTATGCGCCCGAAAGCGAAATCAGGGTGGAAGCCGACGGCGACAGACTGAAATTTGCCTGATTCGTTCCTGCTGTTGAAAATGCCGTCTGAAACGGGAATCTCCGTTTCAGACGGCATTTTTTATCAGAATCCTACTGATGGTAGGTTTGCAGGAATCTTGCCAGCCTGCCCATCGCCTCTTCAATCTGATGGACGTAAGGCAGCGTGACAATGCGGAAATGGTCGGGTTTAATCCAATTAAACCCCGTTCCCTGTACCAGCAAGACTTTTTCGCGCACCAGCAAATCGTAAACGAATTTCATGTCATCGTGGATACGGTACATTTCGGTATCGATTTTTGGGAACATATACATCGCGCCCATCGGTTTGACGCAGGATACGCCGGGTATCTGGTTGACCAGTTCCCACGCCCTGTTGCGCTGTTCCAAAAGCCGCCCGCCGGGCAAGATGAATTCGTTAATGCTCTGATAACCGCCCAATGCCGTCTGAATCGCATGCTGCATCGGCGTATTGGCACACAGGCGCATGGACGAGAGCATATCCAAACCCTCGATGTAACCTTTTGCATGATGTTTCGGCCCGTTGAGCACCATCCAGCCTTGGCGGAATCCGGCAACGCGGTAGGCTTTGGACAAACCGTTGAACGTTACCGTCAAAAGGTCGGGGGCAAGCGCGGCGATGTGGTGGTGAACCGCGCCGTCATAAAGGATTTTGTCGTAAATTTCGTCGGCGAAAATAATCAAACCGTGTTTGCGCGCCAGTTCGGCGATTTCCAACAAGATTTCCCTGCTGTACACCGCGCCTGTCGGGTTATTGGGGTTGATGACGACGATGGCTTTGGTTTTGGGCGTGATTTTGGCTTCCATATCGGCAAGGTTGGGAAACCAGCCGTTTTCTTCGTCGCACAGATAATGGCGTACCGTACCGCCCGCAAGCGTTGCCGCCGCCGTCCACAAGGGGTAGTCGGGCGCGGGAATCAGGATTTCGTCGCCGTCGTTGAGCAACGCCTGCATAGACATCGTAATCAGCTCGGACACGCCGTTGCCGATATAGACATCGTTTACCGTAATATCGCGCAAACCTTTGGTCTGATAGTAGTGAACAATGGCTTTGCGGGCGGAATACAGCCCTTTGGAATCGCAATAGCCTTGCGAAGTCGGCAGGTTGCGGATGACATCGACCAAGATTTCATCAGGGGCTTCAAAGCCGAACGGCGCAGGGTTGCCGATATTGAGTTTAAGGATTTTATTGCCCTCCTCTTCAAGCTGAAGGGCTTTTTTGTGAACCGGCCCGCGTATGTCGTAGCAGACGTGGTCGAGCTTTGCAGACTTGGGAAACTTATCCATAATGTGTTCCGTAAATTTTGGGCAATGGGTGGGAATGTACTCTTTTTCACGCAGAATTTAAAGCATCAGGGCAGGGTTTTTCAGGCTTTTCACCTGCCCTCTTTGCGCCGTTCGCTGACGCTTTTGCCGCCTATGCCCCAGTTATCGGTATCCACTTCATCGATAACGACCACTGTCGTCTCAGGATTTTTACCCAATACACGACCCAACAATTCCGTTACACCTTGTATCAGCTCCGCCTTCTGCTCCGTACTCGGCGCTTCCTTACCACCGGTTACTTTAATATTGACATAGGGCATCTTTTCTCTCCATTCAAAAATTTTGCCATCTTATCAGACAAGCCCGTTACACCCAACCGGCTTTTTCATTTCTCAAAAACCATATATCAGACAATAATTTATTTATCAGCACCGAAGCACAGGCTTTCTCCGACAGCACAGACGGCAAAGGCGAAGTGGACATCATCCCCTTGCGCCAAGGCTTCTGGAAAGCCAGTGTCGAACACAAAGCCGACTTCCCCGATCAAAGCGTGTGCCAAAAACAGGCGAACTACTCGACTTTATAGTGGATTAAATTTAAATCAGGACAAGGCGGCGAGCCGCAGACAGTACAAATAGTACGGCAAGGCGAGGCAACGCTGTACTGGTTTAAATTTAATTCACTATAATCTTCCAAATCGGTCATCCGCGCCATTAATCCCGCCCGCACAAAAATGCCGTCTGAAGGCTTCAGACGGCATCCTTTGTTCAAACATCAATACCAGCCGCGCAGCTTCATCGCTTTTTCAACACGGCGGATACTCATCATATAAGACGCGGTTCGCAAATCGACATCATACTCTTGCGCCAAGTTCCAAATATCGCGGAACGCGCGGCGCAGGACGACGGTTTCTTTTTCCTGAACTTCGTCAAACTCCCAATAATAGCCTTGCAGGTTTTGCACCCACTCGAAATAGGAAACGACCACGCCGCCGCAGTTCGCCAAAATATCGGGCACGACCAATACGCCGTTTTGACGCAAAATAACGTCGGCTTCGGGCGTAGTCGGGCCGTTTGCGCCTTCAACCACGATTTTCGCGCGGACTTTGCCGGCGTTTTCGGAAGTCAGTTGATTTTCCAGCGCGCAAGGGGCAAGTACGTCCACATCCAAAGCCAAAAGTTCGGCGTTGGTAATTTCCTTGCCGTAACCGGCTTCGTTGGTGATGAAGCCTTTTTCTTGAAACTCTTTGAACAGGGCTTCCATATCCAAACCGTTTTCGTTGTAAATGGCAACATCGACAGTAGAAACCGCAACGACTTTCGCGCCGGATTGATGCGCGTAATAACCTGTGTGGTAACCGACATTACCGAAGCCTTGAATGGCGTAAGTCGCGCCTTTCACGTCTTTGCCCAGTTTTTCCAAAGCTTGGACGGCGGCGAAGTTCACGCCGTAACCGGTAGCCTCGGTACGCGCCAAAGAGCCGCCGAACTCGACCGGTTTGCCGGTAAACACGCCCGGCGCGGAATGTTTCACCACGTTTTCATAAGCATCCACCATCCACGACATAATTTTGCCGTTGGTGTTCACATCGGGGGCGGGAATATCGATTTTTTCGCCAATCAGCGGGGCAATCGCTTCAGCATAAGCGCGGGCGATGCGTTCCAGTTCCGCCTCGGAATAATCGCGCGGATCCAAGGTAATGCCGCCTTTGCCGCCGCCGTAAGGAATGCCCGCAACGCAGCATTTGATGGTCATCCAAATCGACAGGGCTTTGACTTCGTCCAAATTCACACTGGGATGGAAGCGCACGCCGCCTTTGTAGGGGCCGACGGCGTTGTTGTGTTGCGAACGGTAGCCCGTGAAGGTTTTGACCGTGCCGTCGTCGAGTTTGACGGGAAAATTGACTTCCAACACGCGGGTCGGACTCTTCAGAATTTCATAAACGGCCGGATCGGTTTTCAGCCGGTCGCAGGCGGTTTTGACCTGTTTGCGCGCGATTTCAAACGGATTGAGGGTTTCTTTTGCAACGGCATCAGACATTTTGCTTCCTTTTCACAAAGAGAGGTTCGGAATGGAACAAGCCATCAGGTTCGCAACTATAACCAATTTCCCGACAAAATGTAATAGCATGTAGTCGGCACAAGCGCGATTTGATTAATCTATATATGATTTTATTTTTCAAGCCGCACGGAATCAGCCCGGACACTGCCTGAGAAAATCAACCTCCGCGCCCGAAAAGCAAATGTCCAATTAAATAAAAGTATAAGCATCCTTTTATTTTTAAAAATTTAATTGGAACATCGCCGGGATTTCAAACCCCTGCCCGATTCCGCCCTCAGAATCCAAAAACACCGCCTGCAAAACCTGTTGCGATTGTTAACAATCCATACATTAGAAGCCCTGTGCAAACAATGTTAAAATAAACCCTTTCAACCCGACAGGAAACCGGATTATGAATGCAGCCATCGAACACGTCCAAGCCGTCGCCTTCGATTTGGACGGCACACTGTGCGATTCCGTTCCCGACCTTGCCGCCGCCGCAGAAGCGATGTTGGAACAACTCGGTATGAAACCGCTCCCCGCCAAAGTGGTCGAAAGCTACGTCGGCGACGGCATCGGCAAACTGGTTCACCGCGTTTTAACCAACGACCGCGACCGCGAAGCCGATTCCGAACTGTGGGAAAAAGGTTTCGTGTCCTATATGAAATACTACCGCGACCACTTAAGCGTCTTCACCCGCCCTTATCCCGAAACCGAAGCCGGGTTGGCATTGCTCAAATCTTTGGGCATCCCGCTGGCAGTCATTACCAACAAAAACGAAATCCTTGCCGCCGAACTGTTGAAGCAGCTCGGACTTGCCGACTACTTCAGCCTGATACTCGGCGGCGACAGCCTGCCCGAAAAAAAACCAAGCCCCCTGCCGCTGCGGCACGCCGCCGGAGTTTTGGGCATCGATGCCGCCAATATGCTTATGGTCGGCGACTCGCGCAACGACATCATCGCCGCCAAAGCCGCCGGCTGCCTGAGCGTCGGCGTTACCTTCGGTTACGGCGATATGACGCTGCTCTCGCAAGACGATGCGACCCGTCCCGACTGGATTATCGGCTCGCTGCCCGAAATTTACGAAAACCTGCAACCGCAGAAAAATAAAGAAGAGTAGGCATTCGGACGGCACGCTATGCCGTCTGAAACCTGCCGCACGCCGAAACCGCCGCCATGAAACCCCAAAAATCCCTACGCGCCCGCGCGATGGACATCCTCTCGCGCCAAGAAGTCAGCCGCATCGGTCTGAAACGCAAACTTGCACCGCACGCCGAAAGCGAAGAGGAGCTGGAAAACGTGTTAAACGAATTTGCCGAACGCAACTGGCAGTCGGATTTGCGCTATGCCGAAGCCTACATCCGCAGCAAAAGCCGCAAACACGGTTCATTGAGGCTGAAACAGGCTTTGGCGCAACA
Organism: Neisseria lactamica NS19; assembly: GCA_000193795.2. GTDB lineage: Bacteria > Pseudomonadota > Gammaproteobacteria > Burkholderiales > Neisseriaceae > Neisseria > Neisseria lactamica_A. The sequence continues at coordinate 22,741 of AEPI01000123.1, read as the reverse complement.
GGGCATAGATGAAGAAACCGGCCGCAAGCTGCTTCCCGACCGCTCAAGCGAAAAACAGACCGCCATAGCCGTGTTGCGTAAAAAATTCAAACACCCTGCCGCCGACCTTAAAGAAAACAAAAACAGGCGCGCTTCCTCGCCTATCGCGGATTCGATGCCGATACCGTTCAGACGGCATTGAAACACGCTTGGGACGAAAATTGGGAAGACGGCTGCTGACCTTCCTTCTTGAATCTTTTTGCACGGCAACGTAACCTTACGCCCATTTCCAACTTTTCCGATTGAGAACAAAATGTCCGAACAACCCGAAAAAAATCACAACCCGCTCCTTGAAGACGAACGCAAAAACCCGGTTTACCGTATGGGCCGGGCGGTTGCCGGATTGATGCTCGCCGTTTGGGCGGCCGTGCTGGCACTCGTGTTTTTCCTGGTTTTCCGTTTTTGGCTTTCCTAAACAAAATGCCGTCTGAAGGCTTCAGACGGCATCGGCGGCCCATTTCTGCAAACTATCCCATCATAGCTTTTTTTAGCTTGAATTCCACTTCCCCATTCCCTAAAATTTTCCCGCACCCATTTCAAAACACCCTTTCTTAAAACAGGTACACTATGACACAACAACGCCAACTGCCTTCCCACGAACTCATTATGTCCGAACTGATGATGCCGGACACCGCCAATTTCAGCGGCAACGTACACGGCGGCGAACTCCTGCTCCTGCTCGACCAAGTCGCCTATTCCTGCGCCAGCCGTTACAGCGGCAATTATTGCGTTACCCTGTCGGTTGACAAAGTCCTGTTTAAAGAACCCATCCACATCGGCGATTTGGTTACCTTTTACGCCGCTGTCAACTACACGGGGCGCACCTCGATGGAAATCGGCATCCGCGTCGAAGCACAAAACATCCGCACCGGCGAAATCCGCCATACCAACAGCTGCTACTTCACGATGGTTGCGGTCAAAGACGGCAAACCCGTCCCCGTCCCCCCGCTGGAAATCCTGACCGACCGCCAACGCTGCCGCTACGAAAAAGCGAAAAAACGCAGAAACATCAGCCTGCAAGCCTCCGGAGACGTGTCCTGCGGCTGCTGACGGCGGCCTATGCCGTCTGAAAGACAGACACATCGCGCCATCCGTTTCCGCACCCTGCGCCGCCCGCCGAACCGGACTTTAAAGCGTGTGTTTTCAGATAAATTGATTGGCCTCGAACGCTGAAAAACATTGCCCCTTCGTCGGGACCAATGTTTTCATCCCTTGGGTGGAAACGTCCGTGTTTTAAGACCGCATCAATCCGCCTCTCTGAAATACCGGACAGGCATTGTTCCAACATTCGGAGTAATGGTTTGATTTATTGAAGAAAAACCGACCGATTCCGACCCGTCCGTTTTTCAACGCCATTTTGAAAACACAGCCGCCAAAAACAAAAATGCCGTCTGAAAACCTTTCAGACAGCATTTCCAACTTGATTTCAGACAGAAAATCAGAACGCGATATAGCCGTTCGGATTAACCGGTTTGCCGTTTTGACGCACCTCGAAATGAAGCTGCGTTCTAGAAGCATCGGTATTGCCCATCAAAGCAACCTGCTGCCCGCGTTTAACCTGCTGCCCCTCGCCGACCAGCAATTTTTGGTTGTGCCCGTATGCGGTCAGGAAGGAAGAATTGTGCTGGATGATGACCAGATTGCCGTATCCCCTCAAACCCGAACCGGCATAAACCACTTTGCCGTCAGCCGCCGCCAAAACAGGCTGTCCGGCATTACCGGCAATATCGACACCCTTGTTGCCGCCGCCGAAATCGGCAATCACTTTGCCTTGCGTCGGACGCTGCCAAACAATACCGCCGACCGAGCGCGTACCGGACGGCGAAGCGGCGGGAGATTGCGGTGCGGGCGCGGAAACCGCTTTATTTTCCACGGCGGGCGCGGCAGGTTGCGGCGCGGACTGCACGGACGGCTGCGCGGCGGGTTTCACGGGGCTTGGTACGGCAGCCGGCACGGCGGGTCTGCTTTCTACGGCTGCGGTTTTCGGTGCGGCATATCCTGCCGGTTTGACTTTAACAATCTGACCGATGCCCAACGTATTGTCGGTCATGCCGTTCCACGCACGGAAATCGTCTTGAGAAATATGGTAGCGTTTGGAAATGTTGTACACCGTGTCGCCGCGCACAATAGTATGCGTCGCCGCGTTGATGTCGACAGGTGCATAAGAAGGAACGTATGTACCCGAAACGGCAGGTGTAGGCGGCGGAACATAAGCGGGAGGCGTGTAAACCGGCGCAGTTTGCACGGGCGGCACATACGGCGCATCGTTGGCGGCAGGAGCGGCATTATACGGCGTTGCGCCATAAGGATTGTAAACCGGCGCAGACGGTACGGTCTGCATACCTGAATTGCCTGCAATGACAGGAGCGGGCTGTTGGGTGGCGCAACCGCCCAACAGTGCGGCAACGGCGGTACAAGCTGCCAAAAGTGTCGTTTGTTTCAACATAAGATAACCTTCATGTTCCGATATATAGCCTGAATGCGCTATATCATAATAAAAATGCGCGTTCTTCTCAAGCGCAACGCCCGCCTGCCTTTGGCGAAACGGTCAGCCCGTACGCCAAAACGCCGCCGTTTCCGCCACATCCCGATAAGCGGTCAAATCGATTTGCAGCGGCGTTACCGTGATGAAACCCGCTTCGCATTCGCCGAAATCCGTTCCCTCTTCCCGATCGGAAACTTCTCCGACCGGTCCTATCCAATAAATCTGTTCGCCGCGCGGATTGCGCGCGGGAATGACGTTCTGACCGTGGTGCCGCCTGCCCAAACGGGCGATTCTAATGCCCCGCACATCTTCCGGCGAGACGGCGGGGATATTGATATTCCACAAAATGGGGGACTGCGGGAGATTTTTGAAAAAATGCGCCAACAATGTCCACAGTGCCTTTTCTGCGGTTGCCCAATAGCGTCCGGAAGCGTCGTTTAAGGAAAATGCCACGGCGGGTATGCCCATAAGGTAGGCTTCGGTTGCCGCCGCAACCGTCCCCGAATAAAGCGTGTCGTCCCCCATATTTGCGCCCCGGTTGATGCCCGAAAAGACAAAATCGGCTTGAAAATCCGAAAATACAGACTGCCCGATATGGATACAGTCGGTCGGCGTGCCGTTGACGTAGTAAAATCCGTTTTGCGCCTGTTTCAGCTGCAAAGGACGGTCGAGCGTCAGTGAATTGCTGACCCCGCTCCTGTCGCGTTCGGGCGCAACCACCCTGACGTTGGCAAATTCCGCCGTAACGCGCGCCAGAATGGCGATGCCTTCTGAGAGGTAGCCGTCGTCGTTGGAAATCAAAACGTTCATTTTCTATCCTGAATGCTTATTCTTCGGGCAATTTGGTGATTTTGACCCGTTCGATGCGCTGCCCTTCTTTTTCAACCACTTCAAACCGCCAGCCGTGAAAATCGGCAAAATCTCCGACATCGGGGATGGTTTGCAATTCTTCCATAATCAGCCCGGCAACGGTATGGAAATCGGTATCTTCCTCCTGTTGCGGCAGATTGAGTTGGGATGCCAGCTCCACATATTCCAACACGCCTTCCACCGTCAGGCTTTCATCGGGATTCCCCTGAACGGCGGGTTCTTCTTCGCGTTCGAATTCTTCGGGGAACTCGCCCGCGATGGTTTCGAGCAGGTCTTTCATGGTTACCATACCCAATACCGCGCCGAATTCGTCCACGACGAGGGCGTAATCCGCGCTGCTTTGGCGGAAGAGTTCGATTGCGCCCAGCGCGGTGGTGCTGTCGGGCAGGACGAGCGGCTGGCGCAATGCCGTCTGAATGTCGAGGCTGCCCGTCGCCAGCAGTTGGGCGAGCAGGTCTTTTTTGTTGATGTAGCCCAACGGTTCGTCAACACCTGCCTTACCGACAACGAGCAGGCGGCTGTAAGGCGTGTTTTGCAGTTGGGCATACTGTTCTTCGCGGCTTTGGGAAATGTCCAGCCGTTCGATGTCCCGGCGGGGGATTATCACCCCCATAATCGGGCGTTCGGCAAGCGTCAGCACGCTGCGTATCATCGATTTTTCGTTTTCTTCAAAATGCGCGTCATCCCCGGATTCGCCGCCCGCGTCGGCAAGCACACTTTCGCGTATGCCCATCATACCCAAAACGTTTTCGGCGGTGCGCTTGCGCCACGAGCTGCCGATGTAGTCGTTTTTGCGGCTGTTGCGCTGCGAAATCTGGTTAAACAGTTCGATTAAAATCGAGAAGCCGATGGCGGCGTAGAGGTAGCCTTTGGGAATGTGGAAATGGAAGGCTTCGGCAATCAGGCTGAAACCGATCATCAGCAGGAAACCCAGGCAGAGCATCACGACGGTGGGATGCCTGTCCACAAATTCGGTCAAGAGTTTGCTGGCGGAAATCATCACCGCCATCGCGACGACGACCGCGCCCATCGCCACGACGATATGGTCGACCATCGCCACGGCGGTGATAACCGAATCGATGGAAAACACGGCATCCAATATCAGGATTTGCGCGACCACGCCCCAAAACGGCGCGTGCCTTTTCCGGTTGTCGGCAACGGCAAACCGGTTGTGCCCTTCGAGGCGTTCGTGCAACTCGGTTGTGGCTTTGTACAGCAGGAAAATACCGCCTGCCAGCATAATCATATCCTTGCCGGAAACGGCGAGGCCGCCGATTTGGAACAGCGGCTCGGTCAGCGTGATGATGTGCGCCATAAAAGCAAGCATAATGATGCGGATGACGACTGCCAATCCCAGGCCGGTAATCCGTGCGCGGTCGCGCCGTGCGGGCTGGACCTTGTTTGCCAAAATCGCCACAAAGACAAGGTTGTCTATCCCCAATACGACTTCCAACACCAAAAGCGTGGCAAAACCTATCCAGGTATGCGGTTCTGCCAACCAACTGAAATCCATGATTTTTATGTTCCCCAACGATACGGCGGCAGCGGGGCTGCCGTTGTGTTTGCAATATCCGGCATATCAGGGATGCCGTCTGAACGCCGGTTTCAGACGGCATCGGGTTCAGTCGGCGATAAAGCCGTCTATCGGCGCGTAGCCTCGGGCATTTCCCTGCGCGTCCAGCACCACAATCCAATCTTTCTGCCTGCCGGCGGTAAAGGGCAGGAAATACCAGTCTTTATCTTCAGAAATGTCTGCCTGCTTCAAAATATCGGCAACGGCGATTTTTCTCGCATCCGCCAATTTTTTCAGCGGCTTCATCGCCTTACGGATTTCTTCCGCTTCCTTGTCGGAATACGGCAGCCACCGGTCCGGACGCATACTCGGTTCGATACCTTTCAGGGACAAATCCAAGGTTTTGTTTTCTTCGTCCGCCGTATCAGGCTCTTTCAGCCCGACGCGGCGGATGCCGAACCACGACAGGCTTTGCAGCCCTTCGGGGGCTTTGTGCAAATCTTCAACCACGACCTCCGCCGCCGTAACAATAGTTATTCGATCCTGTTCAAACGCCTCCACTACGGGACGCGCCAAAGAAACGCTGTGCAAACCATACGCCAATGCGGCCAGCTGAATCGCGCCGGTCAGGGAAAAATCCACGGCCCGCGCCCTGCCTGTCTTTTTCGGGCTGGACAATATCAGCGTCAGCAGGGGGCCGCATACGATATCGACCGCCACCACCAGCTGATAAAGCGACAGACCTCCCGTCAGCTCGGCATAAGGATAAGGATACCAAACCTTAAAAACCAGCAATGCCGCCAGCCCTGCAACCGACAGGCTGATTAAAAGGTGCCAGCCCGCACTTTTCAAGGCAAAACGCCATCTCGAGACTGTTTTTCCGTTTTCCATCATATCTTAATTCAAATCAAAAATAACCGTAAAAACAGGCCGCATTGTACAACAGATAAAGGCTGCTTGAAATGCGGCGCACTCCGGCGAACTGCCGTTCGGACGGCATCCGTCACCCGACATCAATACACAAATATTTCAATTCCAGATATTCATCTGCACCATATTTGCCGCCTTCGCGCCCCAAACCGCTGCGTTTCACTCCGCCAAACGGCGCCACTTCATTGCTGATTAAGCCCGTATTGATGCCGACCATGCCGTATTCCAAGGCTTCGCCGACGCGCCATTGGCGGGCGGTGTCGGCAGTGAAAAGGTAAGCCGCCAAACCGTATTCCGTATTGTTGGCGGCCGCGATGACTTCGGCTTCGGTTTCAAAACGGAACACCGGACACAAAGGCCCGAAGGTTTCCTCGCGAGCTACCGCCATTTGCGCCGTTACGCCGCTTAAAACGGTCGGCTCGAAAAACGTTCCGCCCAATGCACTGCGTTTGCCGCCGGTCAGGCAGACCGCGCCTTTGGAGAGCGCATCGGCGATGTGCTGCTCGACTTTCTCTACCGCTTTTTCCTCAATCAGCGGCCCTTGGTTTACGCCTTCTTCCAAGCCGTTGCCCAATTTGAGCGCGGCTGCTTTTTCACTCAATTTGCGGCAAAATGCGTCGTAAATGCCCGATTGGGCGTAAACGCGGTTGGTACAGACGCAGGTCTGACCGCTGTTGCGGAATTTGCCGACAAGCGCGCCTTCCACGGCTTTGTCCAAATCGGCATCGTCAAACACGATAAACGGCGCGTTGCCGCCCAGTTCCAAACTGAGTTTTTTAATGTCCGCCGCGCTGTCGGCAAATATTTTTGCGCCGACTTCGGTCGAGCCGGTGAAGCTGATTTTGCGGATAATCGGATTTGTGGCAAATTCATGGCTGATTTCCGAAGCACTACCGCTGACAACGGGCAATAAATCCTGCGGCACGCCCGCTTCGTAAGCCAACGAAGCCAAGGCATACGCGCTTAAAGGCGTGAGCGACGCGGGTTTGACTATCATCGCGCAGCCCACCGCCAAAGCAGGCGCGGCCTTGCGCGCAATCATCGCGGACGGGAAGTTCCACGGCGTAATCGCAGCGGTAACGCCGACCGGCTGTTTCAATACGACCAGTTTTTGCGACGCTTTCACACTCGTTAACACATCGCCGTCAATCCGCCGCGCTTCTTCGGCAAACCAGCGCACAAACGAAGCGGAATAATCGATTTCGCCGCGCGACTCGGTCAGACTTTTGCCCTGCTCCATCGTCATCAGGCGCGCCAGTTCTTCCTTGTTTTCTTTAACCAAAAAATACCAACGCCACAATATGTCGGCACGTTCCAACGCAGTTTTCGCCGCCCATAATTTTTGCGCTGCCGCCGCCTTTTGAATCAGGTTTTTCAGCTTGTCCGAATCCGTCTTGCGGACAAACGCCAAAGTCTCGCCCGTTGCCGGATTGCCAACCCCGATGCCGTCTGAAATCGGGGAAAGGGAAATATCGGGATGCTGGATTAATTGGGAATATTCGTTCATTTCGTGTCCTCCGGTATGCGGGATATCCGCTTTCAAATGCCGTCAAAATCGCGGACATTTGATGTGGTTCTTACGCCACAGACAGAAATATAAAACAAACCCCCTGCATATGCAGGGGGTTTTGTTGCCTTATTTAGGTTTGCGTTTAAAATTCTCGTCATCACAGCAGAATCGGTAAGAATCAATAACCAACCAAACAACACGAAGCAGGTTTTCAGGCGTATCAATAATAACTTGATTGCCTGATACCTCAAGTCCGCATCGTTCGATATTCGAAATATCCGACTCTTCCAATTCGATTGGGAAGATTACAGACGGCCTTTGTTTATTGTCAAAATACCGTAATATCCATCTGTTGCTTTTACCATCAACCAATACGCCGAAATAGCTTTCCGTATCCTTTGCCTCAATACTCGCATCATCAGGAAGAATTGATTTAACCAAATCAAACAACCTTCTTTCCGCATAAGTGGTAACGATTTTATTGTTTTCGGGGTCGATAATCGGTGCTGTTGGGTCTTCCTGCCTCCCCGTCTCAACAGGAGCGGCTTCCTCTTGCACTTTCGGCGCACTAAGCCCCGACACAATCATTGAACTAACCGTATTTTGAACAGCCTGTTTGACGATATGACGTATGCTTTCCAAATATCGTTGGGTAAACTGCCGCTGAATATTTGCCCTTCCCGCCACATAACGGACGAAATCAAAATCCACCTCTTTCAAACTTTCTGTGATTGATTCTGTAAATGCCGTCAGGTATATGCTTTCTTCTGCAAGGCTTCGCAATGCATCAGGTTGAAACTTGTCGTGCCTGAACTGATACAGTTGCGCCACATCATTTTCATTCAACATCGTAATATCAACGGTCAAAAACGGCTCCGAATCCATAATATTCTTATTGGACAAATCGGTAAAAAACCGCCATTCCCGGCCATTGGTAATAGCGCAAATGGCTACTTCAGGCGTGGCATTGAAGTAACGCGACAACTGCGGACAATGATTGGACAAATTCTCACTATATGATTTTGCTTCGATAAACATAACCGGTACGCCGTTGCAAAACAATGCGTAATCGACCCGCTCCCCTGATTTTGCACCCGGAAAATCCGCCTGATATTCCGCCCGAACCTTATTCGGATCGAATGCCGAGAAACCTAAAATATCCAATAAAGGCAAAATCAAAGCCTGTTTTGTCGTCTCTTCGGTAGTACAGATATGTGCAACCTTCTTGACATGTTCCGCATGGGAAGCAATCCGTTCTTTAAATACCGCACTTACAGCCACCGTATTCATGTTTATCCTTAGTTAAATTTGATTGAGCAAAGCCCGCATGAAGCGGGCAAAATTCTACAGATGGATACTTAATATCCTGCAGGAATAACAGGGGCAGAAACAACAACCCCATCTTTCATAACAACCGAAACTGTTCGAACCGATCCGGTTAGTCCATTCGCAAACGACCACACATAAACCAAGCCTTCAGGAGAGGACTTTGTTAAATTTGGATTGCCCAGCAAAGTTAATACCTCCTGTTCATCCATACCTTGCTTTATCTGCCGGGCGTTATCCCAACTGAAATTTGTACCGGCACATCCGGCCAATAAAATTGCACTAATGGCAAGAGTAAATACTTTTTTCATACCAATCCCGTTTCATTAAGAAGTGTTAATTTCCGCAATCATACCGCAACCGTAAAGAAAATCAAACTTTCTCAAACAACAAATCAAAATCATCCCCTGCTGCCTGCCGTATCGCCCCATACCACGCGACCAAGCCTAAATCCGTCTGCGAAATCATCTTCATATTCCAAAACCGCAAACCCTTCCGATGCCGTCTGAAGCATCCGGCCGGGCGGAGCAACATCCGGGCGGTGTCTGAATATGGCGCGGGCGCAATCCCTGTCGTTTAAGAAAAATATAGTGAATTAAATTTAAACCAGTACGGCGTTGGCTCGCCTTGCCGTACTATTTGTACTGTCTGCGGCTCGCCGCCTTGTCCTGATTTTTGTTAATCCACTATATCAGGCAGCCCGAACCCTGCTGGAGGCCGAACGGCAAAACAAATCCGACATAAAAAACCGCCCGAAAAATCCGGACGGCGGCTCAAACAGGCTGCCCCGTTTAGCGGGCGCGGCAGAAAGTTTCGACCGAATTGCCGTAGGCATCGGTAAAGCCGAAGAAGGCTTCGCCTCCTTTCTGATGCCACTCGGTCCCGCTTCCGAACAGACCGTTTTCTGCAGTATAACGTTCACCGGATGCAGCAACGGCGGAAGACAAAACAGCACGTTTGTCATCCAAACGTAATTCAACCTTTCCGCTGCCTAACTGACGGACGCGCACAGACAAACCGTTCTCGCATGAAAACGCCCGAAAATCGGCCGGGCCGGCTTGGTTTTGAACAGGCGGCATATGCCCGCGTCCGCCGCCATCATACGCCTCCGATGCGGCACAGGCCGCCAAAGACAAAACCGGCACGGTCAGCGCGAAAAACCTGATATTCATAAAAGCTCCCCAATGTTTCAAAACACATGGCGGCACATAAGGCACCGCCCTATGTGCCGCCCTGATTCGGAAGGGGTTGCACCCCTCCCAAATAAAGTCCGATTCTACCGCCCCGAAAGACGGATGTCCAAGTGGCGGGAGTTCAACCGAAAAGGAAACACGATAAATCGATAATCCGGATTGCGCGCCCCTTCTTTACCCGTCTTCCGACACCACCTTTTGCCTGACGATGCCGTCTGAACCTGCCTGCCCGCTCGGAGGAATGTAAATTTTTTCCAAATTCCAAGTAAAAACCGCTATCAGTATGCTAATTTGCGTTAAAATCCTATTCGGCGTTTAACGTTTTGTGCGCGTATATCCCTGCACTGTTTGATGCGGGCATAAGGCACAAGTCCCGACAAGCGCGCTGTTTCATACTTCGTCAATCATTCAGACTCCGGTTTGTGCCCGTGCCGGCAGGCGGTCGTTTCCTGCCGTTCAGGCATATTCCGACAGTGTGAGATAAGGATTAATTCCATGAAATCACTCAAAACCTTCCTCATTTGGGGCATAGTGGTACTGGTCGGCGTAGCATCCTTTACCACTTTGGCACTCAGCCGCGGCGAACAGGTCAGCGCGGTATGGATGGTTACCGCCGCCATATCCGTTTACTGCATCGCCTACCGTTTTTACAGCCTCTACATCGCCAACCGCGTGATGCGGCTCGATCCTGACCGCCTGACTCCGGCAGAACGCCACAACGACGGCTTGGACTACGTTCCGACGCACAAAGGCGTATTGTTCGGACACCACTTTGCCGCGATTGCCGGCGCGGGCCCTTTGGTCGGTCCGGTTTTGGCGGCGCAAATGGGTTATCTGCCCGGTACTTTGTGGATCATCTTCGGCGTGGTATTTGCCGGCGCGGTACAGGATATGATGGTCTTGTTCGTCTCTATGCGCCGCGACGGTAAGTCTTTGGGCGATATTGTGAAACAGGAACTCGGCACTGTTCCCGGCGTGATTGCGTCCATCGGTATTTTGATGATTATGGTCATCATTATGGCGGTGTTGGCGTTGATTGTCGTCAAAGCGCTGGTTCACAGCCCTTGGGGTACGTTTACCATTGCCGCAACGATGCCGATTGCGCTGTTTATGGGTATCTACACGCGTTATATCCGTCCGGGAAAAATCGGCGAGATTTCCATCGTCGGCTTTATTTTGCTGATGTTGGCGGTGGTTTACGGCGAAGATGTGGCGAAAAGTTCCTTTGGGCATTGGTTCGACCTTGACGGCATCCAATTGACTTGGGCGATTATGATTTACGGTTTCGTGGCTTCGGTTTTGCCGGTCTGGCTCTTGCTGACCCCGCGCGACTACCTCTCTACCTTCCTGAAAATCGGTACGATTGCGGCCTTGGCTTTGGGCATCGTCATCGTCAATCCCGCTTTGCAAATGCCTGCGGTTACCCACTTTATCGACGGTTCGGGCCCGGTATTCTCAGGCGCATTGTTCCCATTCTTGTTCATCACCATCGCCTGCGGTGCGGTTTCAGGCTTCCACGCGCTGATTTCTTCCGGTACTACGCCGAAAATGCTGGAAAACGAAACCCACGTCCGTATGATCGGTTACGGCGGTATGTTGATGGAAAGTTTCGTAGCCATTATGGCGCTTGCCGCCGCCGCTTCGCTCGATCCCGGCGTGTACTTCGCGATGAATAGCCCTGCCGCCCTGATCGGTACGGATGCCAATACCGCCGCCGAAGTAATTACCACCAAGCTGAACTTCCCTGTCGATGCCGCAACCCTGTTGCACACCGCTAAGGAAGTCGGCGAAAACACCATCCTGTCCCGTGCGGGCGGTGCGCCCACTCTCGCAGTCGGTATGGCGCACATCATGAGCCGCCTGATTCCGGGCGAAGCCATGATGGCGTTCTGGTATCACTTCGCCCTGCTGTTTGAAGCCTTGTTCATCCTGACCGCCGTCGATGCCGGCACGCGCGTCGCACGCTTCATGATTCAAGACTTGGGCAGTATTTTCTACAAACCTTTCGGCAACACCGATTCCATTCCTGCCAACCTGATTGCGACCTTCTTCGCCGTGGCATTGTGGGGCTACTTCCTCTACACCGGCGTAACCGACCCGTTGGGCGGCATCAACTCGCTCTGGCCTTTGTTCGGCATCGCCAACCAAATGCTGGCAGGCGTAGCCTTGATTATGTGTGCCGTCGTGCTGATTAAGATGAAGCGCGACCGTTATGTCTGGGTGGCACTCGTTCCCGCCGTCGGCGTACTGTTTGTAACCTGCTATGCCGGCCTGCAAAAACTGTTCCACAGCGACCCGCGCGTCAGCTTCCTTGCCCACGCCGGCAAATACAGCGACGCATTGGCTAAAAACGAAGTCCTCGCACCGGCTAAAGACATCGGCGAAATGGCGCAAATCATCTTCAACGACAAAATTAATGCCGGTCTGACCGCATTGTTCCTCTTAGTCGTCGTCATCGTTGCCATCTACGGCGTGCGTACCGCCCTCAAAGCACGCAAAGTCGGCTGGTCGACCGCCAAAGAAATCCCGGCGGTGTACCGCGACGGCAAGCAGCCAGAGGCACAAAGTGAAGCATAAGCTCGCGTCTTGGTGGAAAACCATCAAGCTGACGGCAAACTTGATGGCAGGCGTGCCCGATTATGAAAACTACGTTGCACAGCAGCGCAAACATAATCCCAACGCCCCCGTGATGACCAAGCTGCAATTTCAAGACTACTGCCGCAAACGCCGCTGCGGCGCAAACGGCGGACGCTGCTGTTAAGCCTGCTTGAAACAAATGCCGTCTGAACGCCGCTTCAGACGGCATTTTATGCTGAAACCCCGCCCCACAAGCCAAACGGCCGCCATATCGGGCAGGTTCGTCCGTCGGCAAACCGTGTTTTCTCCGCACAAAAATAACCATACGGCACAGTCAGTGTGTTGCCCCTTTCCGCCCCTCTGTTACCGCCGCTCCGAAAGGCGGATTTGCAACCCTTGACGAAATTCCGGTAAACAAACCATGAAAAACCTCATCATCTTCAATAAACCCTATGGCGTCATCTGCCAATTTTCACCGCACGAAAAACACAAAAGCCTGAAAGACTTTATCAATCTTCCCGGCTTCTACCCCGCCGGACGGCTCGACACCGACAGCGAAGGGCTGCTTCTGCTGACCGACGACGGCTGGCTTCAAGCAAAAATTACCGACCCCAAATTCAAACATCCCAAAACCTACTGGGCGCAACTGGAGGGATTGCCCGACGAAAGCCGGTTGGAAAGCCTAAGAAAAGGGATAGACTTAGGCGATTTCGTTACCCGCCCTGCCCTCGTCCGCGTTTTAAATCCCGGCGAAGCCGAGCGTTTGTGGGAGCGCGTTCCGCCGATACGCGTCCGCAAAACCGTTCCCGATTTTTGGATAGAAATCACCATCTCTGAGGGAAAAAACCGCCAAGTCAGGCGAATGACCGCCAAAGCCGGCTATCCCTGCCTGCGCCTGGTCAGAGTAGCCAGCGGCAGACTGAAACTGTTTGATTTGGATTTGAAACCCGGGGAATGGGCATACGCCCCGTTCAGACCATAAAGCCGCACTGCCCTGCCATTATCCTTTTGCACCCGCTTCTGCTGCTTCTGTACAGTTTGTACCGCATCGGCATTTCACAACAGCCGGCAAACCTCACTTCACATTGGATAACCATTTAAAGAAACCGGATTTAAATTTAAAAAACAAGCAGAAAGCACCCCCTTTTAAAATACAGATGGAATCGATACAAATTCCGTTTGCCTGTGCCCCTCCAGCAAAAAAACCTGCTGATTTGTTAAAATCAACAGGAGTTTATTAATCTGAATGAACAGAATGATTTCTCATTTTCCGTATCGGATTACATCCCAATGTTAAAAAATACGAGCGGTATAATGCAGCGGGGGAGAAACGGACAGAAAAAAATCGAGGTTTTTCAAGGTGCGGTCGGCGGATGCATCACATAGTAAGATAAAAGTTCAGATTTTCATTTTAAAACAATTAGTAATGCAGGGTTTATTCTAATTATCCGGGACGGCTTCAAGTTTTTCACCGGTTGGAGCATCTTTAATCACGATGAGCTACAAGTTTTAAAGGCGGAAAGGGTTTTATCCGTCCGGCGAATCAAAATATGCCGTCCGAACGCTCGGACGGCAGACAAAACGGCACTGCCCGATAAAGGCAGTGCCGTTGTCCGTTTCAAACCATAAAACATCAGCCCAAATCAAAGGCTTTATGCAATACCCTGGTTGCCAGTTCCATATATTTTTCATCAATCAATACGGAAACTTTGATTTCAGAAGTTGAAATCATTTGGATGTTGATGCCCTCTTCAGCAAGCGTGCGGAAGATTTTGGCGGCAACGCCGACGTGCGAACGCATACCCAAACCGACTGCGGAGACTTTGCACACGGTGTCGTCGCCGTCGATAGAGGCCGCGCCGATACTGTCTTGGCGTTCCGACAGGATTTCCAAAGTCTGTTTGTAATCGCCGCGCGGTACGGTGAAAGAAAAATCGGTTGTGCCTTCGCTGCCGACATTTTGGATAATCATATCGACTTCGATGTTGGCATCGGCGACCGCGCCTAAAATCTGATAGGCGACGCCGGGCTTGTCGGGCACGCCGCGCACGTTGATGCGGGCTTGGTTTTTGTCGAATGCGATACCGGTTACGGCAGCTCTTTCCATATTGTCGTCCTCTTCAAAGGTAATTAAGGTGCCGTTGCCGCCGTCTTGCAGGCTGCTCAGTACGCGCAGGCGCACTTTGTATTTTCCGGCGAATTCTACTGAACGGATTTGCAAAACTTTCGAACCGAGGCTGGCCAGTTCGATCATTTCTTCAAATGTAACCGTATCCATGCGGCGCGCTTCGGGTACGACGCGGGGGTCGGTGGTGTAAACGCCGTCTACGTCGGTATAGATTTGGCATTCGTCCGCTTTGAGGGCTGCGGCGAGCGCGACGGCGGAAGTGTCGGAACCGCCGCGTCCGAGCGTGGAAATGTCGCCTTCGCTGCTGATGCCTTGGAAGCCGGCGACGATGACGACTTTGCCTGCGTCGAGGTCGGCGCGCATTTTTTCGTCATCAATGCTTTCGATGCGGGCTTTGGTGTGGGCGGTATCGGTTTTGAGGGCGACCTGCCAGCCGGTGTAGCTTTTGGCATCCACGCCGATGTCTTTCAACGCCATTGCCAAAAGGCCGATGGTTACTTGTTCGCCGGTGGACAAAACAACATCCAATTCGCGCGGATCGGGGTGTTCCTGCATTTCGTGCGCCAACGCAACCAGGCGGTTGGTTTCGCCGCTCATGGCAGATACAACGACGACGATGTCGTGTCCTTCGGCGCGGGCTTTGGCGACACGTTTGGCTACGTTTTTAATGCGTTCGGGCGAGCCTACGGATGTGCCGCCGTATTTGTGTACGATTAACGCCATGTTTCGTGCTTTCTTGTGTGGGATTGGTCGGGCAGCATAGTTTGCCGGAAAGCGGCTATTATTACTATTTTTGATACAGAGTTCAAGGACGGGCAAAGATTTCCGGCCTATTTCCGAAGCCTGCCCCGCAAATGCCCCTTGTTCCGCCGGGGCGGCGAAATGCCGTCTGAAGGGCGTTCAGACGGCATCCGGACAATAATCAGGCGGCGGACAACGCATTTTGCTGGTGTTGCAGCAGTTCGCCTATGCCTTTTTGCGCCAGTGCAACCAGTTTGCCCAATTCGTCCAAACTGAACGGCGCGTCTTCCGCCGTCCCCTGTATTTCGATGATTTTTCCCGATGCGGTCATGACGATATTCACATCACTGTCGCAACCGGAGTCTTCGGGATAATCCAAATCCAAAAGCGGCACGCCGTTCACTACGCCTACTGACACAGCGGCAACGGCTTCGCGGATGGGGTTTTCGGTCAAAATGCCGTCTGAAAGCAATTTGCCGACGGCGATTTGCAGTGCGACAAACGCGCCGGTAATGGATGCGGTGCGCGTACCGCCGTCTGCCTGAATCACGTCGCAGTCAATCAGGATTTGACGTTCGCCGAGTTTTTCCATATCCACGACCGCACGCAGCGACCGTCCGATCAAACGTTGGATTTCTTGTGTGCGCCCGGACTGTTTGCCGGCGGCGGCTTCACGGCGCATACGCGAAGCGGCGGACGCAGGCAGCATCCCGTATTCCGCCGTTACCCAGCCTTGGTTTTTACCGCGCAAAAACGGTGGGACGTTTTCATCCACGGAAGCGGTGCAAATCACTTTGGTGTTACCGCATTCAATAAGGCACGAACCATCGGCATGAGGCAGGAAACGAGGGGTGATTTTGATATCGCGCAGGCTGTCGGCGGCGCGTGAGGTGCGGATGTAATCGGACACGGTTGCTCCGTTTGTCAAAATAAGGCTGTGTTCCAATGCAACGCCGGCACTGTCCGCCGGTTGGAAAATACTTTTCATCTGCCAAAACAGATTTCCGGTCGGGCAAAAAAACAAGCGCCTTTCCGATAAGCCGGACCGGCGGATGACGGAAACACAAGCGAAAAAATCAAAAAGCCTTAAATATGTTTCAACCGAAAAGGAAATACGATGAAGAAATCACATTTAAGGCGGGCGGACGGGGAAACTTTACGCCTCTTCGGCTTTGCTGCGGATAATCAGAAGCGGCAGGTGGCTTTGGCGCATTACCGTTTCGGCGAAACTGCCCATCAAAAGGTGCATCAGCCCGGTACGTCCGTGCGTGCCCAACACCAGCAGGTCGGCACCGTTTTCATCGGCATAATCGACCAAATCCTGCGCCATTTCGCGCGCACCCTTATTGGCAACCAGCAGGTGTTTAACGGTATTTTCCACACCCAGTTCCCGGGCGGTGCGCTCGGCGGCATCCAAAACCTCGTTACCTTGTGCAATGGCGGCTGCCTCGTAACTCTCGTGTTGCAAAAATTCAGGGGCAAGCGCCATATATTCGGCAGGATTGGCAACGTGCACCAAAGTCAAGCGCGCGCTGTTGACTCCTGCAAGTTCGGCGGCATGTTTCAGGGCATTGATGGAAGTTTCACTGCCGTCAACGGCAACGACCAGATGTTTGTACATATCGTATTCTCCTTTTGCACCGCCTCGCGGTGCCGTCTTGTCGGATGGGCGCAGGGACAGTTTGCGCCGTTTCATTATAGACCCGCCGTCGGGCTTTATACAACAGCCGAACAGCCCGGCCGCTTTACAGTATAATACGCCGCCGTCGGACGGCAGGACGTTTCCCGCCGGCTTCCGTTTACGCTTCATTTGATGCAACCTTACAGGATTTGACTTATGACCGGCACCGGTTTGAACCTTTCGCGCCGCTTCGGCGGCATTGCGCGGCTCTACGGAGACGAAGCTCTCTCACATTTTGCCCGCGCGCACGTTTGCGTGGTCGGCGTGGGCGGAGTCGGCTCGTGGGCGGTCGAGGCTTTGGCGCGGACGGGCATCGGACGTTTGACTTTGATTGATTTGGACAACGTTGCCGAATCGAATGTCAACCGACAACTGCACGCCCTGACCGGCGACTTCGGCAAAGCAAAAGTTACCGCCTTGCGCGAACGTATTACACAAATCAATCTGGAATGCCAAGTGTTTGAAATTGAAGATTTTGTCAGCGAAGACAATATCGAAACCCTGTTTGGCAGGGGCTTTGATTTTGTGATTGACGCGATCGACCAAGTCCGCGTCAAAGCAGCAATGGCGGCTTATTTTGTGAAAAACCGTCAGCCTTTTATCATCAGCGGCGGCGCGGGCGGACAGAAAAACCCCGCCCTGATCCAAACCGCCGATTTGAGCCGCGTAACCCACGATCCGCTGCTTGCCAACCTGCGCTACACCTTGCGGAAACGCTACGGCTTCAGCCGCGATACTAAGGAAAAAATGCGCGTGCCGTGCGTGTTCTCAACCGAAAACATCACACCGCCGCAATCGGGTGCGGCGTGTTCTGCCGATGCCGCTCCGCAAGGCTTGTCGTGCGCCGGCTATGGCGCAAGTATGCTCGTTACCGCTTCGTTCGGTCTGTATTGCGCGCAGGCGGCAGTGGAACACATCGCGGGCAAAAAATAAGCAATGCCGTCTGAAACAGGAATAATATACCAAGTATCGGAGAGCTATTTAATGGAATTCGTTAATAATTTAGTTATTTTTTCATTTTTATTACTAATGCTTATTCCGATATTTTTTGTAGTATATGGTATATACCATAAGATACGTTATCGCAAAATATGTATCCTAAGAACAAGTTTTACATTATTAGTGGTAATACTTTGCAGTATATATTACATATATTGCCGTTATCTTGACCAACAAAAAGTAGCTTATTATTGCATAGATAAACAATGTATTTCTATTGTTCATCTATACAAAGATTATGGTATAAACTCTCCCACATATGCGAGAATTTACGCAGGAAAAATATTGTTTAGATTTCAAGTAAGAGCTAAAAATTACGCTGAATTACTTATGGAAGATGATATATCAATTAGTAAAAAAATTTTGGGGAATAAATTTATCATTTATGGGTCGCTACCTGTAATATACGGTAATGTAGATAATATTGAAGTAAAAGAAGCTACTGGTTATATAGATAGAGCCAGTACTGATTATATTGTCTCAAGAAACTTAAAATTCAGACATTTATATTAATTAAGAGGTTTTAGCAAGACCGTATTCACAACCTGCTCCTTTTCAAAACATTTGCATTTAAAAGCCGTTATAATGCCGTCTGAACATCTGCCCGACCACATTATGCGTGAATACTGGCAGATTATTTTCTTTTGTAAACTGATATTAAAATACATTATTCGATTCACGCTATGCCGCCCATCCCCGCTCCATCCGCACCGACCGGACACACTGTCGCCTGGGTATTCGGACAACCCGTTACCGATTTGCCCCGGGATTTGTTTATTCCGCCCGACGCGCTGAAAGTCGTATTGGGCAGTTTTCAAGGCCCTTTGGATTTGCTGCTGTATCTGATCCGCAAACAGAACATCGATGTTCTCGATATTCCGATGGTGGAAATTACCGGGCAGTATCTGCACTACATTGCCCAAATGGAAGCCTATCAGTTTGATTTGGCGGCAGAATATCTTTTGATGGCGGCGGTATTGATTGAGATTAAATCCCGCCTGCTGCTGCCGCGCCCCGAAGAAACCGAAGAAAACGAGGCCGACCCGCGTGCCGAGCTGGTGCGCCGCCTGCTGGCTTACGAACAAATGAAGCTGGCGGCACAGGGCTTGGACGAGCTGCCCCGCGCCGGACGGGATTTCGCGTGGGCATACCTGCCTTTGGAAATCGCCGCCGAGGTCAGGCTGCCCGAAGTCTATATTGCCGACCTGACGCAGGCTTGGCTGGGGATTTTGTCGCGGGCGAAACACACCCGCAGCCACGAAGTCATCCAAGAAACCCTTTCCGTGCGCGCGCAAATGGCGGCAATCCTGCGCCGTCTGAACGGACACGGGATATGCGGGTTTCACGACCTGTTCAAGCCCGGACAGGGTGCGGCTTATGTAGTGGTCAATTTCATCGCGCTGCTGGAGCTTGCCAAGGAAGGCTTGGTCAGAATCGTGCAGGAAGACGGTTTCGGGGAAATCCGAATCAGCCTCAATCATCAAGAAACGCCTTCAGACGGCATTTTCGGCACACAGGGCGGGCGCGATGTGTTCTAATACGCCCCAAGCCGCCAACAGAAATCGGGAGACACGCCATATGACCGGCATCATACATTCGCTGCTTGACACCGACCTCTACAAATTCACTATGCTGCAAGTGGTTCTGCACCAGTTTCCGCAAACACACAGCCTTTACGAATTCCGATGCCGCAATGCCTCGACCCCCTACCCGCTTGCCGACATCAGGGAAGACTTGGAAGCCGAACTCGACGCGCTTTGCCGGCTGCGCTTTACCCACGACGAACTCGACTATCTGCGCTCCCTGCGTTTCATCAAAAGCGACTTTGTCGATTATCTCGAACTCTTCCAGCTCCAACGCCGCTTTGTCGAAGTCGGCACCGATGCCGAAGGCCGTCTGAACATCCGTATCGAAGGCCCGATGATACAGGCGATGTTTTTTGAAATCTTCATCCTCGCCATTGTCAACGAACTTTACTTCCGCCGGCTGGAAACCCCCGCCGTTATCGAAGAAGGCGAACGCCGGCTTCAAGCCAAAGCCGCGCGCCTCAAAGAAATCTCCGCCGCACAAAACCCCGACGAACCGCCCTTCCTGATTTCCGACTTCGGCACGCGCCGCCGCTACAAGCTCGCGTGGCAGGAACACGTCATCCGCACCCTGCTCGAAGCCGCTCCAAGCATCGTGCGCGGCACCAGCAATGTCTTTCTCGCCAAAAAACTCGGCATCACCCCCATCGGCACGATGGCGCACGAATTCCTCCAAGCCTTCCAGGCCCTCGACGTGCGCCTGCGGAATTTCCAAAAGGCCGCGCTCGAAAGCTGGGTACACGAATACCGGGGAGATTTGGGTGTCGCCCTGACCGACGTGGTCGGTATGGATGCCTTCCTGCGCGATTTCGACCTCTATTTCGCCAAACTCTTCGACGGGCTGCGCCACGACAGCGGCGACCCTTACGTTTGGGGCGACAAAGCCTACGCCCACTATCAAAAGCTCAAAATCGACAGCCGCACCAAAATGCTGACCTTCTCCGACGGGCTGGACATCGAACGCTCCTGGGCATTGCACCAATATTTCAAAGACCGCTTCAAAACCAGTTTCGGCATAGGTACCAACCTGACCAACGATATGGGGCATACGCCTTTGAATATCGTGTTGAAACTGGTCGAATGCAACGGGCAGTCCGTCGCCAAGCTCTCCGATTCCCCCGGAAAAACCATGACCAACAACAATACCTTCCTCGCCTACCTGAGGCAGGTATTCGGCGTTCCCGCCGTACAAGCCCCCTGATTTCCGGCAAAAATCCCGCCATTCCTATTACTGCCGGACAAATTCTTTTAAAATACCGCCTGATTTGAATTTAACCGAAAGACCGAACTTCATGAACCTACACCAAACCGTCGAACACGAAGCCGCCGCCGCCTTTGCCGCCGCAGGCATCACCGGCAGCCCTATTGTTTTGCAGCCGACCAAAAACGCCGAACACGGCGATTTCCAAATCAACGGCGTGATGGGTGCGGCGAAAAAAGCCAAGCAAAATCCGCGCGAGTTGGCGCAAAAGGTTGCCGAAGCATTGGCGGGCAACGCCGTCATCGAAAGCGCGGAAGTCGCCAGCCCCGGCTTTATCAACCTGCGCCTGCGTCCTGAATTTCTCGCGCAAAACATTCAGACGGCCTTGAACGACACGCGTTTCGGCGTGGCAAAAACCGACAAACCGCAAACCGTCGTTATCGACTATTCCTCGCCCAATCTGGCAAAAGAAATGCACGTCGGCCATCTGCGTTCCAGCATCATCGGCGACAGCATTTCGCGCGTGTCGGCATTTATGGGCAACACCGTCATCCGCCAAAACCACGTCGGCGACTGGGGGACGCAGTTCGGCATGTTGGTCGCTTATTTGGTTGAGCAGCAAAAAGACAACGCCGCGTTTGAGCTGGCGGATTTGGAGCAGTTTTACCGCGCCGCCAAAGTACGCTTTGACGAAGATGTCGCCTTTGCCGACACCGCGCGCGAATACGTTGTGAAACTGCAAGGCGGCGATGAAACCGTGTTGGCGTTGTGGAAACAGTTTGTCGATATTTCGCTCTCGCACGCCCAAGCCGTTTACGACACGCTGGGCTTGAAACTGCGCCCCGAAGATGTGGCGGGCGAATCGAAATACAACGACGATTTGCAGCCCGTTGTCGATGATTTGGTTCAAAAAGGTCTGGCGGTCGAAGACGACGGCGCGAAAGTCGTGTTCTTGGATGAGTTTAAAAACAAAGAAGGCGAACCCGCCGCATTTATCGTGCAAAAACAAGGCGGCGGCTTCCTTTATGCTTCCACCGACTTGGCGTGTTTGCGCTACCGCGTCGGCCGTCTGAAAGCCGACCGTTTGCTGTACATCGTCGACCACCGCCAAGCCCTGCACTTTGAGCAACTCTTTACCACTTCCCGCAAAGCCGGCTATCTGCCGGAAAACGTCGGCGCGGCATTTGTCGGCTTCGGCACGATGATGGGCAAAGACGGCAAACCGTTCAAAACGCGCAGCGGCGACACCGTGAAACTGGTTGACCTGCTGACCGAAGCCGTCGAACGCGCTACGGCTTTGGTGAAAGAGAAAAATCCCGAATTGGGCGCGGATGAGGCGGCAAAAATCGGCAAAACCGTCGGCATCGGCGCGGTCAAATACGCCGATTTGAGCAAAAACCGCACCAGCGATTATGTGTTCGACTGGGACGCTATGCTTTCGTTTGAAGGCAACACCGCCCCCTACCTGCAATACGCCTACACACGCGTGCAAAGCGTGTTCCGCAAAGCCGGCGAATGGGACGCAAATGCGCCAACCGTTTTGACCGAACCGCTGGAAAAACAGCTTGCCGCCGAGCTGCTGAAATTTGAAAACGTGCTGCAAAGCGTGGCGGACACGGCGTATCCGCACTACCTCGCCGCCTACCTCTACCAAACCGCCACCCTGTTCAGCCGCTTCTACGAAGCCTGCCCGATACTCAAAGCCGAAGGTGCAACCCGCAACAGCCGCCTGCAACTGGCAAAACTCACCGGCGACACGCTCAAACAAGGCTTGGATTTGCTGGGCATCGATGTGTTGGACGTGATGTAAACACCGCACCGCCCGATTTCGGACAACAGCCCCGCAACCAGCCGGCGGACAGGTGCGAAAGCCCGCCCGCCATCCCGATCCGAATCTGAAAAAAGCGGCGCGATACACCGTATCCGCCGCCTTTCCCAAAATGCAAAACAAACAAACGCCAA
>AEPI01000124.1 GCA_000193795.2 Neisseria lactamica NS19 | reverse complement strand
TTCGCTGTAATTACGTATAAAATTCATACAGTTAGCTCCTGTTTTATCTTTACATTGAGGCCGTCTGAAAACGTTTCAGACGGCCTTTCGTTCGGTTTAAGGCAGCCTGAAAACGAGCTACGCGAGTTTCTGCGAAGCTAAAAACCTTTCAAGCTGCCTTTGCCACATCAAGCCAGCTTCGCGCCAACCCAATCTTTCACACTCTCAATCATGGCGGGCAGTTTCTCCACATCGCTGCCGCCTGCCTGTGCCAAATCCGGTCTGCCGCCTCCTTTGCCGCCGACTTGTTCGGCTGCAAATTTAACCAGATCGCCTGCTTTCACTTTGTCGGTCAACGGTTTGGATACGCCGGCGCACAGGGAAACTTTGCCGTCGTTGACTGCCGCCAAAAGAATTACGGCGTTGTCGGATTTGCCGGTCAGGTCGGTTACGATTTCGCGCAGGGCGGCGGCATCGGCTTCGATTTGGGCGGCAACGAGTTTGGCTGAGCCCAAGTCTTTTGCATCGTCCAAGAGTTTTGCGCCTGCGTGGACGGCGAGTTCGGCTTTGGCGCGTGCCAATTCTTTTTCCAATGCTTTGGCGTGTGCCGCGCCTGCTTGGATTTTCGCCAGTACGTCTTTTTCGGTTTGGGCTTTGGTTTCGGCAATGATGTCTTTAACCAAGCGTTCTTGCTCTTGCGCCCATTTAAGCGCGTTCAAGCCGGTGATGGCTTCGATACGGCGCACACCTGCGGCAATACCGCCTTCGCTGATGATTTTGAAGAGGCCGATGTCGCCGGTGCGTGAAACGTGCGTGCCGCCGCAAAGTTCGGTAGAGAAACCGCCCATTTGCAGTACGCGCACTTCGTCGCCGTATTTTTCGCCGAAGAGCATCATCGCGCCGGTTTTTTGTGCGTCTTCCATACTCATAATGGCGGCGTTGACGGCAACGTTCGCCAAAATGGCTTCGTTGACGCGGCGTTCGACTTCGGCGATTTCTTCGGCAGTTACCGCTTGGGGATGGGAAATGTCGAAACGGGTGGATTCGGCGGTAACCAAAGAGCCTTTTTGTTCGACGTGCTCGCCCAATACATCGCGCAGGGCTTTGTGCATCAAGTGGGTCGCGCTGTGGTTGCGCATATTGGCATTGCGGATTTCGTCATCCACTTTGGCGGTAACGCTGTCGCCGACTTTCAGACGGCCTGAAGTTTGTACGCCGAATTGGCCGAATACGGCCGCTTTGATTTTTTGGGTATCGCGTACTTCAAAGCGGTTTTCACCTGAGAAGATATAGCCGACATCGCCGATTTGACCGCCGGATTCCGCATAGAACGGGGTAAAGTCGATAACGACTGCGCCGCTGTCGCCTTCGTTCAATTCGTTGACTGGCTCGCCGTCTTTGTAGAGGGCGAGGACTTTGGATTCGGTTTGGCGTTCGCTATAACCTTTAAACTCGGTGTCTTGACCTTCGTAAGGAAGTTGGGCGTTGGCTTTGAAGCTTTGTGCGGCGCGTGCGCGTGCGCGTTGGGCTTCCATTTCGCGCTCGAAGCCTGCTTCGTCCAAATCGATATTGCGTTCGCGGCAGATGTCGGCAGTCAGGTCGTATGGGAAACCGTAGGTATCGTAGAGTTTGAAGATGATTTCGCCGCCGAGTGTTTTGCCGCCTTTGGCCAACGCGTTTTCCAACAAAGCCATACCGGTTTCCAAAGTTTGGGCAAAACGGCTTTCTTCGTTTTTCAAGGCTTCTTCGATTTGAGCTTGTTTTTCTTTCAATTCAGGGTAGGCACCGCCCATCTCTTTAACCAAATCGGCAACGAGTTTGTGGAAGAACGGTTTGCTTTGACCCAGTTTGTAACCGTGGCGCACGGCGCGGCGGATGATGCGGCGTAAAACATAACCGCGGCCTTCGTTGGCAGGCAATACGCCGTCTGCAATCAGGAAGGAGCAGGAACGGATGTGGTCGGCAATCACTTTCAGGCTCGGCTCGTCCATACTGAACGGCGCGCCGGTTTCGCGGGCGACGGCTTTGAGCAGGTCTTGGAACAGGTCGATTTCGTAGTTGCTGTGGACGTGCTGCATTACTGCCGCCATACGTTCCAAACCCATGCCGGTATCGACGGACGGCTTGGGCAGCGGGTTCATATTGCCTTGTTCGTCGCGGTTGAACTGCATAAACACGCAGTTCCAAATTTCGATCCAGCGGTCGCCGTCTTCTTCGGGGCTGCCCGGAATGCCGCCCCAGATTTCTTCGCCGTGGTCGTAGAAAATTTCGGAGCAGGGACCGCAAGGGCCGGTGTCGCCCATTTGCCAAAAATTATCAGACGCGTATTTCGCGCCTTTGTTGTCGCCGATGCGGACGATGCGCTCGGACGGCATACCGATTTCGTTCAACCAGATGTTGTAGGCTTCATCGTCTTCTGCGTAAACGGTCGCCAAGAGTTTGTCTTTGGGGATGTTGAGCCATTCGGGGGAAGTGAGGAATTCCCAAGCAAAATGAATCGCGTCGCGCTTGAAATAGTCGCCGAAGGAGAAGTTGCCCATCATTTCAAAGAAGGTGTGGTGGCGGGCGGTGTAGCCGACGTTTTCCAAGTCGTTGTGCTTGCCGCCTGCGCGTACGCATTTTTGCGCGGTGGTGGCGCGGCTGTACGGGCGTTTGTCGAAACCTAAAAATACGTCTTTAAACTGGTTCATACCGGCGTTGGTAAACAGCAGGGTCGGGTCGTCGTGCGGCACGAGGCTGGAAGAGCGGACGACGGTGTGGCCTTTGGTTTCAAAGAATTTTAGGAATTTTTGGCGCAGTTCGGAGGTTTTCATAATTTTTTCAATATCTCTCAAATGTCTTGTAATGGTAAAAGCAGGGAAAGCAAACGGCGGTATCTTACCGCAAATCCCTGTTTCTAGCTATGGAAGCGGCGGCTTTCAGACGGCATCGCGGGATTTTGAATGCCGTCTGAAGCCCTGTTCCCAATATCGGCTATAATGGCCGCTTTCTCCAACCCGATATGCAAGGAATGATAATGGCCAAACATCTGCCACTCGCCGTTTTAACCGCCCTCCTGCTTGCCGCTTGCGGCGGTTCGGACAAACCGTCTGCCGAAAAACCGGCGCCGGCGGAAAACCGAAACGTATTGAAAATTTACAACTGGTCGGAATACGTCGATCCGGAAACCGTTGCCGATTTTGAAAAGAAAAACGGCATCAAGGTTACTTATGATGTGTACGACAGCGATGAAACGCTGGAAAGCAAAGTGCTGACCGGCAAATCCGGTTACGACATTGTCGCGCCGTCCAATGCGTTTGTGGGCAGGCAGATTAAGGCAGGTGCTTATCAGAAAATCGATAAGTCGCTGATTCCCAATTATAAACACCTAAACCCCGAAATGATGAGGCTGATGGACGGGGTCGATCCCGGCCACGAATACGCCGTGCCGTTTTATTGGGGGACAAATACCTTCGCCATCAATACCGAACGCGTGAAAAAGGCTTTGGGTACGGACAAGCTGCCGGACAACCAGTGGGATTTGGTGTTCGACCCCGAATACACGTCCAAACTCAAGCAATGCGGCATCAGCTATTTGGACAGTGCGGCGGAAATCTATCCTATGGTGTTGAACTATTTGGGTAAAAACCCGAACAGCAGCAATACGGAAGACATCAGGGAGGCAACCGCCCTGCTTAAGAAAAACCGCCCCAATATCAAACGCTTTACTTCGTCCGGCTTTATCGATGATTTGGCACGCGGCGATACCTGCGTAACAATCGGTTTCGGCGGCGATTTAAACATCGCCAGACGGCGTGCAGAAGAAGCGGGCGGCAAGGAAAAAATCCGCGTGATGATGCCCAAAGAGGGCGTGGGGATTTGGGTGGATTCTTTCGTGATTCCGAAAGATGCGAAAAACGTCGCCAACGCGCACAAATACATCAACGACTTCCTCGACCCGGAAGTGTCGGCGAAAAACGGCAATTTCGTTACCTACGCGCCTTCGAGCAAGCCGGCGCGCGATTTGATGGAGGACGAATTTAAAAACGACAATACGATTTTCCCGAGTGGGGAAGATTTGAAAAACAGCTTTATTATGGTTCCCATCCGGCCGGCGGCATTGAAGTTTATGGTGCGCCAGTGGCAGGATGTGAAGGCGGGGAAATAAAGCCCGATATGCCGTCTGAAGGATGTTCGGACGGCATTTTTTATTTCCGGAGGAAGAGGGCTTGCAGCCTCTGTTTGAAGGCAATGGGGCGGATGCTGCTCAAAATGCCGCTGAAGATGATGATGCACATACCGAGTATTTCCTGCCAAAAAAGCTCTTCGCCCAGAAAAAATGCGGCAGACAGGGCGGAAAAGACGACGGTCATATAGGAGAGCGAGGCAACCGTGAATTTGTCGCCGACTTTGTAGGCGCGCGTCATCGACAGTTGGGCAATCAGTGCGGACAGGCCGATGCCCGACAGATAAACCGCCGACTGCCAAGACAGCATATGCCAGCCGGTCAGCGTCGCCCAAACCGACGACATCGCCACACCTGTTGCGGAAAGGTAAAATACAATGCGCCAGCCGGGTTCTCCCGCCAGGGACAATTCGCGCACTTTTAGATACGCCCAGCCGGACATCGCGCCGCCCGCCAGCCCGGCGAGTGCCGCCAGTTCCTGACCGCTGCGGAACGAGGGGTTGAGCAGCAATACCACGCCGGCAAAACCAAGGAGCAGCACCGCCTGCGTGTAAACGGAAATCCGTTCTTTCAAAATCAGGAAGGAAAATACCGCCAAAAAAATCGACGAGGTGTAGCTTAGGGTTACGCCGGTTGCCAAAGGCAGATGCGTTACCGCGTAGAACAGCAGCAGCATCGCCCCAGTCCCGACCATACTGCGGTTTAAGTGGTTTTTCCAATGGGGCGTACGGAAGGTGTCCCGACGCAATACGGCGGCAGCACCGAGCGCAACAGTTGAAAACAGCATACGCCAAAAGACCAATTCGCCGCTGCCGAGGGCAAATTTTGCCGATGCCTCTTTAATCAACACGTTCATAATGGTGAAGCAGGCTGCCGCCACCAGCATCCAGCCGGAGCCCAAAACGTCTTTTTTTGCGGTATCCATATAATATTTGTCGCGATAAAAAGGTCAAATTGTAAACCTTGCGGCAGGGTTTGCGGCGGCGGTTTCGGGCGCGCGCAATCCGGCCGAATCCCCGTTTTTTCGGAACAATTTGTTTTTTCAGGGCAAACCTGCTTATAATGGCGGGTATGAAAAAATATCTTGCCCTTATCCCCATCGCGGCCGCCCTGTCCGGCTGCGGGACTGTTTATGTGCCCACTCTGACAGAAATCCCCGTCAGGCCGATTAATACCGTTCAAACGCAAGCGTCTGCAAAAGATTTCCGCCTCGCGCCTTCGCATTGGACGGATGTGTCCAAAATCCGCGACGAGGCGACGCGCCTGAGCTATCAGGTGGACATCGGCAAAATGACCAAGGTTCAGGCGGCGCAATATCTGAACAACTTCAGAAAACGCCTGGTCGGGCGCAATGCCGTCGATGACAGTATGTATGAAATCTACCTGCGTTCGGCGGTGGACAGCCAGCGCGGCGCAATCAATACGGAGCAGTCCAAGCTGTATATCCAAGATGCCTTGCGCGGCTGGCAGCAGCGTTGGAAAAATATGGATGTCAAACCCGATAATCCCGCATTTACCAACTTTTTGATGGAAGCGATGAAGATGCAGCCCTTGAAATGACGCGGTACGCAAATGCCGTCTGAAAGCCTTTTCAGACGGCATTTGCGTTTGAAGCCCCGATTTATTTTTGCCCGCCTTCTTTCCGGTATTGCCCCGGCGAAACGCGATATTGCCGTTTGAACGCTTTGCCGAAGTGCGTTTCCGATTGAAAGCCCACCGACAATGCGACCGACAAAACCGAATCTGGGGTTTTCTTCAGCAGCAACGCGCCTTTTTGCAGGCGGATATGGTTCACAAAGGCGTGCGGGCTGAGACCGACCCGGCTTTTGAAACGGCGCATCAGCTGCGCGCGCGACATATTGGCGGCGGCAACCATTTTGTCAATATTCCATTCGTCTTCCGGTTTGTCTATCACCTTTTGGATCAAATGTCCCAAACGTTTGTCCTGCCAACCTTTCAACACACCCGAGAGTTCGACATCCTTATCCTGTTCGAGATAGGCGCGCAGGATAAGTACCAGCAGGACGGACGACAGTGCATTGACAACCGAAACCGTCCCCGTCAAAGGTTTTTCGCTTTCCAGTTGCAGCATTGAAACAACATATTGCAAACCGGGGTGGGCAATATTCAGAAAAACGGTTTCAGGCAGGCCGTTCATCAAATCGGCGTGGGTGTCGTAGCGGAAACGGGCGCAAAACAGGCTCATATCCAGTCCGTTGCCGCATTGTTTGATCGTGAACGCGCCTTGCCGGCGCATATCCGGTTCCAAGGTTTTCCCGTTTTGCCCGTCGTGGCTCAACAAGTGGCCCAAGCCGCGCGGGAAAAATACAATATCCCCCGCATTGACCCGGCGCGGGGAAGTTTCTCCGTCGATGCAGAGATAACCGCTGCCCGATGTAACAATGTGCACCAGCCCTTCGCGTTGCAAGGTTTGATGCCGTACCGACCATTGTCCGCCCAAGAGGCACTGCACATCCACACTGCCCGTCAGTTGGGCGAGGTCGACCAGTTTGTCGAGAATATCCATAAATCTTTTTGAACCATAAAATGAGATTATTAAACGAGAAACACAACTGAATAATTGCAATAATACGCACATCAAAAACAGATATGCAAGCGCGTATCAGGGTTAAACGCAAGAGAAAGGAAAAGAAAATGTTTAAAGATTGGAAAGAACATACCGCATTGGTTAAAAAATCATTCGGCGAGCTGGGTAAAGAGCATCCTAAAATGCTGCAGGCCTACGGCGCATTGGAACAGGCCGCCGCCGCCGAAGCACTCGATGCCAAAACGCGCGAACTGATTGCCATCGCCGTTGCCATTACCACACGTTGCGAGAGCTGCATCAGTGTTCACGCCGCCGCAGCCGCCAAGGCAGGTGCGACCGACAGCGAAATCGCAGGTGCATTGGCAACAGCCATTGCCCTGAATGCGGGTGCTGCTTACACTTATGCCCTGCGTGCATTGGAAGCAGTTGAAACGCAAAAATAATCCGTTTCGGATAAAAAATGCCGTCTGAAAATATTTCAGACGGCATTTTGTCTGTTATGCTTCCCAATACTGTAAACAATATATGATGCCGCTTATTTCAGACGGCATTTGAGAAACGGGGTGTAAGCGTGAAATATAGTGGATTAAATTTAAATCAGGACAAGGCGACGAAGCCGCAGACAGTACAGATAGTACGGCAAGGCGAGGCAACGCCGTACTGGTTTAAATTTAATCCACTATATTATCGCTGGGTATGGTTTGCCGCCATAAGCTGCCTGCTGTTGTCCGCCGTTTTTATTACACCTTACCTGACGGTATTTCACGAACAAGAAAAAACATTCGAATATGCAGAATTGACCGTTACCGCACCCAACCGCAGCGGACGGGCAATCAAATTGGAGGCGGACGGGCAACATTACCGGCTTTCCTGCTACGGGTTCGACAGTTTGTGCACAGGCGGCAATATCGGCAGAGTCATCAAGGCGGAGCAGGTCAGAACCGTTTTAAGCGAAACCGTCGGAAAAGGTTTCTCAAACGGCGTTCTGTTGGAATACCGCAACAGTGGCGGCATCCATACCAATAAGGATTTTTCCTTTCCGGAAGACCGCCTTGTCGAAGTGTTGGCACAACCTGCCGTTTTCAGCCTGAAACTGGGTATTTTGCTTTTATTGGCCGCCATTTTCCTGCGTTTGAAAAGAAAGTGAAAACAGATTGGCGGGAAGGGGGAAATGCCTATGCGGTAATTTTACGTTTTGGGTTATGAGGATAACCGTTATAATCACAACTTTACAGTCTGCACAGAGAAAACCGATGCTTTGGAACATCCCCATTTTCCTCACTTGGTTGAGGGTCTTGCTCATCCCTGTCCTGACAGCCCTTTTTTACCTGCCTTTCCCGTGGTTTGCGGAGGAAACCGTCAATCTCGCCGCCGCCGTCATTTTTGCCGTTGCCGCATTGACCGATTGGTTTGACGGATTCTTGGCAAGGTTGTGGAAACAGACCTCGGATTTCGGCGCATTCCTCGATCCCGTTGCCGACAAACTGATGGTCGCCGTCTCTTTGCTGCTGCTGGTCAAACTCGACCGGACATATGTTTTGTTCGCGATGATTATCATCGGCAGGGAAATTACCATTTCCGCATTGCGCGAATGGATGGCGCAAATGGGCAAAAGGAACAGCGTTGCCGTCGCCACCGTCGGCAAGTTTAAAACCGCCGCGCAAATGCTGGCGATTTTCTTTTTGCTGCTGAATATTCCCGATTTTCACGGATTTAATCTCGCACTTATCGGCAACATATTGATGTTTATCGCATCTTTGCTGACGGTTTGGTCGATGCTGTATTACCTGAAAATGGCGTGGAAAGAAATCGCCTGAAAAAAACATAAAAATAGCTTGACGGTAAAAACATAATCCATAATAATTGCGTCTTCTTCGATGTCGGAGAGTGAAATC
>AEPI01000125.1 GCA_000193795.2 Neisseria lactamica NS19 | reverse complement strand
GGTAATTTAAGGGGATTTTGGGGAATTTTGCGATGGTCTCAATCCATTACATCTTCCGCAATCTTAATAGAACCAAAATCGCGTTAGCTATCGCCAGGTTTGTCATGTGTAATCAATAATCAGGAGTGCGTTTGTTTTTTAGGCTGTCATGTTGCCACCGCTCAAACCTCAACCCGCCTTTTTTATTCATAAGAAATAAGAGGATTATATATGTTTCGAAACTAAGCTAATCAGATTTTGTCTCAATATATTCTCAGCTTCTGAAATATTCATCCCCCAAATATCAGCCAATATTGCAATGGCAATATTGGCATTCCAGGGTAGTAAAGCTTGTGTTTTGAAATTCCCAAAAGGTCCATCAGTTTCAACCAATATTTTTTCTATTGGCATGAGTTGAACCAATTCATAACCCTTTTTACTGCTTAACATTGCAGGTCCTACAGAAAAATAGCAGCCTATTTCAACCGCTCGTTTTAGCTGTTGTATTGTGCCTGAAAACCAATGAAGGATTGGTAAATTACCATTTACTTGAATTAATTCATCTAGTACAGCATTTGCACTCATTCTAGAATGTATGCTCAATATTTTTCCTCCAGATTTTGCTGAGCTTCTTAAAATATGGCGAAAAACCTTTAATTGGGTTTCCCAATGTGTTTTAAACTCTTTTCCACCATCCAGCCCAATTTCACCCACATAGCGAGTTTGGTTTAATAATGCATCAAACAAATCCAACTCCTGCCAACGTTCGTGAGCCAGTTGCGGATGCAATCCCAAGGCGGTACGAATACGAGGACAATCTTTTGCTAATGAACTTGTTCCATACCATGCTTTGGGTGTGGTTGTAACAGATAAGACATAAATATTTTCATCTTTACATCGTTTTGCAACGTATTGTGGATTAGTATATAAATCCAAATGGCAATGCATATCCATCATAATATTTGGTTCGCTATTAAAAGTTGCTCCACTTCATCCAGTCCACTCCTAAAAACATTTGCAAACTGATTTAGTTGTTGAGTGGGTAGTGGACCACTTTGTAAAACCCATCGATTGATGTTGCGCTGATCTTTTTGACGAATAGCACTTATTAAAGCAAATAAATCATCTCTTCTATCCTGATTTATTAAAATTTGCCGAATATCATTAAATTCATATTGGGCATCATAGGTAATACCAGCATAATGCAATGACGCTCTACGAATCAGGCAGGGTACACAAACCCCACATTGTTGATTTTTGCGTTTCCAATGACTACACGAAACCGTATCAGGGATAATTTGCTGTAATAATGGTAAATTTCTGCATTCTGCTATCATTTGCCCTTTGGTTTTAAATTGATAAGGATTTCTTAAAGTGAAAGGAATATTGACCGCAGTGAATAATTTTTGTATTTCTTGGATAAAATAAGGGTGGGTGGTACGGGTACTCAAAGTCCCCACTCTGCGTGGTGTTAAGGGTGTATTGATGGAAATAACCCCATTTTCGGGCACGAAAATATCAATTTCTTTTTGCACAACTTCTTGTAATGCATAAGCTGATATAATAGCAAATGCTAAGAAATTCAAACTTCTGGTTCGCATTGTGATTTCAGTAGCCCTACCATTATTTAAATGGGGCTGTGCAATCGCATTAAATTGAGAAAATTGACCAATATAACCATTTCGGTTAAGTTGCTGAATAATCGCTTGCTGACGTGATTTATCACCTTTATAGGAATGACTAACCAAAACAGGTGAGTGCCCCTGTTCCAATAAATCAATTGCCCCAATCGATGAATCCAAACCACCTGAAAATAAACAAACACAGTCTTTATTTCTTAAATCTATTAACTTAGTTCTACCATTTTGTGGGTAAGGCCGAGGGGGTAACTGTCCATTTTCTTGAAAATCAAATTGCCAAATGTCTCCACTTAAAAAGTGTAAAATCTGTTCTAAATAAACTTTGTTTGCTTGCCAAATATCTGGTTGGCACAATGGTAAAGTAATAGAAAAGGAACGGCACCAGCCATTTGCGGTATCTTTTCGCAAAACAAAAGTGTCTGCCGCCGTTACTGCCATAGCAATAGTTAGAAAATCCATTACTTGGTTATTGAGTCTAACACCTAATCTTTTCACCCTATCTAAAACCATATTACCGATATGGGCAATTTGTAGATTTTTATTGCCCATTCCAAACAAATGAACAGGTATTGTTCCATTTTGTAGGTTATTTAATTGATTGATGTCGTGGTGAAAAACTAATTGAGTCATCAATACTCCTCCCACTCTTCCCAAATTTCCAAAATAGCTTGATTTTGAATTTCTTGCATTTGTTTAATTGTTAACTGGCAAACATCATCCGTAAATTTAGGGGCAAGCTTAATATCTACTACTTCACGAATGAGTTGCCGTAAATCATTTTCTGCTCTGGCAATTTGCACAGGATCATCGCCTTTCTTCCAAGCCTTGCCAGCATCGTGTGCAATTTGCAGAAAAATACTTTCGGTTAAATAACAAACCATCATTCCACCAATGACTTCAGTAGTAATGCTATTTTCATCAAAAGTTGTCATTCCTTCCAATGCTTCTGATAAAGCAATATTCATTGCAGAACGAATTTTGTCTGAATCACCGTGGTGACCAGCCAAAAGTTCGGTAATTTGGTTGATGACTTGATCACAATGCTGACCATTTAAACTATGTAAATTAACCGAATATTGTTGCTGCTGGCTGCTTGAAAAAATACCAAATAAATCCGAACCTGCTTGGGTAATTTTCCCTAATTTTTGGACAGCTATATGCTTACCACCACTGGCTTTTCGTGCATAATGACCAAGTGCTTTACGTACATCATCACTCCCACCGCCTCGTACAGCCCTACCGATTGCTTGACGCAATCCCTTTAATCTCTGTGGATCTGGCGTTTGAGTCGTTGCTTGGCTGCCATCAACCCAAGCTGGTAACAGAGGTGAACGACCATTTGGTCCTACGCTAGATTGTGAAGTACCCATTGCTTACTCCTGATACCAAGTTTCGTTTTTTAATCTTGTATTAAGCCACGGATAATTAAAACCTTTATTTTTCAATTCAAGAATAAAACGATTTAAAATTTTTGCACCGCCTTCTGAAAACTCAGCTAATAAACAAGCCCCAATAAAACCATTTGGACTTTTAGCCCAGTTATCTACTTTTCTTAATTGTTCCACTAACGCGTCCATAACAGAGATTTGTTCATCCATTGTTAGTTGTTGAATGGCATCTTTGGTACCTTGTGAGCCTGTTCTTGATGTGGTTGTAAGTAAAATGTTTAAAGCATCTTGGGCTTTTTGAGAAAGTTGAGCGGTATAAGTATTTAGCGGTATGGTTTCTCTGGATAAATAGATCGCCGCGCGCAAATCAACATTGGATAATTTTGGCTCTAACTTTGCCCATTCTTTGATAAATGTTTGAATGGGCTTATTTTCAGAGAGTTTTGATAAATTTTGCTCATTGTTATTTTCCAGCTCTTTTAATAATTCAGGTTTACCCTCTTCTTCATTAATACGCTGATAAAAATTTGTTACCACATCAGAATCCACACATCGCTCAAAAATCACCAATTTGGTAATAATCGCCTCCTCTAACGGTATTTGACGCTTGTTTGCGATTTTGGCACGCATTTTAATAGTATTTAAAATACGTTTTACAATTCTAGGATTACCGTGAATATTAGGTGAATTTGCTAATAGAGGAGCTATTCTGTTTGCTCTTTCAAAATCTGACAAGAGAGCTCGATTATCTTGCTCTTCAATAGTTTTGGCTACTTGTTCTGGATTTAAGGATTGATCTTGCCAAGATTGTTGCAAATGAGTTTCTAAAAATTGGCGTAAGTTTGCTAATTTTTCGGGTGGCACTTTTTGATGAATAGCATACAGCATATACAAATACGCACGAATTTCAAGAACACCTGCTTTAGGTACACGAATAGGAATCTGAATGAGCTTGTCCAAATAATCAATTTGATGACGATACGACAAATCTTTGTAATGTTCGGCAACTGAATGGCGGATCATTTCCTCGTCAGCTGCGATAATAAAAGCTGTACGATTTAAGAATAAGAATAAACGAATGGCTTCTAATGTTTGAATAGCATTAGCAGGCAGGCAACGGTCAAGGTTATCAATCACAATAACCAACTTTTTACCTAAACTCTGTAATATCTCACCATATTCTTTTCTAAACTCATCGATTTGTTGTGGTGGAGTTTGCTGTTTGATGGGTTTGATAAGTTTTTTTCCTGAATCAACAATTTCTTTTCCTATTTCTACAACTTGCTTACTTTCTGTTTCATCTTGAATTCCATCCAAGGCATTTTGAGCCGTTCCAAATATTTTGGAAACCAAACCAAAAGTAGGAAAACCTGCAGCTAAAGCAGCCCCCTCCGCAAGAAAACCAGCCAAACGTAGACCATTAATTCTGACTAATAAATTTTGGGATTTTTTCAAGATGGTTTCTTCATCTTTGGTAGCTTGAATCAAATGGTTTGCAATCGTTTCCAAAAGAGCCGTTCTGGCATCATCAAATCCTTGATAAAGCCAAGCATCAAATTTAATCACAATCCATTCATCAGGTTCGATTTGTTGCTCAATCAAATTTAATAGAGAAGATTTACCTGCACCCCAATTACCAAAAACGCCTATTGAAACGGGGAGCATAGCTTCAGTTTCTAAGATTTCAGTAACAATTTGGGATACTTCACCAAAATTGAGATAGTCTTCTTTAGATTCAGTATCTGACCACATTTAATTACCCTTATTTATAAAATATAATTTTTACATTCTACACATTTTAACAAACATTTAAATACTTTTATAATGATAAGTATATAGAAAGTATCAAAATTGGTAGATGAGTTATCGAAATTAAAAGATAGTAGGAAAAGGGATGGAAGTGGAATAAAACAGATAAACAGATTAAACTACTATAATCAATAAGCGTAAAAAACAGTATACTCAAATTTAGCAATGCCTCTTACTAGAGTTAAACGTGATAATTTCTACTATAACCTACCAGCTTTTCCTTCTTTCAATGATTTTATGGATAAACATTGTCAACTTGGTATCTCATAGCAAGCATATTGTGTAAAAATAAAATCTGAAATCTAATCTTTTCATACTTTATTTTTACGTAATCCAGATTGAAAAGTGAATAATAATAACTTAATTATCTGATTTTAAATATCTTTATAGTTTACATTTACTATAAAATAGAAACAACCGTTCTGAATTTTACGGCCGGACATCCTCGCGGAGGGAAATCATAAAAGGATGGAGAAACCTTAAACCTTACGGTGCAGGGTTTCTCTTTTTTGTATCCGGGCCGGCCTGCAGGGCATCGTGGCGGAGTGTGCGGAGTGTTATGTATCGGCGGTTTATGCCGGGCGGTTTCCCGAGGCGGTTCGGGGTGTTTTATCCGGATTAAATTGTTTGAATATCGGTTGCCGCCCCTTGCGTTGGGTGGAACGTTGCGATTGCGCCGTCCGGACGTTTTCAGACGGCATTTTAAAATCCGGGCGATGTTTTCAAATAGCGCGAAGCAATAGCCGCGCTTCAGCCGGTTTGTTTGAAATCAACGGTTGGGAATCAAACGCCAAACGTTTGAACCATTATTGCCCGATGAGGAAAACCGGCATCATCCGGCAGCACGATTGTTTAAAAATAGGGAAATCAGGATGGAAAACCAAAGGCCGCTCCTAGGCTTCGCGTTGGCACTTTTGGCGGCGATGACGTGGGGGACGCTGCCGATTGCCGTGCAGCAGGTATTGAAGTTTGTCGATGCGCCGACGCTGGTGTGGGTGCGTTTTACCGTGGCGGCGGCGGTATTGCTTGTTTTACTGGCATTGGGCGGCCGGCTGCCGAAGCGGCGGGATTTTTCTTGGCGGATGTTTAGGCTGCTGCTGCTCGGCGTGGCGGGCATTTCGGCAAACTTTGTGCTGATTGCCCAAGGGCTGCATTATATTTCGCCGACCACGACGCAGGTTTTGTGGCAGATTTCGCCGTTTACGATGATTGTTGTCGGCGTGTTGGTGTTTAAAGACCGGATGACTGCCGCGCAGAAAATCGGTTTGGTTTTGCTGCTTGCCGGTTTGCTTATGTTTTTTAACGACAAATTCGGCGAATTGTCGGGCTTGGGCGCGTATGCGCGGGGCGTGTTGCTGTGTGCGGCAGGCAGTATGGCCTGGGTATGTTATGCCGTGGCGCAAAAGCTGCTGTCGGCGCAATTCGGCCCGCAACAGATTCTGCTGTTGATTTATACGGCAAGTGCCGCCGTGTTCCTGCCGTTTGCCGAACCGGCACACATCGGAAGTTTGGACGGTACGTTGGCATGGGTTTGTTTTGTGTATTGCTGCTTGAATACGCTAATCGGTTACGGCTCGTTCGGCGAGGCGTTGAAATATTGGGAGGCTTCCAAGGTCAGCGTGGTAACAACCTTGCTCCCGGTGTTTACTGTAATATTTTCTTTGCTCGGGCATTATGTGATGCCTGATACTTTTGCCGCGCCGGATATGAACGGTTTGGGCTATGCCGGCGCGCTCGTCGTGGTCGGGGGCGCGGTTACGGCGGCGGCGGGGGACAGGCTGTTCAAACGCCGCTAGTTTGCAGGCAACGGAAAATGCCGTCTGAACGAGGCTTCAGACGGCATTTTATTTGAGGGAAAGATTAGCGCGGATGAACCATATCGGCAGGAACGACCAACTCGTCAAACTCTTCGCCCGTCAGCAAGCCCAACTCGACGGCGGTTTCGCGCAGCGATTTGTCGTTTTTGTAGGCGGTTTTGGCGACTTTGGCGGCGTTTTCGTAACCGATTTTGCGGTTCAGCGCGGTAACGAGCATCAGGGAATGGTGCAGGAAATAGTCGATTTTTTCCGGCACGGGTTCGATGCCGGCGGCGCAGTGTTCGTTGAAGCTGTTGCACGCGTCGCCCAAGAGGCGGATGGATTGCAAGAGGTTGTAGGCGATAACGGGCATATAGACGTTCAGCTCGAAATTGCCCGACGCGCCCGCCATACCGATGGTAACGTCGTTGCCGAACACTTGGCAGCACACCATGGTCATCGCTTCGCATTGGGTCGGGTTGACTTTGCCCGGCATGATGGACGAACCCGGCTCGTTTTCGGGGATTTTGATTTCGCCCAAACCGCAGCGCGGACCGCTTGCCAACCAGCGGATATCGTTGGCGATTTTGTTCAGGCTTGCCGCCAGCGTTTTCAGTGCGCCCGAAGCGGCAACGGCGGCATCGCGTCCGCCCAAAGCTTCAAATTTGTTCGGTGCGCTGACAAACGGCAGGCCGGACAATTCGGCGAGTTTGGCGGCGGCTTTTTCGGCGTATTCGGGATGGCTGTTCAAACCCGTGCCGACTGCCGTGCCGCCCAAAGCGAGTTCGTACAGACCTTTGAGCGCGTCGTTCAGACGGCCTAAACCGTGGTCGAGCTGGGAAACGTAGCCGGAAAATTCTTGTCCCAAAGTCAGCGGCGTTGCGTCCTGCAAGTGGGTGCGGCCGATTTTGACGATGGGGGCGAAGGCTTGGGCTTTTTTGTCCAATGTATCGCGCAAGGCTTTTACCGCCGGAATAAGATGGCGGTTGATTTCAATCGCGGCGGCGACGTGAATGGCGGTTGGGAACGCGTCGTTGGTCGATTGCGCGTGGTTTACATGGTCGTTGGGATGGACAGGCTGATACGCCGCCAAACCTGTACCGGCGATTTCGTTGGCGCGGTTTGCCAGCACTTCGTTCATGTTCATATTGGACTGCGTGCCGGAGCCGGTCTGCCACACTACCAATGGGAACTGCCCATCAAGCTTGCCGTTCAACACATCATCCGCCGCCTGCGTAATCAAATCCGCCTGTTCCGGCTTAATCCTGCCGAGGGAAACATTGGTGGCGGCGGCGGCTTTTTTCACCAATGCCAAAGCATAAATCAACGGTTGCGGCAGGGTTTCGCCGCCGATTTTGAAATTGTTGCGGCTGCGCTGGGTCTGCGCGCCCCAATAGGCTTCGGACGGGACTTCGACATTGCCCATCGTGTCGTGTTCGGTGCGGGTGTTCATACGTTTCTCCTTTTTAGATGTGAATAAGAGTGATTCGCAAATTATAATAGAGATTGGCGTGATGAGGAAGCGTTAAGGCGTGAGGGTGTAAAAATGCCGTCTGAAAAGCGTTCAGACGGCATTTGATGCGACGGCTGCGGTTTACAGCACGGATTTCACCGTATCGACCACATTGTCCACGGTAAAGCCGAATGCTTTGAACAGCAGTTCGGCAGGGGCGGATTCGCCGAAGCGGTTGATGCCGACGACTGCGCCGTTCAGTCCGACGTATTTGTAC
The DNA here is from genome assembly GCA_000193795.2 of Neisseria lactamica NS19. Taxonomy (GTDB): domain Bacteria; phylum Pseudomonadota; class Gammaproteobacteria; order Burkholderiales; family Neisseriaceae; genus Neisseria; species Neisseria lactamica_A. The sequence continues at coordinate 76,130 of AEPI01000125.1, read as the reverse complement.
CAGCCGTCGGCGTGTCCGGCTTCTACGGCGATGCGCGGCAGGCCTTCGGGCAGGACGGCGGCTTTATAGGCGGCATCTTGGCGGTCGAAGACGTTGGTGGACGGCATGGAAACGACGCGCACGGCGATGTTTTGCGCGGCGAGGGCTTTTTGCGCTTCCAAAGCCAATTCAACCTCGGAACCGGTAGCAATGATGACGGCTTGGGCGTTGCCTCGGGCTTCGCTGATGACGTAGCCGCCGCGTTTGATGTCGTTCAGTTGTTGTTCGTCACGCGCTTGGAATTTCAGGTTTTGACGGCTGAAAATCAGGCAGGACGGCCGGTCTCCGGATTTTACCGCTTCCGCCCAAGCTACCAAGGATTCGGCGGTGTCGCACGGCCGCCATACGTCCATATTCGGAATCAGGCGCAGGGTGGCGGTTTGCTCGACGGGTTGGTGGGTCGGGCCGTCTTCGCCCAAACCGATGGAATCGTGGGTGAACACGAACACAGGGTTGATTTTCATCAGCGCCGCCATACGCAGGGCGTTGCGTTCGTATTCGCTGAACATCAGGAAAGTCGCACCGAAGGGTTTTACGCCGCCGTGCAGGGCAAGACCGTTCATAATCGCGCCCATACCGAACTCGCGCACGCCGTAGTGGATGTAGTTGCCGCCTTTGTCGCGGGTAACGGAGACGCTGTTTGACCAGTCTGTCAGGTTGGACGGGGTCAGGTCGGCAGAACCGCCCACCAATTCAGGCAGCTCTTTTGCCAAGATTTCGATGCTGTTTTGGCTGGCTTTTCGGGTGGCGACGGTTTCGGCTTTGGCGCACACTTCTTTCAATGCCGTCTGAACGTACTCGTCAAAGTTTTCCGGCAGCTTTTTATCCATGCGGCGCACAAATTCAGCGGCTTCGGCAGGATATTTGGCTTGGTATTGCGCGAAGAGTTCGTTCCATTCGGCTTCCAGTTTCGCGCCTTTTTCTTTGGCATTCCACGCATCGTAAATTTCTTGCGGGATTTCAAAGGCGGGGTAAGCCCAACCCAGATGTTTGCGCGTGGCTTCGATTTCGTCCGCGCCTAAAGGTGCGCCGTGGGTTTTGTGGCTGCCTTCTTTGTTGGCACTGCCTTTGCCGATTAAGGTTTTGCAGCAGATGATGGACGGTTTGCCGGTTTCGGCGCGTGCGGCTTCGATAGCGGCTTGAATGGCGGCGGTGTCGTGGCCGTTTACATTGGGAACGACGTGCCAGCCGTAGCTTTCAAAGCGTTGCGGGATGTTTTCGGTAAACCAGCCGTCCACTTTGCCGTCGATGGAGATATTGTTGTCATCATATAAAACAATCAGTTTGCCCAAGCCTAATGTGCCGGCGAGCGAGCAGGCTTCGTGCGATACGCCTTCCATCAGGCAGCCGTCGCCCATAAAGACGTAGGTGTAGTGATCGACGATGTTCAAATCGTCTTTATTGAACTCGGCGGCAAGGATTTTTTCGGCTAATGCCATGCCCACTGCGTTGGCAATGCCTTGTCCCAACGGGCCGGTCGTGGTTTCCACGCCGTCGGTGTAGCCGTATTCGGGGTGGCCGGGGGTTTTGCTGTGCAGCTGGCGGAAGTTTTTTAGGTCTTCAATGCCCAGCTTGTAGCCGGTCAGGTGCAGCAGGCTGTACAACAGCATAGACGCGTGGCCGTTGGAGAGGATGAAGCGGTCTCGGTTGTAGAATTTGGGGTTGGCGGGATTGTGATTGAGGAATTTCGTCCACAATGTTTCCGCCATTTCCGCCATACCCATAGGCGCGCCGGGGTGACCGGAATTTGCTTTTTGAACGGCATCTGCGGAGAGGAAACGGATTGCGTTTGCCAGTTGAGACATTTTGTATTTTCCTTGCTGGTGTTTCGGATAAGTGGATAATCGGAAGGCGTTGATTATCGCCCGATTCGCTTATGCTTTCAAGAAAAGGGCGGAGGAAGGCGGCGGCGGGAGCGGACGGGGAAGGGGTTTCGATTTGCGGGCGAAGCCTGCCATTATTCCTTTTGAAATAAAATGTTATAGATTGTGTGCCGGATTGTTGATAGCGTTTGTTTATGAGCTTGCGCCGCCGGTTCTGCCGATATGGGGGTGTCGGTTTTTTAGTCTTTGTTTTTTAACCGTATTCGGATTTTGTTCGGGCGGTAAGGTAAAATCCGGGCGTTTTGATGCGGATGGGAAATGTATTCGCCCCATACATCCGGACGGCGCATAAAGTTGTACAATAGCGGAAATATATTTTGGGAAAAACGGATTTTCTCAAAACTTGAAACACTACGCCTTAAAAAACAAGAAAAATGCCGTCTGAAAAGCAAACGGCGGCGGTAACGGGCAAACCATCAATCAAAAATCTAAGGAATGCAGAATGACTACGGAAAACCAAGCCGGCAGTCCGGAATCCGGAATCGGCACGTCCGAACAAACAAAAGCCGCACCGAAAGCGAAAAAAACGTTCGATCCGCGGGCAAGCGTGATTCAAATCCATCCCGAAGGCGAACGCATCCATCCGAAAAAGGCGGAAGGGCGGTTCGCCAAACTGCGTATCGCCGCCGTATTGGCGACGCAGTTTGTGTTTTATGTGATTCCGTGGTTCAACTGGAGCGGCCGTCAGGCTGTCGTTTTCAATATCCCCGAACGGCATTTCTTCATTTTCGGATTGTCGTTGGGGATGGGCGATTTGATTTACCTTGCCCTGCTGCTGATGATTTGCGCTTTCGGGCTGTTTTGGTGGACGACGATTGCCGGCCGTTTGTGGTGCGGCTATTCCTGCCCGCAAACGGTTTACACCGAAATTATGCTGTGGATCGACAACTTGGTGGAAGGCGACCGCAACAAACGCCTGAAGCTGGAAAAATCGCCGTGGAACTTCACCAAAATCCGCATCAAAGCCACCAAATACCTGCTGATTTTCCTTGTCTGCGCGTGGACGGGCATCACTTTTGCCGGCTGGTTTGTCCCCATCCGCCGGTTTGTTCCCGATTTGTTTGTCGGAGCGGCGGGCGGCGGCGCGGTGTTTGCCGCAGCGTTTTACGGCTTTATGACCTTCTTTTTCGCCCACATTATGCGCGAAAAAGTGTGCCTGCATATGTGTCCCTACGCACGTTTCCAAAGCGCGATGTTCGACAAGGACACGCTGATTGTCTCTTATGACGCGGAACGCGGCGAACCGCGCGGCGCGCGCAAGAAAACGGTCAATAAGGAAGAGGCGGGTTTGGGCGACTGCATCAACTGTGCGATGTGCGTCCAAGTCTGCCCCGTCGGTATCGACATCCGCAACGGACTGCAATACCAATGTATCGGCTGCGCCGCCTGTATCGACGCGTGTGATGAGATTATGGACAAAATGGGCTATCCGCGCGGATTGATCCGTTATACGACCGAAAGCGCGCTGGAACATGAATATGCCGAAAAAGACATTAAAAAACGGCTGCTCAGACCGCGCGTGGCAGGTTACGGCACGGTGCTGGCGTTAGTTATCATTGCCTTCCTGGCCGGTTTGTCCACGCGCAAAATGGTCGAAGTCGATATTTTGAAAGACCGTGGCGTAATGGTGCGCGAAAACGCCAAAGGCTGGTTGGAAAACGCATACAGCCTGCGTATCATCAACAACAGCGAAAAAGAACAGCTCATTACCGCAAGTGTCAAAGGGTTTGACGAAATCGCCCTGACCGGGCTGCCCGAAGGCGGTATAAAAGTTGCTCCGCGCGAAACGGTAACCCTTCCCGTCCAAGTGTCCACCATTCCGGAATACGCGGACAAAGGCAGCCACCCTATCGAATTTACCTTCCAATACCGTGAAAGCGGTGCATCAGACGGCAAACCGGTCGTCTTGGAAGAAGATGCAACCTTTATCGGAGAATAACAGTGTCTCAAAACATTCGAATCAAGCCTTGGTATAAACACGTCTGGCCGTGGGTCTTGATGGCGGGACCGATTTTTGTCGTCATCGCCAGCGTCGCTATGTTTTTTGTCGCACAGCAGCACGCGACAGATTTGGTTACGGACGATTATTATAAGGACGGCAAACATATCGACATCCAGCTTCATCGGGATGAAGAAGCCGTCAGACGGCATATCGGGGTGCAGGTTCTCATTTCCCCCGATATGAATGCGGCAAAAGTGTTTGTCGGCGGCGAGTTTGACAGTAATCAGCCTTTGAAGCTGCTGCTGATGCACCCGACCCGCAAGGCGGACGATCAAACCGTAAGCCTCAAGCCCGCCGGCAGCGCGCAGAACGGCAGGGCGGAATATGAGGCGGTGTTTAAAACCCTTCCGCCGACCAACCACTGGTATGTGCGCGTGGAGGATGCGGCAGGCGTGTGGCGCGTGGAAAACAAATGGGTAACCAGCCAAGGCAACGCGGTCGATCTGACACCGATGGACAAACTTTTTAATCATGCCGAGAGCAAATAAAAAAGCCGTGTTTTAATTGCATTGGTTTGTTATATGCAATGTCGGGCAGGTATTGTTTGATCATTCGGCGCGATGGTTTGATTTATCGGACGAAAATAAATTTATCTCATCCCGTTTGTTTTTCAACACCATTCCGAAACTCAGCCTGAAAAATGCCGTCTGAAAATTTCAGACGGCATTTGTGTTTCAGTGTTAAAAGAATGGGGAAGGGTAATTTGTTTATATAAAAATTTTTGGAGTTGCAAAGGAGCAAAGATTGCAGTTGCAACGTGTGGCAGAGTATGGCAAAAGTCAAAACATTACAGTCAAAATTACGGAGATCGAATAATGATTTTTAAACAGGATCAAAATTATTGGGCAGTTTTTTATGCCAATGAAGAAGCTCTGATTGTTCAAACATGTTCAGGTTTGGGGTTAACGGCAATAGACCATCTATATCCCCCCATATCTTGCCATTGGATACCGACAATGAAACTTTAGGCACGACAGTCTTGCAAGCGTTGGCGAACAGCAGGACTTTCGTTTATGACAGTCCGGAAGACCAAGATTTTTTTGATACCGAAAAAATTCGGCAACGCTATGAGGATTGGGTTGCCAACCTATGCGGGAACTTGGGCTATAAAACCAGACGCGCCCTATTTAAAAACATGATGAGCGGGCATATTTGGCTGCACAACGGCTGCCTGAAAATCAGCCCGAGCCGCCATGTCAAGCCGGAAACGTGGGATGCCATTGATGCAGACGATGTAATTTTATCGTTGGATAACAGCCCTGAAGAAATCGGAGCAGGTTTAAAGTTGGCATTGAGCCGCTGCCGATAATATTTGGCAAAAGGCCGTCTGAAAGCTGAGAATTGGTTTCAGACGATCTTTTTTATCACACTCAAAGCCTGCGTGCGTACCGCACACACCTTACCTACATAGTTTTAATGCGGGCTACTACTTGCTGAAGATAAAGTTATTAAGGAATTTGGCAAATATGGAAAAGATTGAGAAATTTAAATCTGAATTATTGGATAACATTTTTGAGTACATTCAATGCATATCTATTTTTGTCCACAAGAAAAAGATATATTATTTAATTGATTATAAGGAGAATTTTGAATTAAACGCAAAAATATCTTTTGATATTTATTTAAAAGAGGGAGTTATAACTAAAGAGCAATATGATTGTGATTATAAAAACTACCGAAATGGTATTTGGCAATTAACTAAGGACAATTTTGAAAGCTATCTTCAATCAGATTCAGTCATTGTATTAAAAAAGGATGAATTGAAGGAACTAATGTTTCAGGGGTTTACTTCTGCTGAAGCGGTAAGGTTATATTCCATTGTCGAGAACAAGCTGTCGTACAATAATCCTATCTCAGACTCCGGTCGGCAAAGTGATTTCTTAAAAATCAATCAGATTTCCTCGAGGCTGCCTTTATTCTATGTCAATTTTGATACGGAAGTTTACCTTCATATGGATTGGGACAGATGTCATGAAGATTATGTTTATGACGGCTGGTTTTCAAAGGCGATGGATTTTGGGTATTTAATACCGGACGAATTTTGTTATTGGAAAATTGAAGGACGGGATTATTGGAAATTTGGACAATTATAAAGATAAGCAAACCATAGTTTGTATGAATTCAAAAGGCTGTCTGAAAGCCGGTAAACCCTTTCAGACGGCCTTTACTTTCCTGTAAAACAACACTCAGGCGTCTGAAAAACAGCTTCGACAAAGACGCGGTACACAATGCCATCAGGCTTAACTTTCTCTATCTAATATAGCTCCAAACTTTTTACTGTTTAAATAAATTTCCAAAGGCTTGGGCAGGCCGTAATCTTTCAAATGCGCCGGCTTTATCCAAATGCCGTCTGAAGGGTGTTCAGACGGCATTTGTCCTTCAAAGGGCGTAATCATCAGCAGCCGGTGCGTCAGGCGGTGGGTCAGGGCGGTTTGTTCGTCCATATCTGCCATCGTCAGGGAGAATTGGGCGGCAAAGTCGGAAAGTCCGTTCAAACTTTCAAAACACGGCACGCAATACAGCCCGCCCCAAATGCCTTTGGCGGGGCGTTTCTCCAATAAGATTGCGCCGTCCCGGTTGCGGACAATCAGCCAGTAAAGCGGCAGGGTTTGCACTTCGGGGGCGGTTTTTTTACGCGGCAGCTCGGCGGTGCGGTTTTGCTTTTTCGCTTCGCAGATGTCCGCCATCGGACATTGACGGCACAAGGGTTTTGTCCGTTTGCACACGGTCGCGCCCAAGTCCATCAAGCCTTGCGTGTAGGCGGGCATCTCGGCGTTTTCAGACGGCAGCAGGCTTTCGGCAAGCGTCCAGAGCGCGTTTTCAAATTTTTTGTCCTGCGGATTGCCGTCGCGGGCGAACACGCGGCAGAGAACGCGTTTGACGTTGCCGTCCAAAATGGTTTCACGGCGGTTGAAGGCAAAGGCCGAAATGGCGGCGGCGGTGCTTCTGCCTACGCCGCAGAGGGTTTCCAAGTCTTTGCGTTCCGATGGAAACGTGCCGCCGAATTGTCCGACGACTTGTTGCGCGGCTTTGTGCAGGTTGCGCGCGCGGCTGTAATAGCCCAAGCCCGCCCACAGTGATAACACTTCGTCTTGCGGTGCAGAGGCAAGTGCCTGTACGGTTGGGAATTTTTCCAAGAAACGCGGATAGTAGTCCAACACGGCGGCGACCTGCGTCTGCTGGAGCATAATTTCCGAAAGCCAGACGCAATAAGGGTTTTTGACCTGCCAAGGCAGGTTGTGCCTGCCGTATTGTTTTTGCCAGCGGATAAGTCGTTCGGAGAAGGGGGAGGGTGTGTTCATTAATATTAATCGATGGTTTTATTTATATTTAAAACAGTATGTTATGGTATAACATTATGAAAGTAATGCTTATTGACATGCAGTTTGTAGGGGTATATAACTCATATAGAGAGACTTTATTGCAGTATTGAAATTATTTATCAACAAGCAAGGAGTATCATTATGAAAGCAATGGTTTATCACGGCGCAAACGACATCCGTTTTGAAGAAAAACCCCGTCCGCAGATTATCGATCCGACCGACGCGGTGGTGAAAATCGTCAAAACCACGATTTGCGGTACCGACTTGGGTATTTGGAAAGGCAAAAACCCTGAAGTTGCCGACGGCCGTATTCTCGGTCATGAGGGTATCGGTATTGTAGAAGAAGTCGGCGAAGCTGTAAAAAACATCAAAGTCGGCGATAAAGTCATTATTTCATGCGTCAGCAAATGCTGCACTTGCGACAACTGTAAAATCCAACTTTATTCACACTGCCGCAACGGCGGTTGGATTTTGGGCTACATGATCGACGGCACGCAAGCCGAATACGTCCGCACGCCTTATACCGACAACAGCCTTGTTCCGCTGCCCGATAATGTCAACGAAGAAGTCGCCCTGTTGTTGAGCGACGCCTTGCCGACCGCCCACGAAATCGGCGTGCAATACGGCGATGTCAAACCCGGCGACACCGTATTCATCGCTGGGGCAGGCCCTGTCGGTATGTCCGCCCTGTTGACCGCCCAACTGTACAGTCCCGCCGCCATCATCGTTTGCGATATGGACGAAAACCGTTTGAAACTGGCGAAAGAACTGGGTGCGACCCATACCATTAATCCTGCTTCCGGCGACGTATCCAAACAAGTCTTTGCCATCGTCGGCGAAGATGGAGTAGATTGTGCGATTGAAGCCGTCGGTATCCCCGCTACATGGAATATGTGTCAAGACATCGTGAAACCCGGCGGTCATATCGCCGTTGTCGGCGTACACGGTCAATCCGTTGATTTCAAATTGGAAAAACTCTGGATTAAAAACCTCGCCATCACAACCGGCTTGGTAAACGCCAATACCACCGAAATGCTGATGAAGGCGATTTCCAGCAGCTCCGTCGATTACACCAAAATGCTGACCCATCATTTCAAATTCAGCGAATTGGAAAAAGCCTACGACGTGTTCAAACACGCCGCCGAAAACCAAGCCATGAAAGTGGTTTTGGAAGCGGATTAATCGGCGTTGGATCAGTTGTTTTTTAAGCAGATGCCGTCTGAATGCGTTTCAGACGGCATTTTTTCAGCCGTGTAGCACGGGCTGTCCGGCTGCTGAATTTGTCGAATGGATTGACCGTTATTTTTATTATGCGGAAGATGGACGGGCATCTCAGGGGGTGGTGTGCCGGGCGGTGCTGCCGTGTATGCCGACTGAGCCGCCAATCGGCAAAATGCCGTCTGAAGCAGGAAAGGGCTTCAGACGGCATTTTTACGATGCGGTTCAGGCTTTGGGTTTCAATGCCGCCGCTTCTTTGGCGAGGCGGGTGATGGTGTCCCAGTCTTTGTTTTTCACGGCTTCTTTCGGTGTCAGCCAAGAGCCGCCGACGCATAAGACGTTGGGCAGTGCCAGGTAATCGGGTGCGGTGGCGAGGCTGATGCCGCCTGTCGGACAGAAGCGCACGTCGGCATAAGGGCCGTAGAGTGCCTTGAGCATGGCTTTGCCGCCGACGACTTCGGCAGGGAAGAGTTTGAGGGTGTCGATGCCGTGTTCCAAAGCCAGTTGGACTTCGCCCGGGGTGGCAACGCCGGGAATCAGGGGAATGCCGCTGTTGCGGCCGGCTTTGGCGAGGGATTCGTGCAGACCCGGGCTGATAGCGAAAACCGCGCCTGCGTCTTCGACGGCTTTGAGCTGTTCGGGATTGGTTACCGTACCCGCGCCGACGATGGCATTGGGCACTTCTTTGGCAATCAGGCGGATGGCATCGAGTCCGACAGGGGTACGCAGGGTAATTTCAAGGGTGGGAATGCCGCCTTCGACAAGGGCGTGGGATAAATCGACGGCAGTGCTTAAGTCGTCAATCGCCATTACCGGCACAACTGCACCGGCAGTTAGGATTTCGCGGGGGGTCAGTTTGGACATTTTGGTTCTCCGGGTGGAATGGGGTGTTGTTTTTTGCTGCAGTCAAACGGGATGGGGGTTTCAGGCTATAGGTCGGATACTCGTATCCGACAAACCCTCTGACAACGTCGGATTCAAGAATCCGACCTACGTCTATCTTAAACCGCTTGAATAATTTTTCAGACGGCCTTCCGTTCACAAAGGCCGTCTGAAACGCGCATCAGGCAAATTCGCCGCCGAAGCTCATCGCCCCGGTTTCCGCACCGCCGGTCATACTGCGGAAGCCGGCGAAAAGTTCGCGGCCGCAACCTTGCTGGTTCGCGCCCAAGTCGATGTGTTCGACTTCGCGGGCATTCCATTCGGCTTCGTCAATCAGGACGTTGAGTTCGCCGGTCACGGAGTCGAAGCGGATCGGGTCGCCGGTACGGATTTTGGCGATGTTGCCGCCCATCAGGGCTTCGGGGGTCATGTGGATGGACGCGGGAACTTTGCCGGATGCGCCGGACATACGGCCGTCGGTCAGCAGCGCCACTTTGAAGCCGCGGTCTTGCAGGATGCCCAGAGGCGGGGTCAGTTTGTGCAATTCGGGCATACCGTTGGCGCGCGGACCTTGGTAGCGGACGACGCACACAAAATCGCGTTCCAACTCGCCGCGTTCAAATGCCGCCAATACTTCGCGCTGGTCGTTGAACACGATGGCGGGCGCTTCGATGATGCGGCAGCCTTCGCGCACGGCGGACACTTTAATCACGCCGCGACCGATGTTGCCTTTCATCAGGCGCAGACCGCCGTCCGGGGAGAACGGGTTGTCGATTTTACGCAGGATGTCGTCGTTGCCGCTGGTTTCGGGGGCTTCGCGCCATTCGAGTTTGCCGTCGATGAGGAAAGGCTCTTTGGTGTAGTGGCGCATACCGTGTCCGACGACGGTATCGACATCGTCGTGCAACAGGCCTGCGTCCAGCAATTCGCGGATGACGAAAGGCAGTCCGCCTGCCGCGGTAAAGTGGTTTACGTCGGCCTTGCCGTTCGGATAAACGCGGATGAGCAGCGGGATGATGGAGGAAATTTCATCGAAGTCGTCCCAGTTGAGAATCACGCCGGCCGCACGCGCCATAGCGACGAGGTGCATGGTGTGGTTGGTCGAGCCGCCGGTCGCCATCAGACCGATCAGGGCGTTGATAAAGGATTTTTCGGTCAACATTTCGCCCAAAGGTTTGATGGTGTTGTTTTTAATGCCGCGCGCGAGGTGTCCGGCAGCATAGCGGGTCAGGGCTTCGCGCAGGTCGGTGTAAGGATGGACGAATGCGGCGGCAGGCAGGTGCACTCCCATCATTTCCATCATCATTTGGTTGGAGTTTGCCGTGCCGTAGAAGGTACAAGTACCCGGGCTGTGGTAAGAACCCATTTCGCTTTTTAAAAGTTCGTCGCGTCCGACCTTGCCTTCGGCGAAAAGTTGGCGGGTGCGGGCTTTTTCTTTATTGCCGATACCGCTGGACATCGGGCCTGCCGGAACGAAGATGCCCGGAATATGGCCGAAGGACAGCGCGCCGATCATCAAACCCGGCACGATTTTGTCGCACACGCCCATAAACAGGCCGCCGTCAAACATTTGGTGGGACAGCCCGACGGCGGTACTCATCGCAATCACATCGCGGGAAAACAGCGACAATTCCATACCGGCGTAGCCTTGCGTGATGCCGTCGCACATAGCGGGCGTGCCGCCGGCGACTTGTGCGGTCGCGCTGTTTTTCTGCGCTTCGTCTTTGATTTGGTCGGGGAAGTCTTTAAACGGCTGGTGTGCGGAAACCATATCGTTGTAGGCGGTGATGATGCCTAAGTTGGGGACGGTGTCCTGAAGCATTTCGATTTTGATGCTTTTGGGCATAGAGGCATAACCGTGCGCCAGATTGCTGCAGCCGAGCCGGTTGCGCTCCAAGCGTCCCATCTGTTTGGCGTTGCGTATTTTTGCCAGATATTTTTCGCGGGTCGGGCGGCTGCGCTCGATAATGCGCCCGGTAATTTCGGCGAGTTTGGGGTGGATAGGAGTGGGGTTCATGTTCGGTCTCCTGTCGGAAAGGTGGTATGTATTGTGGATTGTGTTTGCGCGTTTCTGATTTTTGTATCGGGTGTTCGGACGGGGGATGTTTTGAAGGTATGCCGTCTGAAGTGGGAAGCGAGGCCATTATAATACAAAATTTGTAATTTTGTTACAAAAAAAGTCAGGTATTCGGGGAGAAGCTCGGCTTAAGGCGCAGGATACCCCGACGTTTGTCAGAACGCGGTGAAATTTGCCTTATTTTTGGGGTAGGTCAAGCAAATTGTAAAAAATATGAATAGACAAAAAGTGTAGCGATGAGTAGTATTACTACTCACATTATGCTGGTTGCCCTGCTTTGATGACCGTCGTTCCGGCGATGAGGGGAGGGCGGCGTTAAGGCGACATTGAAAAATCCTTTCCTGACGAGATAATGCGATGAGTACACAGACAAATTTTGATTTGGTGTTGTTCGGTGCGACCGGCGATTTGGCAATGCGCAAACTTTTGCCCTGCCTGTATCAGGCGCACGTGGCAGGTTTGCTTCATCCCGAAGGCCGTATTTTGGGCGTAAGCCGCAGCGAATTGGATACCGCCGGCTTTTTTGCTAGAGTGGAAACGAATTCTAAAATCCATATCAAACAAAATTTTTCAGATGAAGCGTGGGCTTCGTTTATCCAACGTCTCGAGTATTTAAAAGTCGATGTTACAGAGAAAGGCGATTTCATTGCCTTGGGCGACTTGGTAAAAGCACGCAAGGAAACCGACAATGTCGTCATCTATCTTTCCACCGCGCCGAAATTCTTTGCACAAGCCTGTGAAAACCTTGCCGAAATCGGTTTGAATGCCGATAACGTGCGCGTGGTTTTGGAAAAACCGTTGGGTACGGACTTGGCTTCTTCCCAACAAATCAATACCGATGTCGCCCGCTACTTTAAAGAAAACCAAATCTACCGCATTGACCATTATTTGGGTAAAGAAAGCCTGCAAAACCTGCCGGCATTGCGTTTTGCCAACGTGATGTTCGAGCCTTTGTGGAACAACAAATATATTGAAAGCGTACAGCTGACCATCGCCGAACAGTTGGGTGTGGAAGAGCGCGGCGAGTTTTACGACATTACCGGCGCGTTGCGCGATATGGTGCAAAACCACCTGATGCAGATGCTTTGTATGACTGCGATGGAAGCGCCGGCAAGTTTGGATGCGGATGTGGTGCGCGACGAGAAAGTGAAAGTCATCAAATCGCTAAAACCGCTGACCATCGAATCCGTCAACGAAAATGTTGTTCGCGGACAATATGTTGCGTCAAACGGTATGAAAGGCTATCTCGAAGAAAAAGATGTGCCGCAAGGCAGCTTTACCGAAACCTATGTCGCCATCAGGGCCGAAATCGAAAACGAACGCTGGAAAGGCGTGCCCTTCTACCTGCGTACCGGCAAACGTATGGCGGGCAAGGTGGCGGAAATCGTGTTGAACTTCCGTCCGCTGCAAAACCATATTTTCGACAACAGCCAAGCCGCGCCGAACCGTTTGGTTATCGAGCTTCAGCCGACCGAATCCGTCCGCCTTTACACTCAAGTAAAAACCCCGGGTGCGGGCAACAGAGTCGAAGTAACACCGATTGGCGCGGACTTGGGCAAGGCCGTCGAGGGCCGCCGCGCCGAAGCGTACGAACGCCTGTTGCTGGATGTGATTAACGGCAAACTTGCTTTGTTCAACCGCCGCGACGAACTCGAAGCCGCTTGGGAATATGTGATGCCGATTTTGGAAAACTGGGCAGGCAACACCACCCCGCCGCACGGCTACGACGCGCATTCTTGGGGTCCCGAAGCCGCGCGCGAACTCTTGGCGCGAGACGGCAACAAGTGGCACGAAGAGCAATAATGCGCTTCAGACGGCATAGGGTTTGCAATGCCGTCTGAAGGAAGGCGGGCAGGAAAAACAGTCCCGCTGCGGGGCGGAGGCGGCATAAATAATTGCCCGGCAGGCAGATTGCCAAGCCGCCCCGTAACGGGATATGCCGTCTGAAATCACAAAAGGACACAAATATGTTTGTTTGGCACGAATACGGAAACGCGGCGGATGCGGCGCAGTCTTTGGCCGATGCCGTAGCGGTTTCATTGCAGGGCGCGCTGGATGAAAAAGGCGGCGCGGTGTTGGCGGTCTCCGGCGGACGTTCGCCGATAGCATTTTTTAATGCGCTTTCGCAAAAAGATTTGGACTGGGGCAAAGTGGGCGTAACTTTGGTTGACGAGCGCGTTGTGCCGACCACCCACGACGACAGCAATACCGGTCTGGTGCGCCGATACCTGCTGCAAAACAAAGCCGCTGCGGCGGCGTGGATTCCCTTGGTGGAAGACGGAAAAACCGAAACCGAATTACATCCCGATGCTGTTGCCGATTATGCATTGAAACATTACAAACAGCCTGATGTTTTGGTTTTGGGTATGGGAAACGACGGGCATACGGCTTCGATTTTCCCGAAAGCTCCGCAGTTTCAGACGGCAATCGACAGTTCGGCGGATGTGCCGCTGGTGCATACCACGCCCGTTACCGCGCCGCACGAGCGCATCAGCATGACCTTGGATGCGATTGCCCATACGGGGCATGTGTTTTTGGCGATACAGGGCGAAGAGAAAAAAGCCGTGTTCGACCAAGCCGCACAAGGCGAAAACCGCGAATATCCGATCAGCCTTGTTTTGAACCGTCAAGGAGTGAACTGCCATGTCTTCTACGCCGAATAAACACGCCGATTATCCGAGGCTGGTTGCCGACATCGGCGGCACAAACGCCCGTTTCGCATTGGAAACCGCGCCGTGCGTGATTGAGAAAGTCGCCGTCCTGCCGTGTAAGGAATACGACACGGTTACCGACGCGGTGCGCGCCTACCTGAAACAAAACGGAACGGAAGGCGTGCGGCACGCCGCCTTTGCCATTGCCAACCCGATTTTGGGCGACTGGGTGCAGATGACCAACCACCATTGGGCGTTTTCCATCGAAACCACCCGTCAGGCTTTGGGGCTGGACACGCTGATTATGTTGAACGACTTTACCGCGCAGGCATTGGCGGTAACGCAGACTTCAAGCAAAGACCTGATGCAGATAGGCGGGCAAGAACCGGTCGAATTTGCCCCCAAAGCCGTTATCGGTCCCGGTACCGGCCTGGGCGTGAGCGGTTTGGTGCACAGCCCCGCAGGCTGGGTGGCCTTGGCGGGCGAGGGCGGGCATACCAGTTTTCCGCCGTTTGACGATATGGAAGTATTGATTTGGCAGTACGCCAAAAACAAATACCGCCACGTTTCCGCCGAACGCTTCCTCAGCGGCGCGGGTTTGAGCCTGATTTACGAAGCGTTGGCGGTCAAGCAGAAAGCCGGTCCGGCAAAACTGATGCCGTCTGAAATCACCGAAAAGGCATTAAATTGCGAATCGCCCCTGTGCCGGCAGGCATTGGATATTTTTTGCGCGATGCTGGGTACGGTCGCTTCCAACCTCGCCCTGACTTTGGGCGCGCGCGGGGGCGTGTATTTGTGCGGCGGCATTATCCCGCGTATGTTGGATTACTTCAAAACTTCTCCCTTCCGCAGCCGTTTCGAAAACAAAGGGCGTTTTGAAGCCTACCTTGCCGCGATTCCCGTTTATGTCGTCTTGAGCGAATTTCCGGGCATTTCCGGCGCGGCGGCGGCACTCGGCAACCACCTGAAAAACGTTTAACCGCGGCCGCCCTTGCAGCAGGGCCGCATCATTGAAGGCATATCATTATGTTAAGCAAAATCAGCGAATCATTGGCAGACCTGTCCGGTGCGGAACGCAAAGTTGCCGAATGCGCCTTGGCGGAACCCAAGTGGTTTGTCCACGCCGCCGTCGCCGAAATCGCCGAACGCGCCTCGGTCAGCCAGCCGACCGTCATCCGGTTCTGCCGCAGCCTCGGCTATAAGGGGCTGCCGGAATTCAAGCTCTCATTGTCCGCCAGCATCGGGCACGAAGGTATGCCCTATGTTCACGAAGAACTCAATGCCGACGACGATATGGCGAGCGTGGTTGAAAAAGTGTTGGGAAACGCCGCCGCAGCCTTGTTGGGGGAGAGGAGGTTCTTGAAAGAATCCGAACTCGAAAACGGCATCGCCACCCTGATGCACGCCCGCCGCGTCGAATTTTACGGCGTGGGCAATTCCGGCATTGTGGCACAGGACGCGCAGCATAAATTTTTCCGTTTCGGCATTTCCACCGTCGCCTATGTCGATACGCATACGCAACTGATGGCGGCATCGGTATTGACCGAGCGGGACGTTTTGGTCGCCATTTCCAACACCGGATCTTCTATCGAACTTTTGGATGCGGTCAGCATCGCCAAAGAAAACGGCGCGTCCGTCATCGCCCTGACGCGCAACGATTCCCCGCTGGCGCAGCTTGCCGACTGCGTGTTGAGCGTTGCCACACAGGAAAATGCGGAACTCTACACCCCTATGGTTTCGCGCCTGCTGCAACTTGCCGTCATTGACATCCTCGCCATCGGGCTTGCGCTGCGTTTGGGCGAAGAAGCCAGCCTGCAGCTTCAGAAAAGTAAAAAAAGCATACATAACAAACATATCGATTACGACAAAGACTGATGTCCGGACGGCATCGCACAAATGCCGTCTGAACGTCTGGACGGGTTCCGGCAATCCTTTTATCAGAATTTCCTTAATGGCGGAAACCCCGCCCTTTAAGGCGGCAGGGTTAACCCATTCCAAATCCGGGCGGCACGCAGGGCGAAGCCTATATGCGCGCCTGCGTGCGGAAACGCCCCCCCCCCCCCGTTACGGAAAACCTCAATCGGGAGCATACAGATGAAACACCTTCACGACTTACCGGCCTGGTCAAAATTGTGGAATCATTTTGACGAAACCAAGGCACACCATATGCGCGAAATGTTCGAGCAAGATCCGCAGCGTGCGGAACGCTACTGGCTGCAGGTCGGCGGGTTGATGGCGGACTACTCCAAAAACCGCATCAACGGCGAAACGATGGCGCTGTTGTTCGAGCTTGCCCGCGAAGCCGGCGTGCCGGAGCGGATGAGGCAGATGTTCGGCGGCGAAAAAATCAATACGACGGAAAACCGCGCCGTCCTACACGTCGCCCTTCGCAACCGCACCAATTCCCCCATTTTTATCGACGGCGAAGACGTGATGCCAAAGGTCAACCGCGTTTTGCAACGTATGGGCGAATTTGCACACGAAGTCCGCAGCGGCAGTTGGCTGGGCTATACCAACCAAGTCATCACCGACGTTGTCAACATCGGCATCGGCGGATCGGATTTGGGCCCGCTGATGATGTGTACCGCGCTCAAGCCTTTCGGACATCCGCGCCTGAAGATGCACTTCGTCTCCAACGTGGACGGCTCGCAACTGCGCGACGTATTGTCCAAAGTCCACCCCGAAACCACGCTGTTCATTATCGCCTCCAAAACCTTTACCACGCAGGAAACGCTGACCAACGCGCTGACCGCGCGCGAATGGTTTTTGAATCATGCGGGCGATGAAAGCACCGTAGCCAAACACTTCGTTGCCGTTTCCACCAACCAAAAAGCCGTTGCCGAATTCGGCATCGACACCGCCAATATGTTTGAATTTTGGGACTGGGTCGGCGGCCGTTACAGCCTGTGGTCCGCCATCGGATTGCCGATTATGCTGTATCTCGGCGAAGAAAACTTCATCGAAATGCTCAACGGCGCGCACCTGATGGACCAACATTTCATCAACACCCCGCTCGAGCGCAACCTGCCCGCCATCCTCGCCCTTATCGGCATCTGGTACATCAACTACTACGGCGGCGGAAGCCACGTCATCGCACCTTACGACCAACACCTCCACCGCCTGCCCAAATTCATCCAGCAGCTCGATATGGAAAGCAACGGCAAACAAGTTACCCTCGACGGCAAAACGGTCGGTTACGAAACCTCGCCGATTATTTGGGGAGAAACCGGCATCAACGGCCAGCACGCCTTCTTCCAACTGCTGCATCAAGGCACGCACATCACGCCCATCGACCTGATTGCCTCGCTTGAGAAACGCAGCAACCTGCCCGGACACCACGAAATCCTGCTTGCCAACGTCTTCGCCCAGGCCGAAGCCTTTATGCGCGGCAAAACCCCCGACGAAGTCCGTGCCGAACTCAAAGCGCAAGGTATGGATGAAGCACGCATCGAAGAGCTGGTTCCGCACAAAACCTTCTCCGGTAACCGTCCGACCAACCTTATCCTGATGGACAAGGTCAACCCCCGCAATATGGGCAGCCTGATTGCCATGTACGAACATAAAACCTTTGTCCAAGGCATCATCTGGGGCATCAACAGCTTCGACCAGTGGGGTGTGGAACTCGGCAAGCAACTGGCCAAAACCATTTTGGGCGAACTGACCGGCGAAACCGTGCCGCAAAAGCACGACAGCTCGACCGAACGCCTGATCAGGCTTTACCTGCAAACCAACCGCAAATCATAAAATCCCCGGGCGAAATGCCGTCTGAACACCTTTCAGACGGCATTTCGCCCGATACGGTTTTGAAAACGGGGGGCAAAGGCATCCTGCAATCCAGTATAATGTGCCGCACCATTTCAGACATTTGCAGCCATACATTCCCCACCCCCGTGTGCCGGAATATAAGTGCAGACCGACAGTCCGTTTGGACGGAACAGGAAATCCGATGAAAAAAAACTTACCCGCGCTGGCATTGGCAAGTATGCTGGTTCTGACCGGCTGCGACCGTTTGGGGATAGGCAACCCGTTTTCCGAAAATGAAGTTTCCTGCGGAAGCGAAGAGGTTAAAGGGATTTTGATCCAACTCGTCCGCGACCGCACCGAAGGGGAAACCGTCAAAACCTTTGAAGACGGTGACTTTAAAGAACAAGCATTTGCCGACATCGGCATAGCGCATATCCGCAATATGGTCGAACGCTTGGGTATAGGCATCGATGAAGTCCGCACCACCGAAAAAACCGCATCCTCCGGCAAACTGAAATGCGAAGCCACATTAAGGTTGGAAATACCGGAGGATGTCGTCGGCTACGCCGTCTCCGCCAATCGGGCAATAAGCGGCAGTAATAAAAAAACGCCCGATTTTTTTGAACGCCATTACCGCAAAGAAGGACCGTATTACATCAAAACCATTGCGTACAGCGTCCAACAGACGGACGACAAGCGTAAAATTTTTGCCGAACTGAATCAGGCAGACGACGTTATCCGCCCTGTCAGCAAGCTGGTGTCTATGGCATTGATGAAAGAGCCGTTGGACACGGCGAAGAAAATGAACGAAGAGCTTGAAGCGGCAGAAGCGGAAGCACAGGAAGCGCGCGCGGCGGAAGAGGGGGCGGCGCAGGAAGCATTGGGCCAAGAACAGGAGGCCGCCCGCGTATCGGAATGGGAGGAACGCTACCAATTGGCGCGCAGCGAGTTCGAACAGTTTTGGAAAGGGCTGCCGCCTGCCGTCCAAAACAAACTGCAAGCCTCGCAGAAAACTTGGAAAAGCGGGATGGACAAAATTTGCGCCAACAAGGCAAAAGCCGAAGGCGAAACGCCGAACGGCATAAAAATCAGCGAATTGGTATGCAGGACGGCGGAAACCGAGGCAAGGCTGGAAGGACTGTACAACCGCAAGAAGGCAGTGATTGACGAAACGCTCAGGGAGTCGGACAAAAAAGAGAGGGCCGCCAAAGCCGCATTGGACGGCGCGGTGCAGGCATTGCCCGCCGATATTGCCGAAACCGTTATGCCCGAATACCGCAGTTGGCAGAACAGTTTGAACGCCAAATGCGCCGACGGCGACGAATACGGCTTGGCGCAATCCGACTGCCGCATCAGGGAAACCGATGCGAAAACCAAAGAAATCCAAGGTTATCTGATTGACTGAAACCCGGATGCGGGAATACTGGCGGCTTTTGCCGTCGTTTCCCGACAGCAGTACGGCGGTTAATGTGATTACCGATGCAAATCTGAATCTTCGACGTTCATTTTTGAATCTTCGGCATTTAAATATCTTAATTTCCGCCGCATTTGCCTTTTTCCTGCCGTTAAACCGGTTTGCCGGTTTACAGGCTGCCTGATTGTTTGCCGGCATCCTCGGTACGGAGGTCGGCGGTTGCTATATATTTCCATCAATCATTTGCTGTGCAATTATTGCCCAGTAAAAATCTTCATTGCTAAATGCGTAGAAATCGCATGATTTAATTTGTTCAATATATTTTTCTACAACTTTAACAATTTCATCCTCATCTTTGGCTGTATAAGATGAAATGTTTTTGCTGTATTCTGCATATATATTTAGACAGCTTAAAAAAGCATCTACATTTGAATTCATGAAACGATAATTGGATTGTTCATGAATAAATACACCTTCTGCTTTTATAATAATTGGACATACACAATCATAGCCAATAACTACTTCATTATGGGCTATGTTAGGATAAACAAGTTCTATCGTCATTATTTTTTTAGGTTTAATCGAAAGTATTAGTTGAATTTCTTTATCAGAAAAGCCTTTGTCTCCAAGTTCATTAACTGTAATCATGATAACTTTCTAATTATTTCTATTGTTTTTGTCTTGCTCTTTTTAATTTCTCTACACCTTGGCGAGCGGCTTCTGCATTATGTGGGCTTCCACCATAACTAAATGAATAAGTTACTTTCGCATTGTTAAAAGATCCCAAACCAGATGGAGAACTATTTTTAATCATATCGTTACAATATCCACCAGGTGCTGAACATGGTTCAAGCTCAGATCCGTGATAGTCTTCATTGCCCTGCATTCCCCGGTACAGGCTCTAACACCGCGCCGGCCAACTTTTTTACATTGGTTGACTGTCTCGGTTTTGGTATTTTTTATCCGTTTTGGGAAACTTGGTTGTCAAGCTGAAAACCTTATAAATCAAGGTTTACATTTAAGTTTGGGGCAGCCTTTTTAAGAAATGCGTGATGACTTTTACATTTTAGAGGCGTTTTCCGGGGATGATTTCTGAAAAGTTACCCAAAAAGTTATCCCGTAAATGATGAAAATTCAGGAGTACTCCGGCATATCCAAGGCAATAAAAAAGCCTTGAAGCTGTTGAATTTCAAGGCTTTATGCGTATTGCAGGATAGTGCTGAAAATAGGGTATGGTGGAGGCGGGGGGAATCGAACCCCCGTCCGAAAGTCCTCTACAAAGCGTTCTACATACTTAGTTGTGTCTATTTGAAAATCTTATTTCCATCATGCCGACCAACAGGCCTTTTGGAAACCAGTTACCTTAAGTCTCATTTCCTGCCAAGTAACCTGGCAGGAAACCAGTCAATGTAAGATGACGTTGCGGTGGCTTTCGCCACACAGCCCATTGACCGACTGCTGCAACGGCTAGCCTTAAGCGGCTAAAGCGTAAGTTTCGTCGTTTGCGACTATTTGAATTCAGTGTTTTACGGGAATCTGAGACCCCGGTATGCCCGCATCTGCTTCGCAACCCCCGTCGAAACCAAGGTCGCCCCCAGAAATGGTTTGCAAATTATACGGATATTGTGCGGTGCTGCCAAGTCTGTTGGTGAAATTTGTCAGTCTTGCTGCCTTGATTTGCGTTTGAGCAGGATGCGGACGCAGCCGTCGTTGCCTTCCCGGGGTTCGACATAGGCGAGTACGTCGGGGTGTTGCATCAGCCAGTTTCGGGTCATGTCTTTGAGTACGGGTTTGTAGCCTTTAGAACCTAATCCGCTGCCGTGGATGATTTCGCCGCATACGCCGCGTTTTTGGGTGAATTCGATGAATTCGTTGAGGATTTTTTTGGGCTTCTTCTTGGGTGTAGCCGTGTAAATCCACATCGGTAACGACGGGATAGTATCCGTTTTTCAGGCGTTGGATGTCGTTTTTTCCCTGTCCGTTTTTGCTGAAGCTGGCGGGCGGTTCATTATATGTGCTGCCGATGTAGAAATAGTTTTCTTCGTCGGCGCGGGTGTCTTTGGGACGGACTTTGATGGGGGTTTTGTCGGGCGGCGCATAATATTGCTGCCGGTTTTTTAATGGGGAGACTTGCCCGACCGCTTGTGAAAAATCCAAGTCCTGTTCTTGTTTTTGCTTGTTTTTTTCGGCTTCCTGTTTTTCTGCCGCTTCTTTTCTGGCTTGTTTGCCCAGTTGTTTGAGGATGTTTTGAAAGTCGGTATTCATGTTTTTTCCTGTTATTTGTTTTGTCGTTATTTCGGCTTGAAAATGTGATTGCAGGGGAATTTGTTCGGGTTTGCCGGGATGGGCTTGCGGGGGGTTGGACGATGCTGTCTGAAAGTGGTTCAGACGGCATCGTGGTCATTTTTGTGCGGTCAGGCGGTCGAATATGCCGCCGTCGGCGAAGTAGGTTTTCGTATGTGTGTCCTGTCGGTTGGCGGATGCGGCAACTTTATACGGCTATCGGCGCTTGGGGAAATAATGTTTGATTTGAAGTTTATCGGTTTTGCTTATAAAGATAGATTAGAGGTGTTTGCGCATCAGTTCGCATTTGATTTTGATGCTGGAGTCAAGCTGCAATACTGCCGAACCGAGCGATTCGTAGAGGTTGAGGAGGTAAAACGGGACGGAGTTGAGCGAGGCATAGAGTTTCAGGAAACCCAGGCCGGACCGGCGGGCAATGGTTTCCGCCTGATGAAGCAGCGAAGTGCCCAGCCCGAGGTTGTGAAACAAGGGGTGGACGTAAAGTGCGTCAAGCTGCGCTTCGCGGCAGTCGATTTGAAAAAAGCCTTGAATCTTGCCTTTATATTCGGCAACCCAAAGTGCTTTATCGGGATCTGAAATGGTCGGCAGGTAGCTTTCTGTGTTTAACAAGCCTTCCCATACTTTTAGGGCGTGTTCGTTGTAGCTGAGGATGCAGGTGTATTGGACGGAGTGCAGGTGGACTTTGAAGATGTCTTTGCAGTCTTGCACGGTGGCGGGGCGTAACAGTGTCAGCAGGCTCATGGCGGTATGTCGGCGGCTTCAGACGGCATTTGTGCCGTTGGTCGGATTATAGGGACTGATGCAGTTTTTTTGCTTCTTGAAATGCGGTGTCCGAATCGGTGCTTAAAACGGTAAAATGCCCCATTTTGCGGCCTTTTCGCGCGGCTTTTTTACCGTAAAGGTGCAGGTGCGCGTCCGGCCGGCTTTGCAGGGGCAGCCAATCCGGTTCGCCGCCGTCTTCCTGCCAAACGTCGCCCAAAATATTCGCCATGCAGCATGAAGAAAGCAGCTTGGTGTCGGCGGGCGGCAGGTTGCACATAATGCGTACCTGCTGCTGAAACTGGTCTGCTGCGCAGGCATCTATCGTATGGTGTCCGGAATTGTGCGGGCGCGGGGCGATTTCGTTGACGATCAATTCATGCGTGTCGCCGACGACGAACATTTCTACCGCCAACACGCCGACATAATCTAATTCGTCCGCCAAGCGTTGCGCCATCTGCCGCGCCTGTTGCTGTACGTCGGCACTCAGCCGCGCAGGGACGATGGAATAAGCCAAGATGCCGTTTTCGTGGATATTTTCGGCGGGGTCGAAGGTTTGTACGTTTTCATTGTTCAGACGGCATACGATAACGGAAATCTCGCCGCGCAAATCCACCATTTTTTCCAAAACGCAATCCACGTCGCCGTGTTCGGCAAACGCGGCTTTGAGTTCGTCCACCGTTTTGACGCGGATTTGACCTTTGCCGTCGTAGCCCAACGTAGCTGTTTTCAGAATGCCGGGTAAAAATTGCGCGCTTGCTTCAGTAATGTCTTCGGCTTTGCAAACTGCCTGATACGGCGCAGTTTGCAATCCCGCTTTGCGTATCCACGCTTTTTCCTGAATGCGGTTTTGTGCAATCGCCACGCAGTCGCCGCTCGGGGAAATATTGGTGTGTTTGGCGAGAAAACGCATCGCGTCGGCATTGACGTTTTCAAACTCGGTGGTTACCGCCGCGCATTTTGCCAACTCGTCTAAAGCGGCTTGATCGTCAAACGGCGCGCACAAATGGCGGTCGGCAAATTCCGCTGCCGGCGCATTCGGGTCGGGATCGAGTACGGTTACTTTGTAGCCCATGGTTTTGGCGGCAACGGCAAACATTCTGCCTAATTGTCCGCCGCCGAGGATGCCGAGCATAGCGGGCGGGAGGATGGGGGATTTGTTCATAGCGTTTTAATCTGTCTGTGTTCTGATGTTTGTTTTTGCTTGTCTGAAACCGTCAATCCGTCATTTTGCATAGCGGGAATCTTTCAGGAATATTTAGAGATTCCCGTCATTTCAAATTTCCAGATTCCCGCCTGTGCGGGAATGACGCGGTAAAGGCGGCTGTTTTAATCAAACGATTGTTGTTTATTTAAACGATTGCTGTTTGTTCTTTGGGTTTTCAGACGGCCTTTTCTCTACCAATGCCGTCTGAAAACGCCGAGCCTACCTATCCAGCCCTTCTTGCACCATTTGCGCTGCGCGGATTACTGCTCGGGCTTTGTTTTGCGTTTCCTGCCATTCTGATTCAGGATTGGAATCGGCAACCACGCCCGCGCCGCTTTGGACGTATAGCGTGTTGTTTTTAATCACAGCAGTGCGGATGGCGATGGCCAAATCCATATCGTTGTTAAACCCCCATACGCCGACCGCGCCGCCGTAGATGCCGCGTTTGCCCGGTTCGACTTCTTCGATGATTTCCAACGCGCGGACTTTAGGTGCGCCGGAGAGTGTGCCGGCGGGGAAGGTGGCGGCGAGGATGTCCATATTGGTAACGCCCTCTTTCAGACGGCCTTCGACGTTGGAAACGATGTGCATTACGTGGGAGTATTTTTCAATCACCATTTTGTCGGTAACTTTGACTTCGCCCGTTTTACTGATGCGTCCGACATCGTTGCGCCCCAAATCGATAAGCATAACGTGTTCGGCGATTTCTTTGGCATCGCTTAACAAATCTTGTTCGTTGGCAAGGTCTTCGGCAGGGGTTTTGCCGCGCAGGCGCGTGCCGGCGATGGGGCGGACGATAACGTCGTCGCGTTCGCGGCGGACGAGGATTTCGGGCGAGGAGCCGACGATGTGGAAATCGCCGAAATCGTAATAGAACATATACGGCGACGGGTTCAGCGTACGCAGGGCGCGGTAGAGGGCGAGCGGGCTGTCGGTGAATTCCATGCTCATGCGCTGGCTGGGGACGACCTGCATACAGTCGCCTGCGAAGATGTAGTCTTTGATTTTATCGACGCAGGCTTTGAACGGTTCTTCGCCGAACTCGCTGACGGCTTCGGTGTGTTTGCTGCCGAGCGAGAGCGGGATGGCGCAGCTTTGGCGCAACCGGATGCGGATGTCTTCGAGGCGTTCGCGGGCGCGTTCGTAGCCGTCGGGCTGCGAGGGATCGGCGTAAACGATGAGGTGGATTTTGCCGCTCAAATTGTCGATCACCGCCAACTCTTGCGACAGCATCAGCAAGATGTCGGGCGTGCCGAGCGGATCGGCTTTGGCAGTATGTTTCAGGCGGTGGGCGAAGTGCTCGAAATTGTAGATGGTTTCGTAACCGAAGTAGCCGACCAGTCCGCCGGTAAAGCGCGGCAGGCTTGGGATTTCGGGCGTTTTGAAGCGGTTGTGGAAGGCTTCGATAAAGGGCAGCGGATTGCCGTCGTGTTGCTCGACTATTTCGCCGTTTTGGTAAACATCGACGTGTTTTCCACTGGCTTTAAGATAGTGGCTGCAAGGCAGGCCGATAAAGGAGTAGCGGCCGAAACGTTCGCCGCCGACAACGGATTCGAGCAGGTAGGTATAGGGGCGGTTGGCGAGTTTGAGATAGAGGGAAAGCGGCGTATCCAAGTCGGCAAGGAGTTCTTGCACGAGCGGGATGCGGTTGTAGCCCCGGGCGGCTTGGGCTTGGTATTCTTGTTTGCTGATCATTTCTGCTTTCCCAAAAGGCGGTTTCAGACGGCATGATAAGGGGTGCGAGTATAGCATTTTATCGGAATTGTTGACAGTCTGACCGAGAGGCCGTCTGAAAGGCGCGGCTTGCGGCGCGGCGTGCTTTTAAATGCCCGTCAGGTACGCGGAGCGGGCATTCTGCACGGACTTCAGACGGCATTGCCGTTCTGTTTGGCTTCGAGCTGCTCCCAGCGTTCCAGTTTTTCCAAAAGCAGTGTTTCGATTTCTTCGGCGCGGTTTTGCAATGCGCCGGCTTTTTCGTAATCTTTGAAGATTTCGGGATTGGAAAGCTGCGCGTTGATTTCAGCCTGCTCGGCTTCCAAGGCGGCGATTTCGTCGGGCAGGGCGTCGAGTTCGCGCTGTTCTTTGTAGGAAAGTTTGACCGTGCGCTTGGCTTTGGGTTTTCTTTGGCGGGTTCGGCATCGGATGCTTTGGGTGCGGATGCCGTCTGAATTTTTTCTTCGCGCGATTTTGCGTCGATATAGTCCTGATAGCCGCCGATGTATTCTTTTAACCTTCCGTTTCCTTCAAAAACAATGCTTTGGGTGATGACGTTATCGAGGAACATACGGTCGTGCGAGACAAGGAATACCGTGCCTTGATAATCACGCAGTAAGTCTTCGAGCAGCTCTTGGGTGTCGATGTCCAAGTCGTTGGTCGGTTCGTCCAAAACCAAAATATTGGCGGGACGGGTAAAGAGTTTTGCCAGCAAAAGGCGGTTGCGTTCGCCGCCGGAGAGCGATGAAACGGGGCTTTGCGCGCGGGCAGGGTGGAACAGGAAATCTTCCAGATAGCTCATGACGTGTTTTTTCTTGCCGCCGACTTCGACATAATCATTGCCCTGTCCGAGTGTGTAAAACACGGTGTCGTTTTCGTTCAACGCGCTGCGGAATTGGTCGAAATAGGCAACTTCCTGCTTACTGCCGATACGGATTTTGCCGTAAGTCGGGTTGAGTTCGCCCAAAATCAGTTTTAAAAATGTGGTTTTGCCGATACCGTTGGGGCCGATTAGGCCGATTTTGTCGCCGCGCTGCAAAATCGCGGAGAATTTGTCCATAATGACTTTGTCGCCATAGGCAAACGAAGCGTGTTCCAATTCGGCGATGATTTTGCCGCTTTTCTCGCCGCTGTCGAGCTTGAAGTTGACCTGACCTTGCACATTGCGGCGTTCGGCGCGTTGGCGGCGCAGCTCTTCCAAACGGCGCACGCGGCCTTCGTTGCGGGTACGGCGCGCTTCGATGCCTTTGCGTATCCACGCTTCTTCCTGCGCGTGGAATTTGTCAAACAGGCGGTTGTGTTCCGCTTCAACCGCCAATTCCTGCGCTTTTTTCTCGCTGTATTTGGAGAACGAGCCGGGATAGGAACGCAGAATGCCTCGATCGAGTTCGACGATGCGCGTGGCGATATTGTCCAAAAAACGGCGGTCGTGGGTAATCACGACCAGGCTGCCTTCAAACGCTTTAAGCAGGTTTTCCAACCAAATAATCGCATCAATGTCCAAATGGTTGGTCGGTTCGTCCAGCAGCAATACGTCGGGCTTCTGCACCCAAGCCTGCGCCAAGGCGACGCGCTTTTTCTGACCGCCGGAGAGGTTGCCGATTTTTTCGTTTTCCGGCAAACCGAGTTCGCCCAAAGTCTGCTTCACCGCCGCATCCAGTTTCCAGCCGTCTTTTGCTTCGATTTCGAGTTGTAATTCATTGAGTTCTTTTAATAAAACATCGTCTGAATTGTGTTCCAAATCATGGCTGACGCGGTGGTAACGGCGCAATAAATCGCGGATTTCGCCCAAACCTTCGGCAACGGTATCAAATACGGTAGCCTCTTTGTCGAAAAACGATTCCTGCGGTACATAAACGATTTTGAGGTTGTTTTGAACAATAATCTGCCCGTCGTCGAGCTTTTGCACGCCGGCGAGGATTTTTAAAAACGAAGACTTACCTGCGCCGTTGCGGCCGATTAAACCGATTTTCTCGCCGCTGTCGAGTTGGAAGGAAGTTTTGTCGAGCAGGGCGACGTGGCCGACGGCAAAGGAAGCGTTTTCTACGGATAATATATTCATAATGTCAATTCCCAATAATTAACGTTCGGATTTTGCCGCAAGTTTGGCGCGGGCGATTTCGATGATGCCCGGCAGGAAGGAAACCATAATGATGCCGCCCATCACCAAGCCCAGATTGTTTTTCACGACGGGGAAGTTGGCAAAGAAATAGCCCGCATAAGAAAACAGGATGACCCACAAGAAGCCGCCGATGATGTTATAGCGGATAAATTTTGCATAGTGCATTTTCCCCATACCGGCAACAAAGGGGGCGAAGGTACGGACGATGGGTACAAAACGCGCGATGATAATCGTTTTGCCGCCGTGTTTTTCGTAAAAACGGCGGGTTTTATCGAGATATTCGCGCCGGAAGATTTTAGAATCGGGGTTGGCGAACAGCCTGCCGCCGAAATACTTGCCGACGGTAAAATTGAGCGCGTCGCCGAGTATGGCGGCAAGGCTTAATAATGCAACCATCAAATGAATATCCATACTGCCCAGCGCGGCAATCCCGCCTGCGGCAAACAGCAGCGAATCGCCCGGTAAAAACGGTGTAACAATCAGGCCGGTTTCACAAAAAACAATCAGAAACAAAACAGCATAAATCCATAAGCCGTATTGTGCCGACAAAGCGGTTAAATGTCGGTCAATATGAAGGATAAAATCGATGGCAGACGCGAGCATAAAAAATACTTCCCGAAAAACAGACCGCGTATTTTAACCGATTGCAAAAATGCCGTCTGAAAAGTTTCAGACGGCATCGGTTTTTAAAAAAGGCTTATGCGCCGTAAACGGGGTATTTATTGCACAAAGCAGTTACTTGTTCGCGAACTTTGGCGAGGTTGGCTTCGTCGTCGGGATTTGCCAACACGTCGGCAACCAAGTTCGCCAATACGCGGGAGTCGGCTTCGTCAAAGCCGCGTGTGGTCATTGCCGCTGCGCCGATACGGATGCCGGAGGTAACGAAGGGTTTTTCCGGATCGTTTGGAATGGCGTTTTTATTGACGGTAATGTGTGCTTTGCCCAAAGCGGCTTCGGCGGCTTTACCGGTAATTTTCATCGGTTGCAGGTCAACGAGGAAAACGTGGCTTTCGGTTCTGCCGGAAACAATGCGCAAACCGCGTTTGACCAATTCTTCCGCCATGGCTTTGGCGTTGATTTTGACCTGTTTGGCGTATTGTTTGAACTCAGGTTGCAACGCCTCTTTAAACGCTATGGCTTTGGCGGCGATAACGTGCATCAGCGGGCCGCCTTGCAGGCTCGGGAAGATGGCGGAGTTTAACGCTTTTTCGTGCGTGTTGTCGCGGCACAGAATCACGCCGCCGCGCGGGCCGCGCAGGGTTTTGTGGGTGGTAGTGGTTACGAAGTCGCAGAATGGCACGGGGTTGGGGTATTCGCCGCCGGCAACCAAGCCTGCGTAGTGTGCCATATCGACAAAGAGGTATGCGCCTACTTTGTCGGCGATTTCGCGGAATTTTGCCCAGTCGATTTGCAGCGCGTAGGCAGATGCGCCGGCCACAATCATTTTGGGTTTGTGTTCAAGAGCCAAGCGTTCTACTTCGGCATAATCGAGCACTTCGTTTTCATCCAGTCCGTAGGTAACGGCGTTGTAGAGTTTGCCGGAGATATTAACGCTTGCGCCGTGGGTCAGGTGGCCGCCGTGTGCCAGAGACATGCCCAAAATGGTGTCGCCGGGTTTCAAAACAGAAGCGTACACGGCTTGGTTGGCTTGGGAACCGGAATGGGGTTGGACGTTGGCGTATTGCGCGCCAAACAGTTCTTTTACGCGGTCAATCGCCAATTGTTCGACAATATCGACGTATTCGCAGCCGCCGTAGTAGCGTTTGGCGGGATAGCCTTCTGCATATTTGTTGGTTAATTGCGAACCTTGGGCTTCCATGACGGCGCAGCTGACGTAGTTTTCAGAGGCAATCAGTTCGACATGGTCTTGCTGCCGGC
The DNA here is from genome assembly GCA_000193795.2 of Neisseria lactamica NS19. GTDB lineage: Bacteria > Pseudomonadota > Gammaproteobacteria > Burkholderiales > Neisseriaceae > Neisseria > Neisseria lactamica_A. The sequence continues at coordinate 46,914 of AEPI01000125.1, read as the reverse complement.
GGTCTTCTTGGGCGATGGCGGCCGACAGTTCGGGATCATATTGTGTAAGGGTAACGCTTTTTGAAAACATCTCTCGATTCCTTTGTGTGGTCAGGGTTAAGTATTGAAAATTTATGCGTAAAGCGGAGGATTGTCAACGATTTTGTCGGACGGCGGGGCGGTTTTCTGCGGGCGGTGTTGCCGTGTGTAATAAAACACTGGATAAAAATATTATCTTTGTTATAATTAATGTAAAGATTCAGTTTGACTTTTTAACCGTAAACCAAGAGAGGAAAGCGATATGTTCCCAGAATACCGTGATTTGATTTCCAAATTGAAACAGGAAGATTCCCACTTTGCCCGTCTGTTCGACGAACACAACGAGCTGGACGATAAAATTACCGGTCTGGTCAACAATCCGGTTACCAGCGGCGCGGAAACCATCGATGAGCTGAAAAAAGCCAAATTGAAACTGAAAGACGAGTTGTACGCCATTCTGCAAAAAGCAGCGGGCAAATAATTTGGGTTTGAGTTTTTGAAATGCCGTCTGAAATGCTTTCAGACGGCATTTTTGTCATTTGACCGGAAGGCTTGTGCTGTTTGAAATAACGGCAGCGGTATCGGATTGCCGCCGCCGTGTGCTTGTGTGGACGGCTGCCTGTCTATTTTGCGTGCAGGCGGTCGAGATAGGCGACTTCTTCGCTGCTGCCCATAATGACGGCGACGCGCTGGTGCAGGCTTTCGGGGCTGATGCCGAGTATGTCCTGACGGGCGTTGCTTGCCGATGCACCGGCTTGTTCGAGTATCAGGGCCATAGGGTTGGCTTCGTACATCAGGCGCAGTTTGCCGGGTTTGGCGGGGTCGCGTTTGTCTTGGGGATACATGAACACGCCGCCGCGCATCAGTATGCGGTGGATTTCGGCAACCATACTGGCCACCCAGCGCATATTGTAGTTTTTGCCGCGCGTACCGGTTTCGCCTGCCAGGAGTTCGTCTATGTATTGTTGGACGGGGGGCAGCCAGTGGCGGCGGTTGGACATATTGATGGCAAATTCTTTGGTACTTTCGGGTACTTTCGGGTTTGCTTTGGTCAGCACGAATTCGTTTTCGGCATTGAGCGTGAACATATATACGCCGTGTCCGAATGTGAATACGAGCTGGGTTTGAGGCCCGTAAAGAATGTAACCAGCGGCAAGCTGCTGTCTGCCCGTTTGAAGGAATGATTCGGTTGCCAATGCGCCTTCGGGTTTTTCAAGGATGGAGAAAATCGTACCGACGGAAATGTTGACATCAATATTGGACGATCCGTCTAAAGGGTCGAATAGGACGAGATAGCGTCCGTTTTCACCAGCACTTACGAAAGTGTCTTCTTCCTCGCTTGCCAAACCGGCAACGGCAGGGTTGGCTTTGAGTGTGCCAATCATAATGTTGTTGGCGATAACATCCAGTTTTTTCTGGTCTTCGCCCTGAATATTGCCCGTGCCCGCCATACCCAATACGCCGGCCAGTGCGCCGAGGCGGACTTTGGCGTTGATTTCGGTGCAGGCGGAAACGACGGACAGCAAAACGCCGCCGAGTGCTTCGGGCAGTTGGTTTTGTTGCAGGTGTTCGGGGAGGAATCGGGTCAGTGTGTCCATAGTTTGCTCGTTTCGGAAAGGTTTGTGCCGTCTGAAAGGCGGCAGATTGCTGCGGGGCGTTCCTTTGGTGCGTTCCGCCGGATATCGCGTGGGATTGTAGTGGAAAAAAACGGCACGGGGCAAGTCGGAACGCGGTATGCGGATCGAGAAGTATAAGATGCCAAATTTATTTTTAAAAAACGTTGACATTATATATATATATATAGTGATAACATATTTTGCAAATAAACTTAAATATAGGTGGATGAAAATGAAGAAACTAATTTTGTTGTCGGTGGCTGCGATGTTGATGACGGCATGTACTTACGCAGACCGCCGTTTTGTAACTCAAGAATCTGCAGCGGAAATACAGGCGAAAAGTCGCGCTATTCAGATAAGCGAGCGTGCCGAGCGTGCCGAATACCGTAAAGAACGCCGGGAAGAAATGATGGATGCGGCACGCGCCATCAAAAAGGCAAATGAAAATTCGCCCAATATTTACTTTATCCGATAACACACCAATCAGATTGGTTTCTTTCTTTATTTTGAGATAATAGGACAAGTATGAAAAACTTGAAAAATATTTCCGTTGTTGCGATGTGTGCCGTTTTGCTTGCTGCCTGCGCTTCTGAAAATTCTGTAGCCAACTATGCCATCGGCGACGATTCGGCCGTAATCAAGGCAGGGCGTAACCGTGCCGAAGCGCGAATCAGCCGTGCGGAACTGGCGCAACACCGCCGCCAACGTAAAAATGTTTCTGAGGAGTTGGCTTTGGAACGTGAAAAACGTGCCAATAAGCATGACGCAATCCGTCAAGGTATGGGTACGGCTGCCGGAGGTCTGATGCTGCTGAACGGGGTGGTCGGCACGGTCGGAGTGTTGAAAAGCGTGTTCTGATTTTTGAATACTGGTTTTATGCAGAACCGAACGATATGGATAATGTATCGTCCGGTTTTGTTTGTTTGACGGGAGATGCCGTCTGAAGGGTTTCAGACGGCATCGGGGTCAGCGGATTTTGCTGTCCAAAAGATAGCGCGCGCCTTCGTCTTGTGCGAGCAACTGTGTCAGGGCGGGGAGGTTTGCCGCCAATTGTTCTGCCAACAGATAGGGCGGATTGATGACGAACATCCCGCTGCCGTGCATGCCGAAACCGTCGGTTCTCGGCGCGTGGACGTGAAGCTCGGCGTGAAGGTAGTTGTCGGGCAGAAGTTTTTTCAGTTCTTCCGGCAGTTTGCGGCTTTCTTCGCGGCTTAAACAGGGATACCAAACCAAATAACAGCCGGATTCAAACCGTTTTAAAGCGGCTTTCAGCGTTTCCGTTACACGCCGGTAGTCTTGTTTTTCCTCATAGGGCGGGTCGATGAGGACGGCGGCACGGCGCGGCGGGGGCGGCAGCAGGGAAATCAGCCCTTTGTAACCGTCTTCGTGTAACACTTGTCCGCGTTTGCCCAAGCCTACTTCGTTCATATTGTTTCGGAGTCGGGCAAAATCGGCCGGATGCAGCTCGAACAACCGGAGTTTGTCGGTTGCGCGGGTCAGCGATTGTGCCAACCACGGAGAGCCGCAGTAAAGTTCGGGCGAGGGCAGGATTTTCTGTATGTGCGAGGCAAAGTCAGACAGTTCGGCAGGCAGGTTTTGCGCCTGTCGGAGTAGGGCGATGCCTTGCCGGTATTCGCCGACTTTCTGCGCCTCGCTGCCTTCGAGATTGTACAAACCCGCACCGCCGTGCGTATCGATATACCAATAGGGTTTGTCTTTTTTGTTGAAATATTGCAGGACGAGGAAGAGTGTGAAATGTTTGAGCATATCGGCGTGGTTGCCGGCGTGGAATGCGTGTCTGTAACTGAGCATAGTCGGTAAAACGGCGGGATATTCGGATGCCGTCTGAAGCGGGGTTCGGACGGCATAAACAGGGGTGGGTGGGAAATCAGCGGCTGCTGCCGATTTTGCTTTCTCTGCCTTCGAGCAGCTTGATGATATTGCTTTTGTGGCGGAACAACACCAGCAGGGCGATAAGGAGCGTCGCCCAAATCCAAGAAGGGTGGGGCATAAAAAACAGTGCGGCAAGAGGGGCGGCGATTGTGGCGGTTAATGCGGCAAGGGAGGATACTTTGAAGCCGAACGCCATCACAAGCCAAATCAGCGCACAGCTGAGGGCGGTTGCGGGAGAGAGTGCCAAAAGCACGCCCAATGCCGTTGCCACGCCTTTGCCGCCCTTAAATCCGAAAAACACCGGCCACATATGCCCGACCAGTGCGGCGAGTGCGACGGCGGCGATTGCGCTGTCGGATAAACCGAGCGGTTCTTGAAGCACGCGTGCAAGCAAAACGGCTGCCAAACCTTTGGCGGCATCGCCCAAGAGCGTCAGCGCAGCCGCCTTTTTTTTGCCGCTGCGTAAAACATTGGTCGCGCCGAGATTGCCCGATCCGTAGGTGCGCGGGTCGTCCATACCGTAATATTTGGACACGATGACGGCAAAAGAAAGCGAGCCGATCAGATAGGAAACGGCAACAGCCGGTATATTGAACATTTGCGGTACTTTACTTAGAATGGTGCGGTTATTTTAGCAAAAAACGGGGCGGATTATGGATAAAATCTTTTTGCACGGCATGAAGGCGGATACGCTTATCGGCGTGTACGGCTGGGAACGCGAACATTTGCAGCCGTTAATAATCGATTTGGATATCGGCGTTCCCGAGAAAGCGGGTTCGGACGACGATATTGCCAATACGGTGCATTATGCCGAGGTATGCGAAACGTTGCGCCGGCATCTGAAAGAACAGGATTTCTTGCTTTTGGAAGCGTTGGCGGAATATATTGCCGATTTGGTTTTGGGATATTTCGGCGCGTTATGGGTGCGCGTGAAAATCGTCAAGCCGGGTATTTTGGAAGGCGTGCGCGAGGTCGGAGTGGAAATCGAGCGCGGCAGGCGTGAAAATTGAACAGCAGAATAGGAAACGGAAAGGAGATATGAAGTGGATTTGAGGGAAGTAAAATTAGGCGGCGAAACCATTTACGAGGGCGGTTTCGTCAGCATCAGCAGGGATAAGGTCAGGTTGCCCAACGGCAATGAGGGGCAGCGTATCGTCATCCGGCATCCGGGCGCGGCGTGCGTGTTGGCGGTAACGGATGAGGAAAAGGTCGTTTTGGTGCGGCAGTGGCGTTATGCGGCAAATCAGGCGACATTGGAACTTCCTGCAGGCAAGCTGGATGTGGCGGGTGAGGATATGGCAGCGTGTGCGCTGCGAGAATTGGCGGAGGAAACGCCTTATACCGCCGACAGCGTGCGCCTGTTGTACAGCTTTTATACGGCGGTCGGTTTTTGCAATGAAAAAATGTATCTGTTCGAGGCGGAAGGCGTGCGTTTGGGCAGTACGCTTGCCAACGATGAAGACGAAATAACGGAAACCGTGCTGATGTCGAAAGATGAAGTCCGTCAGGCATTGGCAAACGATGAAATCAAAGACGGCAAGACATTAATCGGTTTGCAATACTGGCTGATGAAGGATTGACAGGATGTTGGAACTGCCCGCCGGAGTCGATCGGCGGGCAGTTTGTTTGGCGGACAGGATATGCTTTCCGGCTTGTCTTTGGGCGCGTCCTTTAAAGTCATTCGTGCTTTAGTAATAAGCGGAAAAGGGTATGCGCTTACAATGGCTAAAAACGAACGCAATCATTTTTGAGAATGCTTAATAATGAATATCTTTGTTACTGGTTTTTGTTACCGGTTTATGAGTTTATTAGTTCTTTCTTATATACCGTCTGTTTATTCATCGGATGATGATATTGATTTTGGCAAAAGGGTTATGATGGTTACTTTTTTTGCATTTTTAGACACGGCAATAGAGCGTTTTTTTTAATAAAAAGCCTTGGTAGGATAAACCTACCAAGGCTTTTTCTTTGTTATAGACCTAAAAGCTCAATTTGAATTTTAGAACGGTAATTAGCACAGGCAGTATTGAAACAAGAGAAGCCGATTTATAGATTATGTCAAAACCAAAGGAAGCAATTTTTGCGATTATTTGACTGCCGTCCCTATCTTCAGCCCGAGCCAGGTCAGCAGCAGCGAACCTGCCGTGTGCAGGAAAATATTGGCAAGTGCCGAAGCAGGACGGTTCGATTGGAGCAGGGTGACGGTTTCCAGCGAAAATCCGGAAAGCGTGGTCAGGCTGCCGAGAAAACCGGTAATCAGCAGCAGCTTCCATTGCGGGTGGTTGACGGTTTCGGCAAAGATTCCGATAAGAAACGCACCTATCCAGTTGGCAAACAGGTTGCCTGTGGCGGGAGGTATTGATGCGGGAACGGCGAGGTTGAGCAGCCAGCGCGCAGTTGCACCGAATGCCGCTCCAATGGAGAGGGGAAGGATGTGGGGGAACATATTATGCGTATCCATGCCGTCTGAAAGATTATTGCCAGATGCTGCGGTCGGACTTTAAATACCGGTTGTCGTCAAACGTATTGATCCAATGAGGTTTCAATGCCACAAAAATGGCGGTGGCTATGCCGCTGAGGAAGGCTTCCGCCCACGCGATCAAAATAAAGACGGGCAGGGCGGAATGCCATAAAACATCCTTTCCGAACACGTTTGCGCCGTCCAAAACGGCAACCGTAACCGCGCCGGTCAGCAAGATGCCTGCCGCAGAAGCCAGAAATCCGTTGAGGAAAATAAAGACAAAAATATTGGGCGGCAGGCGGTCGACCAGCATACGCGACAGGCGGTTGACGGCAAGTGCGGGCAGTATCAGCACTAAAGCGTTTGCAGGATATGCGCCGGCAGAACCGGCAAACAGCAGGCAGTAGGGCAGCATCAGCAGCGCGGCAAGCCAAAAGGCGGCGGAAGTGCCCACCATCAGCGCGGCGAGGTTGACGGCAAGCAGGTGGTAGTTCATCTGGGCAAGCTGTCCGCCGCCGGCAGAGGCGTTCAAACACCACGCGGCGGAGACGATGACCACGCAGGCGGGGACGGCGGAACGGTAGCGGGCAAGTGAGCGGAATGCCGACGGTGCGGATGCCGCCAATAGGAGGATGAGTGCGATCCATGAAGCCCCCGGCAGCATATCCGGAAACCAAACTGTTTGGAAAATCATAACAATGCCGAAAAGACAAGGAAATGCCGGCCATTATACTGCCGGCGGGAGCAAACCGAAAGCCGCGCCGGTTTGTGCGGAATTGCCGGCCGGCTGTTTTGTTTGGGATGGAAACACGTTAAAATAAGCCGGTTTAATCGTTCATCATCCGTCTTGCGGGAAACGGCATATGTTTTGGATAGTTTTGATTGTTATTTTGTTGCTTGCCCTTGCCGGCCTGTTTGTTGTCCGCGCACAATCCGAACGCGAGTGGATACGCGAGGTTTATGCGTGGCAGGAAAAGAAAGGGGAAAAACAGGCAGAGCCGCCGGAAATCAAAGACGGTATGCCCGATTTTTCCGAGCTTGCCCTGATGCTTGTCCGGGCAGTTAAGGTGATGGTGTGCTGCCTGTCGGACGGCATCGTCCGTTTTTGCCGGAGTTATTTGGCACACGAGTCCGAACCGGACCGGCCGGCTCCCTCCAATGATGAAGACGGCGTGCCCGGCGTACCCGACGATGATGAAGACGGTCGGGACGGTGCGTCCGAATCTCGGGATGATGCCGGGGATGCGGCGGATGAATCGGCAGGATGCGCCCCGCAGGAGCGGACGGACGGCGGGGAAGATATTGAAACCGCCATCATCGGCAACCGCAGCATCTGTTCCGATCGGGAAAACGGCATCCCTATGCCGTCTGAAAGCGGGTATCCGCCCGCCCGCCCGGCGGTTCAAACGTTTCAGGAAATCACATTGGAAGAGGCGAAGCGGGCTTTAAACAATGCGCTTGCGGCGGCAAGGAAGGAGCGGTATGTCGGCGCGTTTGAAAAAAACGGAATGACCGCGCCCAAGGTACGGGTATCCGATACGCCGATGGAAGGGCTGCCGATTATCGGTTTGGACGATCCGGTGCTTCAGCGCGCGCGCGCGTTCGTTTCTGAGGCGGACAAAAGCCCCGAGCCTTCGGACGATGCGTTCGAACCCTATTTTGAACGTGCGTCCCGGCCTGCACGCCGTGAAATTGAAGCCGGGCATGTCCGGCATATCCCGCCCCGCAGCAATGCCGGATTTGACGGGCAGCCGTCGGATGCGCCTCGGGAATCCGTTTCAGACGGCATGGCCGGCGTCCGCCGCGTTCCCATCAATTTGAAAGAGCCGAACAAGGCAACGGTTTCTGCGGAGGCGCGGATTTCGCGCCTGATTCCGGAAAGTCGGACGGTTGTCGGGAAACGGGATGTCGAAATGCCGTCTGAAACCGAAAATGTTTTCACGGAAACCGTTTTGTCTGCGGGATACGGCGGTCCGATTGATGATGAAGCTGCCGATACCCTTATCGTAAAGCCTGCCGCGCCGGATGCGTGGGTGGTCGAGCCGCCCGAAGTGCCGGCGGTTGCCGTGCCTGAAATCGATATTCTGCCGCCTCCGCCCGTGTCGGAAATCTACAACCGTACCTATGAGCCGCCGGCAGGATTCGAGCAGGCGCAACGCAGCCGCATTGCTGAAACCGACCATCTTGCCGATGATGTTTTGAATGGAGATTGGCAGGAGGAAACCGCCGCTATTGCGGATGACGGCAGTGAGGTTGCGGCAGAGCGGTCAAGCGGGCAATATCTGTCGGAAACCGAAGCGTTCGGGCATGACAGTCAGGCGGTTTATCCGTTTGAAGATGTGCCGTCCGAACCGCCGTCCTGCCGCGTATTGCCGGATACGGGGATGTTTCGGGACGAAGGTGCGGAAGCCTTGTCCGGACACTTGCCGACAACCGACCTGCTTCTGCCTCCGCTGTTCAATCCCGAGGCGACGCAAACCGAAGAAGAACTGTTGGAAAACAGCATTACCATCGAAGAAAAACTGGCGGAGTTCAAAGTCAAGGTCAAGGTTGTCGATTCTTATTCCGGTCCCGTGATTACGCGTTATGAAATCGAACCCGATGTCGGCGTGCGCGGCAATTCGGTTTTGAATCTGGAAAAAGACTTGGCGCGTTCGCTCGGCGTGGCTTCCATCCGCGTTGTCGAAACCATCCCCGGCAAAACCTGCATGGGCTTGGAGCTGCCTAATCCTAAACGGCAAATGATACGCCTGAGCGAAATCTTCAATTCGCCCGAGTTTGCCGGCTCCAAATCCAAGCTGACGCTCGCGCTCGGTCAGGACATCACCGGACAGCCCGTCGTTACCGACTTGGGCAAAGCGCCGCATTTGCTGGTTGCCGGTACGACCGGTTCGGGCAAATCGGTGGGTGTCAACGCGATGATTCTGTCTATGCTGTTCAAAGCCGCGCCGGAAGACGTGCGTATGATTATGATCGATCCGAAAATGCTGGAATTGAGCATTTACGAAGGCATCCCGCACCTGCTCGCCCCTGTCGTTACCGATATGAAGCTGGCGGCAAACGCGCTGAACTGGTGTGTTAACGAAATGGAAAAACGCTACCGCCTGATGAGCTTTATGGGTGTGCGTAATCTTGCGGGCTTCAATCAAAAAATCGCCGAAGCCGCAGCAAGGGGAGAAAAAATCGGCAATCCGTTCAGCCTCACGCCCGACGATCCCGAACCTTTGGAAAAACTGCCGTTTATCGTGGTCGTGGTCGATGAGTTTGCCGATTTGATGATGACGGCGGGCAAGAAAATCGAGGAACTGATTGCCCGCCTCGCCCAAAAAGCCCGCGCGGCAGGCATCCACCTGATCCTTGCCACACAACGCCCCAGCGTCGATGTGATTACAGGATTGATTAAGGCGAACATCCCGACGCGTATCGCGTTCCAAGTGTCCAGCAAAATCGACAGCCGCACGATTCTCGACCAAATGGGCGCGGAAAACCTGCTCGGTCAGGGCGATATGCTGTTCCTGCCGCCCGGTACTGCCTATCCGCAACGCGTTCACGGCGCATTTGCGTCGGATGAAGAGGTGCACCGCGTCGTCGAATATCTGAAACAGTTTGGCGAACCCGATTACATCGGCGACATTTTGAGCGGCGGTATGTCCGACGATTTGCCGGGAATCGGCAGGAGCGGCGACGGCGAAACCGATCCGATGTACGACGAGGCCGTATCTGTCGTTTTGAAAACGCGCAAAGCCAGCATTTCCGGCGTGCAGCGCGCTTTGCGTATCGGCTACAACCGCGCCGCGCGTCTGATTGACCAGATGGAGGCGGAAGGCATTGTGTCCGCACCGGAACACAACGGCAACCGCAGCATTCTGGTTCCTTCGGATAATGTATGATACGGGCAGGTTGATAAACATAAAAATGCCGTCTGAAGGTTTCAGACGGCATTTTTGCGGATGCCCGGATGCGGATTATTCCCTGACCTGCCCAACGCCCCGAATGATGTATTTATAGCTTGTCAGCTCTTTCAAACCCATAGGGCCGCGCGCGTGGAGCTTTTGCGTGGAGATGCCCATTTCGCACCCCAGTCCGAATTCCCCGCCGTCGGTAAAGCGCGTGGACGCGTTGACATACACGGCGGCAGAATCGATATGGGTCGCGAAATAGTCCGCAGCGTGGCGGTTTTCGGTAACGATGCCGTCTGAATGGTGCGTGCCGTGGGCTTCGATGTGCCCGACAGCCTCTTCGACCGAAGCGACGGTTTTCACGGCGAGGATGTAGTCTAAAAACTCGGTGTCGAAATCGTCTGCGCCGGCAGCTTCGCCGCCGATATGCCGCGCCGCCTGCGGATTCGGACGGAAGCGGACGGGCGGCAGTCCGGCTTCTATACGGTCGCGCACCAACAGCCGTTCGAGCTTGGGCAGGAAGTCGGCGGCAATGTCTTCATGCACCAGCAGCACTTCCATCGAGTTGCACACGGACGGACGGCTTGTTTTGGCGTTGTACACGATACGGAGCGCCTTGTCCCAATCCGCATCCTTGTCGATATAAATGTGGACGATGCCCGTCCCCGTTTCAATGACCGGCACGACGGCATTTTCAACCACCGCCCGTATCAGCCCCGCCCCGCCGCGCGGAATCAGCAGGTCGAGATAATCCTTCGCCCTCATCATTTCGTAACTGCCCTCACGTCCGGTGTCTTCGATGAGCTGTACGGCTTCGGGGTCGATGCGGGTTTGCGCCAACCCCGTTTTCAGGGCGGTAATGATGGCGCGTGCGGATTGGAATGCATCTTTGCCGCTGCGCAATACGACCGCGCTGCCGCTTTTCAGTGCCAAAGCCGCCGCATCGGAAGTAACGTTCGGGCGGCTTTCGTAAATAATGCCGATAACGCCCATCGCCACGCGCTTTTTGACGATTTCCAAGCCGTTGGGCAGAGTCGAGGTTTCCAGTATTTCGCCCACGGGGTCGGGCAGCGCGGCAACCGCCCTGATGCCGTCCGCCATCGCGCAAATGCGTTTGCCGTCCAACAAAAGGCGGTCGGTCATGCTTTCGGGAATTTTGCCTGCCGCCGCTTCCAAATCCAAACGGTTTGCCGCCAAAATATCTTCCGCCGCCGCTTCCAAGCTGTCCGCCATCGCAAGCAGCGCGCGGTTTTTTTCTGCCGTATCCGCCGTGTTGGCGGATTTTTTTGCCGCTTTGGCAAGGGCAAGCTGTTTTTGTGTGTTTGACATGGGTTCTCCCTTAAAAAAACGGCATACTGCCGCGACGGATGTTCCGGCAAACCCGACCCTTATGGGAAGGGCGCGCCCTTATTTCAAGCGGACGTGTTTCCCAATCGCGCTGGAAAAACGAACGGGTTTAAAATTCAAATATCGCAAATTCAAAGAAAAAGCCCGAGCGTCCTTATTTTACCTTCCTCATTCCTGCAAAAACAGAAACCTGAAATCCCGTTATTTCCGTGAAAGCGGGAATCCGGTTTTTTTATAGTGGATTAACAAAAACCGGTACGGCGTTGCCTCGCCTTAGCTCAAAGAGAACGATTTTCTAAGGTGCTGAAGCACCAAGTGAACCGGTTTCGTACTATTTGTACTGTCTGCGGCTCGCCGCCTTGTCCTGATTTTTGTTAATCCACTATAGTTCCGGTTATTTCTGATAAATTCCTGCGGCTTTTCTTTTCCGGATTCCCGCCTGCGCGGGAATGACGACGGAAAGACTGCTGTGATTCCTGATAAATCCTTTTAGCGTTAAATTACCAGATTCCCCCTTTCGCGAGAATGACGAATTAAAGGTTGTCTTGAGGTCGAAAGATTGGATTCCCACCTTCGTGGGAATGACAGGGGAGGGGTTTCTGCCGTTCCGTTGCCGATGATACGCCGCGCCGCCCGATTTCATTTTGACGGAAGGAGAACGTCAAACATCAAATATCAAACAAGCCCCCATTTTCCGGTGCGTGAAACGGCATCGTCCCAAAACTGCCGCCTGCCGGCGCGGCGCGGGCGGGCGTTTTCTTAAAATTCGGTCAGAAGCAGGTGTATTTCTGGCGTGATGGAAATCCAATCGTCCCGATGGATGAACACGCCTTTCGCCTTACGCGATTTGAGCAGGTCTTCGGCGGCGGCAGAGCCGAAAAGGACGCGCCCTTTACCCAAGGGCTGTTTGGTTGCGTTGCTGTACACGGTTACGGTGTCCATACGGGAAAAATGCCCTTCGATTCCGGCAATGCCCGACATCAGCAGGCTTTTCCCCTGTTTGGACAAGGCGTGTTCTGCACCTTCGTCCACATAAACGCTGCCCCGGCTTTCGGAATAGAACGCCAGCCATTGCTTCTGCGTCCGCAAACCTTTGGCGCGGGGGACGAAAAACGAGCCGTCCGCCTGATGTCCGGCGGCTTCGGCAAGGGCGTTGTCTTTAAGCGAGGAACAGATATACACCGGTACGCCGGATTCGGTCGCAATCGTCGCCGCCTTGATTTTGGTCAGCATCCCGCCCGTGCCGTTTGCCGAACCCGCGCCGCCCGCCATTTCGATGATTTCACGGTTGATGTGTTCGATTTTGTCCAGCCGTACGGCATCGGGATTGCTGTTCGGGTTGCCGGTGTAAAGACCGTCTATGTCGGTCAGCAGCACCAAGAGGTCTGCCTGTATCATCGCCGCTACCTGGGCACTCAATGTGTCGTTGTCGCCGATTTTCAACTCCTCAACCGAAACCGTGTCGTTTTCATTGATAATGGGGACTGCGCGGCGTTGCAGCAGCACGGAAAGTGCGCTGCCTGCATTTTGGTAGCGGCGTTTGTCGGCAAAGTCGGCGCGGTTGAGCAGGATTTGTGCGGACACGATGCCGTCTGAAGACAGGTTTGCCGTATATTCTTCCATCAGCAGCCCCTGCCCGACGGCGGCGGAAGCCTGTTTGTCGGCGATTTTGACCGGGCGTTTTTTGAAACCGAGTGCACCGAAACCGGCGGCAACCGCACCGGAAGACACCAAGACCGGCTCGTGTCCCGCGTGATGCAATGCGGCAAGCTGGCGGGTGATGGTTTGGATTTTGCTGCGCGAGAGGCTGCCGTCCGAATGGGTAATCGAAGATGTGCCGACTTTAAATACGATTCTTTTGTATTTCATTGTTTCCGTCCTTGTTGGTTTGCCCCGCCGGGTTGCCGCCTTGTGCCGCCGAATTTGCCCTGTTCCGCCGAAATTGTCAACAATCGAACCAAATCTTCAATAAAATAGACAAAATGTATAAAATTAATAAAATATATGGCGGCTTATTGAGATTTTTTCAAATTTATATTGTCGTTTTGTCCAAAATACGTATAATTCCGTCTATATTTCTGCTGTAGGCTGATTGATTTTAGACAAGGACTACCATGCAATTAGATATAGACCGCTTGGTTGCTTATTTCGGCGGCGTGAACGCGCTTGCCGAAGCGTTGAAACGGCACAATCCCGAAAATGCCGCGACAACCGCCGCCATCTACAAATGGCGCACGCGCGGGTCGCTGCCTTTGGCGCAACTGCAAAAGCTGACCGCGCTGGCGGAAGTGCAAGGCAGACCGCTGGATTTGAATGCTTTTTTACAAAAAAACGAATCTCTGGAGAGAACTGAAATGACACAGACCAACCGCGTAATTATTTTCGATACCACCATGCGCGACGGCGAGCAGTCGCCCGGTGCATCCATGACCAAAGAGGAGAAAATCCGCATTGCCCGCCAGTTGGAGAAAATGGGTGTGGATGTGATTGAGGCGGGCTTTGCCGCCGCCAGCCCGGGCGATTTCGAGTCGGTCAATGCGATTGCCAAAATCATCACCAAATCCACAGTCTGCTCGTTGGCGCGTGCCGTTGAAAACGATGTGCGCAAAGCAGGTGAAGCCGTTTCCCCCGCTCCGAAAAAACGCATCCATACCTTCATCGCCACCAGCCCCATCCACATGGAGCACAAACTGAAAATGAAGCCGCAGCAGGTTATCGATGCGGCGGTCAAAGCAGTGAAAATCGCCAAAGAATACACCGATGATGTGGAATTTTCCGCCGAAGACGCCGTGCGTTCGGATTTGGACTTCCTCGCCAAAATCTTTACGGCGGTTATCGAAGCGGGCGCGACCACCATCAATATTCCCGATACCGTCGGCTACTCCATCCCTTCCGTGTGGTACGAGCGTATCAGCAACATCATCAAAAGCGTACCCAACGGCGACAAAGTAGTCTGGTCGACCCACTGCCACAACGACTTGGGTATGGCGGTTGCCAACTCGCTGGCCGCTGTTCAGGCAGGCGTGCGCCAAGTGGAATGCACCATCAATGGTTTGGGCGAACGCGCAGGTAATGCCAGCCTTGAAGAAATCGTGATGGCGTTGAAAGTACGTCATGATTTGTTCGGCTTGGAAACCGGCATCGACACCACGCAAATCGTGCCGGTATCCAAACTGGTGTCCACCATTACCGGCTATCCGATTCAGCCCAACAAGGCGGTGGTCGGCGCAAACGCCTTTGCACACGAATCAGGCATCCATCAGGACGGCGTGTTGAAACACCCCGAAACCTATGAAATCATGACTGCCGAATCGGTCGGCTGGTCAACCAACCGCCTGACCTTGGGCAAATTGTCCGGCCGCAGCGCGTTCCGCAGCAAACTGGCGGATTTGGGCATCGAGTTGGAAAGCGAAGAGGCGCTGAACGCCGCGTTTGCCCGCTTCAAAGAACTCGCCGACAAAAAACGCGAAATCTTCGATGAAGACCTGCACGCGCTGGTGTCGGACGAAATAGGCAATATGAATACCGAAAGCTATAAATTCATCTCCCAAAAAATCAGCACCGAAACCGGCGAAGAGCCGCGCGCCGACATCGTGTTCAGCATCAAAGGCGAAGAAAAACGCGCCTCCGCCACAGGCTCCGGCCCTGTCGATGCGATTTTCAAAGCGATTGAGAACGTGGCGCAAAGCGGCGCGACTTTGCAGATTTATTCCGTCAACGCCGTAACGCAAGGTACGGAAAGCCAAGGCGAAACCAGCGTCCGACTGGCGCGCGGCAACCGCGTCGTCAACGGTCAGGGCGCGGATACCGACGTTTTAGTCGCCACTGCCAAAGCCTACCTCTCCGCTTTGAGCAAGCTGGAATTTAGTGCCGCCAAACCGAAAGCGCAGGGCAGCGGTACGATTTGAGTGTGAAAACGGGCAATGCCGTCTGAAGCAGAAAAAGGCTTCAGACGGCATTGCGGCGATAATAGGGCGTAAAACCCATTTGAAAAGGAAAATGATGGATTCCCAAAAATTTACCGAAGCCTCCAAACGGCGGTTGGGCGAGCTGTTGGATGCCAAAAGCGAACGGGGCAACACGATGCGTTGCGACGAGGTTCAAGGTTTTATGACCGCGCTGTTGAGCGGGCCGGACAAATTGACACCGTTCGACTGGCTGCCCGAAGTGTTGGGCGACGAATCGCAATTTACCGCCGCAGAACGTTCCGAAATCGAACGGCTGGTTTTGGCAATGGCGATGGACACAACCGCCGCGATGTCGGATAAAAAGCTGCCCGATTTGTGGCTGTATGAAAACGAAGACGGCGGCAGCGATTTTTATACTTGGTGCAATGCTTATCTTTACGGTTTGGATATTGTGCCGACCGATTGGTTTGAAGCCGCCGATGATGAAGAATTTGAAGAGTTGTTTTATCCCATCATGGCGTTGGGCGGCATTTACGATGAAGAGGAAAACGGCTCTATCCTCCTGCAATTTACAGAAGGCGAGCTGGCGGAGCTGGAATCCGAGTTGCCTTATGCATTGGCGGACATCTACCGCTACTGGCAGGCAGTCATCAATAAGCCGCAAACCGTCCGCAGGGAAGGGGAAAAAACCGGCAGGAACGATCCCTGTCCGTGCGGCAGCGGCAGGAAATACAAGGCGTGTTGCGGTAAGAACTGACGGTTCGGGCGGGATTATAGTGGATTAACAAAAATCAGGACAAGGAGACGAAGCCGCAGACAGTACAAATAGTACGGAACCGATTCACTTGGTGCTTCAGCACCTTAGAGAATTGTTCTCTTTGAGCTAGGGCGAGGCAACGCCGTACTGGTTTTTGTTAATCCACTATAAAATGCCGTCTGAAACTTAAATTTTAAGTTTCAGACGGCATTTTTGTCGGAAAGGTTTAATGCTTCCTGCTGCCGAAGAAGATGTTTTGACACACAGGACGACACATAAAGCACCGCTCTATGTGTCGTCCTGATTTGGAAGGGCTTGCGCCCCTCCCAAATAAAGTCTGATTCTACCGCCCCGAAGGACGGATGTCCGAGTGGCGGGATTTCGACCGAAAAGGAAATACGATGAAGCCGGCAATACCCAAAACAATCATCGGGACGCTCAACCATTGCCCCATCGACAGCCCCAAGGTCAGCAGCCCGAGATAGTCGTCGGGTTGGCGCGCAAATTCGGCAATGAAGCGAAACACGCCGTAGCCGCCGAGGAAAAGCGCGGCAGTCTGCCCGGCCGGGCGCGGTTTTTTGGAAAACAGCCAAACGACGGCGAACAGGCAGATGCCTTCAAGTGCAAACTGATAAAGCTGCGAGGGATGGCGCGGCAGCATACCGTATTGTTGCAGCCAATCTGCCCAAAGCGGGTTGTGTGCGGCGGCTTCGGCATCTTCGTAACGCGCCTGCGGAAAGCCCATTGCCCAAAATGCGTTGATGTCGGTAATGCGTCCCCAAAGTTCGCCATTGATGAAGTTGCCGATACGTCCCGAAGCGAGACCCAGCGGAACGAGCGGTGCGACCGTATCCATCAGTTTGAGAAAGCTGATGTTTTGTTTGCGGCTGAACAGCCACATTGCGGCAACCACGCCTAAAAATCCGCCGTGAAACGACATTCCGCCTTCCCATACTTTGAAAATATCAAGCGGATGGGCGAGGTAGTCGGAAAATTTGTAAAACAGGACATAACCCAAACGCCCACCCAAAATCACGCCCAATATGCCCCAAGTGAGGAAGTCGTCGAGCGATTCTTTGGTAAAAACGGACAAGCCTTGCGCGATGCGCCTTCTGCCGAGAAAGGTAAAAAGAATAAATCCGAGGATGTAGCTCAGGGCATACCAGCGGACGGCAAGCGGGCCGATACTGATAAGGACGGGGTCGAATTGGGGATGGATAATCATAACGGGCTTTCGTTTTCAAATGCCGTCTGAAAGGGGGAAGGGCCTTCAGACGGCATTTTTCAGTGGGGGGAGTGTCAACGCAAATCGCCGATGACGTTGAGGATGGCGGACAATGCGGCTTCGCCCAAACGCAGCGAACGCTGGCCGTTCCAGCCGAAATCGTCGTCGGGCAGCTTGGCGTTGTCTTTAAAGGGCATTTCCAACGTGTAGGCAAGACAGTTGAACCGGTTGCCGACCCAGTTGGTCGCTAAAGTCATATTGGCTTCGCCGGGCGCGTCTTTTTCGTAGCCGTATTCGTCTTGAAAATCAGGGCTTGCGTTTGAAAGGGCATTTTTAAACTGCGCTTCCAACGCGGCAATGCGCGGGTTGTAGTTCGGCACGCCTTCCGTACCTGCAACAAAGACAAAGGGCAGCCCTTCATCGCCGTGGATGTCCAAGAACAGATCCACGCCGGTTTCCAGCATCCTTTCACGCACGAAGAATACTTCGGGACTTTTTTCCACCGTCGGATTTTCCCATTCGCGGTTGAGGTTCGCGCCGGCGGCGTTGGTGCGCAGGTTGCCCAGTGCCGAACCGTCGGGATTCATGTTCGGCACGATGTAGAACGTGGCGCAGTCGAGCAGGGTGCGCGCTGTCGGGTCTTGCGGGTCGAGCAGCCTGCCGAGCAGCCCTTCGACAAACCATTCCGCCATGGTTTCTCCCGGGTGCTGGCGGGCGGTAATCCAAATTTTCAAATCGCTTTCGACCTGGTTGCCTATGGTCAGCAGATTGATGTCGCGTCCTTGTACGGTGCTGCCCAAATCATCGATGCGGCACAGACCGCTGCCTTGCGCGTCGCCCAAGAGGTTCAGATGCTGTTCTTCGGAATAGGGTTCGAAATAGGCGTAATACACGCTGTTGGACAGCGGGGTATGGTTGATGGTCAGTACGCCGTTTTCGTAGGAAGTCGGCACGCGGAACCAGTTGCGGCGGTCGTATGAGGCACACGCCTGATAGTCTTCCCAACCTTTCGGGTAGGCGGCTTCTGCCGCGTTTTCAAAATGCATGATGCAGTTTTGATAGGCCGCGCCTTGCAGCCGGAAGTAGAACCATTGTGCGAAATCGGAGGCGTTGTCGGGACGCAGGGCGAGGCGGATGTTGTCAGGATTGCTCAAGTCTTTGACGATGACGGAGCCGGCATCGAAGCGGGTGCTGATTTTAATCATAGGGAGTCCTTGCTGTCGGCCGGTTTCTCAAACCGGATAAACCGCGATTTTACCGCCCGTATCGCAAGGCTTCAACCTGCCCGAAGGGGAGCCGGATGCCGTCTGAAGATTGTTTCAGACGGCATTTGGCGTTAATATAGCCGGAAATTGTCAACAATATGGAGCCGTTAAGGTGTCTGCAAACCCGATTTCCGCCGCCGACAAGGCGCGTATCCTTGCCGAAGCGCTGCCTTACATCCGCCGTTTTT
Source organism: Neisseria lactamica NS19 (assembly GCA_000193795.2). Taxonomy (GTDB): domain Bacteria; phylum Pseudomonadota; class Gammaproteobacteria; order Burkholderiales; family Neisseriaceae; genus Neisseria; species Neisseria lactamica_A. The sequence continues at coordinate 28,337 of AEPI01000125.1, read as the reverse complement.
CCGGTTCGGTCGTCGTCATCAAGTATGGCGGCAACGCGATGACCGAGCCCGCGCTGAAAGAAGGGTTTGCCCGCGATGTCGTGCTGCTGAAGCTGGTCGGCATTCATCCCGTCATCGTTCACGGCGGCGGGCCGCAGATTAATGCGATGCTTGAAAAAGTCGGCAAAAAGGGCGAGTTTGTCCAAGGAATGCGCGTAACCGACAAAGAGACGATGGATATTGTCGAAATGGTGTTGGGCGGCCACGTCAACAAGGAAATCGTGTCGATGATTAACACATATGGCGGACACGCCGTCGGCGTGAGCGGACGCGACGACCATTTCATTAAGGCGAAGAAACTTTTGGTCGATACGCCCGAACAGAATGGCGCGGACATCGGACAGGTCGGTACGGTGGAAAGCATCGATACCGGTTTGGTTAAAGGGCTGATAGAACGCGGCTGCATTCCCGTCGTCGCCCCTGTCGGCGTAGGTGGAAAAGGCGAAGCGTTCAATATCAACGCCGATTTGGTGGCAGGCAGATTGGCGGAAGAATTGAACGCCGAAAAACTCGTGATGATGACGAATATCGCCGGTGTGATGGACAAAACGGGCAATCTGCTGACCAAACTCACGCCGAAGCGGATTGACGAACTGATTGCCGACGGCACGCTGTATGGCGGTATGCTGCCGAAAATCGCTTCTGCGGTCGAAGCCGCCGCCAACGGTGTGAAAGCCACGCACATCATCGACGGCAGGGTGCCCAACGCGCTTTTGCTGGAAATCTTTACCGATGCCGGTATCGGCTCGATGATTTTGGGCGGCGGGGAAGAGGCCTGACGCAAAGGCGGAAAATGCCGGCTTTGGCGGGAAGCCGGTTTCTGCTTTTTAGGTTTCGGGCAATTTCCAAATCGTCATTCCCGCGAAAACAGAAACAAAAACCTAAGATCCGTCATTCCCTCGAAAACAGAAACAAAAACCTAAGATTTGTCATTCCCTCGAAAACAGAAACAGAAACCTAAAATCCGTCATTCCCGCAAAGACAAAAAATCAAAAACAAAAAACTGAAATCCGTCATTCCCGCGCAGGCGGGAATCTAGAACGTAAAATCTGAAGAAACCGTTTTTCCCGATAAGTTCCCGCACTGAAAGGTCTGGATTCCCACTTTCGTGGGAATGACGGTGTTTTTCCCGATAAATTCCTGTGGCTTTGAGTTTCGTTTTTTCCGATAACGCCATAACTTTGAAATTTCGTCATTCCCGCGCAGGCGGGAATCTGGGACGTAAAATCTGAAGAAACCGTTTTCCCCGCTAAGTTTCCGTGCGGACGAGTCCGGATTCCCACTTTCGTGGGAATGACGGTGGAAAGATTGTTGTTTTTCCCGATAAATTCCTGCGGCTTTGAGTTTTTGGGATTCCTGCCTAAATGCCGTCTGAACGCCGAATCGGGCTTCAGACGGCATTGCGTCATTTGAAATTCAAAACCGGCCAGCCTTTTGCCCGGGCTTCCTGTTCCAGTTCGGCATCGGGGTTGACGGCGACGGGTTCGCTGACGAGGCGCAGCAGCGGCAGGTCGTTTTTGGAATCGCTGTAAAAATAGGTTTTGCCGTAGCTTTCGAGCGTTTCGCCGCGTTCTGCAAGCCATTGTTTCAGGCGGGTGATTTTGCCTTCTTTGAGGCTGGGCGTGCCGATGTAGTTGCCGGTGTAGCGGCCGTCGGCACCGGTTTCGAGTTGTGTGCCGATGATGTTGGTAATGCCGAAAAGGCGGCAGACGGGGGTGATGATGAATTCGTTGGTCGAGGAGATGACGAGGGTTTCGTCGCCCGCCGTTTGGTGGCTCTGCACCAGCATACGCTGCATAGGCGAGATGTGGGGGATGATGAATTCCGCCATAAATTCGCGGTGAAATTCCGCCAGCTCTTCTTTGCTGTAACGGGCGAGCGGGGCGAGGTGGAATTTGAGGAATGCGTCGATGTCGAGGCAGCCGTTTTGGTAGTCGCGGTAGAATTTTTCGTTTTGCGCTTCGGTTTCGGCAGCGTCAACCAACCCTTTTTTGATGAGGTATTGCGGCCAGGCGTGGTCGGAATCGGTGTTGATGAGGGTGTTGTCGAGGTCGAAGATGGCGAGGTTTTTCATTGGTTTTCCTGTTGTTTTAGAAGCTGGCGCAAAAGCGGCAGGGTGATGCGTTTGCCCATGGTAACGGCGTAGTTGTCCAGCGTGTCGAGCATCATCATCAGGCTGTCCATATCGCGCCGCCAGTGTTTGAGCAGGTATTCGAAAATTTCGGAATCGACGGTTACTTGGCGTGCCGCCGCCATACTGGCGAGCGCGTCGATTTTTTCTTGGTCGGTTAAGGGTTTGACTTCGTAAACGAGGCAGTATGCCATACGCGTCCGCAAGTCTTCGCGGATGACGAGCTGTTGGGGCGTGTATTCCGAACCGAGCAGCAAAAAGCCTTTGCCGCTGTTGCGGAAGCGGTTGAAGATGGAAAAAAGCAGGGCTTGTTCTTCGTTGCCCAGTTTTTCGACTTGATCGACGGCGAGGTATTCAGCCTCGAACGCGGCATCGGTCAGCGGCATGGAGGCGGCATCGATATAGGCGGCGTTTTTGCCGGCTTCGAGCGCCTGTGCGACCCACGCCTGCAAAAGGTGGCTTTTGCCCGCGCCCTCCTCACCCCAAACATAGATGAATTGTCCGTGTTTGTGTCGGAGGACATAGACCAGTTCCGCATTTTCCGTGCCGAGGAATTTGTCGAAACCCGGATAGTCGTGTGCGGCAAAGTCGAAAATAAGCTGGTTCACGTTTCGGCATTCCGAGTATGGATAAACGGGCTTATTGTACGTTGTTTTCGCGCGCCTTTCCAATTTGAACGAGACGGCATCGTTCAGCCGCATGCAATGTTGCCGACATCAAGGTGCATATTGTGGAACGCGTTGAGCGTGCTGCGGTGTCCGATGCTGATGATGATGCTGTCGGGCAGTTTTTGCTTTAAGGCGCGGTAGAGCATGGCTTCGGTCGGTTCGTCCAAAGCGGCGGTGGCTTCGTCAAGCAGGACGATTTTGGGCTTGGAAAGCAGGGCGCGGACGAAGGCGACGCGTTGCAGTTCGCCCGGGGAGAGTTTGTGTTGCCAGTCGTCTGTTTTATCTAATTTATCAAGCAGATAACCTAAGCGGCAGGTGTTCATAGCTTCGGCTAACTCGGGATGCTGTTTGTCGATGTCGGGATAACAAATCGCGTCGCGCAGGCTGCCTTGTGCCGTGTACGGGCGTTGCGGCAGGAAGAGGATGTCTTGATGCGGCGGACGGCTGACCTTGCCGCTGCTGCCGAAAGGCCAAAGCCCTGCCAACGCACGCAGCAACGAGGTTTTGCCGCAACCGCTCGGGCCGCGTATCAGCAGGGAATCGCCGCTTTTGAGCCTGATGTTGATGCCGTCCAATAAAACTTCGCCGTTGTGGCGGAACAGGGCGACGTTTTCCAGTGCAATGTCGTCTGAAACTTCGGCAAGGTCGGGTTGCTGCGCGGTGTGTTTTTCTTCCGTACTCAGCAAAAAGCCGTACAAACGCTCCAATCGGGCGCGGTAGGCGGTGAATTTGTTGTAGAACATTCGGAAGAAAGACAGCGCGTTTTGCAGTCGTGCGAAGGCTTGGACGGTCTGCTGGATGTCGCCGATTTTGATTTGTCCGGCAAACAGGCGCGGGGCTTGCAAAATAATGGGGAAGAGCTTGATTCCGTTGGTAAACATATCGTTAAAGCCGCTTAAGCAGACGCTTTGCCGCGCAATGCGCCAACGGTTGCGGATGATGGCTTTGAAGCGGTCGGCAAGCCGGTCGTGTTCGTGTTGTTCGCCGCTGTAAAACGCCACGCTTTCGGCGTGGTCGCGTACGCGGATGAGGGAATAACGGTAGTCGCCGTTGAGCTTTTCGTTTTCATAGTTGTAACGAATCAACGGGTTGCCTATCCACATCGCGATAAAGGTCGCCAAAATCACAAAGATAAAGACGAACCAAACAATGCCGTGAGGAATGTCGAAGCCGAACACGGTCAGAATGCCCGCCAAGCCCCACAAAACAACGGCAAACTCCAGCGAGGTAACGACCGAATTGACCATGCCGCGCACAAATTCGATGGTCGAGGCGATGAAATCCTGCGCGTCCTGTTGGATACGCTGGTCGATGTTGTCCGGAGCGTGGCGGCGCATTTGCAGGCGGTAGTAGTTTTTGTCGGCAAGCCAGCGCAAAGTCAAAACTTCATTGAGCCGTTCCGACCATTTAATCGCCAAGCCCTGATCGAGAAAGTCGTTGACGACGTTGTTAAACGCCCGTACCAGTACCACGCCCGCGTTCATCGCCGCAAACATCCAAAACGCGGAGGCGTTCAAATCCTGCATCGAATCGTAAAGCCCTTTGGACATAAAGGTACTCAATACATTCAGCCGCACTTCGGTTAACAGCAGCGTAATCATCGCCGTAATCAGCAGCAAAACTTTGACCGCGCTTTTCGGAGTCAGGCACAGGCGCAGGATGTAGCCAAACTCGCGCCCGAAGCGAGTGTTGCGTGCTAAAAACAGAATGACCGCCGAGGCTGCGGCGACCATCAATAAGGTCTGCAACAGCCAAGACGGCGTGGAATAAAGCTCGGTTTGCCATTTCTGCATAGTGGGCCTTACGGTATGGGATGCCGCCCGAACGGATGGATACGGCTGATTTTGCCAGCAGGCTTGGGGCAATGCCGGCAGTCGGGCGTGTCCGTTACTGTTTCACTGTTTTGCCGTTCCGAATGCTTGCAACTCCGCTTTTTCGGGAATGCCGGCACCGGATTGGTTTGACAGGGGCAAATCCGGACGGCGTTGTGCGCAAGTCTGCGGGTTGAAACGCTTATCATACGGACGCGCCAGAATCAGGTTTGATTTCCATTTGAAAAATTCGGGTTCTGTACGATACAAAACCCGAATCCCGCTTGGATATTGCAACAGACCGCCGTTTGGGCGGGGCGGTTTGAACGCACCGAAACCACAGATGCCGTCTGAAGCCCCGAGCAGACGGTATCCGCCTACTCGGGCTGATTTTCGACGAATCTCGGACCTTTCAAGATGCCGTTGCGGGAATAGGGCGACAGCAGGTCGTATGCGGCGGTTTTGGAAACCTGATAACCACGGTCGGTCAGGCTGTTGGTAATCTGGTTGACTACTGCGCCGACCAAAGCCCCCAGCAGGCCGCTGTTGCCATTGTTGCTGCCTTCCCTGATACTGACCGAACCCGACCACAACTCTTTTCCGTTGCGGGAATCGACCAGCCGTGCTCTGGCGGATACGCTGGTTACGCTGTCTAAAATTTGATATGAAGTGCCGTATTCGGTAACCGTAATGTACAAGACCGCATCATTGCCGAAAATCTGATGCAGTTTTTCCGGCCGGACGGCGTGAATATCGGCGGCATTGGTTAAGCCGTTTTCTTTGAAAGTTTCCTCCACGACTGCGGCAGGGAAGACGTAATAGCCGGCTTCGGAAAGCGGCTCGGCGGCCGAAGCCAACATACCCCAAGTCGCATTGACCTCGGGCGATTCGTTCAGGGGCGGCACGACCAGAATCGAGGCGGGTTTGCTTTCTTTAAATGCCGTGTAGTCGAAATCGGGCGCCCTTTGGACTTGGCAGGCGGACAGGGTCAAAACGGCGGCAAGCCCTAAAAGCCATTGTTTCATTGTTTGCCCCCTTTGCCGGTTTTCATCAGGAAATCCATAAATACGCCCGATTCGGGAAACAGCCTTTTCTCTTCTTCAAACTGGCGGAACGCGCCCTCTTTGTCTCCCGAACGGGAAAGCAGCAGCCCGAGGTGGGCATACGCGCCCGGTGCGGCGTTCATCTGTTTGTTGCGGGCCTGCACAAAATATTTTTTCATATTTTCGGTCTGCTTGCCCAAAGAGGTATCGTTGTTTTTCAAACCTTCGTAAACGGTATCGGGGTAGTCGCCGTAATAATACAGGTTTTTATTCCCGCCGCCGCAGGCGGTCAAAGCCAAGACTGCGGCATACAGCGGCAGGCGGATAAATGTTTTCGGATTCATCATTTGCCTTTAACGGTTGGGTTGCCACGCGCCGCTGTCGACGGCTTGGACGAGGTTGTTGACGGCTTCGCGGATTGCCAAGTCCAAAACTTTGGCGTTTAAAGTCGCATCGTAGCCGGAAGTACCGCCGAAGCCGATGATTTCGCGGTTGGAGAGTGCGTATTCGCCCGCGCCCTGTGTGGAATAGACGATTTCGGAAGTGTGGGTGTCGACGATATTCAAAGCCACTTTCGCATAGGCGATTTGCGATTTGCCGCGCCCCAAAATGCCGAAGAGCTGGTGGTCGCCGACATCTTTGCGCCCGAATCCGACAACGCCGCCGGTTACGACATAATCCGCGCCTTTCAGGTTTTGCGCCTTGCCGGAAATGCCGGACTCTTGTTTCAGCGCGCTCAAATTGGTGCGGTTCAGCACGTTGAAGCGGTTGGTCTGTTGCAGGTGTGTAACCAGAATGGTTTTCGCCTGGCTGCCCAAACGGTCTTCCCCGTCGGAGAAAATGCCTTTTTGGAAGTCGGAGCGGTTGTCGAAAGTGCCGATGGAAATCGGGGTACGCACGCCGTGGTATTGGGTGCTGTAAGAAGCGACTTTGGCAACCTCGAGGCTGCGTGAAGATTCGGATGCACAGACCGACAGCAAGACGGAAGCGGCGGCAAGGGCGACAGCGGTGGAAACGGTTTTCATAAAGTTTATCCTAAGGTCGAGTTAAGGAAATAACGGGTTATCATTATTAACCTTGTGTAAATTCAAGTCAAGGTGTTTGTCTGTTCAGGACGGATGCGTGCGGAAGGTGCGGATATTTTCCAAACGGAAGCGCGGTGCGGGCGCGAGGCCTGCCTTTTCCGGGTTTATAGGTAAACGATTTCGCCGCTTTGCCCTTTGCTTTCGGCACTTGCCCACCAGACAAATGCGGGCAGCACGTCCCCGTAGCTTTTGCGTTCGCTTTTGGCTTCGCCCGGATGGGATTTGATGCGCTGGGGGGAGTGGATGGGGCCGGGGACGAGGACGTTGGCGCGCAGGTTGCCGAAGCGTTCCCATTCGTCGGCGGCGACTTTGCACAGGTAGTTCAACGCGGCTTTGGACGCGCCGAAGCCGCCCCAGTAGGCTTTGGGTGTTTCGCCGTGGCTTTCGCCGACGAAGATGACGGACGCGTCGGGCGACTGCTTCAGCAGAGGGAAGAGGGCGCGGGTCAGCCCCATCGGGGCGACGGTGTTGATGCGGTATTGGTTGACCCATTCGGCAACGGTTTGGAAATCCAGCGGCGAGAGGGCGTAAAAATAGCCGGCGCAATGGACGATGCCGTCCAGTTTGCCGTGTGTGGCTTCTGCAATGGTGGCGGCAAACTGTTGGAATTCTTTTTCTTCCGCGCTCATCAGGTCGAAGCAGATGGCGAAGGGCTCGGGGTGTCCGGCGCCGACGATCGCGTCATAGACTTTTTCCAGTTTTTTTTGATGGCGGGCAACCAAAATCACGGTCGCCCCTTCGGCGGCGTAGGCTTTGGCAACCTGTTCGCCCAAGCCTTGCGATGCGCCGGTCACTAAGATGGTTTTGTCGGACAGTGTCGCCATACTTTTTCCTTTTTGGTGGTCGGTCGGGATATTTTAGCGTTTTGCCGCACCTTGTAAAGCGTCCCGATGCCGGCCGGTGTTTTCAGACGGCATCGTTCAGGCTTTGCAGGCAGGCTTCCGCCGATGCGAAACCTGATTGTACGGCGGCTTCGAGCGTGGCGGGGTAGTATGGGTGGAGGTAGTCGCCGGCGGGGAAGATGCGGTGCCTGTGCAGCCACGACAAATCCGGCGGCGGGGCATCGGCTGCGGTTGTGGCGCGTTTTTCGGTGATGACGCGCACGGCTTCGGGTTCGCCCAAATGCGGAAGGATGCGTTTGAGGTCGGCGTGGGCTTTGTTCGCCCACGTCCGGTTTGCAAACGCGCCGACGCGGTCGGAAACGCTGATGACGGCGGATACTTCGTTTTCAGGCAGTCCGAGCCTGCCCCGGCAAAGCAGCCATTGCACCGTACCGTCGGCAAGGCCGGTCAGCGGGGCGGGCAGGCGGACGGGTTCGGCGTAGCGCAGATAGACGGTGGTGATGGCGTGATAGCGAAGGTTTTGATATGCCGTCCAAATGTGTTCGGGCGCGCCTTCGGGCAGGAGCGCGGCGGCGTGGTAGGGCGCGGTGGCCGGGACGGCGGCATCGAAGGCTTCCCCGTTGACGAGCACTTTCCCGCCCGGGAGGGTGTTCAGACGGCATACGCGCGTTTCGAGGCGGATGTCCGCGCCGAGCCGTTGAAGCTCCGCCAAGGCAGGTTCGGCGACGATTGCGCCCAAATCCTGCTTGGGTAAAAGATAGTCGCCGGCGGATTTTTTCGTCAGCACGCCGTCGGACAAAACCTTGCGCAACACGCGCAGGCTTGCGGTTTCCAAAGGCGTGTTGAGCGTGCTCCAGACCAGGGGCTGCCAAAACTGCATCACGGCGGCGCGCGGCACGTTCCGCCTTTCCAGCCATTGTGCAACTGTCGTGTCGGGCTGTCCGAGGCGTGCGGACTTCTGCAAATCGGACATATCGGCAAGCAGTTTGACTTTGAATGCGGACGGCGCGCGCCGGGCAAGCAGCACGCCGCCCAAAATATGCAGCGGCGCGGGCAGGGGCAGGGCGCGGAACTGCAAACCGCCGTGCATATGCCAATGCAGCGGTACGCGCAAAAAGGCGGCCCGGGGGTCTGAACCGATGGTTTTCATCAGGCGCAACACGCCCCGGTATGCGCCGAGCAAAATGTGCTGCCCGTTGTCCAAAAAACCGAAACCGTCGGTATTTCCGGCCAGTGCGCGCGCCCTGCCGCCCGCCTGCCGGCCGGCTTCAAACAGGGTAACGTCGGCGTGCCGCGCCAAGGTTACGGCGGCGGACAAGCCGGCCCAGCCTGCGCCGATGACGGCGATTTTCGGGCGCGTATGCGGCGTGTTCATCATTATTCCTCCAATGGTTGAAACCCCGTTTTTCGGGGCGGCGGGGGTTGGGTTTTCCTGAAGGGCGGGCGGTATGCGCCTTATGCCCGTTCCGGCGCGCCAGGGCGCGGTTTGAATCCGAATAGCCAGGTTTTCAGGGTAATGCGCTTTTTGCGCGGCGAAGGGAGGGCGATTTTGTATTTGAGGACGTTTTGCGCGCCGTCCCGGTCGATTTCGTTTAACAGCGCGTAATAAACCGCCGCCATCACCAAACCTGCCTTTTGGGCTTTTTTATCGGCAGCCGGCAGCAGCGATACGGCTTCGCGGTAGGTTTCACGGGCGCGTTTGATTTGGAACGCCATCAATTCGGTGAAATTTTCTGTCGGTCTGCACTGCAAAATCACGCCGGCAGGCACGTCAAACCGCTGCATTTCTTCTGTAGGCAGGTAAATCCGTCCCCTGCGCGCGTCTTCGCCGACATCGCGGATGATGTTGGTCAGTTGCAGCGCAAGCCCCATTTTGTCGGCGTATTGCAGCGTTTTGCCGTCTGAAAACCCCAAAATCCGCGCAATCAGGCAGCCGACTACGCCTGCGACGCGGCGGCAATACAGTTTCAATTCTTCAAAACTGCCGTAACGCGCCTGAACCAAATCCATCTGCATTCCGTCGATTAAGGCTTCAAATTCGTCTTTCGGCAGGGAGAAATCCCGGCAGATATGCTGCAAAGCCCGATTCACCGGATGTTCCGGCGCAGTTCCGCCAAATGCCTTGTTTAAGTCGCCGCGCCACCAGTCCAATGTTGCCTGTGCAACATCGGGGTTGGAACATTCGTCAACCACATCGTCCAATTCGCGGCAAAAAGCATACAAAACCGTTATCGCATCCCGTTTTTCCTGCGGCAGGAAACGGAAGCCCGACAAAAAACTGGAGCGGCTTTCTTCTGCTTTCTGACGGCAATAGTCGAGTTCTTTCACGATTTATATTCCTGTCGTTGATTCTAGGTTGATATGATCTCAATATACTCTTTGTACTCTAAGGGGATAGGTAGATTAAACACCAAATCCTTTAGAGGGTCCACATTTCTCCCCATTTTGTAACACAAATATAGCCGTTCATTAAGCTCAGCATAGATTCGTACATTCCTCAATTCATAGCTATTAATCGTTTCTAAATCGTCTCTATTTATTGACGCAATGATATCTCGTTCATTGTATTTCCCCGAGGAAGTATCTACTTCAAAGAGTCTGCCCCCACCATCTCCTATGATAAGAATTTTCTTTTCGTTTGGTGTTCCTTCCCAGAGCGTAATCCATCTACTTCCCATACCTAAGGGGTCTATCTTACGCTTTGGAGAGATATAGTTCTCAATCCCCTTAATATTCTGCCTGAAGATATTGCTGCTTTTAATGAATTGACGAGCAACAGTAGCGCAGAAAAGAATAGGAACTTGGGTTAAGTCTACATCACCCCAATTATTGTTGTCAGTGTTAAATAGATCAAAAAACAGGAGTTCAGCCTTTCCTATCATCTGAGCGAGTACATACACCCTAGTTTCTCTTGATTCATCCTTTCGTTTAGTCTCAATGCTGATAACTTGATTATTCTTCCACCTTACTTCTGTCATATTTCTCATCTTAGTGAATTCCTTTGGTTTTCAGATGTTCATCAGTTGCAGCTAAGTATTTATCGCGATTTGGATTCTTGACTCTAACGGGATTCTGCCTATTTGCAACCTTCAATGATGGGCGGGAAAGGCGGATTTTATCGGCATTTTGCGGCAGAGGGCAATTTCGGCGGTACAATCCAATCCTTAGCAAACCGCTCAACTATCGGCACAAATTCTGTTAAAATGCTGCCTCCTTCCTTTACACACCGCACCGACAGGCAGAATTTATGGCTCTCTTGCAGATTTCAGAACCGGGTATGTCCGCCGCCCCGCACCGGCACCGTTTGGCGGCAGGCATCGATTTGGGAACGACCAACAGCTTGGTCGCCACCGTCCGCAGCGGCAGTGCGGCCTGCCTGCCCGATGCCGACGGGCGCGTTACCCTGCCTTCCGTTGTCCGTTATTTGGAAAACGGCAAGACGGAAGTCGGATACGCCGCGTTTGCCGCGCAAAAGTCCGACCCTTTGAACACCGTCAGCTCCGCCAAACGCCTTATCGGGCGGACGCTTGCCGATCTGCATCAAAATACGCATTACCTGCCTTACCGTTTCGGCGACAATCAACGCGTTATCGAACTGCATACGCGGCAGGGGGTGAAAACGCCTGTCGAAGTGTCGTCTGAAATCCTCAAAACCCTCAAAGCGCGTGCCGAAGAAACCTTGGGTGGCGATTTGGTCGGCGCGGTGATTACTGTTCCCGCCTATTTCGACGAGGCGCAACGCCAAGCCACCAAAGATGCCGCGCGTCTGGCGGGTTTGAACGTATTGCGCCTGCTCAACGAGCCGACCGCCGCCGCCATCGCCTACGGGCTGGACAATGCTTCGGAAGGCACATTTGTCGTGTACGACTTGGGCGGCGGCACATTCGACGTATCCGTATTGCAACTGACCAAAGGTTTGTTTGAAGTCAAAGCCACCGGCGGCAACAGCGCATTGGGCGGCGACGATTTCGACCATCGTTTGTTCTGCCACCTGCTCGAACAAAACGACCTCTCCAAACTCAACGAGCAAGACAGCCGGCTGCTGCTTTCCCTTGTCCGAGCCGCCAAAGAACAACTGACCGCTCAAACCGAAGCCGTCATCGAAACCACGCTTTCAGACGGCCATAAAGTTCATACCGTCATTACCCGCCAAGAGTTTCACAACCTGACCCAAAATCTGGTGCAAAAAACCATCGAGCCCGTCAAACAGGCTTTGAAAGATGCGGGCGTGAGCAAGGCGGATGTCAAAGGCGTGATTATGGTCGGCGGTTCGACCCGTATGTTGCACGTCCAACAAGCAGTTGCCACATTCTTCGGACAAACCCCGCTGAACAACCTTAACCCCGACGAAGTGGTCGCACTCGGCGCAGCCATACAGGCAAACGTCCTCGCCGGCAACAAAGCCGACGGCGAATGGCTGCTGCTGGACGTTACCCCCTTGTCGCTCGGTTTGGAAACCTATGGCGGGCTTGCCGAAAAAATCATCCCGCGCAATTCCACCATCCCCACCGCGCGTGCGCAGGACTTCACCACGTTCAAAGACGGTCAGACCGCGATGACGATACACGTCGTACAAGGCGAGCGCGAACTGGTTGCCGACTGCCGCAGCCTTGCCAAATTTACCTTGCGCGGCATTCCGCCTATGGCGGCGGGTGCGGCGCGTATCCGCGTAACCTTCCAAATCGATGCGGACGGGCTGCTGTCCGTTTCCGCCCAAGAACAAAGCACCGGCGTACACGCGCAAATCGAAGTCAAACCTTCCTACGGTCTGGACGACGGCGCGATTACCCGAATGCTTAAAGACAGTATGGACAACGCCGCCGAAGATATGGCGGCCCGCGCCCGCGCCGAAGCCGTAGTCGAAGCCGAAAGCCTGACCGATGCCGTCAACGCCGCTCTCGAGTTGGACAGCGATTTGCTGGAAGCCGAAGAATTGCAACAGATTCGGCAAGGCATCGCCGCTTTGCAAGGCCGTCTGAAAGACGGAAAAGCCGAAGACATCCGTGCCGCCGTTGCAAAACTCAGCCACAGCACCGACAACTTCGCCGCCAAACGCATGAACCGCAACATCAGGCGCGCGCTGGCGGGGCAGAGTGTTGATAATATTTGACGGCAAATAGTTTCAGACGACCTCTAAAAAGCATCAGAGATCGTCTGAAAAAATTCAAACACTATTTTTCAGAGGGTTCCATCCTATGCAAAACCTCTCCATCCCCCAAGACTGGAACGTCTATTTCAGCCGCATTGGTGATGCGTCCGCCGCCTTACGCATCAACCTTGCCTTAATCGAAGTCGCGCCGCTGGCAGAGTATCCGCAACATGTGCGCGTCAGCATGAAATTGGAACAAACCAACGAACACGGTTTCCCGACGCCCGAAGAAAGCGAAGCGGTTTACGACATCGAAGACCAAATCGACCGACTGGCGGGCAACGACAACATCCACGCAGGCATAGTCACCACAAACGGCGTGGCAAATTGGCATTTTTACAGCCGCGATGCCGAAACTTTCGCCCAAGCCTGCCGTACCCTGCTGACACAAAACGACCGCGTTTGCGACATCAAAATCAGCGAAGATGCCGAATGGTCGTTTTATCAGGAATTCCTGTATCCCGACCGCTACGAGCTGCAAGCCATCCGCAATAAGCAGGTTTTACGCTGTTTCCGACAAGACGGCGACCGCCTCGAACAGCCCCGTCCCATCGACCACTGGCTGTTTTTCCACACTGAAACAGACCTGAACGCCGTAGCCGCCAAAGTTGCCGCATTGGGCTATACCGTCAGCGACAGCGGTCGCATCGAGCAGAAAGAAGGCCACCCGAGCTACCGCCTGCAACTTTCCAAAAACGCCCCGCTGATCGACATCGACAACGACACATGGGAGTTAATCGATATCGCCCACGAAAACAACGGCGACTACGACGGCTGGGGCAGCATATTAGTCCAATAAAGCATCAGGTCGTCTGAAAACACACTGGCAGCCCTTTCAGACGACCCGCATCCACTTTGACCTTAGGAGAATCCAATGAGCGAATCCATTGTTTACGGTGTTGATCAGGAAAATGAACTCATGAACCGCGCCTTCGAGCAGGCACGTTCCACCTTCAAATATTTCTGGCGCGAGCTTTATTGGGAAAACCGCCGCATCATCCCCGCCTTGGACTTTGCCATGGTCAAAGTACCTTTTTTCCAAGACAGCGAAGACGGCGAAATTTGCGAACACATGTGGATAAACGACATCTACTTCGACGGTCTGCACATTTACGGTACGCTGGTCAACGAACCCAACGACCTGACAAATGTAGAACAAGGCGAGAGCGTTTGCGTTCCGGTTGACGAAATCAGCGATTGGATGTTCCTGTGTAACGGCATTCCCTACGGCGGCTTCACCGTACAGGCAGTCCGCATCCAAATGACGCCGCAGGAGCGCGCAGAACACGATGCCGCATGGGGAATCGACTTTGGCGACCCCGAAGAAGTCTTGCTGGTTTACGAAGAAAAAGAACATCCCGAAAATCTGGACGAACATCCGATGGCTCGAAACTGCCTCGACGACTTCCGCCAACAGTTGGCACAAAACCCGGATTATCTGCGCGAACAAGACGAAGACGGTTACACACCGCTGCATCACGAAGCCATCGCAGGGAACGCGCTCATGGTCAAAGCCATGCTCGACTTGGGCGCAAACCCCGCCGCTACCACGCAAGAAGGACTGACCGCCCTAGACTTTGCCCGCCTTATGGACTGGCAAAACGTCATTGAGATACTCGAACCACGCCACTAAACCATAGGTCGTCTGAAAACCGAAACACACTTTCAGACGACCTCCAACCTACCGAACATGAGACTCCGGCACCAAACCCTCATCCCGCTACTCCCCTGCACCCGGCTTTTGGGGCAACACCGCGAATGCGCCGCCCTGCACGGAGCAGGCTGGGGCAGGCCGCACGCGACAGTGAATTACGTTTTCACCCATTCGCCTGACAAACTCTATCTGTATCACGCGCTGATTATGGAAGAAATGGAAAAACGCGGCTACAAACCCGACCCGCTGTGGAAAGACCCGCTGTATCGCGGCAAAGCGGTTGCCCCTTATCCCGCACACGATACCGAAGCCGCCGATTCGCCGATTTACCCCGAACACGATGATGCTTATCTGGACGAATGTCTGGAAAATTTAAAAAGCAAAGGCATCGTGTTATAGTGGATTAACTTTAAATCAGGACAAGGCGACGAAGCCGCAGACAGTACAGATAGTACGGAACCGATTCACTTGGTGCTTCAGCACCTTAGAGAATCGTTCTCTTTGAGCTAAGGCGAGACAACGCCGTACTGGTTTAAAGTTAATCCACTATATAAACGGCTTCAGACGACCCCTTCATTACAAAAGGTCGTCTGAAAATTACCCACAAACCCTACCCACTCATTACAAGAGACAATAAAAATGCCTAAAATCACCGTACTCCCACACGCAACATTATGCCCCGAAGGCGCGGTTATCGAAGACGCACCCGAAGGTAAAACCGTCCTCGACGTGCTGCTCGACCACGATATCGAAGTCGATCACGCCTGCGAGAAGTCCTGCGCCTGCACCACCTGCCACGTCATCATCCGCAAAGGTTTCGACAGTTTGGAAGAACCGACCGAATTGGAAGAAGACCTGCTCGATCAGGCTTGGGGTTTGGAAGCCGATTCGCGCCTGAGTTGTCAGGCGGTTGTCGCCGGCGAGGATTTGATTGTGGAAATCCCCAAATACACCATCAACCACGCGCGTGAAGAACACTGAAAACAGGCCGTCTGAAGCCGGTGCGCTTCAGACGGCATTGTTGCGCGGATAAGGCGCAATCGCCCGAAAACAGGCGTTCGTACAGGCGAAACTTTCGATTCTATATTGATTTTTACAGGTTTTCTGACGGAACGACTTGGTGCGGCATCTGAGACGGATTATTCAGACGCGATGCACGGGTATTTACCGGTTTTGCAGCCGGAAAAACCGCCGGCGGGTTACTTTCAGGGCGGCGGTCGGGCGGTATGCCGGATAGCGTTCCACTCTCGCTTCTATATTGATTTTAATCGATTTCCTGACGGAACGGCTCGATGCGGCATCCGGGACGGCTTGCGTTTCTTCCTGAGAGCCTGCCGGATTTTCCTGTCCTTGCGCGAAACCGAAAGAGGCGGCGGCGCGGCGGACAAGGTCGAGATAGCGTCCTTCAAGCTCCGGGCAGGCGGCGGACACGCTGTCTACTGTAACCGTGAAGCCGCCGCCCGACCCGGAAAGGCGTTCCGCAATCTGCGTGTAGATGCGCCAACGCCGGGCGCGCAATATTGCCGCATCGCAACCGGCAGCCGCTTTATCCAAGGCAATCAGGCCGCGCCGGTTTCGGTAGTGAAGGCAAACCGTTACTCCGGAGAGGGTATGTTGCCCGTCCAATATTTGATACAGTTTGCGTATCAGCAGAATCAGGCGGTCAAACTCCTCCATCTCCGACATGGAGTCGGGATGGTCGGAAGCGGTATAAACCAGTTTGGACAATTTTGCGGCCAACAGATTGTTCATCAATCTTCCTTGTCAGTTGAAACCCCGCTCACTTGGACATCCGTCCTTCGGGGCGGTAGAATCAGATTTGTTTGGGAGGGACAACTCCTCCCGGATCAGGACGACACATAGGGTGGTGCTCGATGTGTTGTCCGGCGAGTTGAAACATTCGGCCATCCTCAAAGGGCGGCAGTTTTGCCGAAACATATTCTACACGGCTTCAATGCCGGACGATAAAAGGAAATTTATATGAAATGGACCGATACCCGGCGCATCGCGGAAGAACTCTACGACCTGCACGGCGAAACCATCGATCCCAAAACCGTGCGCTTTACCCGGTTGCGCGACCTGATTATGGCATTGCCCGATTTTGACGATGATCCGGCGCGTTGCGGCGAACGCATTCTCGAGGCCGTCCAACAGGCGTGGATAGACGAAGCGGAATAAGTTTCGGGAATGCCGTCTGAAATACGGCGGTACGCGGTTCGTGCTTCTGTTTGCAGCGGGAGCTGTTTTACCGGCCTCCTTTTTTCAGCCTGTCCAGTTGGCGGCGGTCGCGCTTGGTCGGTCTGCCGTCGGGATAGGCGGAAGTGATGCGGCTGAACCGGTCGAGCTGTTTGCGCTCTTCCCTCAATGCTGCCGTTTTTGCGTCTTCTTCATACAGAAGCCGCGCCTCGGGTGCCGGACGGCGTTGGTGGTTCAAACCTTTAACCTTGATTTTATAGGGAAGGGAATTGAGCGTCAGGTCGATAATGTCGCCGGAGGCTATGGTCTTGCTGTTTTTGACCTTCGAGCCGTTTACCTGAACCCTGCCCAGTTCGATGTGCTTTTGCGCCAAAGCGCGGGTTTTGAAAAAGCGCGCCGCCCAAAGCCATTTGTCCAGCCGCATGGCGGCAATATCGTTATCGTCTTTCATACGGTTTCGTTTGAAAAATTGAATTTGTTTGAATTTGTTTTAAGTTTAGCATAAGATACGCCCGATAACGGCTAGTGCAGATGCACTACCTGTTTTTAATTACCCGCCGCGCAGCCGGTGTGAAAATATGGCAAACCGCCTGTCAAATACATCCGAACGGCGTATGATGGCGGCAGAACCCGTTGACGAGAGTTTTTGTTTATGAAGCCTGTTTTTTTGGATTTTGAGCAACCCATAGCCGAATTGTCGTGCAAAATCGACGAATTGCGTTTTGTGCAGGACGGTTCTGCCGTCGATATTTCCGATGAAATCCTGCGCCTGCAGAAAAAGAAAGACGACCTGACCAAATCGATTTTCAGCAAACTCACGCCCGCCCAAATTTCACAGGTTTCCCGGCATCCGCAGCGTCCCTATACTTTGGATTATATAGAGGCACTGTTTACCGATTTTGAAGAGCTGCACGGCGACCGCCACTTTGCCGACGATCATGCGATTGTCGGCGGCTTGGCGCGTTTCAACGGACAAAGCGTGATGGTTGTCGGCCATCAGAAAGGGCGCGATACCAAAGAAAAAATCCGCCGCAATTTCGGTATGCCGCGCCCCGAGGGCTACCGCAAAGCCCTGCGCCTGATGAAGACGGCGGAAAAATTCGGCTTGCCGGTTATTAGCTTTATCGACACGCCGGGCGCGTATCCGGGCATCGGTGCGGAAGAACGCGGACAGTCCGAAGCCATCGGCAAAAACCTGTACGAACTGACGCGCCTGCACGTTCCCGTTTTGTGTACGGTTATTGGCGAGGGCGGTTCGGGCGGCGCGTTGGCGGTCGCCGTGGGCGATTACGTCAATATGCTGCAATATTCGACCTATTCCGTCATTTCCCCCGAAGGCTGCGCGTCTATTTTGTGGAAAACCGCCGAAAAGGCGGCGGATGCGGCGCAGGCTTTGGGCATTACTGCCGACCGGCTGCAAAAATTGGGGCTGGTCGATGCCGTCATTAAAGAGCCTTTGGGCGGCGCGCATCGGAATTTCGGGCAGGTTATGGACAACGTGAAAACCGTTTTGGAAAAACAATTGCACGAAGCGCAAAGCATCCCGCTTGCCGATTTGCTTTCGCGCCGTTTCGACCGCATTATGGCTTACGGCAAATTTTCCGAACAATAATTCAAATGAAACCGGCGGCAAGCAGTTTGTTTGAAACTGCTTGCTTTTTCTTTATCGGAGCGGCGGCGTGCTGACTTTAGATGCGTTTGAGCAATGCTTGAAGGATTGTTTTCCTCAAGGTTTGAATGGAAAAAAAACAGCGGTGGCATTAAGCGGCGGCTTGGATTCCGTGGTCTTGCTGCACCTGCTTGTCCGCGCCGGAAAAGAGGGCGGCTTTATTCCGGAGGCCGTGCATATCCATCACGGATTAAGCCCCTGTGCCGACGCTTGGGCGGATTTCTGCCGGAATTATTGCGATACGCTCGGGGTGAGGCTGGAAACGGTTAAGGTCTGCGTGGAAAAAAACGGTTTGGGCATCGAGGCGGCAGCGCGGCAAAAGCGTTATGCCGCGTTTGCCGAAAAAGGCTTTGACGTTTTGGCGTTGGCGCACCACAGGGACGATCAAATCGAAACCTTTATGCTGGCGGTCGCGCGCGGCGGCGGTTTGCGTGCTTTGTCGGCTATGCCCGCCGTCCGCCCTTTGGGGGAAAACGGCATCATTTGGCGGCCTTTGCTGCCTTTTTCGCGCCAAGACATATGGGATTATGCCCAAAAACACGGTTTGCCGAATATCGAGGATGAAAGCAATACCGATACGGCTTATTTGCGAAACCGCTTCCGGCACCGTATTTTGCCCGAACTTTCGGCGCAGATTCCCCATTTCGGGCGGCATCTGCTGAACAATGTCCGTGCTTTGCAGGAGGATTTGGCTTTGTTGGACGAGGTCGTCGTTCAAGACTGCCGTTGGGTTTGCGGGGCGGGTTATTTTGATACGGCGCGGTGGCTGACGTTTTCCCCGCGCCGAAAAACCCATATTTTGCGGCATTTTCTGAAGGAAAACGGCGTTCCCGTGCCGAATCAGAATGCCCTTGCCGACATTGCCCGGGTTTTGACGGAGGCAAAAACCGGACGTTGGAACTTGCAAGGTTTTGAATTGCATCATTATGCGGGCAGGCTGTTTGTGTTCCGACCGGAAAAAACGGATAAACTGCGGTTTTTGAAAGACAGGCAGATAAGCGGAAATTTAAGGGAAATATTGGCGGGGCAGGGATTTGTTTTAAAACGTCATCCGTTCGGACTTCCCGGGCATCTTTTGGAGCAGGACGGAATCTTGCGTACGGTTGCGGCATCGGACAGGCTGGCTGTCGGCGGCATCCATAAGGATGTGAAGAAAATCCTTCAGGAAAAGCGGGTTTTGCCCGCGCTGCGCCCGTTTTGGCCGGTTGTCGCCGACAAGGACAACCGCCCGCTGGCGTTGGCAAATTACGGTACGGATTTTCAAATCTCGGTTTCAGACGGCATTTTGCCCGTCCATCCGGATTTTCCCGTTTTATTTTGATGGAATCGGAATCGCCGTTACCTATTATATATTCTTGAAAAGGCGGTAAAGTGAAGCATATCAGTTCGGCAAACAATGAACACATCAGACACCTGCACCGCCTGCTGTCGCAGGGAAAGTTCAGACGGCAGTATACCCAAACCGTTTTGGAGGGCGTGCACCTGCTTCAGGTTTTCCTGCAATCGGGAGGAAAGCCGCTCGGGGTATATATTCCCGAAGCGAAAATGCCGTCTGAAGAAGTCCGTAAATTGATGGCGGTTTTGCCGGAAGACGGGTTTTTTTCCGTTTCAGACGGCATATTGAAAAAAATCAGCAGCTTGAGTTGTGCAGACGATATACTTGCACTGATTGATATCCCATTGAGCGGAACCTTGCCGGACAAAGGCGACTGCGTGGTTTTGGACGGCGTGCAAGATCCGGGTAATGTCGGCACGGTGTTGCGGAGCGCGGCGGCGGCGGGAATCGGCGCGGTCGTTTTGGGTAGGGGTTGTGCGGACGCGTGGTCGCCCAAGGTATTGCGCGCGGGGATGGGCGCGCATTTCCTGTTGGACATTTATCCGCAGGCGGATTTGGAAATATGGTTGGCGCGCTATGAAGACCGTGTGTTTGCCACCGCCTTGCGCGAGGAAAAGCAGGCGGTTTTGTACGGCGAAGATTTGTGCAAGCCGACAGCCTGGGTGTTTGGCAACGAAGGCGCAGGGGTCGGTAAAGTAGTTTTAGACAGGGCGGACAAGTGTGTCAGGATTCCGATGCACGATGCAACCGAGTCTTTAAATGTCGCGATGGCGGCGACAATCTGCCTGTTTGAACAAATGCGCCAACGGGTTGCGTATTGAGGAAAAGAAATGCCGTCTGAAAAAATCTATTACGGCGTATTGATTTTCTTATGTATCACTTCTATGCTGCTGTCGCCGTTTTTTTATGGCGGCGTTTTGAAGCCGGGAAGGACCGTACCGCATAAGGCAGGGCAGTGGAAACTCATCTTATTGTCCAATGCCGTGGCGGCAACGGTTTTGTTTTGGATGTGGTGGAAATGGTTTTGACAGATATTGCTCAAAATCGGGTTAATGGAATCCTTAACAAAGTAAGCAATCAGGTTTTATGAGCGGGTTTCAAAATCGCGGGTATAAGATTGCGAACCGGTTAAAGCGTGAGGACACTATGAAAAATTGCGAATTTTTTTATGATCCGGCAAGGGCAATCTATGATAGCGGTGCAGATTACTTAACCGGAGAAAAACAATGAGGCTTATGCTGGCTATTTCTTATTGTGAGGCATATCTTGGGGATAAAGAAAAGTCCATTTATTATTTAAAGCAGGTTAAGGATGGTCAAGATGATAACTATTCTTTAGGGGCTGTACTAGATAACTAGGGGAAATCTAATTTCAGGTTAGAATAATCCCTATGAGAAGAAGCCGTTTAAGTCAGTACAGACAAAACAAACTGATTGGGCTGTTTATTGCAGGTGTTACCGCACGCACGGCAGCGCAATTAGTCAGTGTTAATAAAAACACGGCAGCCTATTACTTTCATCGGTTACGTGTACTGATTTTTCATAACAGCCCGCATCTGGAAATGTCTGATGGCGAAGTAGAAGTTGATGAAAGCCATATTGAGAACTTTGGGAATCAGGCAAAACGCCACTTACGTAAGTTTAACGGCATTCCCAAAGAGCATTTTGAGCTGTATTTGAAGGAATGTGAATGGCGTTTTAACCACGGTAAAATAAAAGTTCAAATTTCTATTTTAAAACAATTAGTAAAGCAGAATTTATTCCAGTTATCTAGTACAGCTCCAAAATTATAATTTGTAGGAGATACATTATGTACAATAAAAATGAGATATTAGATAGATTAAACTTCTTTAGAAACAGAGTAAAAGAATTAGGTGGATTTACAGAAGAAATTGTTTGCAAAGAAGTTGCAAAAGAAGAAGAAATTCTAAAGCTTGAAGAAGAATTAGGTTACAGTCTACCAATAGAATTTAGACAGGCATTGAAAGAAATTTCATCACATCTAGAGTTTTATTGGGATATTTTTTTGAAGAAAAACCAATATTACCATTACCGAGTGAGTTAGTGGAAATTTTTTCGGGTAGTTTGCATTTTGGAATAGATTTAATTCCCATTTTAGAAAAAAGTAGAAAAGGTTTGGTAGATATTTGCTACCCTAATTATGATAATCCCTATGACAAGATTTTTCACAATAAGCTGGCATTTCAGGAGATTGAAAATGGTGATTTATTAGCTATAGATTTAGAAAAAGAGTCTTATGGGAAAGTAGTCTACTTAAGTCACAATGGGAGCGACTTGCATGGTTATGTAATGGCAAATTCTTTTGCAGAATTTCTTGAAGAATACACGAAATTAGGCTGTGTTGGAGCAGAAGATTGGGAGTGGGAAGTGTTTACAAACAATCATACAACACCTATTGATAGTACTTGTGAAAATGCAAAAAAATGGCTTGAACTTATACGTTAGTAAATGGATATTATAGAATCAAATTTGAATTGGTAAAAAAGAGGGAGTCATGAGTGAAAATATTCCATTTAAGATAAAGAAAAAATAAATGATATTCAATTGCTTAAAGTAGAGATTAAAAACTGGAAAATGAAAACAGAAACAGAAGTAGTTAATATTCTAAAGTTATTTGAAAAAACACCTAGAGATGAAATGTCATTATACTATTCTCCGTATTTCAAAGATGACAAATTTGCTGAGGAACTTTTACAGATAGCACTTAATTATTCAGATAATGAAAAAATACTATTGAATATCATATCTATTTTGGGAAATATGATACTAAGATACCAACTTGAAGAAACCACTGAAATTTATAATTTTATTTTATCAAATGCTTATAAAAAAGGACTTGCAGGTTATGTTTCTAACTATTTACCGCGCTTAAAAAATTTTGAATATTACCCTGATAAATGGAAATACTTTATGAGTATGCAGAAAATGACACCAAAAAAATTGCACATCAAAATTTAGTTTATATTATTAATCAAAATATTCAAAGTGTCCCTGAAGAATACAAAAAAGAAGTAATTTCTTTTTTACAAACAAAGCATGATTTAGCTAATAATGATGGTGGCAAGAAATTTTATTTAGATACGATAAAAAAGCTCAAAAACTAAAATACTAAAGTTAAGATTTCAGCAACTGATAAAGCGGGAAAAGAAATATTGGTTTACAAGGGGAAAAAATATGAAATCTGAATTATATATAAATAAAGCCTTTATGCAGTTAAAAAAGGGTAATATAGATGGTGCTGTTTGTAGTATGAAAAAGGTTATTGAAACGAAAGACGATATTGTATCGCTTGTTCAAGCACATTGCCTTTTAGCTGAGTACTATTTTATCCATCAAAATTATGCTTGTTCGAAGGAGCATATAGATTGGATTATGGAGCGGCAAGATGAATTAGAAAATGAATATGACGATTTATTAAATGATGAAATTATAAACACAAATGTTTTGGCAGAACTTATTGATAAATATTTACTAGCATAATATATTGACTAACAAATCCCAGATTGTCGAGCTGGAAAATTGAAATTTTGAAAGGTGGAGGGCTTATTGATGGACGAAATAAAAGCTTATTGGTATAGGCTCAAAACAGAGTATGAAAATAGATATAAAGAAGAATTTTTGAAGGATTTTGAGAAATCAAAAACTTATCTGGAAACAATGGAGAACTATCTATTGGAAAGACTGGAAGATAATCCTTCAGATGTTGATGTAGTATGTACTTTAGCTTCAGTAAGGTTAGGGCTTAGAGATAGCGAAAGTGATTGTGTTAATTTATTAAAGGATTTTTTAGAACGCTTTGGCTTAATATTGGATAATGCTCATAAAGCAAGGATTTATACAAACATAGGGTTTTATGAAGATTATTCCAAGGAAGCATTAGAGTTTCTGACTAAAGCTTATGAGCTTAAATCACCTTATATAGAAACCTACACTGGTCTTGGTCTTTACTATTTTGGTGAATTTCAGGGATGTAAACCAAGTAAAGATGATTTTTATAATACGCAAAAAAATATATCCTTAAGCAAAAAATACTTTGAAATAGCCAAAGATATGGATAAAAGTTATAAATATGCTTTCAATTACGCAGTATGCTTATTTGAACTAAAAGAATATGAACAGGCTGAAGCAATATTTTTGGACTTATTAAAAAAATATCCTAATCGAATGAGGCTTATGCTGGCTATTTCTTATTGTGAGGCATATCTTGGGAATAAAGAAAAATCCATTTACTATTTAAAGCAGGTTAAGGATGGTCAAGATGATAACTATTCTTTAAATACTGATGACATTGCTGATTATGAGATTTTTGATGTTTATTATGTACTTGAAAAATACGATGAGTATTTAGCTTTTTTTGATAAAGTGATTTCAGATTATTATACGGTTGATTGGGAACATTATTATTATGTTTTGTGGCTGAAAAATGAAAAAGAAAAGTTTTACAAACTTGAGGAACATAATAGAACATATTTAGAACAGGCTTTAAAGGATGCAATAGCAGATGATGACTATGACAGTGAAGAAGAAAAGCAAGAAATAATTTCTGACTGGGAAAAAGACAAAACGGAATATGAAGATATGATATCTCGCATAAAAAAAGGAGAATCTAAACCGGATTTGTGTTTAGAACTATATCCTGAGTTTTCGTGCTTCCTGATTGATTGCGTAAGACATCAATTTTAGTTTAATAAACAGGAAATTGAATTTGAAGAAGCTGTCTGATGAAGAAAAGAAATGGTTGAAAAAGATTGCACAGAAGTCGGACTTGCTGAAAAATCCAACCCCCAGCGGGGGCGGAAGTAAAGAACAATACAGTAAAATATGGAGTAAAAACAAATGGGAATGATTGCAAATTATCAGTCAACTACTGACATTGAATTAGAAAAATTTATGTGTCTTGATGATGTGGAAGAAGCACAGGAAAATGAGAACTTAGAAATTTGTGATATAGATAAAATGTGGGACGCACTTCATTTTTTGTTGACAGGAAAATCTGCCAGCGAACCGATTAAAGATAATTTAATCAGCGAAGCGATTGTAGGACAGTTTAATATTTCTGGGGAAGAAATCGAAGAATTTATATCTGGAACGAAAAGTGATAGAGTGAAAGAAATTGCAAAAGCGTTGCAAGATCTTGATTTTGAAACACATATTGATAAATTTGATATGAGTGCGTTTCGCCAAAACGATATTTACCCTGATATTTGGGAATACGAAGAAGAAGCTGATGAAATTAAAGATGAGTTAAGAACCTCATTTGAAAGTTTGAAAAAATTTTATGAGAAAATGGCAGCACAAGAGAGCGCCGTTTTAGTGTCAATCTATTAACTGTACAATTTCAACTGTTGCGGAAATAGCAAAGACAGCCGAGCCGGTCAACGGTCAGATGAACGGCGCATAAATGCATAGATTAGTCGTCATCGCAAATAGTGCCTGGGGCTATTGCTTAATTTATCTTGTTATTATGATGAGATATTAGAAAAGCGGAAAATACCATTTGGCAAACAGGAAATTGATGACGATATGGACAAAGTGTCCGCCCTTAAGCGGAAGTTTAAAGACATTTCTGAAATCAAAGTAGGAGATGGTTGGGAATATCCGTTCAATTATGAGCAGGGAATGAAAGAATTAGATGAAGTTCTACTGAAATACATTCTCTTTTTTGAAGAAGAACAATAAAGGAGCTTAATATGCGAGTATCTAAAATTATCGGAAGTATATTGCTTGTTGCAGCGGTTCAGACCGTATTTTCGGCAAATGTTTACGAGTGCCGCCATAATGGTAAAACCAGTTACAGCCAAACGCCGGGAAAACATTGTACTAATGCAGGCTTGGGGCGGGATCGGGTGTACAGTTCGGTCAGACCTGCCGTGAAAGACAGGGCGGAAGACGCAGGGGCCGGCGATTATTCGGACCCGGTGAGGGACGAAGCCGTCCAAAATCCGAAAGGGAATGCACAGAAAGACGGTTCGGATGCCGGCATCAGACCGCATTGATTGAAGCCGAATCAGCCGTCGTGCGTCAGTGCGGAAAAATTTGAACGATTGGGGAATTTTGATGAAACACATCCATATTATCGGTATCGGCGGCACGTTTATGGGCGGGCTTGCCGCCATTGCCAAAGAAGCGGGGTTTGGAGTCAGCGGTTGCGACGCGAAGATGTATCCGCCGATGAGCACCCAGCTCGAAGCCTTGGGCATAGACGTACACGAAGGCTTCGATGCCGCGCAGTTGGACGAATTTCAAGCCGACGTTTACGTTATCGGCAATGTCGCCAAGCGCGGGATGGATGTGGTCGAGGCGATTTTGAACAAAGGTCTGCCTTATATTTCCGGCCCGCAATGGCTAGCTGAAAACGTGCTGCACCATCATTGGGTAGTCGGTGTGGCGGGGACACACGGCAAAACGACTACTGCGTCTATGCTCGCGTGGGTTTTGGAATATACCGGACTCGCGCCGGGCTTCCTCATCGGCGGCATACCGGAAAATTTCGGCGTTTCCGCCCGCCTGCCGCAAACGCCGCGCCAAGATCCGAACGGCAAATCGCCGTTTTTCGTCATCGAAGCCGACGAATACGACACCGCCTTTTTCGACAAACGCTCCAAATTCGTACATTACCGCCCGCGTACCGTCGTGTTGAACAATCTGGAATTCGACCACGCCGACATCTTTGCCGACTTGGGCGCGATACAGACCCAGTTCCACCACCTCGTGCGCACCGTGCCGTCTGAAGGCTTAATCATCTGTAACGGACAGCAGCAAAGCTTGCAGGATACTTTAGACAAAGGCTGCTGGACGCCGGTGGAGAAATTCGGCACGGAACACGGCTGGCAGGCCGGCGAAGCCAATGCCGACGGCTCGTTCGACGTGTTGCTTGACGGCAAAACGGCCGGACGCGTCAAATGGGATTTGATGGGCAGGCACAACCGTATGAACGCGCTTGCCGTCATCGCCGCCGCGCGTCACGTCGGAGTCGACATTCAGACGGCCTGCGAAGCCTTGGGCGCGTTTAAAAACGTCAAACGCCGGATGGAAATCAAAGGCACGGCAAACGGCATCACCGTTTACGACGACTTCGCCCACCATCCGACCGCCATCGAAACCACAATTCAAGGTTTGCGCCAACGTGTCGGCGGCGCGCGCATCCTCGCCGTCCTCGAACCGCGTTCCAACACGATGAAGCTGGGCACGATGAAGTCCGCCCTGCCCGCAAGCCTCAAAGAAGCCGACCAAGTGTTCTGCTACGCCGGCGGCGCGGACTGGGACGTTGCCGAAGCCCTCGCGCCTTTGGGCGGCAGGCTGCACGTCGGTAAAGACTTTGATGCCTTCGTTGCCGAAATCGTGGAAAACGCCCGAACCGGCGACCATATTTTGGTGATGAGCAACGGCGGTTTCGGCGGGATACACGGGAAGCTGCTGGACGCTTTAAGATAGCCCGGATGATGCCGTCTGAAAGCCCATCAGACGGCATTTCCCGGCTGCGCGGCACAAAGGCGGAAAAACCGTTTGCCCCGTATTTTCAAACGCGTTACACTTGCCGCCGCTGTTTTCAGCCATTTGATTACCCGCAACCGCCGTCATTGCGCCGGCGGTCTGCCCGTCAGCGTCATTGCGCCGCTGTAAATACGAAAGAACACACTATGACCGTATCCCCCGTTGCTTTGCGCCGCCAAACTGAGCGCAAGCCGCATCCGACTGCTCGCTATTGGAAAAAATGCGATGTCGAGGCACTTTTCGGACTGCCGTTCTTAGAACTTGTCTATCAGGCGGCAGAAATCCACCGCCAAAATTTCAACCCGCGCGAAATCCAACTTTCCACGCTGTTGTCGATCAAAACCGGCGGTTGTCCCGAAGATTGCGCCTACTGTCCGCAATCGGCACACCACAACACCAATCTGGGCAAAGAGCAGATGATGGATGTGGATGAAATCGTCGAAAAAGCCAAAATCGCCAAATCGCGCGGCGCAAGCCGGTTCTGTATGGGGGCGGCGTGGCGCGGCCCCAAACCCAAAGACGTGGAGACGGTTTCCGCAATCATCAAAGCCGTCAAGGGCTTGGGTATGGAAACCTGCGGCACGTTCGGTATGCTCGAAGAAGGTATGGCGGAAGACTTGAAAGAGGCGGGCTTGGATTATTACAACCACAACCTCGACACCGACCCCGACCGCTACAACGACATCATCCACACCCGCCAACACGAAGACCGAATGGACACCTTGGGCAAAGTCCGCAACGCCGGTTTGAAAGTCTGCTGCGGCGGCATCGTCGGGATGAACGAAACCCGCGCCGAACGTGCCGGGCTGATTGCCAGTCTCGCCAATCTCGACCCGCAGCCCGAAAGCGTGCCGATTAATCAGTTGGTCAAAGTGGAAGGCACGCCGCTTGCCGGTGCCGAAGATTTGGACTGGACCGAATTTGTCCGCACCATCGCCGTGGCGCGGATTACGATGCCGCAAAGCTACGTCCGGCTGTCGGCTGGGCGCAGCAATATGCCGGAAGCGATGCAGGCGATGTGCTTTATGGCGGGCGCGAACTCGATTTTCTACGGCGACAAACTGCTGACCACGGGCAATCCGGACGAAGACGGCGACAGAATCCTGATGGAAAAACTTAACCTGTATCCCTTGCAGTCCGGGCCGGAAGGCAGTTCGGGCGGGGCGGAAAAAGCCTCGGGGATTAAAGTCGATTATTGAC
>AEPI01000126.1 GCA_000193795.2 Neisseria lactamica NS19 | reverse complement strand
ACTGAAACCGAACGGACTGGATTTCCGCCTACGCGGGAATGACGGTTTAGAAGTTACTCGAAACCTCAAAAAAAACTGAAACCGAACGGATTGGATTCCCACTTTCGTGGGAATGACGGGTTTTAGGATTACGGTGTATCGGGAATGACGGTTCATAAGTTTCCCGAAATCTCCAAAAAAAACGAAACCGAACGGACTGGATTCCCGCCTGCGCGGGAATGACGGGTTTTAGGATTACGGTGTACCGGGAATGACGGTTTAGAAGTTACTCGAAACCTCAAAAAAACCGAACCGAACGGACTGGATTCCCGCCTGCGCGGGAATGACGGGTTTCGAGATTACGGTATTGTTGGGAGGGATGGGGAACGGTGAAAATTGTGTAAAAAATGCCGTCTGAAGGTTCAGACGGCATCGGCGGAGGGGAATCAGAAGCGGTAGCGCACGCCCAACGAGGCTTCGTGGGTTTTGAAGCGGGTGTTTTCCAGGTGTCCCCAGTAGTGGTAGCGGTAGCCGGTGTCCAAGGTCAGGTTGGGCGTGATGTCTATGCCTACGCCTGCCACCGCGCCGAAGCCCACGCGGCGGATGCTGTGGCTTTCGTGGACGGGTGGGTGGAGATCTTTCAACCCTCCGGTTGCTGAAATATTGCTAATAATTATTTCACCTTTGTCCTCCACGGCAATACTGTGTCTGATTTTGCCTAAACCAACCCGTACGCCGGCATAGGGTTTGAAGCGGGTGCCGGTATCGAAATCGTAGATGGCGGAGATGCCGTAGTTAGATTCGGCTTTGAATGTGCCTTTGTCGGTGTGGTCGGCAATTGTTTTAACTTCAGTGCCATTTTTGACTTTTTTAGTATTTTCTGCATGAATATGCTTGCCGTGTTTCCACTTGTTATAGCGGGCGTAATCGAGGGCGATGCGCCAGTTGCCGAAATCGTAGCCGACGGAAAGGCGGGGGTGGGTGGAGCGGGTTTTGATGTCTCGGTAGTCGTCGAAGAGTTTGGCGTTGTCGCCGGGATAATCGTGGGTAATGTGTTCGAAAGCGTAAGTCAAATCTGCCTGCACATATGGGCCGCGCCCATTGTCTTCACTTGCCGCCTGCGCTGCGGAAGAGAAGAGAAGAGAAGAGAAGAGAAGAGAAGAGAAGAG
>AEPI01000127.1 GCA_000193795.2 Neisseria lactamica NS19 | reverse complement strand
TTGATGCATGAGGCAGGATGGGTTTAGGCTTGTTAATCTCCATATAATAAATGATTGTCTGAAGCCCCTATGCGACCGACCCTAGGGCAATCAGCAGTGAACCAGCGTGCCCTCGTCTTCGCCGGTAATGACGCGTTTGAGCGAACCTTGTTTGGCGATGCCGAAGACGACGATATTGAGCTTGCGTTCGCGGCAGAGGGCGAAGGCGGTGGCATCCATCACTTTAAGGTTTTTGTTCAAGGCTTCGTCAAAGGTAATGGTTTCGTAGCGCGTGGCGGACGGGTCTTTTTTCGGGTCTGCGGTGTACACACCGTCAACGTTGGTGGCTTTGAGCATCACGTCGCAGTTCATTTCTGCACCGCGCAATGCGGCGGCAGTGTCGGTCGTGAAGAACGGATTACCGGTACCGGCGGCGAAAATCACGACTTTGCCTTCTTCCAAATATTGAATGGCTTTAGGACGGGCGTAAGTTTCGGCGATTTGCTGCATAGACAGTGCGGATTGTACGCGCGCTTTGATGCCCAAAGTTTCAAATGCGTCTTTGAGTGCCAACGCGTTCATTACGGTTGCCATCATGCCCATGTAGTCGGCGGTGGCGCGGTCCATACTGCCTGCTTGTGCAGATACGCCACGGAAAATGTTACCGCCGCCGACAACGATACCGACCTGCACGCCCATTTTAACGACTTCGGCAATTTCGCCGACAGTTTGAACGATGGTATCGTGATTGATGCCGAACGGATCGGAACCCATCAGGGATTCGCCGGAGAGTTTCAGTAATACGCGTTTGTATTTGATTTGCTGTGTCATGGGATATTCTGCTTTCTCGTTGGGGATGTTGCCGGCTTCCGGGCGGGATGCCGTCTGAAAGGTGTATGCCTTGGCAGGGCGTATGCGGCGTGCCGGCGGTGTGAAAACGGGCTGCTGAATTTGCCGCCGCTGTTTTCGGGCGGGGCGGGCATTTGAACCCTGCCGCCGGAAAATATGGGCCTTTCCCAAAAAAAAGCACCCTGATTCGTTTGGAATCTAGGTGCTTTCTTTTTCATAAGTGCCTTACACTTTGGCGGCAGCGGCTACTTCTGCCGCGTAATCGACGGCTTTTTTCTCGATACCGTCGCCTACTTTGTAGCGTACGAAGCTGACCACTTCAGTGCCGTTTTCTTTAGCGAATTGGGCAACAGTTTGGTCGGGGTTCATCACGAAAGCTTGACCGTTCAGAGTGATTTCAGCCAAGAATTTGCGGATACGGCCTTCAACCATTTTAGCGGCGATGTCGGCAGGTTTGCCGGAAGCGATGGCTTGTTCGGTGTAGATGTGGCGTTCTTTTTCAACGGTTTCGGCATCTACTTCGGCTTCGCTTACGCATTGCGGTTTGGCGGCAACGATGTGCATACCGATTTTGCGTGCTACGTCTTCAGAGCCTTTGAACTCGACCAATACGCCTTCGGTCGCCAATGCGCCGTGGATGTAGGCAACCAGTTGGTTGGCAGTGTCGATCACTTGGAAGCGGCGGACAGACATATTTTCGCCCAATTTGGCGATGATGGCTTTGCGTTCTGCTTCAACCAGTTCGCTCAGTTCTTCAACAGAAGCCGGTTTTTTCTCGGCAGCGGTTTTAGCAACGAAGTTGGCAAATTCTACGAAGCCGGCATCTTTGGCAACGAAGTCGGTTTCGCAGTTTACTTCGACTAATGCGCCGACATTGCCGTTGATCGCGTAAGCCAATACGCCTTCGGCAGCAGTACGGCCGGCCAGTTTGCCGGCTTTCGCACCGGATTTAATACGCAGGATTTCTTCGGCTTTGTCGAAGTTGCCTTCAGCTTCAACCAAGGCTTTTTTGCATTCCATCATGCCCAGGCCGGTAGCGGCGCGCAGGTCGGCAACCATTTTTGCAGTAATTTCTGCCATTTTGAATCTCCTAGATTTTTGGGAACACGGCGATTGCCGTGTTTGGAAATAGTGGCCGTCTGAAACGGATTTCAGAACGGGATTTGAGAAAAGGGGCATAACGCCCCTCTTCTGTGTACCGGATTACTCGGCAGCAGCTTCTTGGGCGGCGGCTACAGTTTCTTGCAGCGCTTGGTTTTTGCCTTCCAAAACTGCGTCGGCGATGCCGCGGCAGTACAGGCGGATGGCTTTGGCGGAGTCGTCGTTGCCAGGGATAACGTATTTCACGCCGTCAGGGCTGTTGTTGGTGTCGACTACGGCGATAACGGGGATGCCCAGTTTTTCAGCTTCGACCAAAGTACCTTTTTGGTAGCCGGTATCGATAACGAAAATCGCGTCAGGCAGGCCTTTCATGTTTTTGATACCGCCCAAAGAACGTTCCAGTTTTTCAACGTCGCGTTGCATTTCCAGAATTTCTTTTTTGTTGAAACCGCCTTCGGCAGCGTTTTCCAAAGCAGCAGTTTTTTCTTCCAGGCGTTTGATGGATTGCTTAACGGTTTTGTAGTTAGTCAGCATACCACCCAACCAGCGGTAATCAACGAAAGGCATACCGGCACGGGTAGCTTCTTCGCGGATGATGTCGCGGGCTTGGCGTTTGGTACCTACGAACAATACTGTACCTTTGTTGGCAACCAGACGACGTACGGCTTCTTGCGCCTCTTGGAACATCGGCAGGGTTTTTTCCAAGTTTACGATATGGATTTTGTTGCGCGCACCGAAAATGTATTGAGCCATTTTCGGGTTCCAGAAACGGGTTTGGTGGCCGAAGTGAACACCGGCTTCAATCATCTGACGCATAGTAATTTGAGACATTTTGATTTCCTTGAAAGGGTTAAGGGCACACATTCAATCGCATAGAACTTGATAGGCTGCGCCTATTGTCAAGCACCCTTCGGCGAAAGTGGGCATAAGTTTAAAAGAATAGTGTGTTTCCGAAATGGAAAACTGACGGATTATAGCGGATAAGATGCCGTCTGAAAAGGGATTCAGGGTTTTGTGCCGCTGTCTTTTTGCCGTTGTGCGCGCTG
This sequence comes from Neisseria lactamica NS19, assembly GCA_000193795.2. Lineage (GTDB taxonomy): Bacteria > Pseudomonadota > Gammaproteobacteria > Burkholderiales > Neisseriaceae > Neisseria > Neisseria lactamica_A. The sequence goes on along the minus strand of AEPI01000127.1, from coordinate 48,460 downwards.
CTGTTCGGATTCTGCCTGTTCCTGCTGCCTCATCAGGCGGTTGCGGCGGCGGACGGTTACGACGAAGACCGTGAACACGGTGGGCAGCACCGCCCAAAAAAACAAATAAATCAAGGCGCGCGCAATACTCGGCTGCGCGGCGGAAAACATCACGGCAACAAAAAGATAGCCGATGGCGACAATGTGCCACATTGTATGCGTCCTGTTTGAATGTTAACAAAATCGTTATAATCGCAACATTTTACCGTAATTCCGAAAGGCCGTCTGAAATGAGAAACGAGGAAAAACACGCCCTGCGCCGCGAATTGCGCGGGAGGCGTTCGCAAATGGGGCGGGACGTGCGGGCGGCGGCGACGGTAAAAATCAACCGCCTGCTCAAGCGTTATATTAAAAAAGGACGGAAAATCGGCGTGTATTGGCCGATGGGCAAGGAATTGCGTTTGGACGGCTTTATCCGCGCGGCGCAAAAACGCGGTGCGGAACTCTACCTGCCTTATATCGAACCGCGTTCGCGGCGGATGTGGTTTACGCCATATCCCGCCGACGGAGTAAAACAGGAACGCAAGCGCGGTAGGGCGAAGCTGCATGTCCCTCAGTTTGCAGGTCGGAAAAGGCGTGTGCATGATTTGAACCTCCTGCTTGTGCCAGTGGTCGGTATGGACAGACTGGGCTACCGCTTGGGACAGGCGGGCGGCTATTACGATGCGACGCTTTCGGCGATGAAATACCGTTTGCAGGCAAAAACCGTGGGCGCGGGCTTTGCCTGCCAGTTGGTGGACACGCTGCCGCGCGAACCGCACGACCTGCCTTTGGACGGCTTTGTTTCGGAAGCAGGGATATTGTGCTTTTAGGTGTTCGGACGGCATTTTGAGCGGAAATGCCGTCTGAAGGCGGAATATCGTGGAGTGCCGGAAAGGATAACGCCGCCGGTTTCGCTGCAGGCGGCATACGGACATTGCGCGGCGGCGTGCGCGATACGGTTGCATACGGGATGCCGGAAGGGTTGGAAAAACAGGGCGGAAGACGGCGTGCCGGTGCGCGCGCCGATGCCGGATTTAAAAAACTTAACGCAATATGCTGACAATCTTTTAAAAATTAATATGTAAACAATCTTGATTTTTTATTTGTTAATAATTTGATATATATAGATAAATAACTATTTTTATTTTTCATTTCCCGGTTTCCCGGCTTGGCGGGCGACAGAAAATCTTTGCATTTCCCAGTAAAATCCACTACATTCACGATAACATATTACAAGCTCCTGAAGCGGTGTCGGAAGCCATATTTGCAACGCATTCCAACCCAGAAACAGTGTACTCGGACACACACCATTGCCGGTTTCCCCCTGCTTTTGCGATTCAGGCGTTTGTAGTACGGCAAATAACCATAAGGGCAGAAGATGCCTGTTTTTTTAGGAGTAAACCATGGCTGAAGCGACAGACGTTGTCTTGGTGGGCGGCGGCATTATGAGCGCGACTTTGGGCGTTTTGCTCAAAGAACTCGAACCGTCTTGGGAAATCACCCTGATTGAACGCTTGGAAGACGTGGCGTTGGAATCTTCAAACGCGTGGAACAACGCCGGCACGGGGCATTCCGCGCTGTGCGAATTGAACTATGCGCCGCTGGGTGCGGACGGCATCATCAATCCGGCGCGCGCCCTCAATATTGCCGAACAGTTCCACATCAGCCGCCAGTTTTGGGCGACGCTGGTCGCGGAAGGCAAGTTGGAAGACAATTCCTTCATCAATGCCGTGCCGCATATGTCTTTGGTGATGAACGAAGACCACTGCCGTTACCTGCAAAAACGCTATGATGTGTTCAAAACGCAGAAACTTTTTGAAAATATGGAATTTTCCACCGATCGGAACAAAATTTCCGATTGGGCTCCGCTGATTATGCGCGGCCGGGACGAAAACCAACCCGTCGCCGCCAACTACTCCGCCGAAGGTACGGATGTCGATTTCGGACGGCTGACGCGCCAAATGGTGAAATATTTGCAGGGCAAGGGTGTAAAAACCGAGTTCAACCGCCACGTCGAAGACATCAAACGCGAATCCGACGGCGCGTGGGTGCTCAAAACCGGCGACACCCGCAACCCCGACGGGCAGCTCACCCTCCGCACCCGCTTCCTCTTCCTCGGCGCGGGCGGCGGCGCGCTGACTCTGCTGCAAAAATCCGGCATCCCCGAAGGCAAAGGCTACGGCGGCTTCCCCGTGTCCGGCCTGTTCTTCCGCAACAGCAACCCCGAAACCGCCGGACAACACAACGCCAAAGTGTACGGGCAGGCTTCCGTCGGCGCGCCTCCGATGTCCGTCCCGCACCTCGACACACGCAACGTGGACGGCAAACGCCACCTTATGTTCGGCCCTTACGCCGGCTTCCGTTCCAACTTCCTCAAGCAAGGCTCGCTTATGGATTTGCCGCTGTCCATCCATATGGACAACCTCTACCCTATGCTGCGTGCCGGTTGGGCGAATATGCCGCTGACCAAATACCTGCTGGGCGAATTGCGTAAAACCAAAGAAGAACGCTTCTCCTCCCTGTTGGAATACTACCCCGAGGCAAACCCCGACGACTGGGAACTCATCACCGCAGGGCAACGCGTTCAAATCATTAAAAAAGACTCCGAAAAAGGCGGCGTGTTGCAATTCGGTACGGAGATTGTCGCCCACGCCGACGGCTCGCTCGCCGCGTTGCTGGGCGCGTCGCCGGGCGCATCGACCGCCGTGCCGCTGATGATCCGGCTGATGCACCAATGCTTCCCCGATCGCGCCCCGTCTTGGGAAGGCCGTCTGAAAGAGCTGGTACCGGGTTACGGCATCAAGTTGAACGAAAACCCTGAAAGGGCGGATGAGATTATCGCCTATACCGCGAAAGTGTTGGATATTTAAGCCGAATCTTTCAATAAAAGCCGTGCCCCCATATGGTGTTGATGCCGTCCCTGCCGGTTGTACTCTTCATCCGGCAGGGCAGGTTTTGATACACGGGCAGGTAATCGTTCTGCCTCTTTGCGAATAATGGGGAACGGTTAAAAAAACAGCGTTTTCATTTCTGAAAACGCTGTTTTTTGTTGGCTTGTTAACGCGGGGAGCAGTCTTTGAAGACGATTTGGTTGTCAGGTGCGGTAATCATAATAGGCTGTTTGCGGTAGGATTTGCCATCCATCACGCCGGTACCCAAAACATAACCGCCTTCTTTGCCGTAGAATGTTTCCACATTGTCGGATTTATCCAAATTGACAGGCATTTGCACGCGTTTGCCGTTGATGACGGCGGAAGCGTATGTGGTCAGACCCTGTTTGTTGAAGCCGTAAGTTACTTTGATTTTTTTACCTTGCTGGCAGACGTAGCCGACGGTTTTTTTGGCAACGGTAGGGTTGTCTGTGCCGGCTGCGGCAGCCATACTGCCGAGAGCGATTGCGGAAGACAGGATTGCGGTGGTCAGAAGTTTCATTTTTATTCCTTCGGATAGATGTGGAGTTTGCCCGTTTCGGGCTGTTTGACATTCTAATGTCGGCGTATCCCGAAATAAACAGGAAATTGGATAAAATTTGTAAAAAGGCAGGTTCGGGCGGTTCGGCAGTTTGATGCAGGGGCGGCAGGCGGGATACGGCGGCCGGCCCGGCGTTTCAGACGGCATTGTCGGCGTTTTTCGGAAATGAAAAACCTCCGGCTGTCCGGAGGTTGCGGTTTAACCTTATTTTTTCCTTTCGGCTTTGGTCTGTTTGGACAATTCGGCATACAGGTCGGGATGGTGTTTTTTCAATAGGGCGGCGATTTCCATATCCTTTTTGTTGACTTTCGCCAAATCGAGGCATTCGATATGGACGAGGCGGAGCAGTTCGCGTACGGGTTTGGGCATCTTGCGGCCGGTTTCATAGCGCGAGCCTCCGGATTGGGTAACGCCGACCTTGCCCCAAAAGTCTATCTGGTTCAGCCCGGTCTTTTTGCGAATGGCTTTAACATCTTCTATATTTTCAAATATTTTCATAAAATTTCCTTTAAGTTTGTCTGGTTGCGGGGTAAATCCCGATTTGCTTTGTTTTTGTAATGTGGCTGGTCAAACCTGTTTTTATATATGCGTATTATATCTGCCGTTTTTTCAGGCTGCATTGTTTGTTTTTATAGGGGGGTTAGGGTTTGCCGGTAGCCGGGCTGACGGTAAGGATTTCGTAGCCGGTTTCGGTAACCAAAACTTCGTGTTCCCATTGGGCGGAGAGGGAGCGGTCTTTGGTTACGACCGTCCAGCCGTCATTGAGGATGCGCAGGTGGCGTTTGCCTTGGTTGATCATCGGTTCGATGGTGAAAATCATACCCGGTTTTAGAACGGGGCCTTGTCCTTTTTTTCCGTAGTGCAAAACTTGCGGGGCTTCGTGGAAACCGCGCCCGATGCCGTGTCCGCAAAATTCCTGTACGACGGAATAACCTGCGTTTTCGGCAACCTGTTGGCAGGCGTAACCTACGTCGCCCAGTGTCGCGCCGGGTTTGACGGCTTCTATGCCCGCCATCATGGAGGCGTGGGTTACGTCGATCAGCCGCCGGGCGACGGGGGAAACTTTGCCGACGGTAAACATACGGCTGGAGTCGCCGTGGAAACCGTCTTTTTTGATGGTGAGGTCGATGTTGATGATATCGCCTTCTTTGAGGGGTTTGTCGTCGGGAATGCCGTGGCAGATGACGTGGTTGACGGAAGTGCAGCAGGATTTGGGGTAGGGCGGGTTGCCGTAGTGGAGGGGGGCGGGGTAGCCGCCTTGGACGTTGACGTGGTAGTCGTAAACGAGTTTGTCGATTTCGTCGGTGGTTACGCCGGGTTTGACGAATTGTCCGATGTAGTCGAGGGCTTCGGCGACGAGGCGGCCGAGTTCGCGCATTTTTCCGATTTCTTCGGGGGTTTTGATGATGATGCCGTTCATAATGCTTCCTTGGATTGCGGGTGTGCCTGCCGCGCCGGGTCAGAAGAGGTTGTCGAGAATCTCTTTATGGGGTTTGGGCGGCGTGTTTTTCGGAGTGTCCGGTTTGGTATGGTTTTCTTTGGGCGTTTCTTTTTCTTCAGGTGTTTCTTTGGGCTGCGCCTGTTTTTCGGGTGTTTCTTTTTTGGGTTCGGGACGGGGGATGTTTGTGGGCGGTACGGGGGTTTCTTTGAGTGTTTTTTCAGCTTGTGTTTCGGGGCCGGTTAACGGCTCGGCAGCCCGAACCTCATCCGAAGGGCGCGGTTTGGCACGGTTTTTTTTGGCAGGGGCGGGAAGGGTCGGTTTGCCGCCGCTTTCGTTTTCGCCGTCCGCGCTTTCGGGTTCGGACGGAGCCGGTTCGGGATGTGCCGCGCCTTGTCCGACTGCGCCGTTGGGCAGCCAGACTTCGGCCTTGCCGCCGTCGTCGGTGCGCGGGGGTTCGGCTTGGAGGGTTTTTCCGCCGTTCGGGTTGAATGTGCTGACTATGCCTACTGCCAATGCGCCGATGGCGATGATACAGATGAGCAATACGGCGCGTATCAGGATTTTCGGGGTCAGCCTGAAGGGTTTGTTCGGTTTTTTGGTCATTTTGCTTGTGCTTGGGGTCGGACGATGCCGTCTGAAGGCGGTTCAGACGGCATAGGTATCAGCGTTGGACGTAGTTTTGGTAGAGGGTGATGACTTTTTGTACGCCGACGGTGGTGCTGACTTTTTGGGTAATCTGCGCCTGTTCTTCGGGGGTGAGGATGCCCATAACGTAGGTTACGTTACCGTAGGTAACGATTTTGACGCGCGCCTGCGTGGCGGGGGCGATGCCCAGCAGTGCGGCGCGGACTTTGGATGTGTTCCATATGTCGCCGGCGATGTCGCCCGCAGTGCGCGGCAGGGAGGCGACGGTAATGTAGTTGTACACGCCTTCGGCGGCCTGTTCGGCACGCGCAATCTGCCCGACAAACTGTTTTTCGCCTTCGGTGGCGACTTGTCCGAGCAGCAGCAGGTGGCGGTTGTAGCCGACGACGGAGATTTTTGGGGTGTAGCCTTGAACCTGGTTATTTTGGCGCAGATAGGAGCGGGCGGTGGTTTCGATACGCAGCGCCATAACGTTGTCGTCGGTTTGCGCGCCGGTGGTGCGGCGGTCGATGACGGATTTGGTGCCGACGGCGGCACTTCCGATTACTGCGCTGACGCAGCCGCTAAGGGCAAGGCTGAAAATGGCGGTAATGAGTATGCGGAAGGTGTGCGGTTTGAATTTCACGGGATTTCCTTTCTTAATCGGTTCGGACGGCATTGCGGCGCGGCGGGCGGCAGGAAAAGGGTCAGATGCCTTCCAGCAGCACGGAATCGATACAGTCGCATATGGCGTGTATCAGCAGGATGTGGTTTTCCTGAATGCGGGCGGTGCGCGGATGGGGGACGTTGAGCAGTACGTCGGCATCTTTGAGCATCGCGGCGATTTTGCCGCCGTCGCGGCCGGTCAGTGCGACGACGCGCATATCGTGTTCGTGGGCGGCTTTGACGGCTTCGATGACGTTGGCGGAATTGCCGGAGGTGGAAATGCCGACGAGGATGTCGCCGGCGCGTCCGAGGGCGCGCACTTGTTTGCTGAAGATGTAATCGAAGCCGTAGTCGTTGCCGATGGCGGTCAGGGCGGACGTGTCGGTGGTCAGGGCGACGGCGGCGAGTTCCATACGTTCTTTTTCAAAACGGCCGGTCATTTCGGCGGCGAAATGCTGTGCGTCGGCAGCCGAACCGCCGTTGCCGCATATCAGGATTTTGCCGTCGTTCATCAGGCATTGCAGCATCAGTTCGGCAGCCTGCGCGGCGGGTTCGGCGAGCACTTTCCCGGCTTCCTGTTTGGCGCGGATGCTTTCGGCAAAATGGGCGGCAACGCGTTCTGGTAATGTCGTCATATCGTCAACCTGTAATATTCTGTATCCACTCCGGCGGGCGGTTTCCTTCAATCAGTACCGCGTCGAGGCGGCACGGTACGTTTGTCAGCCTGTTCTGTTGCAGATAATACTCTACACTTCGTTGCAGTTTCAATAATTTGGACGGGGAAATGCTGTATGCCGCACCGCCGAACCGCCCGTTTTTGCGATATTTTACTTCAACAAACAGTATCATACCGCCGTTTTTGACGACGAGGTCGATTTCGCCGTAGGCGCAGTGCCAGTTGCGGGCAAGCAGCGTGCAGCCTTGGGACAGGAGGAAGGCGAGCGCGGCATCTTCGCCTGCCTCGCCCTGTTTGTGGTTTAGGCGCATAATCGGTTTAGCCTTTATAATGTTTGTTTTTCAGACGGCATTCTTATGTTTCAGAAACACTTGCAGAAAGCCTCCGACAGCGTCGTCGGAGGGGCATTATACGTGGTTGCCACGCCCATCGGCAATTTGGCTGACATTACCCTGCGGGCTTTGGCGGTCTTACAGGCGGCGGACGTTGTTTGCGCCGAGGACACGCGCGTTACTGCGCAGCTTTTGAGCGCGTACGGCATTCAGGGCAAACTTATCAGCGTGCGCGAACACAACGAACGGCAGATGGCGGACAAGATTATCGGCTGTCTTTCAGACGGCATGGTTGTGGCGCAGGTTTCCGATGCGGGTACGCCGGCCGTGTGCGACCCGGGCGCGAAACTCGCCCGCCGCGTGCGCGAGGCAGGGTTTAAAGTCGTCCCCGTTGTCGGCGCAAGCGCGGTGATGGCGGCTTTGAGCGTGGCGGGTGTGGAAGAATCCGATTTTTATTTCAACGGTTTTGTGCCGCCGAAATCGGGCGAACGCAGGAAATTGTTTGCCCAATGGGTGCGGACGGCGTTCCCCGTCGTGATGTTTGAAACGCCGCACCGCATCGGGGCAACGCTTGCCGATATGGCGGAACTGCTCCCCGAACGCCGATTAATGCTGGCGCGCGAAATCACGAAAACGTTTGAAACGTTTTTGAGCGGCACGCCCGGAGAGCTTCAGACGGCATTGGCGGCAGACGGCAACCAATCGCGCGGCGAGATGGTGTTGGTGCTTTATCCGGCGCAGGATGAAAAACACGAAGGCTTGTCCGAGTCCGCGCAAAATGTGATGAAAATCCTTGCGGCAGAACTGCCGACCAAACAGGCGGCGGAGCTTGCCGCCAAAATCACGGGCGAGGGCAAAAAGGCTTTGTACGATTTTGCTTTATATTGTAAAAACAAAGATTTGATTTAGTCTTTTGCTGCTTCGGCGGTGTGCGCAGGGATGGTTTTCCGTCCGGCAAGACCCGATTAACGCCATATCGGCAAGGCGCGCTTGTGCCGGAGGCGGCAGGCATATTTTGCCTTCAGGGTGCAGATTCGTTTCAAAACCATCGGGGCGGGCAGGGCGGATCGCCGCCCCACGGTATGTGAAAAATCGCTTATACCTTATAATACCGGCGGAAAATCTGTTCAGACGGCATCAAAACATACGGCAATCCGCCTGAAACCCTATTTGAAACCAACAAACAAGAGCATTGAATGAAATTCATCGACGAAGCAAAAATCGAAGTCGCCGCAGGCAAAGGCGGTAATGGCGCAACCAGTTTCCGCCGCGAAAAATTCGTACCGCGCGGCGGCCCCGACGGCGGCGACGGCGGCAAAGGCGGCAGCGTCTGGGCGGAAGCCGACGAAAACACCAACACCCTCGTCGAATACCGCTTCGTCAAACGCTACCAGGCCAAAAACGGCGAAAAAGGCCACGGCTCCGACCGCTACGGCGCAGGGGCGGACGACATCGTCCTCAAAATGCCCGTCGGTACCCTTATCCGCGACCTCGATACCGGTGAAATCGTTGCCGACCTCACCTACCACGGTCAGCGCGTCTGCCTCGCCAAAGGCGGCAAAGGCGGCTTGGGCAACATCCACTTCAAATCCTCCGTCAACCGCGCGCCCAAACAATCCACGCCCGGCGAAGAAGGCGAAACCCGTTCCCTGCAACTCGAACTCAAAGTCCTTGCCGATGTCGGCTTATTGGGTATGCCCAACGCCGGCAAATCCACCCTGATTACCGCCGTCTCCGCCGCCCGCCCCAAAATTGCCAACTACCCCTTTACCACCCTGCATCCGAACTTGGGCGTGGTACGCATCGACGAAAACCACAGCTTCGTGATGGCGGATATTCCCGGCCTGATTGAAGGCGCGGCAGAAGGCGCGGGTTTGGGGCATCGTTTCCTCAAACACTTATCGCGCACCGGATTATTGCTGCATGTCGTCGATTTGGCGCCCTTCGACGAAACCGCCAACCCCGCCGAAGAAGCCCTCGCCATCATCAACGAATTACGCAAATACGACGAAGAACTCTACGGCAAACCGCGCTGGCTGGTACTGAATAAACTCGATATGCTCGATGAAGAAGAAGCCCAAGCGCGTACTGCCGCCTTTCTCGAAGCCATCGGCTGGGACTACCCGAAACCGGACGACCGCTTCCAATTCGATATAAAAACCCCGCGCTTCTTCCAAATCAGCGCGCTGACCCACCAAGGCACGCAGGAATTGGTACACCAAATCAACCAATATCTGACCGAGAAAAAACGCTTGGAAGTTGAAAAAGTCGAAGCGGAGAAAGCGGCGGCAAACGTTGAAATTATCGAACAGCAGCCTAAAACGGATACGGGCGTGTTTAAGCCGGAGTAAAAGGACAATGCCGTCTGAAAGTTTTCAGGCGGCTCATTCTGCAGAGATGTGCTATGTACAAAACAATAGATTTATTTTCAGGCATTGGCGGAATACGCCTAGGCTTTGAAAAATACGGGTGCACCAATGTATTCTCATCGGAATGGGACAAATATGCCCGACAAATGTATGAAGCAAACTTTGGAGAAAAACCTTTTTGGCGACATTAACGGCATCGATCCTTCAGATATTCCCGATCATGATATTCTGCTTGCGGGATTTCCGTGCCAACCTTTCAGTATCGCAGGTAAGGGATTGGGATTTGAAGATACGCGCGGGACATTGTTTTTCAATATTGCCGAAATCCTGAAAACCAAACAGCCGAAGGCTTTTCTTCTGGAAAACGTTAAGCGGCTGACTACGCACGATTCGGGCAGGACTTTCCGTATTATTTTAGAAACCCTTAAACAGCTTGGTTATACGGTTTATTTTAAGGTTTTAAATACTTTGGATTTCGGATTGCCGCAAAAACGCGAAAGAATTTATATTGTTGGTTTTTCAGACAACATCCCTTTTTACTTTCCCGAACCCATAAACCAATATCGGCCATTGGGCGATCTGCTGGAAAACGATCGAGATGTCGAACCAAGCTATTTTTTATCAGATGCCTTGAAACAAAAACGTTTGGCAGCCTTAAAAAAAGCCCCTCCCACCCCATCAATTTGGCATGAAAATATTGGCGGGAATGTTTCCGCACTTCCATATTCCTGTGCCTTAAGGGCCGGGGGAAGTTACAATTATTTGGTGGTAAACGGAGTAAGAAGGCTAACAGGAAGGGAAATGTTAAGATTACAAGGTTTTCCCGATGATTTTGAAATCAATATCCCCTACTCGCAAGTCAGGAAAGTAGCCGGAAATTCTGTATCCGTCCCTGTAATAGAAGCCATCGCGGAAAATATGCTCGCTTCTCTTTCCGGCAAGGTCGAACAAAAAGGGCAATTGGATTTATTGGAGGCAGGATGACGTTTGAAGAACAGCAAGCCAAAGAAGCATTGGACGGCATTATCAAAAAATCCCGTGTCCACCTTTATAAACCCATTCAAATTGCAGAAATTTTATATCATGACCGTTGTATCAAGCAGTTGGATTTCCTAAATTTAGATACTTACCGCAATCAATCTAAACGCTGGAGGGATGAGATCTGCCGTCGGTTTTTAGGGCGGATTTCTACTTCATCGGCAAAATTCCAAGATAATCTGTTTGAAAAAAATGCAATGCCGCCTGAGAAACTAATGGTTTTGGGAACATTAAACAGACAATCGGACGGCGGAGTGGAATCGTATATTTATAAACAGTTTTTCAATCGTTTTTCCCAAATGAGCGAAGCATTGGCTTATGTCGGCAATGCAGACAGATACTCTTTCCAACTATCCGAATTTCTAAATTTATTTTGGCTCGAGCCGGGATTGAAAAGAAGTATAGACAAGATATATGAAATTGTTGTTTATGCGTTATTTGATGCATTGGTTTCAGAATTAGGTATAACGGTTTCAATAGATTTTCCTAAGGAAAACCTGTTTTTATGGGAGGAATATCAAGATTTTGCCGAAAAAATTATCTCTATTCCCAAAAATGGGCATTTAAAACTTCCTGCAAAAATCCATCGTGTAGGCGTAACCAATGCTGCCGATAGAGGGTTGGATATGTGGTCTAACTTCGGATTGGCCATACAAGTCAAACATCTTTCTTTAGATGAAGAGTTGGCTGAAGATATTGTATCCTCCATCAGCGCGGATAAAATCGTCATTGTCTGCAAAAAGGCAGAACAATCAGTGATTGTTTCATTACTGACACAAATAGGCTGGAAAAGCCGGATTCAAAACATCGTAACCGAGGACGATTTGATACGTTGGTACGAAAAAGCATTGAGAGGCCAATATCCGATTGCAGAAGCGTTGTTGGAAAATATTAAAACTGAAATCATGCGTGAATTTCCAGCCATTAATGAAGCCAATGAATTTTTAGATTTCGCCCAAAATCGCGGATATAACATTACTGTTACCCATTTCTAAACTTACTTGATGAATATGACTACCCTCTACAACACCCTTACCCGTCAAAAAGAACCCTTTACCCCCATCGACCCTGAAAACGTGCGTATGTACGTTTGCGGTATGACCGTTTATGATTATTGCCATTTGGGACACGCCCGCGTGATGGTGGTGTTCGATATGATTGCCCGCTGGTTGCGCGAGTGCGGCTATCCGCTCACTTATGTGCGCAATATCACCGACATCGACGACAAAATCATTGCCCGCGCGGCTGAAAACGGCGAAACCATCGGCGAACTGACCGCGCGTTTCATTCAGGCTATGCATGAAGATGCCGATGCTTTGGGCGTGTTGCGTCCGGACATTGAGCCGAAGGCGACGGAAAACATCCCGCAAATGATTGCCATGATTGAGACCCTGATTCAAAACGGCAAGGCATATCCTGCCGCAAACGGCGACGTTTACTACGCCGTGCGCGAGTTTGCCGCTTACGGACAATTATCGGGCAAATCGCTGGACGACCTGCGCGCGGGCGAGCGTGTGGAAGTGGACGGTTTCAAACGCGATCCGCTTGATTTTGTGTTGTGGAAAGCGGCGAAAGCAGGCGAACCGGCGTGGGAAAGCCCGTGGGGCAGGGGCCGTCCGGGTTGGCACATCGAATGTTCCGCGATGAGTGAAAACCTGTTCGGCGATACGTTCGACATCCACGGCGGCGGCGCGGATTTGCAGTTCCCGCACCATGAAAACGAAATCGCCCAAAGCGTCGGCGCGACGGGGCATACCTGCGGTCATCATCACGCGCAAACCCATCACGGCCAAAGCATTGCCAGCCACGTCAAATACTGGCTGCACAACGGTTTCATCCGTGTGGACGGCGAAAAAATGTCCAAATCGTTGGGCAACTTCTTCACCATCTGCGAAGTGTTGAAACAATACGACCCCGAAGTCGTGCGTTTCTTCATCCTGCGCGCCCACTACCGCAGTCCGCTGAACTACTCCGACGCGCATTTGGATGATGCGAAAGGTGCGTTGACCCGTCTATACACCACCTTGAAAAACACGCCTGCCGCCGCGTTTGATTTGTCTGAAAACGCCAACGACTACACCCGCCGCTTCTACGCCGCCATGAATGACGATTTCGGCACGGTTGAAGCCGTTGCCGTGCTGTTCGAACTGGCAGGAGAAGTGAACAAAACCAATGATGCGCACCTCGCCGGCTGCCTGAAAGCCTTGGGCGGCATCATCGGTTTGCTGCAACGCGATCCGACCGGGTTTCTGCAAGGCGGCGCGGTTTCAGACGGCCTCTCCAACGAGGAAATCGACGACTTGATCGCCCGCCGCAAACAGGCGCGCGCGGATAAAAACTGGGCGGAATCCGACCTCATCCGCGACCTTCTGAACGAACACAAAATCATTTTGGAAGACAACGCCGGCGGCACGACTTGGCGGCGCGGTTAAAATCCATCGAAAAGGGTAAATGTGCCGCATTTTGCCCTTTTTTGTTCAGACGGCATTTTTATTGTGAGAACTTATTTTTATTATGCTTAAAATCATTTCTGCCAACGTCAACGGCATCCGCTCCGCCTACAAAAAAGGATTTTACGAATACATCGCCGCATCGGGCGCGGACATTGTCTGCGTGCAGGAACTCAAAGCGCAGGAAGCCGATTTGTCTGCCGATATGAAAAATCCGCACGGGATGCACGGGCATTGGCATTGTGCCGAAAAACGCGGTTACAGCGGCGTGGCGGTGTACAGCAAACGCAAACCAGACAATGTGCAAATCGGTATGGGCATTGAAGAATTCGACAGCGAAGGGCGGTTTGTGCGTTGCGATTTCGGCAGGTTGAGCGTCATTTCGCTTTATTTGCCCAGCGGAAGCAGTGCGGAAGAACGCCAGCAGGTGAAATACCGTTTCCTCGATGCGTTTTACCCTATGCTCGAAGCGATGAAAAACGAAGGGCGCGACATTGTTGTTTGCGGAGACTGGAACATCGCCCACCAAAACATCGACCTGAAAAACTGGAAAGGCAACCGGAAAAATTCGGGCTTCCTGCCTGAAGAGCGCGAGTGGATAGGCAAAGTCATCCATACGCTCGGCTGGACGGATATGTGGCGTACGCTTTATCCCGACAATCCGGGTTACACTTGGTGGAGCAACCGAGGGCAGGCGTATGCGAAAGATGTCGGGTGGCGCATCGATTATCAGATGGTTACGCCCGAACTCGCCGCCAAAGCCGTGTCCGCACATGTTTATAAAGACGAAAAATTTTCCGACCACGCGCCGCTGGTCGTGGAGTATGACTATGCTGCCGAATAAGGTTTTGGGTAAATATGATTGGAATGTGGACGGAAAAACAGGAATAGGCGCGGCGTGGGTCGTGGCGGCATTTGTGTTGCCTATGCTGGTGTGGGCGGTGTTTATGCTGTCGCGGATGCAGGGCTGGCTTGCGCCGACCAAGGCAAATCCGACGTGGGCGTTGGTGTGGCTGCTGATTTGTCTGCCCTGCCTGCTGATTGCGTCCAAATGTTTGGATTGGAAAGGCTGGCGGCGGGTGGTGAATATTTTTGTCTGCCTGACCGTCTGCGCCATATTGAGCGTACCCGCTTCACTGCTCATTGCCTTTACCCTTCGGGACCTGCTGAAATAGGCGGGGCGGTATGCAGGGTTTTGAACTCGAAGATTTGACGCTTTGGCTGATACGCGATGCCGGAGAGGATCAGATGTGGATAGACCGTTGGGCGGTCAGTTATCCCGTCGTGCAGATGTCCGAAGCATCGGCCGGTCAAAGTATAGGGGAATGGCGGGCAGGGCTTCAGACGGCATTCGAACGGATACAGGGCAGGCATATCGCCGTTGTCGCACACGGTGCGGGCGCGGCCGCATTCTTGGCGTGGCTGTATCGGGCAGACATCCTGACACGGAAGAAAATCTCCAACATCATCCTTGTACCGCAGCGTCCCGATATTTTCTCCGATGATGCGGAACACACCTTCCAACGCGTCCGCTGTCCTTGCCGTGCCGCATTGGTTGTACCCGAACACGGGGGCGTGCCGCGCGGTTGGGCGCAAAAACAGGCAGATACGTGGAACGCCCGCCTTTTGTTGTCCCCGCATCTGGGCAGTTTGAACGGCAAGCTCGGCGGTTGGCAGTGGGGCATGAAGCTGATGCAGGAAATGTTGCTGGCGTGAACGCTTGCCTTATCGGAATTCCGGTTAACCGGGATTGCAAGGAAAATGCCGTCTGAAACAGGTTTCAGACGGCATTTTTTATTCAAATCTGGCTTACAGGCTGCCCAACACGATACGCAGCACGCGGCGCAGCGGTTCGGCCGCGCCCCACAAGAGTTGGTCGCCGACGGTGAACGCGCTGATGTATTCGCCGCCCATACCCAGTTTGCGGATGCGTCCGACAGGAACGGACAGCGTGCCGGTAACTTTGGCGGGCGTCAGCTCGTGGATGCTGGCTTCTTTTTCGTTGGGGATGACTTTCACCCAGTCGTTCGCACCTGCCAAAATCGCTTCGATTTCGGAAACGGGCAGGTCTTTTTTCAACTTCAGGGTGATGGCTTGGCTGTGGCAGCGCATAGAGCCGATGCGGACGCACAAACCGTCGATTACGGTCGGATTGCCGCTGCGGCCGAGGATTTTGTTGGTTTCCGCGCCGCCTTTCCATTCTTCTTTGGACTGACCGTTGCCCAAATCCACGTCAATCCACGGAATCAGGCTGCCGGCGAGCGGTACGCCGAAATTGGCTTTCGGATAGTCTTCGCTGCGCAGGAAGTCGGACACTTTGCGGTCGATGTCGAGAATCGCGCTAGAAGGATCGGCAAGCTCGTCCGCCACTTGGGCGTGAATCGCCCCCATACCGCTGATGAGTTCGCGCATGTTTTTCGCGCCCGCGCCGGAAGCGGCTTGGTAGGTCATGCTGGTCGCCCATTCGACCAAATCGTTTTGGAACAGGCCGCCCAAAGCCATCAGCATCAGGGAGACAGTGCAGTTGCCGCCGATGTAGTTTTTCACGCCGTTTTTCAAACCGTTGTCGATGACGTTGCGGTTGACGGGGTCGAGGACGATAATCGCGTCGTCTTTCATACGCAGCGAGGATGCCGCGTCAATCCAGTAACCGTTCCAGCCGCTGTCGCGCAGGGCTTGGAAGACGGATTTGGTGTAATCGCCGCCTTGGCAGGTAACGATGATGTCCATTTTTGCCAGTTCGGCAACGTTGTTCGCGTCCAATAACGTTTTAGCCGCCTGACCGAAATCAGGGGCTGCGCCGCCGACGTTGGAAGTGGTAAAGAAAAACGCTTCGGGAATGTGGGCGAAGTCGTTTTCTTCTTTCATACGCTGCATCAAAACCGAACCGACCATACCGCGCCAGCCGACGAAACCTACTTTCATTGTGTTGCTCCTTGAGGAAAATCGTTAATAAAATTATGTATGGCGTAAAGGAAGCGTTTTAACGCCGTCTTAAGAAAATGTAAAGTTCTTTATCGGAATTTCTTTAAATATTGGCGTTTTCGGTGTCAGGACGGTAGAATCGGGGTCAGTTAAGAACCATTATCAGGAAGAGGTATGGAAGAAAGAAACAACTATATCGGTGCGACCGGTGTCGGCGGGTCCGATATTCAGGAAATCGAGGTAACGGTTGCCGGTGCCGGAAGCAGGATACTGGCGGCCCTGCTGAACCAATTGTTTACCTTTTTGATCCTGCTGATTCCGTTTGCCGGTTTGATTGTCTTCGCCATCAAACACGAAGGTAAAATCGGCAGCGGAGAAGAAATATTCGGGCTGCTTTTGGGCATGACTTCCTTTTGGGTCGGACTGGCGGGCATTTTGGCGTACACCGTCGTTCAAATCTACTATATGAGTCGGGACGGGCAGTCATTGGGTAAGAAAATTATGAAAATCAGGGTGTTGAAAACCGACGGACGTAATCCCGGTTTTGTCGGTACGGTTTTGGTACGCGAAATCGCATGGTCGGTTTTGGTTGCCATTATTGCCGCCGTTATCGGTCTTGCAGCAGGTGACAACGGAGAAAACGCTATCAACCTGCTGGCATTTCTTGCCAACTTTGTCCTGCTCTTTATGGTCAAACGCGACCGCCGCACGCTTTACGACATACTGGCGGATACGGTTGTTGTCAAGCTGCCCAAATAAACGGACACGGCAAAATGCCGTCTGAAAGCCTTTCAGACGGCATTTTTATCTTCAGAACCGCTCAAGCATCGTGCAGCGAAGCCGCGTGCAGAGTGTTTTCCATCAATGTGGCAATCGTCATCGGACCCACGCCGCCGGGAACGGGCGTAATCATCGCTGCCCGTTCTTTTGCCGTTTCAAATTCCACGTCGCCGCACAGGCTGCCGTCGTCCAGACGGTTGATACCCACATCAATAACGACCGCGCCGGGTTTGATCCATCCGCCTTTGACAAAGTTCGGAATGCCTACGCCGACGACAAGGATATCGGCCCCGGCAACTTCATCCGCCAAATTTTCGGTTGCGCTGTGGCAGATTGTTACCGTTGCGCGCGCCAGCAGCAATTCCAGTGCCTGCGGGCGGCCGACGATATTGGATGCACCGACTACGACCGCTTTTTTCCCCTTCGGATCAATGCCGTAAGCCTCCAAAAGCGTCATCACGCCCTTGGGCGTGCACGGGCGCATCAGCGGCATTTTGACCGCAAGCCTGCCGACATTGTAAGGATGGAAGCCGTCCACGTCCTTATCCGGCGAAATACGTTCCAAGACCGCTTGGCTGTCGAGGTGCTTCGGCAGGGGCAGCTGAATCAGAATACCGTCCACTTCGGAATCGGCGTTCAACCGGTCAACCAGTGCCAACAGTTCTTCCTGCGATGTTGATTCGGGCAGCTCGTAAGACAGCGACTTGATGCCGCATTTTTGGCAGGCGGTTTTCTTGTTGCGGACATAAACCGCGCTGGCAGGGTCGCCGCCGACCAAAACCACGGCCAGACAAGGCGTGTGCAGATTGTTTTGTTGGCGTTGCGCCACCGCTTCGGCAACCGCCTGCAGGCGTTTTTGCGAAACTTCCTTACCGTTGATCAGTTGTGCCGACATATCCGTCCTTTTGTTAAACAGGTAGAAAATGCTGAAAATTATCGCATTTTCCGTATATTTTTACAGCAGGATGCGGGAAATAAATTTATCCGGAAATAGGGCTTGGGTTTTGAATCGGGTTAAATGTTTTTCCAAATCAAAAAACTATATTTTCCACCTTGGTATTTTGAAAATAAATGTTGACGCATCTTTTCCTGAACTGTATAGTTCGCTTCTTCAAGTCGGGGCGTAGCGCAGCCCGGTTAGCGCATCTGCTTTGGGAGCAGAGGGTCGTGAGTTCGAATCCCACCGCCCCGACCAATCAATCAGCACGAATCGGCATGAGCGCCCGTAGCTCAACCGGATAGAGCACCGACCTTCTAAGTCGGGGGTTACAGGTTCGATTCCTGTCGGGCGTGCCAAGAATTTGATTGAAAACCGTTTTTATGGTGGCTGTAGCTCAGTTGGTAGAGCCCCGGATTGTGATTCCGGTTGTCGTGGGTTCGAGCCCCATCAGCCACCCCAGATAAAGACCTGTACTTTTTGGTACAGGTCTTTTTCCATTTGTGCTCATTATTTGCATCAGTCATATTGGTGCGGCGGATATGCCGTCTGAAGCTGTTTCCGTATGTCCGGTCCGGCTTTCAGACGGCATTTGCGCCGCCGGCTTTGCCTTTCGCATATGCTTCTGTATCATGTGGGTTTTTCTGTCTTTTATGGTTTTTGTCGGAGGCTTTGATGGTTGACGCTTGGTCTGCTCCTGATTTTGAATCGAAAATCTGTCCGCCCGAGGCGTTGGCGGCGCGTTTGGCGTTGTTGCCGCGTCCGCTGGTGTTTACCAACGGCTGTTTCGACATCCTCCACAGGGGGCACGTTACTTATCTGGCGCAGGCGCGTTCGGCAGGGGCGGCGTTGGTGCTGGCGTTGAATACGGATGCTTCGGTGCGGCGTTTGGGCAAGGGCGGCGACCGTCCGGTCAATCCTTTGGAGAACCGTGCCGCCGTTGCCGCCGCTTTGGAAAGTGTGGATTTGGTAACGTGGTTTGACGAGGATACGCCGGCGGCTTTGATAGAGGCAGTCAGACCAGAGGTCTTAGTCAAGGGCGGCGATTGGGCCGTGGATAAGATTGTCGGGTCGGCGGAAACGCTGGCGCGCGGCGGTCAGGTGTTTTCAATTCCGTTTCTGCACCAGACTTCGACGACGAAGACTTTGGCAAAAATCCGTGCGGCAGAGGGCGGAAAATGACGGTTTTGAAGCCTTCGCACTGGCGGGTGTTGGCGGAGCTTGCCGACGGTTTGCCGCAACACGTCTCGCAACTGGCGCGTATGGCGGATATGAGGCCGCATCAGTTGAACGGTTTTTGGCAGCAGATGCCGGCGCATATACGGGGACTGCTGCGCCAGCATGACGGTTATTGGCGGCTGGTGCGCCCCTTGGCGGTTTTCGATGCCGAAAGTTTGTGCGAGTTGGGGGAAAGGTCGGGTTTTCAGACGGCATTGAAACACGAGTGCGCGTCCAGCAACGACGAGATACTGGAATTGGCGCGGATTGCGCCGAACAAGGCGCACAAAACCGTATGCGTAGCCCACCTGCAAAGTAAGGGCAGGGGGCGGCAGGGGCGGAAGTGGTCGCACCGTTTGGGCGAGTGCCTGATGTTCAGTTTCGGCTGGGTGTTTGACCGGCCGCAGTATGAGTTGGGTTCGCTGTCGCCTGTTGCGGCAGTGGCGTGCCGGCGCGCCTTGTTGCGTTTGGGTTTGGAAACGCAAATCAAGTGGCCAAACGATTTGGTTGTCGGACGCGACAAATTGGGCGGCATTCTGATTGAAACGGTCAGGACGGGCGGCAAAACGGTTGCCATCATCGGTATCGGCATCAATTTCGTGCTGCCCAAGGAAGTGGAAAACGCCGCTTCCGTGCAATCGCTGTTTCAGACGGCATCGCGGCGGGGTAATGCCGATGCCGCTGTGCTGCTGGAAACATTGCTTGCGGAACTGGACGCGGTGTTGTTGCAATATGCGCGGGACGGATTTGCGCCTTTTGTGGCGGAATATCAGGCTGCCAACCGCGACCACGGCAAGGCGGTATTGCTGTTGCGCGACGGCGAAACCGTGTTCGAAGGCACGGTTAAAGGCGTGGACGGACAAGGCGTTTTGCACTTGGAAACGGCAGAGGGCGAACAGACGGTCGTCAGCGGCGAAATCAGCCTGCGGCCCGACGACAGGCCGGTCTCTGTTCTGAGGAAGCGGGAACCGGAACGTTTTTTGCTGTTGGACGGCGGCAACAGCCGGCTCAAGTGGGCGTGGGTGGAAAACGGCGCGTTCGCAACCGTCGGCAGCGCGCCGTACCGCGATTTGTCGCCTTTGGGCGCGGAGTGGGCGGAAAAGGCGGATGAACGCGTCCGCATTGTCGGTTGCGCCGTGTGCGGAGAACTCAAAAAAGCGCAGGTTCAGGAACAGCTCGCAAGTACAATCGAATGGCTGCCTTCCGCCCATCAGGCTTTGGGCATACGCAACCACTACCGCCGTCCCGAAGAACACGGCGCGGACCGCTGGTTCAACGCATTGGGCAGCCGCCGTTTCAGCCGCAACGCCTGCGTCGTCGTCAGCTGCGGCACGGCGGTAACGGTCGATGCACTCACCGGCGACGGGCATTACCTCGGCGGGACCATTATGCCCGGCTTCCACCTGATGAAAGAATCGCTCGCCGTCCGAACCGCCAACCTCAACCGCCCCGCCGGCAAGCGTTACCCTTTCCCGACCACCACAAGCAACGCCATCGCCAGCGGTATGATGGATGCGGTTTGCGGCTCGATAATGATGATGCACGGGCGTTTGAAAGAAAAAACCGGGGCGGGGAAACCGGTCGATGTCGTGATGACCGGAGGCGGCGCGGCAAAAGTCGCAGAAGCCCTGCCGCCTGCATTTTTGGCGGAAAATACCGTGCGCGTGGCGGACAACCTTGTTATTCACGGGCTGCTGAACCTGATTGCCGCCGAAGGCGGAGAATCGGAACACACTTAAAAAGTATGCCCTTTTTCAACACGGGGCGGCAGAATCCGTCCGAATCCGTCCGGATTCTGCCGCCCGACAGACTGCCGCCCGCGCGGGCGGGGTTTCAAACATTGAGGAAATTCTGATGAAATGGCTCTTCACCCTTTTGGCGGTATTCAATATTGCCGTATTCGGCGGCACGGTGGGCTATAAATTGGCCGTTAAAGCGGCGGGCGGCGCGCCGGAAAACCCAACCGCCGAAAGCACGCCCCCCGCAACGCCCGCCGCCGTAAATGCGGCGGCATCCGTGGAGGATACGGCGGCACTGCTCAAACCGGGCGACATCCTGACCGAAGAACAGGCGGAGCAGTTGCGCTTGAAAAAAGAAGCGGAACAGAAAAAGCTCAAAGAGAAAAAACAGCGCGAGGAAAAAGCACGCCGAGAAAAACTCGCCGCCGAAAAGGCGCAGGCGGAACGTGAAAACGGTGCGGCGGATGCCTTATGCGCCGCTCAGGCAAGCCTCACGATGGACGAAGACGACTACCACCGCATCAAAGGGCTTTTGGGCAAATGGTCGCACGTTGCCAGCAGAAGCGTCGAAAAACGCGCCGCCAAAGCCAAACCTGCCGACAAAACCTATCGCGTCGTCCTGCCCGTTTCCGCCGATGCCGAAAATCAGGCGGCGGAGCTGTCTGCCAAAGGTTTCAACCCCATACCGTTTGACGGCGCATTGAGTTTGGGTGTCGGCAACAGCCGGGAAAACGCCCAAGCCCTGCAAAACCGGCTTGCCGGCGCAGGATTCGGCGGGGCGCATATTGTTGAACGCGCTGCGGAAACCAGCCGGCAGGACGATTCTTTGAGCGTGTCGCGTATGACGGTTTTGTTTACCGGCGTGAATGCCGCCGATGCGGACGAAATCCGTAAAATCACGTCCCCATACGGCAAACTGAACCTCAAGTCTTGCAAATAGGCGCGAAAGCCGGACAATAAATGCCAAACCCACCGCGAAGGTGGGTTTGGCATTTCGGTTTTGAGTATCTGATATATAAAAAGGGAATGTATGTCTCGTATATGCCGACTCCAAGTGTGAAAGTGAATGATGAGGGAATACAGTGTTTAATGGTTCGGAATTGACGACTTCCGAGTGGTTTTAATTATACGCTAATAATAATAATTATCAATAAAAATTTAAAAATAAATGTGGATTTTTTGTAACGCGCTGAAAAATAAACAAATTAAACTATTTGCCGATGTTTGTGATTCGGGTCGGCAAACTTTCATTGTGCCGGACAAATCGGGGTCGGCAGGCATAGCTGAGGGCTTCGTGCCTGACGGAAATAAGGTTGCCCGTGTTTGAACATCCGTCCGATTTGGCGCGGACAGGGTTGTCATTCGGGGGTGTTTGAGTGTGGATTCGGGGATGCAAAAGCGGTGAAACCGTTGCGGATGAAGGCTTACGGATGGCTTTAGGTATTTTTAAATGTATTCAAACAACAACAAAACGCTTCTTCTGTTGCCGTACTTGGGGCTTGCGCGGCAGCCTGCGCACCGTGGAGGCCGGGTGTTTCGTTGGTTGCGGTGTCGGGGCGGGCGGCAAGGTTTTCCGGCTGGTTTCCCTGTTCCTCACGACAAAGCCGTGATGCTGGGGAATGGCGGTTTGTCCGTTTCAGGTTGCCGCCGTTTTGAGCCACGATGCCGTCTGAAGCCTTCAGACGGCATTTTTGCCGCCTTTTTCAATATTCCGCCGAATGCCAAAACGGTTGTCCGACTGTCGGCGTACTGGCTTGCGCTTTGGTGCGAGCCTCGACCGGTTCGGCTTCAAATGCCAGCCGTCCGGATTCGACGGCGAGTGCGAAGGCGCGCGCCATATTGACCGGATCGCCGCTGCGGGAAACGGCGGTGTTCAAAAGCACGCCGTCAAAGCCCCATTCCATCACTTGCGCCGCTTGAGAAGGCAAGCCCAAGCCTGCGTCGATAATCAGCGGTGTATCGGGCAGGCGTTCGCGTAGGACGTTCAACGCGTAGGCGTGAACCGCGCCCAAACCCGTGCCGATGGGAGCCGCCCACGGCATTAACGCCTGGCAGCCTGCGTCGAGCAGGCGGCGGCAGGCAATCAGGTCTTCGGTGCAATAAGGCAGCACTTTGAAGCCGTCTTGAATCAGGATTTCCGCCGCTTCGACAAGTTGGAACACGTCGGGCTGCAAGGTGTCGTCGTCGCCGATGAGTTCGAGTTTAATCCAATCGGTTTCAAACACTTCCCTCGCCATCTGCGCCGTCGTAACCGCTTCCTGCACGCTTTGGCAGCCTGCGGTGTTTGGCAGGACGGGAACGCCGGTTTCTTGAAGCAGCGACCAAAACCCTTGCCCGTGCGCCTCCCCACCGCTTCCCGCGCGGCGCAGCGAGACGGTAATCATCGCAGGTTGGGCGGTTTGGATGGATTGTTTGAGGATTTCGGGGGTCGGGTAGGCAGCCGTGCCGAGCAGCAGCCGCGAGGGGAAGGTTTCGCCGTATAGGGTGAGCATAAAGATTCCTTGATATGTTTGGGATGCGATGCCGTCTGAAAGCCGGCGGCGTGCCTTTGGGGTTTCAGACGGCATTCAGCCGCCGACAACGGGGCGGACGATGTCGACTTTGTCGTTTTCGTGTAAAACCGTTTCCGCATACGCGCCTTTGGGGACGAAAACGGTGTTCACCGCCACGGCAAAAGGCTGTTGCGGCGCGGTTTGGACGATGAGGTCGGCAACGCTAGTGCCGTGAAGTTCGGCGGGTTCGCCGTTTAAGATGATGTTCATGGTTTCTCGATGTTTCTGTATTTATAGTGGATTAACAAAAACCGGTACGGCGTTGTCTCGCCTTAGCTCAAAGAGAACAATTCTCTAAGGTGCTGAAGCACCAAGTGAATCGGTTTCGTACTATTTGTACTGTCTGCGGCTTCGCCGCCTTGTCCTGATTTTTGTTCATCCGCTATATTTTTTAATACGCGACCGGCCGGTTGCCGTCATTCCCGCACGGGCGGGAATCCATTTTTGAAATCCGGAAACTGTTTTTCAAATGATGGTTTCCCAAGCTTTACGGCGGATTCCAGCCTGCGCGGGAATGACGGAATTTGACGGCATACCATATTTCAAACTAAGCATATTTGCGATAACGGACTAAGTTTCGCCGACACGGCAAATTGAATTTTCTTCTTTCGGTTTTATCCGTTCCACAAAGCCCGAAACGCTTTAACCACGGCTTCGGGATTTTCCGCTTCGGTTACGGCGCGGACGGCGGCGAGTGAGGCAACGCCGGCGGATAAAACTTCTCGGGCGTTGTTCAAATCGATGCCGCCGATGGCGACGACGGGCGTGCCGCCTGCCTGTCTGACATATTCGCGCAGTTTGTCCAAACCTTGCGGGGCGATGGGCATTTGCTTGGTCGTGGTCGGGAAAATCGCGCCGCTGGCGACGTAGCTCGGATGTACGGACAGGGCGCGGTCGAGTTCGGCGGCGGAGTGCGTACTCAAACCCAAACGCAAACCGGCGGCGGCGATGGCGGCAAGGTCGGCGGTGTCCATATCTTCCTGCCCGAGATGCACGCCGTACGCGCCCGCTTCGATTGCCTCGCGCCAGTGGTCGTTGATGAAAAGCTGCGTGCGGCTGCTCCGGCAGGCGGCGGCGCAACGTTCGATTTCGCGTTTCAATTCATCGCCGTGCAGGGTTTTGCAGCGCAGTTGCACCGTGTCCGCGCCTGCTTTGACCATGCGTTCCACCCAATCGGCGGTGGGAACGACGGCGTAGAATTTGAGCGGTGATTTTAGGGGCGGGAAGGTCATGGGGTGTCCTTTTAAGTTATCGCTGATGGCGTTCTTGCAGGCGCTCGGTATGCGCCCGCAGTTTTTCGCCATCGGCTTGGTATTCGTTTGAAGACAGCACGGCGGTTGCCGCTTCTATTTCCTGTGGCAGCAATAAGGTCGTCTGAAAACGTCTGATATAGGATGCTGCCTGTCTGATACGGCAGACATTCGGCGGCATTTGCGTTTTCAATTCACAATCGCCGAGAAAAACCACCATCGAATGAAATTTTTCTTCCGGCAGTTGCAGCAGTTCGGATAGGGCCTTGATGTGTGCGTAATTCTGGCGCAACGGATTTTGAAAGTAGTGTTTCTGCTTATAGACGACTTGAGTCCATTTCGATTGTTTCTCACTGCCAAAAATCCAACCTGTGTAATTTTTGGTTTCTATGACAAATATCCCGAAAACCGAAACATAAACATGGTCGATTTGCGTTGTGCCGCTTCGCGACGGAATAATCAAATCGTGAAATTCGATATAGGTTTCTTCATCCAAATCTTTTCCGATTACAGAACGGACTGCCCGTTCGCCTATGCGTCCTTTTACTTTCGGATTTTGGAGCAGTGCTTTCAAAAAAAGTAGGGGAATGACGAGCAGGAAAATCCAAAAGATACCTGACAGGTTTCCTATTGCTTGTTCAATCATGACGTTTTCCTTTTTGTTTTGTTGTTTAAGTTAAAGTGAACAGCTTGGTATAGCCATCTAATGGGGTCGTCTAAAACATCGAGTATTCACATTCATGCCGTAAAGTAGAAGACGGATGATACTTGATTGGATTCTTCCCCCTCTTATAACCAACGGTGAACGCGCCGACAGTAAGACTCGTATTCTGCACCGAATTTCTGCGCCAAAACGCGTTCTTCGGGCATGATTTGAAAGCGTGTCATATAGGCAACAAATGCAGCCAAAAATAATCATGGCAGCGGGTGCGCCAAATAGCCTGCCCATGCAACCGGCCAGCAGCCCATGCCCGCATACATCGGGTTGCAGCCGAAACGGTACATGCCGTCTGAAACGAAGTGTTCGGTTTGTTCGGGGTTGAACGGGCTGACGGTCGTGCGCGCACGGCGAAACGCCCACACACCTAATACGCCAAACGCCGTCCCAAACACCATCAAAACAACCGACAGCAATATAGGAAAGTGCGGCAGTATGCCGTCCAAAGCCGACACTTGGGCAGAAATGTACATCAACAACGCATAAATAAAACATATCGCCGGCGGCGGAATTTTAGTTTCTAAATTCATATTGTTACTTTTATAAAACTGATAGTGCGACGTTTCAGACGGCCTCAAACTTATTTTCCAATATACGCCAAACCGCTTTCTTCATCGCGTTCGGGCGCGTCTTTTCCGTCAAACAGCACCGCTGCCAATCTGACGGCGGCGGCGGTTACGGCGGGGGAAATCATAAAGCCGTGGCGGAACAGGCCGTTGATTTCGATGAGGCGGCGGGTGCGGCTGTAACGGATTTCGGGGTTGTGGTGGTTGAGCGTGGGGCGCAGGCCGGCGGCGATTTCAAGGATGTCGGCTTCGCCGAAGGCGGGGTGGACGGCATAGAGCGCGGATAAAAGTTCCAACCCGGAACGCACGCCGGCAGGGGCTTGGCTTTCGCTTTCGATTTGGGTCGCGCCGATAACGAAGACGTGGTTTTCTTTCGGGGCGATGTAGAGCGGATAGCGCGGGTGCAGCAGGCGCACGGGGCGGTTGAGCGTGATTTCGGGAGTGTAAACCCGCGCCACTTCGCCGCGTATGCCGCGCAGGGTGCCGGTGTGTCCGACAGAAGCATTCCACGCGGTTTTCGCGCCGTAGCCCCGGCAGTCGATTATCCAGTCGTATTCGGCTTGCAGGTCTTCGGTGGCGCATTCGTGTTCCCAATGGCAGGGGACGTTCAGTTCGTCCAAAGCGTCGGCAAGCGCGGACAAGATTTGCCGCCCGTCGAGCTGACCTTCGGTCGGCAGGTAGATGCCGTCTGAAAACCGCCTGCCCAGTTGCGGTTCGCGTTCGGCGATGTCGTCGGCGCGCCAACGGACGATTTCCCCATCCGCCACACCGCCGCGTTTGAGGTGGCGGGCGAACTCGGCGGATAAAGGCTTGTCCTGCCCGTGCCATACAATCAGGCTGCCGTTTTCCTGCATCATCGTGTGCGTGTTCAGACGGCATCGGATGCCGCGCCAAAGCGGAATGCTCTGCCTGCCCAGCCTGATGACTTCGGGCGTTGCCTCGACCGCTTCGGCGGCAGGCGCGAGCATCGCGGCGGCAACATAGGCGGCGGCGTGTTCGCCCCGGCGGCTGCCTTTGTCGAAAAGTGCAATCTGATAACCTTGTTCTGCAAGCTGCAATGCGGTCAGCCTTCCCGAGAGGCCTCCGCCGAGGACGGCGGCGCGGATCATAAGGGATTCCTTTGCAGGTATCGCGGTTTGTCGGAAAAAAGGCGTGCCGCCGCTGCGGCGGGTGAGGGTTGTTGTGAGGCATTGCCCGACATATCAAGTCCTTAAAAAACATGAAAATGGGGCGGGGAAGTGCGGAAAAGGGAACGGAAGCCCGATAAGGCATTTGACGGTTTGTTTCCTACGCAGGCATTACCCCGACAGGTTCTACGGATTTTGCTTTCGCAATCTCAGCCGCCCGGCGGCGGCACTCCGACAAGAAAGATTGAAGTTTACACAAAGCAACGTGCGTTGGCAAAATTCTTACATTTCCGGCATCACGGCGCATTTCCATAACAAATGCCGTATAATCAAGCCCCTGATTTTTTATGCGCCGACACTATGCATCCTACCTATTCCGCCGTACAAGAGCGGCTGCTCGAAGCCAACCATCTTTCCCCCGAACTGCTCGCCCAAAGCCTGAGCATCATCGGCGCGCACCACGTCGATTATGCCGACATCTACTGCCAGCGCACAGCCTATGAAAGTTGGCATTTGGAAGAGGGCATCGTCAAATCGGGCAGCTTCCAAATCGATCAGGGCGTGGGCGTGCGTGCCGTTTCGGGCGACAAAACCGCCTTTGCCTACGCCGACAGCCTGTGTATCGATTCGATCAACCGTTCCGCCCGCGCCGTCCGCGCCATCGGGGCGGCAGGCGGCGAAGCAAGCGTCAAAGTACCGGCACCTGCTTACGGCAAGCCTGTCCACATAGCGGTCGACCCGATTGCCGGCCTCGATTCCGCCGCCAAAGTCGCGCTGTTGAACAAAGTGGAAACGCTCGCCAAAGCCGCCGATCCGCGCATCGTACAAGTGATGGCGGGTTTGACCTGCGAATACGATATGGTTTACCTCGCCCGTCTGGACGGCAAACACGCCGCCGACATCCGCCCGATGGTGCGCCTGAACGTTACCGTCATTGCCAAGCAGGGTGAGAGGCGCGAACAGGGCAGCGCGGGCGGCGGCGGACGCTGCGACTTGGCTTATTTTGATGAAACTCTGGTGCGGCAGTTTGTCGGTTCCGCTGTCAAACAAGCCCTGACCAACCTCGAATCCCGCCCCGCGCCCGCCGGCGAGATGACTGTTGTTTTGGGCAACGGCTGGCCGGGCGTGTTGCTGCACGAAGCGGTCGGACACGGTTTGGAAGGCGATTTCAACCGCAAGGGGACCAGCGTCTTTTCCGGCCGAATCGGCGAGCGCGTTGCCGCCAAAGGCGTTACCGTCGTCGATCAGGGCGATATTGCCGGCCGGCGCGGCTCGCTCAATATCGACGACGAAGGCAATGAAACACGCCGCACCGTATTGATTGAAGACGGTATTTTGGTCGGCTATATGCAGGACGAAACCAACGCCCGCCTGATGGGCACGCAATCGACCGGCAACGGCCGCCGCGAAAGCTACGCTTCTGCACCTATGCCGCGTATGACCAATACCTTTATGGAAAACGGCGGCTATGAGCCGGAAGAAATCATCGCGTCCATCGACAAGGGCATTTACGCCGTCAACTTCGGCGGCGGACAAGTGGACATCACCGGCGGTAAGTTCGTGTTCAGTGCATCCGAAGCGTGGTGGGTGGAAGGCGGCAAGCTGCAATATCCTGTCAAAGGCGCAACCATCATCGGCAACGGCCCCGAAGTGCTGAAACACGTTTCGATGATAGGCAACGATACCGCGTTGGACAGCGGTGTCGGAGTGTGCGGCAAAGAAGGGCAGAGCGTCCCCGTCGGCGTGGGGCAGCCGACTTTGCGTATCGATGCCGGGCTGACCGTCGGCGGCAGCGCAATCTGACGCGGAATCCGGCACGATGCCGTCTGAAAGGTCTTCAGACGGCATTGCCTTATTCTTTTTTATGATGTTTGATATTCCCAAGTATTCTTTAACATTATCTTACAAGTTCATTAAAATACCGCCTTTCGTTAAGCTGATTGTCTGATTCTGATGAACTGGCCTTATCTGATCGATGCCATACCCAAATTCGCCGATGCGGCAAAGCTGACGCTGGAATTGTCCGTTTACGGCGTTGTTTTGTCGTTGCTGTTCGGCCTGCCCGTCGCCGTGGTAACGGCATACCGCATCCGCCCTTTCTACGCATTGGCACGCGCCTATATCGAACTGTCGCGCAATACGCCCCTGCTGATTCAACTGTTTTTCCTGTATTACGGCCTGCCGAAAATGGGCATCAAATGGGACGGTTTCACCTGCGGCGTGATCGCGCTGGTTTTTTGGGTGCAAGTTATATGGCGGAAGCCGTCCGAGCCGGCATTTTGGCAGTGCCGAAAGGGCAGGTCGAAGCGGGCAAGGCCGTCGGTTTGAGCCGATTTCAAGTGTTCCGCTATGTCGAATTGCCGCAGGCTTGGGCGGTCGCTTTTCCGGCTGTTGCCGCCAATATATTGTTTTTAATGAAAGAAACATCCGTTATTAGCGCGGTCGGTATTGCGGAATTGTTGTTTGTTACCAAAGATGTGATTGGTATGGACTACAAAACCAACGAGGCATTGTTCCTGCTGTTTGCCGCTTATCTGATTATCCTGCTGCCTGTTTCGCTTTTGGCGCGCTGGGCTGAAAACCGCATACGGAGTGCGAAATATGGCGTTTGACTGGCTTTTTGAAGGAAAAAATGCGGTACGTTTGGGCGAAGGCCTGCTCTTAACGGCACAAATTTCTTTAATCTCTGTTGCGGCTTCTTGCGTATTGGGGACGCTGTTCGGCCTGGTTTTGCGTTCGCGCAACCGGCTTGTCCGCCTCATCGGACGGTTTTATCTCGAAACCATCCGCATCGTGCCGATTTTGGTGTGGCTGTTCGGCCTGTATTTCGGTTTGTCCGTGTGGACGGGCATACACATCGGCGGATTTTGGGTTTGCGTTTGGGTTTTTACGCTTTGGGGTGTCGCCGAAATGGGCGATTTGGTGCGCGGCGCACTGGAATCGATTGAAAAACACCAGGTGGAATCGGGTCTTGCGCTCGGCTTGAGCCGCCGTCAAGTGTTCCGATACATCGAATTGCCGCAAAGTGTCCGCCGCGCTTTGCCGGGGGCGGTTAATTTGTTTACGCGAATGATTAAAACCAGTTCGCTCGCCTCGCTTATCGGCGTGATCGAAGTGGTCAAAGTGGGGCAGCAAATTATTGAAAACTCGCTGCTGACGCAGCCCAATGCCTCATTTTGGGTTTACGGCCTGATTTTTATGCTGTATTTTTTATGCTGTTGGCCGCTGTCGCTGCTGGCGGCAAAGCTGGAACAAAAATGGGAACACTGATATGGCTTTATTGAGCATCCGCAAGCTGCACAAACAATACGGCAGCGTAACCGCCATCCAATCCTTAGACTTGGACTTGGAAAAAGGCGAAGTGATTGTGTTATTGGGTCCGTCCGGCTGCGGCAAATCCACCCTCCTGCGCTGCGTCAACGGTTTGGAGCCGCACCAAAGCGGCAGCATCGTGATGGACGGCATCGGCGAATTCGGCAAAGACGTTTCCTGGCAAACCGCCCGGCAAAAAGTCGGTATGGTCTTTCAAAGCTATGAATTGTTTGCCCATATGACCGTCATCGAAAACATCCTCTTAGGCCCGGTAAAAGTACAAAACCGCAACCGCGCCGAAGCGGAAGCACAAGCCGACAAACTGTTGGAACGCGTCGGTTTATCCGACCGCAAAAACGCCTATCCGCGCGAACTTTCCGGCGGACAAAAACAGCGCATCGCCATTGTCCGCGCCCTGTGCCTGAATCCGGAAGTCATCCTGCTGGACGAAATCACCGCCGCACTCGACCCCGAAATGGTGCGCGAAGTCTTGGAAGTGGTTTTGGAACTCGCCCGCGAAGGGATGAGTATGCTGATTGTTACCCACGAAATGGGGTTCGCACGCAAAGTTGCCGACCGCATCGTCTTTATGGACAAAGGCGGCATCGTCGAATCGTCCGACCCCGAAACCTTTTTTTCCGCACCAAAAAGCGAACGCGCCCGCCAATTTCTGGCAGGTATGGACTACTGATTTACCGCAAACCGTCCGAACCCCTTTCAGACGGCATTTCATCCCAAGCAAACATTCAAAAAGGAGATTCCCAATGAAACTGAATGCCAAACTCAAAGCCCTTTTGGCTTCCGCCGCCATCGCCGTCGGTCTGACCGCCTGCGGGGGCGGCTCCGGCGACACCCAATCTTCACAAAGCAGCGGCGCGGCAACCGTTGCCGCCATCAAGGAAAAAGGCGTGATCCGCATCGGCGTATTCGGCGACAAGCCCCCATTCGGCTATGTTGACGCCAACGGTAAAAACCAAGGCTTTGACGTTGAAATCGCCAAAGACCTCGCCAAAGACCTGTTCGGCAGCCCCGACAAAGTCGAATTTGTCTTAACCGAGGCCGCAAACCGCGTCGAATACGTCCGTTCCGGCAAAGTCGACCTCATCCTCGCCAACTTTACCCAAACCCCCGAACGCGCCGAAGCCGTCGATTTTGCCGACCCCTATATGAAAGTGGCGTTGGGCGTGGTTTCCCCCAAAGGCAAACCGATTACCGACATCGCGCAACTGAAAGACCAAACCCTGCTGGTCAACAAAGGCACGACCGCCGATGCCTTTTTCACCAAAAACCATCCCGAAGTCAAATTATTGAAATTCGACCAAAACACCGAAACCTTCGACGCGCTGAAAGACGGACGCGGCGCGGCACTTGCCCACGACAACGCCCTGCTGTGGGCGTGGGCGAAAGAAAACCCGGATTTTGAAGTCGCCATCGGTAATTTAGGCCCTACCGAATTTATCGCACCCGCCGTTCAAAAAGGCAACGCCGACCTCTTGAACTGGGTCAACGGCGAAATCGCCGCCATGAAAAAAGACGGCCGTCTGAAAGCCGCCTATGAAAAAACCCTGTTGCCCGTGTATGGCGAAAAAGTCAAACCGGAAGCATTGTTGGCCGAATAAGTTTGTTTGACAAGAAAATCCGTATCCGCATTTGAAGGCGGGTGCGGATTTTTTCAGTTGCCGCAAATATCGCAAATTCAAAGTGAAATCAACTATAGTGAATTAACAAAAACCAGTACAGCGTTAGCTCGCCTTAGCTCAAAGAGAACGATTCTCTAAGGTGCTGAAGCACCAAGTGAATCGGTTCCGTACTATCTGTACTGTCTGCGGCTCGCCGCCTTGTCCTGATTTTTGTTAATCCACTATATATCATTGTTTTTTTATTTATTCCGTTGTTGCCGCTTGGAAGGGAATCTGCCCCGTTCGGTTTCGCTTGTTTATGAATTTCGGGCAACTTTCAAATCGCCATTCCCGAAAATCGCTTCAGCCTTATGTTTCCGGATGACCGCTTTCGCGGAATGACGGCAGAGCGTTTCTGCTATTCGGATAAGTTCCTACGGTATCGAAACGGCGATAAGGTGTTTTTCTTTATTATATAATTTCAAAGCGAAAATAATATTTTTTGAACAAGCGTGCCGCAAAGCCGGAAAAAATGTTCGAGCCGCATCGGCGGCAGACGGGATGAAAAATGACGTTTGACGAATGGTCGGGCTTGTCAAAACTGCCTAAAAATGAAGCAAGAATGCTGCTGCAATATGCTTCGGGATATACGCGCGTGCAGTTGTTGACACGGGGCGGGGAAGAAATTCCGGACGAAGTCCGGCAGCAGGCGGACGGGCTGGCGCAACGCCGTCTGAGCGGCGAGCCGGTCGCCTATATTTTGGGTGTGCGCGAATTTTACGGCAGACGCTTTACGGTCAATCCGAGCGTGTTGATTCCGCGTCCCGAAACCGAACACTTGGTCGAAGCCGTATTGGCGCGCCTGCCGGAAAACGGGCGCGTGTGGGATTTGGGGACGGGCAGCGGCGCGGTTGCCGCAACCGTCGCGCTCGAACGCCCCGATGCGTTTGTGCGCGCATCCGACATCAGCCCGTCCGCCCTTGAAACGGCGCGGAAAAATGCGGCAGATTTGGGCGCGGCGGTCGAATTTGCACACGGTTCGTGGTTCGACACCGATATGCCGTCTGAAGGGCGGTGGGATGTCGTCGTTTCCAACCCGCCCTATATCGAAAACGGCGATGAACATTTGTCGCAAGGCGATTTGAGGTTTGAGCCGCAAATCGCGCTGACCGATTTTTCAGACGGCCTGAGCTGCATCAGGGCATTGGCGGAGGGCGCGCCCAAGTATCTGGCAGACGGCGGCTTTCTGCTGCTGGAACACGGTTTCGATCAGGGCGAGGCGGTGCGCGGCGTGTTGGCGCAAAATGGTTTTTCAGAAGTGGAAACCCTGCCGGATTTGGCGGGTTTGGACAGGGTTACGCTGGGGAAGTATATGAAGCATTTGAAATAATTGTTTGCAAAATTGGCGGGTTTCCCGTTATTGGGTTATGATGTGTTTTGATATGTAAACATTTATGGGTTTGGAGCGATAAACAATGAATGCAGTCGTAGTTGCCGTAATCGTGATGCTGGTGCTGTCGCTGTCGCGCGTGCACGTGGTATTGAGCCTGACGATCGGCGCGTTTGTCGGCGGCGCGGTGGCGGGTATGCCGCTGCAAAACATTGCCGATGCGGCGGGACAGGCCGGTCAGGCGGGGATTATCCCCGTGTTTAACAAAGGTTTGGAAGGCGGCGCGAAAATTGCGCTTTCTTATGCGATGCTCGGCGCGTTTGCTATGGCGATTACCCATTCCGGCCTGCCGCAGCAGCTTGCCGGCGCGGTCGTCCGCAAGCTGAACAGGGGCGGTATGCCCGACAGCGTGCGTTCGGGCGAGGGCGCGGTCAAATGGCTGCTGCTGGCGGTCATCCTTGTGATGGGCATTATGAGCCAGAACGTCGTGCCTATCCACATCGCCTTTATCCCGATGATCGTCCCCCCGCTGCTTTTGGTGTTCAACCGCCTTAAAGTCGACCGCCGCCTGATTGCGTGCGTCATCACTTTCGGGCTGGTTACGACCTATATGTTCCTGCCTTACGGCTTCGGCGCGATTTTTTTGAACGAAATCCTGTTGGGCAACATCCATTCCGCCGCACCGGAACTTGATGTGAAAAACATCAATGTTATGGCGGCAATGGCGATTCCCGCATCGGGTATGGTAATCGGACTCCTGCTGGCATTTGTACATTACCGCAAGCCCCGCCTGTACCAAAGCAACAATGCCGATGAGGCGGGCAATGCCGATGCGGCAAACCGTCCGCAGCCGTCCGCCTACCGCAGCCTCGCCGCCGCGATTGCCATTGCCGTATGTTTTGCCATACAGCTGATGTATGAAGACTCGCTGGTGTTGGGCGCGATGCTCGGTTTCGCCGTATTTATGATGTTGGGCGTTATCAACCGCGACAAGGCAAACGACGTATTCGGCGAAGGCATCAAAATGATGGCGATGGTCGGTTTCATTATGATTGCCGCACAGGGTTTTGCCGCCGTGATGAATGCGACCGGACACATTCAGCCGCTGGTGGAAAGCAGTATGGCGATATTCGGCAACAGCAAAGGTATGGCGGCATTGGCGATGCTGGTTGTGGGGCTTTTGGTGACGATGGGCATCGGTTCGTCCTTTTCCACTTTGCCGATTATCGCCGCGATTTATGTGCCGCTGTGTGTCGGTTTGGGTTTTTCGCCGCTTGCCACAGTTGCCTTGGTCGGCACGGCGGGCGCGTTGGGCGATGCCGGTTCGCCCGCGTCCGATTCCACGCTGGGCCCGACGATGGGGCTGAACGCCGACGGGCAGCACGACCACATCCGCGATTCCGTCATTCCGACCTTTATTCACTACAACATCCCGCTGCTGCTTGCCGGCTGGATTGCCGCGATGGTGCTGTAAATGGACGGGCTTGAAGGGCTGGAGTGCCGTATTGTCGAATTGGAAATCCAATCCGCGCTTCAGGAAGACGTAATCGCCGGTCTGAACGCGATGGTGGCGGAATTGCGGCAGACGCTGGATTTGCAGCAGGCGCAATTGAGGCTGCTGTATCAAAAAATGCAGGACAGGAATCCGGACGCGCAAGAGCCGTATTCTCTGCGCGACGAGATTCCGCCGCATTATTGATGCGCCGCCGTATCCGGATTTCCTTAAAAAAGCCGTGTTTGAATATTCCGCCGATGCAACCCTAGGATGCCACTTTAATCAGTCGGACAAAATGCCTTTTATCCGATGGAATCGTTTTCCGCCCGAACGGAAATAAGCGGCTTTCCCCTGCAAACAGACGAAATCGGCCGGGTATTCAAATGCGGCCTAAAAAAAGCCGTCCGAACCCAAGGGGGACAGACGGCCAAACACATTACGGGGAAAACGTCTTACTCAATGAGTCTGCGAAACAGACATTGCTAAAACAACTGCAATTATAAGGTAAGTTTATTTTTTTTTTTTTTTTGCAAAGAAATGTAAATTTTTAAATTTTTAAAACCGTTCCGCCGCATCCGTTTGGATGCCGTCTGAAACGGCGGCAGGGTTTTACCGTTCCGCGCCGCAAACCGGGCATTCGGGGTTGCGCGGCAGGTCGAAATATTGCCAGCCCCCTTCCAAGGCGCGGTAAACCGCCAGCCTGCCGTGCGACGGTTCGCCCGCATCCAGCAGGATTTTCAGTGCCTCCGCCGCCTGTGTGCAGCCGATGATGCCGACCAGCGGCGAGAACACGCCGAAAAGGGAACAGATGCCGTCTGAAGCCGATCCGCCGTCAAACAGGCAGGCGTAACACGGCGAGTCGGGCAAGTCGGGACGGTACACGGCAAGTTGCCCTTCAAAGCGTACCGCCGCCCCTGAAACCAAGGGTGTTTTCGTCTGCACGCAGGCACGGTTGACCGCCTGCCGTGTGGCGTAGTTGTCGCAGCAGTCTAAAACGATGTCGGCGGTTTGAACCAAATCGGTCAGGCGGCCGCCGTCGAGTTTTTCGTTGGCGGCGCGAACATCGACGGTATGGTTGATGCGCTTCAGACGGCCTGCCAAGGCTTCGGCTTTGGGCTTGCCGACATCGCCCTCGTCAAATGCGACTTGGCGTTGCAGGTTGTGCAGTTCGACCGTGTCGGAATCGGCTATGGTCAGCGTGCCGACACCCGAGGCGGCAAGGTAGGGCAGGGCGGCGGCACCCAAACCGCCGCATCCGACGACCAAAATATGCGCGCCGGCAAGTTTTTGCTGCCCTTCGATGCCGATTTCATCCAGAAGGATGTGCCGGCTGTACCGCAGCAGGAATTCGTCGTCGGAGTCGTGTCGGGTGGTGTTCATCTCGATTCCTTATCGGTTTGGGGGCGGGCTTGGGAAGGGCCGCCCTGTCCGGGACGGCGGATGTGCCTTATGCCCGGTTTGCGGCAGCGGAAACCCCTGTTTCGGAAACCCGAATCCCGTGCCGGAAAACGGGAAGGCGATTGTACCGCCGCCTTTGCGGGGCTTTCAACTTCAGACGGCATCCGCAGGGCGGCGGTTAAAATATGAATGGTTCGGGGTGTCCGGCGCACTCCGGCGGACAAAACGTTTTGGCACGGATGCGGCATTTGAGGTACATTTACAAAATTTACGGCAGACGAGAGAGAAAAATCATGCAACTGCATATCTTAAATAATCCGAAAGATGCCGCTTTGGCGGCGGATGCGGAATTTTTAAAACAGTCGTTGTTCAACCTTTTGCACGAGGAAGCCTCGCCTTTGGTGGTGGAAACCGTTAAGTTGTTATCGGTTTCGGACGACAGCGCGGCACTGATTGAAAAAGTATTGCCGCAGTTGGACGAATGGCAGACCTACGACCTGACGCTTGCCTGCGGGCTGTTCGCACAAATTTTGAACATCGCCGAAGACGTGCACCACGAACGCCGCCGCCAAATCCACGAAGAAGCCGGACACGGCGGCGCGGAAGGCAGCCTGACGGAAACCGTCCGCAGGCTCAAAGCGGGGAAAACCGACGGCAAAACGGTGCAGCGGCAGTTGGACAATACGTCCATTACCGCCGTTTTGACCGCGCACCCGACCGAAGTGCAACGCCAGACCGTCTTAAATTTCAACCGCCGCATCCGCGCGCTGCTGCCGCAACGCGAACGCTGCACCAATGCCGATGCGCTGGCACGGCTGCGCCGCGAAATCGACACCGTGCTTCTGGGCTTGTGGCAGACCAGCGAAACGCGCCGCCACAAACTCAGCGTCAACGACGAAATCAACAACGGCGTGTCCATCTTCCCGATGAGCTTTTTTGAAGCCCTGCCCAAGCTCTACCGCAAGATGGAACACGACTTTCAGACGGCCTATCCCGGCGTCCGCGTTCCGGACATCCTCAAAATCGGCGGCTGGATCGGCGGCGACCGCGACGGCAATCCGTTTGTTTCTGCCGAAACCCTGCGCTTTGCGTTCAGACGGCATGCCGATGCCGTGTTCCGTTTCTATCGCGGCGAACTCGACAAACTCTACCGCGAACTGCCGCTCTCCATCCGCCGCGTCAAAGTCAACGGCGATGTAACGGCGTTGTCCGACAAATCGCCCGACGAAGAAATCGCCCGCGCCGAAGAACCCTACCGCCGCGCCATCGCCTACATTATGGCGCGCGCTATGGGCAAAGCGCGCGCGCTCGGTTTGGGTATGGGCTGCAAATTCGGCTTTCTCGAGCCTTATGCTTCGGCACAAGAATTTCTCGATGATTTGAAAAAATTGCAACGTTCCCTTATCGACAACGGCAGCCGACTGCTGGCGGAAGGCCGTCTTGCCGACATTATCCGCAGCGTATCCGTGTTCGGCTTCCACATGATGCCGCTCGACCTGCGCCAACACGCAGGCAAACACGCCGATGTGGTTGCCGAGCTTTTCCAACACGCTGGTCTGGAAGACTACAACAGCCTGAACGAAGAGCAAAAACAAACCGCCCTGTTACGCGAATTGAGCCATCAGCGTCCGCTGTACAGCCCGTTCATCACATACAGCGACCATACCCGCCGCGAACTGGCGATTTTCAACGAAGCGCGAAAAGTCAAAGACGAATTCGGTGAAGATGCCGTTACGCAAAGCATTATTTCCAACTGCGAACAACCCAGCGACCTGCTCGCCTTGGCATTGCTGCTGAAAGAAAGCGGTCTGTTGGTGGTGGAAAACGGCAAACCGCACAGCCGCATCAATATCGTGCCGCTGTTTGAAACCATCGAAGCGCTCGAAAACGCCTGTCCGGTCATGGAAACCATGTTCCGCCTCGACTGGTATGATGCCTTGCTCGAAAGCCGTGGAAACATCCAAGAAATCATGCTCGGCTACTCCGACTCCAACAAAGACGGCGGCTACGTTACCAGCTCATGGTGTCTGTATCAGGCGGAATTGGGTTTGGTCGAACTCTTCAAAAAATACGATGTCCGCATGCGCCTGTTCCACGGACGCGGCGGCAGCGTCGGTCGCGGCGGCGGCCCGTCTTACCAAGCCATTCTCGCCCAACCGGCAGGCAGCGTGGCGGGGCAAATCCGCATCACCGAACAAGGCGAAGTCATCACTGCCAAATATGCCGACCCGGGCAATGCCCAACGCAACTTGGAAACCTTGGTTGCCGCGACTTTGGAAGCCGGCATCCTGCCGGACAAAAAAGATCCCGATGCCAAACTGATGCAGGCATTGTCGGACGTATCGTTCAAATACTACCGCGAACTGATTACCCATCCCGACTTCATCGACTATTTCCTGCAAACCAGTCCGATTCAGGAAATCGCCACCCTCAACCTCGGCAGCCGTCCCGCCAGCCGCAAAACCTTGGCGCGGATTCAGGACTTGCGCGCGATTCCGTGGGTATTCTCTTGGATGCAAAACCGGCTGATGCTGCCGGCTTGGTACGGTTTCGGCAGCGCGGTGGAAACCTTGTGCGAAGGCAGTCCCGAAACCCTCGCCGCACTGCGCGAACACGCCCAAAACAACCCGTTCTTCCAAGCCATGCTCTCCAATATGGAACAAGTGATGGCGAAAACCGACATCACCCTGGCGGAAAACTATGCCGGCTTGAGCGAATCGCCCGATAAGGCAAAAATCATCTTCGGGATGATTAAGGAAGAATACCGGCGCAGCCGCAAAGCCCTGCTCGACCTGCTGCAAACCGAAGAACTTTTGCGCGACAACCGCAGCCTCGCCCGCTCGCTCGCCTTGAGGATTCCCTACCTGAACGCCCTCAACGGACTGCAGGTCGCCATGCTCAAACGCCTGCGCAAAGAGCCCGACAATCCGCACGCGCTGCTGATGGTGCACCTGACCATCAACGGCGTGGCGCAAGGTTTGCGCAATACCGGCTGATGGTGCCGCATCGGGGCAAAATGCCGTCTGAACGCCTTTCAGACGGCATTTCCCTGTCTGCACTTGCAGAGAAACAGCGATTGTTTTAAAGTGAACGGCAGTGATATGTTGAAAGACGACCAATGAAAATTACCGTTATCGGCGCAGGTTCGTGGGGTACGGCACTCGCCCTGCATTTTTCCCAACACGGCAACCGCGTATCCCTATGGACGCGCAACGCGGACCAAGTCCGCCAAATGAAGGAAGAACGTGAAAACAAGCACGGGCTGCCCGGTTTCCCCTTTCCCGAAACGCTGGAAGTGTGTACGGATTTGGCAGACGCGTTGCAAGACAGCGGGCTGGTGTTGATTGTTACTTCAGTCGCAGGTTTGAGAAGCAGTGCCGAACTGTTGAAGCAAAACGGCGCGGGGCATCTTCCGATTCTAGCCGCCTGCAAAGGATTCGAGCAGGATACCGGGCTGCTGACCTTCCAAGTATTGAAAGAAGTATTGCCCGACAATAAGAAAATCGGCGTACTTTCCGGCCCGAGTTTTGCACAAGAACTCGCCAAACAACTGCCCTGTGCCGTCGTCCTCGCTTCCGAAAACCAAGAATGGGTCGAGGAACTTGTCCCCCAACTCAACACTTCGGTCATGCGGCTTTACGGCAGTACCGACGTTATCGGCGTGG
The DNA here is from genome assembly GCA_000193795.2 of Neisseria lactamica NS19. GTDB lineage: Bacteria > Pseudomonadota > Gammaproteobacteria > Burkholderiales > Neisseriaceae > Neisseria > Neisseria lactamica_A. The sequence goes on along the minus strand of AEPI01000127.1, from coordinate 8,681 downwards.
CGGTCGGCGGCGCGGTAAAAAACGTTATGGCGATTGCCACCGGATTGTCCGACGGCCTCGAATACGGGCTTAACGCCCGTGCCGCACTGGTTACGCGCGGACTCGCCGAAATCACCCGCCTTGCCTCCGCAATGGGCGCGCAGCCCAAAACCATGATGGGGCTGGCCGGTATCGGCGACCTCATCCTCACCTGCACCGGCGCACTTTCGCGCAACCGCCGCGTCGGTTTGGGATTGGCGGAAGGCAAAGAACTGCATCAGGTGCTGGTCGAAATCGGACACGTTTCAGAAGGGGTCAGCACGATAGAAGAAGTCTTCAATACCGCCTGCAAATACCAAATCGACATGCCGATTACCCAAACCCTGCTGCAACTCATCCGCAAAGAAATGACCCCGCAACAGGTTGTCGAAAGACTGATGGAGCGCAGCGCGCGTTTCGAATAAACAACAAACAGATGCCGTCTGAAGCCTTCAGACGGCATACGGACAGGTAAGGTTATGAAACAAAATATCGAAAAACTCGAAAGCAGCGTTTATACGCTGGTACAAAAATTCGAAACCCTCGTCAGCGAAAACCGCCGCCTCAAAGAAACCGCCGCCGAACTCAAACGGGCGCACGAGCGGCAAAAACTCGAACACGAAACCGCCGTTGACGAACTCAGCGAAGCCCTGCTCGTCCAAGTCGGCAAACTCAAGGAAGACCTGCAAAACAAAATCGACAGCCTGACAGAAGAAAATGCACGATACCGCAGCCTGCTCGAACAGAGCAGGGAGAAAATCAGCGCACTGGCAGCGCGCCTCCCCCAACGGCAGGAAACGCAGCAATAAGGATTAAAGGATGAACATCGAACAAGTCAACATCGAAGTCATGCACGCCCGGCTGACCGTCAACACGCCGGCAGAAGAAAAAGACACACTCCTGCAGGCAGTCGAAATGCTCAACGGCAAGGCAGAAGCCATCCGGGAGGGCGGACGAGTTGCCGACAGCGAGAAAATCGTCATTATGGCCGCGCTCAACGTTGTCCACGATCTGTTGAAAACCTCCCTGAACGGCAGCGATTTGGCAATCGGCGATTTTGCGCGTAAAATAACCGATATGGACAACGCCTGCCAAAAAGCACTATCCCGCTTGGGGCAGGAATAACAGTTTTTCCCTGCGGTGTCCGCGAAGGCATATATTCCTTTGAACCAATAAGTTCGCTTCAGGCTGCCGGGAGCAGTAGTGGGCGCGAGCGTCCTTTTGCGGACGCACCCGAAACTACCCGGGGCAGCCGCCTTGTCAGCAAGGTTCAAGCGGATTCGGCCGAAACGGCTCTCGCGGGGATTCCCATTCAAAACCGCATCGTAACGATGCGGTTTTTCCTTCGTCAAACCGCCTTGAAAAACACAAAATATCCGGAACCGGCGGCATAACGGGAAAACCTTTGCGTAACGCAGTAATGCGATTGACAAAATGCACTACCGCCTTTAAAATTCGCAACTTTCTATATCTATCTGGATTTCCACTATGAAAACCTTTTCAGCGAAACCCCACGAGGTGAAGCGCGAATGGTTCGTCATCGATGCCCAAGACAAAGTCTTGGGTCGCGTTGCGGCCGAAGTCGCCAGCCGTCTGCGTGGCAAACACAAACCTGAATACACTCCCCACGTCGATACCGGCGATTACATCATCGTCATCAACGCGGACAAACTGCGTGTAACCGGCGCCAAATTCGAAGGTAAGAAATACTTCCGCCATTCCGGTTTCCCCGGCGGCATCTACGAGCGTACTTTCCGCGAAATGCAGGAGCAGTTTCCCGGCCGCGCTTTGGAACAAGCCGTAAAAGGTATGCTGCCCAAAGGTCCTTTGGGCTATGCGATGATTAAAAAACTGAAAGTGTATGCGGGTGCGGAACACGCCCACGCGGCACAACAACCCAAAGTTTTGGAATTGAAATAAGGACGCGACATGAACGGCAAATACTACTACGGCACAGGCCGCCGCAAAAGTTCAGTGGCTCGTGTATTCCTGACCAAAGGCACCGGCCAAATCATCGTGAACGGCCGTCCCGTTGACGAATTCTTCGCACGCGAAACCAGCCGCATGGTTGTCCGCCAACCCTTGGTTCTGACTGAAAACGCCGAATCTTTCGACATCAAAGTCAACGTTGTCGGCGGTGGCGAAACCGGTCAGTCCGGCGCAATCCGCCACGGCATTACCCGTGCCCTGATTGACTTCGATGCCGCGTTGAAACCCGCCTTGTCTCAAGCCGGTTTCGTTACCCGCGATGCCCGCGAAGTCGAGCGTAAAAAACCGGGTCTGCGCAAAGCACGCCGTGCAAAACAATTCTCCAAACGTTAATGTTGGAAATTCAAAAACCCTGCTTATCGCAGGGTTTTTTATTTGTATCAGGCGGTTTTCCATTGGCAATCTAAAGATTACAGATTGGACAAAAATCAAAAACAGTACATGAAAAAATATAGTGGATTAACAAAAATCAGGACAAGGCGGCGAAGCCGCAGACAGTACAGATAGTACGGCAACGCGAGGCAACGCCGTACTGGTTTAAAGTTAATCCACTATAGAAAAACCGCCCGGGTATGGTTTGAACAAGGGAAATCAGACCGGTTCCAACTCACTTAATCCGGGCAAGTCCGCGAAGCCGCGTTCGCGTATGATTTGGCAAAAGTTGTTCAGATAACTTTTATCTGTGTCTTCAGTGCGGATAGCGGCATACAGTTTGCTTTGCAGTCCGTCGCCGGTAATCTGCCGGTGAACGACATAGCCTTTTTCAAGATAGGGCATAACGGTCCAGTAGGGAAAGGCGGCGATTCCCCTCCGGCTGGCAACCAGTTGGATAATGGCGATGGTCAGTTCGCTGTGCCGGCGGGGCGGGTTGATGTTTTTCGGAATCAGGATTTTTTTGGGTAAATCCAGCATCTCGTCGGGAACGGGATAGGTAATCAGGGTTTCCCCGATAAAGTCTTCCGCCATCCAAACGTTTTTGGCGGCAAGCGGATGGTCCGGTGCGCAAATGCCGACCATTTCGTAGGCAAACAGCGGTTGGAAAGAAATACCGTTTTGTTTTTCCGCTTCGGAAACAATGGCAAGATCGGCGCGGTGTTGCAGCAGCAGCCCGATAGGGTCTGCTTGGAATCCCGATACGATATCCAATTCGACTTGGGGCCACATCGGGCGGAATTCGCCCATTGCGGGCATCAGCCAGTCGAAACAGGTATGGCATTCGACGGCAATCCGCAATTCTCCCGCCTCTCCTTCTATAATGCGCGCCAAATCACGTTCTGCATCGGTAACTTGCGGCAACAGTTCGTGGGCGAGGCGCAGCAGCCTTTCTCCCACCGGGGTAAAGCGCAAAGGCGTGGATTTTCGTTCGAACAACGGTACGCCGTAGTGGTTTTCAAGCATACGGATTTGGTGGGAAAGTGCGGATTGGGTAAGGAAAACCCGTTTGGCGGCAAGGGAGACGCTGCCGGTTTCTTCAAGTGCCAGCAGGGTTTTGAGGTGGCGCAATTCGATGATGGAATCCATAAGGCTTCAGACGGCATATTGAACCGGCGCATATTAAAATAATTCATATGCGGGTGCAAATCGGGAAAATGTGAATTTCGGATATTTTGCGGTTAGAATGCCGGCTTGTTTGGAAAGGACAGGAAAACAAATGGTATCGCGTAAGGATTTTTCAGACTGGTGCGCCGAGACGCTTCAGACGGCATTGTTCAAAGATTACGCCCCCAACGGTTTGCAGGTTGAAGGGAAAGCATATATCGGCAAGATTGCCACATCGGTTACGGCGAGCAAGGCGGCGATTGATTTTGCTGTGGAGCAGAAGGCAGATTTGCTTCTGGTCCATCACGGTATGTTTTGGAAAAACGAACCGCCGACCGTTACCGGTTGGAAAAAAGAACGGATTGCCGCACTGTTGCGGCACGACATCAATATGGCGGCTTACCATTTACCGCTGGATGCGCATCCTGAATTAGGAAATAACGCCCAACTTGCCGAAAAACTCGGTTTTACAGTCGAAAGGCGTTTTGGCGAACAAAACCTGCTCAACTCGGGCAGCCTGAAACAAGTCAGGACACTCGGCGCATTGGCGGCGCATATTGAAGCGGTTTTGCAGCGGAAGCCTGCCGTTGTCGGCGACTTGAACCGTGAAATCAGAAAGGTCGCGTGGTGCAGCGGCGGCGCGCAGGGATTTTTTCAGACGGTAATAGACGAAGGTGTCGATTTATATCTGACGGGTGAAATCTCCGAAGCCCAATACCACCTCGCCAATGAAACGGGCGCGGCTTTCATTTCGGCAGGCCATCACGCGACGGAACGCTACGGTGTGCGCGCGCTGGCAGAATCGGCGGCGGAGGTTTTCGGGTTGGAAGTGTGCCATTTTGACGAAAACAACCCGGCTTGAGTATTGAGAAATATCATAAAACTTTACCTTATTTTAAATAATGCTTTGAGTATCACTGCAAACCGGGTAAAATTGCAATGTTTAATGGCTCGGTATTCCCAAAATATTAGGACGACTGAATAATGGATAATCAAGAAATCAATAACGGCCGCCGCCGTTTTCTGACACTTGCGACCTGCGGCGCGGGCGGAGTGGCAGCATTGGGTGTGGCAACGCCGTTTGTGGCCAGTTTTTTCCCTTCGGAAAAAGCCAAGGCTGCCGGTGCTGCCGTCGAAGTGGATGTCAGCAAAATCGAAGCGGGTCAGCTGCTGACCGCCGAGTGGCAGGGCAAGCCGATTTGGGTGCTCAACCGTACAGAGCAGCAGCTTAAAGACCTGAAAAGCCTCAACGGCGAACTTACCGATCCCAATTCCGATGCGGAACAGCAGCCGGAGTACGCGAAAAACGAGACCCGTTCGATTAAGCCGAACATCCTTGTCGCCATCGGTATCTGCACCCATTTGGGTTGTTCGCCCACCTTCCGTCCCGACATTGCGCCCGCCGATTTGGGTTCGGCTTGGAAAGGCGGTTTCTTCTGCCCCTGCCACGGTTCGAAATTCGACTTGGCCGGCCGCGTATACAAAGGTGTTCCTGCACCGACCAACCTGGTTGTCCCGCCATATAAATACTTGAGCGACACAACTATCTTGGTGGGCGAAGACTAAGAATAAGGAACGATAATTATGGCAAACCAAACCAATAGCAAAGCAAAAGCATTGTTAGGCTGGATGGACGCTCGCTTCCCCCTGTCTAAAATGTGGAATGAGCATTTGGCGCAATACTATGCGCCGAAAAACTTTAATTTTTGGTACTACTTCGGCTCTTTGGCCCTGCTCGTCCTCGTGATTCAAATCGTCAGCGGTATTTTCTTGACGATGAACTACAAACCGGACGGCAACCTGAACGCCTACCATCTGCCTGCCGCCTTTACCGCAGTAGAATATATTATGCGCGACGTGTCCGGAGGTTGGATTATCCGCTATATGCACTCCACCGGCGCATCGTTCTTCTTTATCGTCGTTTACCTGCATATGTTCCGCGGCCTGATTTACGGTTCGTACAAAAAACCGCGCGAATTGGTGTGGATTTTCGGTTCTCTGATTTTCTTGGCATTGATGGCGGAAGCCTTTATGGGCTACCTGCTGCCTTGGGGTCAGATGTCCTTTTGGGGCGCGCAGGTAATTATTAACCTGTTCTCCGCCATTCCCGTCATCGGTCCCGATTTGTCCACTTGGATCCGCGGCGACTTCAACGTTTCCGATGTTACCCTGAACCGCTTCTTCGCCCTGCACGTTATCGCCGTACCTTTGGTGCTGCTCGGCTTGGTCGTGGCGCACATCATCGCCCTGCACGAAGTGGGTTCTAACAACCCCGACGGCGTGGAAATCAAGAAAAACAAAGACGAAAACGGCATCCCGCGCGACGGTATCCCGTTCCATCCTTACTACACCGTTAAAGACATCTTGGGTGTCGTCGTATTCCTGATTGTCTTCTGTGCCGTATTGTTCTTCGCACCGGAAGGCGGCGGTTACTTCTTGGAAGCGCCGAACTTCGATGCGGCGAATGCGCTGAAAACCCCTCCGCACATTGCGCCAGTATGGTATTTCACACCGTTCTACGCCATTTTGCGTGCGATTCCCTCATTCTTGGGAACACAGGTTTGGGGCGTAATCGGTATGGGCGCGGCGGTCGTATTGATTGCCCTGCTGCCTTGGCTGGACAGGGGCGAGGTGAAATCCGTCCGTTACCGCGGCCCGATTTTCAAAACCGCATTGGTCTTGTTCATCATTGCCTTTATCGGTTTGGGTATTTTGGGTGCGATGGTGGCAACCGATACGCGTACTTTGGTCGCGCGCATCCTGTCTTTCGTTTATTTTGCATTCTTCCTGGGTATGCCGTTCTACACCAAACTGGATAAAAACAAACCGGTTCCCGAGCGTGTAACTATGAGTACCGCCAAACAGAAAATTATGTTTTTTGTTTACGTAGGCATTACGGCGGTTTGTGCATATCTGTTTGCAACCAATATCTGATGAGGGCAGCGAAAATGAAACAAACTCTGAAAAACCGGTTTGCTGCCTTGTTGTTGGCAGTGCCTATGAGTGCCGCATTCGCCAGCGGCGGCGGACACTATGAAAAAGTCGATATCGACCTGCGCGACCAAGTCAGCCTGCAGCGCGGCGCACAAATCTTTACCAACTACTGCCTATCCTGCCACTCGGCAAGCGGTATGCGTTTCAACCGTTTGAAAGACATCGGTTTGACTGACGAAGAAATCAAGAAAAACCTGATGTTTACCACCGATAATGTCGGCGATGTCATGCATTCGGCGATGAACCCGAAAGATGCGGCAAAATGGTTTGGCGCGGCTCCTCCGGATTTGACGCTGATTGCCCGTTCCAGAGGCGCGGACTACCTTTACGCCTATATGCGCGGATTCTATAAAGATCCGACCCGTCCGAGCGGCTGGAACAATACCGTATTCGATAAAGTCGGTATGCCCCACCCGTTGTGGGAACAGCAAGGCGTTCAGGCAGTCGAATTGGATGCCAAAGGTCAGCCCGTTATGGTGAAAGACGAACACGGCGAGATGAAGCCTAAGCTGTATTGGGAATCTACCGGCCTGCACAGCCGCCGCCTGCCGAACGGTAAAGTTATCCAAAAAGAGTATGACGCATATGTACGCGATTTGGTCAATTACCTCGTGTATATGGGCGAACCTGCCCAGCTGCAACGCAAACGTATCGGCTATGTCGTGATGATTTTCTTATTGGCGGTTATGCTGCCTTTGGCGTATTTCCTGAAAAAAGAATATTGGAAAGACGTACACTAAACAGCCGGAACAAAAGGCAAATCCTTTGTGGTTTGCCTTTTCTGTTGTGTTTGTTGTTTGATCGGCTTGAATGCCGTCTGAATAGGCCTGCGGCACTTCAGACGGCATTGTTGCGTGAAAAAAGTGGGCGGTATTGGCGGCAAGCTGATTTTGAGATGTGGAAATTTATCGCAAATTAAAATAGAAAATGCTTATATCGTCATTCCTGCGAAAATGGGAATTAGGAAATTTAATGTTATGAGTATTTATCAGAAAAGGCTGAAACCGAACGGCCCGGATTCCCGCCTGCGCGGGAATGACGAAATTTTAGGTTTCTGTTTCGGGTTCGGATCTTTGTGGGGATGACGAAATTTTAGGTTTCTGTTTCAGGTTCGGATTTTTGTGGGAATGACGAGTGCAATATATAAGATTTTGGGTTTCTGTCTCGGGTTCGGATTTTTGTGGGGATGACGAGATTTTAGGTTTCTGTTTTGGTTTTTGCGGGGATGGGGAAATTTTAGATTTCGGGTATTTGTCGGGAAAACAGAAAACTTTCTACCGCCATTTTCACGAAAGTGGGAAACCGGGAACATAAGGCCAAGGCGTTGTCTGAAATGGCTGAATCAAAAAACCGGATTCCTGCCTGCGTTGGGTTGGCGGAATGAAAGTTTCAGAATTTATAGTGGATTAACAAAAACCAGTACGGCGTTGCCTCGCCTTAGCTCAAAGAGAACGATTCTCTAAGGTGCTGAAGCACCAAGTGAATCGGTTCCGTACTATCTGTACTGTCTGCGGCTTCGTTGCCTTGTCCTGATTTTTGTTAATCCACTATATTTGAACTAACCGGAACTCAAAAATCGGATTGCCATCTTTGTGGGAATGACGATTCAAAAATTCCCTGAAACTCAAAAACCGAAACCCCGTCATTCCCGCGAAGGCGGGAATCTAGAACCACAACGCGGCAGGAATCTATCGAAAAAAACCGAAACCCAAAAAACCGAATTTTTGCCTAAATGAAACGAACGAGATTTGGATTTTGGAATTTTCGGAGTATGTGGGTAGAATCATTCGGGTTCTTGCTTGTTTGATGTGGCAATGTGTGAATATTGGAGGCGTTTGATGGGATTGACGGCGTTTGTGTTGTCTTTGGCAACTTTGTTGCTAGGTGTGTTGATAACGTGGTTGATGATGAAAAATCAGCTTCAGGGCAAAATTTCCGGGTTGGCCGCGCAACTGGCGGAAAAGGCGGCAAGATGTGATTTTGTCGAACAGGCGCACGGCAAAACCGTGTCGGAATTGGCGGTATTGGATGAGAAATACCGGCGTTTGCAAGACGAAAATTATGCTTTGGGCAACCGTTTTTCCGCAGCCGAAAAGCAGATTGCCCATTTGCAGGAGAAAGAGGCGGAATCGGCGCATCTG
>AEPI01000128.1 GCA_000193795.2 Neisseria lactamica NS19 | reverse complement strand
AGCTTCAGCGGCTTTTTCTCCACCGCAGGCGGCCAGAGCCAAAGACAACAAAGCAGCGGCAAACAGGGATTTTTTCATTTTAGTAACCTTTAAAATCAATTTAAATTAGGGTGAAACGGCCGTTATCGGCCATCACTACAAACCAAGTTGAAAATTCATTGCTGAATTTTGCGTAATTATGCACCACGAAATAGGGGATTGCAACGGTGTGCAAATGGGAAAACAGGTTTGAATGAAAAGTTTTTCCGCCGGTCGAATGATAAATCCTGTAAAACGGTTTTGCAGCCCCGTTTCCGGCAAAGGGGATTTCGTGCAGGACGATATAATTCAGTATGTTGCGCGATTGATGACGGCAGGTTTGGGATGGCGGCGGATAAGCCGGCGCGCTCTGTGGGATGTTGCAAAAAAGTTGCACAATGAAAAAATAACAAAAAATTACATAAAAACGCGCGCCGCACGGTTTGTGAATACATTAACGTCGGCCGGCCGGCGCAGCGGCTGTGTTAGAATCTTTAATGTACAGTGGATTAACAAAAATCAGGACAAGGCGACGAAGCCGCAGACAGTACAGATAGTACGGAACCGATTCACTTGGTGCTTCAGCACCTTAGAGAATCGTTCTCTTTGAGCTAAGGCGAGGCAACGCCGTACCGGTTTTTGTTAATCCACTATAACCAATCTGCTGTTTCTGAAAGGACAAATATGGCTATTGCAAAAAATTCCGTAGTTTCGCTGCATTATGAAATGTACGATGTCAATAATCAGCTTCTGGATAAGACGGAAGAGCCGATTGCGTATCTGCACGGCGGTTATGACGGTATTTTCCCTTTGGTGGAAGAGGCGTTGCACGGTAAGGATGCCGGCGATACGGTCGATGTGGCGCTGTCGCCCGACGATGCGTTCGGCGAGCAGGATCCGGAGTTGGTCCGTATTGAAGATGTCGGCGTGTTTCCTGTTGAAGTCGAAGTCGGCATGATGTTTGAAGCCGACGATCCTGAAACCGGCGAGGTTGTCGTCTATCGTGTAACCGATGTTGCCGACGGCAAGGCGGTGGTTGACGGCAACCATCCTTTGGCAGGCATGAAAATCCGCTTTAAGGCTACGGTTGAAAGCGTGCGCGATGCGTCTGACGAGGAAATCGCACACGGACACGTCCACGGGCCGCACGGTCATCACCATCATTGACGCGTCGGCTTGGAGGTTTGCTATGCCGTCTGAAAGGCTTGATTCCGTTTCAGACGGCATTTTGTTTGATGGATGGAGAAGGTATGTCGGTCGGACATTATGAAAATTTTCCTGTCGGTTCGGTAATTTTGCCGCGCCGTTTGAGGAAGCCGGTTCACGCGGTGTATGCGTTTGCGCGGACGGCGGACGATATGGCGGACGAGGGCTGTATGCCGTCTGAAGTCAGGTTGGCGGAGCTGGAGGGTTTGCGGCGCGAGTTGGACGTGTTGGCATCGGGCGGCAGGCCGGCGCATCCTTTGATTGCCCGATTGGATGCCGAGGCGGTTGTGCCGTTCGGTTTGGATTTGCAGCCGTTTTATGATTTGCTTTCGGCGTTTTCGCAGGATGTGGTCAAAACGCGGTACGCGCATTTCGGCGAGCTGGCCGATTATTGCCGGCGTTCCGCCAACCCTGTCGGACGCATTATGCTGGCTTTGTACGGGAAAACGGATGCGGTGGGCGTGGCGCAAAGCGACGGCATCTGTACGGCTTTGCAACTGGTGAATTTTTGGCAGGATGTGGCTGTAGATTGGCAAAAGGGCAGGGTTTATATCCCGCAGGACGATTTGGCGAAATTCGGCGTTTCCGAAGGACAGATTGCGGAGGGTAGGGCGGATGCGGCGTTTCAGCGGCTGATGGCGTATGAGTGCCGGCGTGCGTTCCGCATGTTGAAGGCGGGTTCGCCTTTGGCGCGCGAATTGAAAGGGCGTATCGGTTTGGAACTCCGTATGATTGTGTTGGGGGCGCAGTTGATTTTGCAGAAACTGGACGCGTGCGGCTACGATGTGTTTGCACAACGTCCGGTTTTGGATAAGAAGGATTGGTTGATTATGCTGAAAAAGGCGTTGTGGAAATAATTTGGAGAAAATGAATGCCGTCTGAAAGGGGTTGTCTCGCTTCAGACGGCATTTTTCAGGCGGTCGGTATGGTCAGGCGATTTCATGCGGGTTCAATCTGGCCTGATCCTCTGCGCCCAAGCCGATGAGTTTGCGCAGCCGGGTCATGTAGAAATTGACATCCAAACCGGTGCCGTAGCGTTGCGCCGTCCACAGTGTTTCCGCCAGTGCTTCCATCATTTCGTGTTCGGCTTCCGGCCAGTCGCGTTTGGCGCACAGTGCCTGATGGATGGCGCGTATGCCGTGCGGCTGGTCTATGCCCGCCTGTTCTTGGACGGACAAATGCAGCGACATATGCAGGAAGGGGTTGCTTTCGCCGTTTTCCGGCAGCCAGTCGGTGTCCAGATAGTCTTCGATATGTTCGAGATAACGGTGGTATTCGGGATGGGCTTCGGCAATGCGGAGGGCTTTCTGTTCCAACGCGCCCAATTGCAGCGGATTGAGCCTCTGCTGCCACACGCGGGCGAAAAAGCGGCGGACATCGCGAGTGTTTACATCGTACATAATTAATAAACTTATGCAAGTTCTAACTCACAGATAACCCTTTTGGTATCTAGTTCGTCTATAGCAGTAATTTTTATATAATCAAATCCATTTCTCTTCACTTCTTCAAAAGAAATTTTTTCTCCGTTAATAGTTTCTGTAAAGTCATCTTCATCAAATTCAAAATCTTCTTTCTCTTCATCAAAATCAATGCTATAGGTAAAATCTATTTCAATTTTAGAGTTTGGAATTTCTAATTTAGAAAGTCGACGTTTTTTGATATCTTCTAAATTTATCTCATCACAGAACATAGGGTTGTATCCATATTTAGCTTCATCATAGAGTAAAATTTCTTTTCCTGTATGTATACATTTTGCTACTATCATGCAAGGATTGCTAATCTCATTTTTTTCATCATACATACCACAAATCATATATTCTTCAAAAAGTGAACCATAAAAATAAATTTCATACAGTTCGTTGGTATTTAAACTTTCTAAGTTGTTGCAAATACTAATACTTGTAAATGTATCATCTATATTTATTATATTGTAATTTTCTTCTTTAATATAAGTTGGTACTCTCATTTTGTTTTCTCTCTTAATTATTATATCGTTGACTAGACCATGTTTGCGCATGAGGATATCTTTTTTTCCAATCTGTAATATAAGCATAGTGAATCTTATTTGGAGAAATCAGGTAAGCGACTCTGCCCATAGCATCCAGTTCAGTAAAGAGCTCCTCGTTTGGCGCGATAGGAGAATGAATCCAGAGTTTGCCATCATTTAACTTAACCACCGTCATACGTGTCTGAAAAGGTAGTTTGAAGACCTTCATATCCATTTGAATCAAATCACCGTCTACTATCCAGATATTTTGATCAACTTCCTTTAGTGTATACAATGGTGCATAAAGAGAAAGAGCTGGTCTTGACATCATTTACTACTCCTTCGTTTTTACTGCATGTGTTCGGCAAAAATGCGTATAGGCTGGGACAATGGGGGTTTTACATAAATTAAATCTTACCGTCAACCTTACCTTTTATAATGTAGACAAATTATTTGTCTGAAACGGATTCGATTATGAAAAAACTGATTTGCCTGTTCGCCGTATTTTTGATGTTGTGCGGACGGGCTTTCGCGCTGGATGCGAACGAACTGCTGCCGCCGGAAAAGGCATTCGTGCCGGAGCTTGCTGTTGCCGACGACGGTGTGAACGTCCGTTTCAAGATTGCCGACGGATACTATATGTATCAGGCGAAAATCGTCGGCAAGACCGATCCGGCGGATTTGTTGGGACAGCCTTCTTTCAGCAAGGGTGAAGAGAAGGAAGACGAGTTTTTCGGCAGACAGACGGTTTACCATCACGAAGCGCAGGTTGCCTTTCCTTATGCAAAGGCTGTCGGCGAACCGTATAAATTGGTTTTGACCTATCAGGGCTGTGCCGAAGCCGGCGTGTGCTATCCGCCCGTGGATACCGGGTTTGATATTTCCGGCAACGGCACTTACCATCCGCAAACCGACGAACCGGCATCCGCCAAAGACCGCTTTTTGCAGCCTTCCTCTCAAAACGGCAGCGGGGCGTTGCCGCCCCCGAAAGGGGATGAGGGCGGCGACAGCCGTTTCAAGCTGTCTTGGGATACGCTCAACGCCAATCTTTTGGCGTTTTTTCTCGCCGGTTTGGGTCTGAGTTTTACCGCCTGTATGTATCCCCTGTTGCCGATTGTTTCCAGTATCGTGGTCGGCGACAAAAAGGCGGGCAAGGCGCGGGCGTTTGTGCTGTCCGTCGTTTATGTTCAGGGTTTGGCTCTGACTTATACGCTGGTCGGCATTGTTGCCGGACTGACGGGCGCGCTGCTGACCGTATGGTTGCAGCAGGCTTGGGTCGTGTTGGCGGCATCGGCTTTGATGGTCGTCTTGGCACTGTCTATGTTCGGGCTGTTCAATATCCAGCTTCCCAACACCGTGCAGTCGTATTTCCAAAACCAGAGCAGCAAACTTTCAGGCGGTAAAATCGTTTCCGTCTTTATTATGGGCATTCTGTCCGCGCTGATTGTCGGGCCGTGCGTCGCCCCGCCGCTGGCATTTGCCTTGGGCTACATCGGTCAGACGGGCGATGCGGTTTTGGGCGGTTTGGCACTTTACACTTTGGCACTCGGCACCGGAGTTCCGCTGATTGCCATCGGCACGTTCGGCGGACATATCCTGCCTAAGGCAGGCGATTGGATGAACGCCGTCAAGTACGCATTCGGCTTCATCCTGCTTGCCGTCGCCGTTTACCTCGCCACGCCGCATTTGCCCTATTACCCGGTAATCGCGCTTTATACCCTGTTGATGCTGATTCCCGCCTGTATGCTTTTGCGTAAGGCGAACAGGCAGAAACGCCGTCTGAAAGCGGCGGCGTATGTGTTGGGCGGCATATTGCTGATTGGCGGCGCGTGGTTCGGCTGGCAGAGTGCAAATGGGAAAACGACCGCGCTGCACCATTTCCTGACCCTCAATCCGCCGGCTGAAGCAGGCAAATCTTCGGAACACGGCAAAATGTTTGCCGATACTGCCGCGCTGAGGGCAGCGATGGATACGGCGTTGAAAGAACATCCCGATAAACCCGTCGTTTTGGATTTTTATGCCGATTGGTGCATTTCCTGCAAAGAAATGGCGGCATACACGCTCAATCAGCCGGAAGTGCATCAGGCTGTCGATATGGAACGCTTTTTCCAAATCGACGTAACCGCCAACACGCCCGAACATCAGGCATTGTTGAGAGAATACGGTCTGTTCGGGCCGCCGGGCGTGTTTGTCGTCCGCGCAGACGGCAGCCGCAGCGAACCGCTGTTGGGTTTTGTCAAAGCCGACAAGTTTATCGAATGGTATGAGCAGAACCGCTGATTCCGATGTTTCAAATGCCGTCTGAACGTTCAGACGGCATTTTATTTGGCAGGACAATGCCCGCCATACACACGGAAACCGCCCGAAGATGTGAAAATCGTGTGTATAAGCAGGTTTACCCTTTGAAAATAAAGCATAAAAAATAATTGATGAAAAAATAGGCAATACAAAGTAAACACAGGAAGTGTTCGCCGGCGTGTGTACCTTTTGTGGATAAATGTTTTAAGAATATGTATTTTATAGAAAATAATAAACTGATTAAAAAATAGTCAGTCGCCGTACCGTGATGAGTGCCGGCAAACGGCAATGCCTTGGCGGTATAAAGTGCCGTATTGTCCGGACATCGGGGGCAGAAAAAAACTGCCTCCGTTTCCGAAAGCAGCTTGCGTGCGGATTGAATCTTACAAACCGCTCAAACGGGCGGTATCGTGTGCAATCATCAATTCTTCGTTGGTCGGAATGACCACGGCGACGGCTTGGCTGTCGGCAGTGGTAATCACGCCGGCGTTGCCGAAGCGTGCCTTCAGGTTGGCCTCGCGGTCGGCTTTCAGACCGAGGAAGCCCAGGTGATCCAGTACGCGTTCGCGGATGATGTCGGAGTTTTCGCCGATACCGCCGGTGAAGACCAAGGCATCCAGCCCGCCGGCGGCAACCGCCATACTGCCGATGTATTTGGCAAGGCGGTAGATAAACATATCCAAGGCCAATTTCGCGCCTTTATGCCCCTTGGCGGCTTCTTCTTCAATGGTGCGGCAGTCGTTGGACAGACCGGAAATGCCGAGCAGGCCGGATTTTTTGTTCAGCATTTCGGTGATTTGGGTAATGCCCATATTGGCGTTTTCGGCGAGGAAGCCGAATACGGAAGGATCGATGTCGCCGCTGCGCGTACCCATTACCAGCCCTTCCAGCGGTGTCAGACCCATGCTGGTATCGCGTGATTCGCCGTTGGCGACGGCTGTGATGGACGCGCCGTTGCCCAGGTGGGCGATGACCATACGCAAATCTTTTTTGTCTTTGCCGAGAAAGCGTGCGGTTTCGTCGGCAACATAGCGGTAGCTCGTACCGTGCGCACCGTAGCGGCGCAGTCCGTATTTTTCATAGTATTCCTGCGGAACGGCGTATTTGTAGGCGTGTTCCGGCATGGTTTGGTGGAAGGCGGTGTCGAAAACGACGACGTTGGGCAGACCTTTGAAAATGCTTTGTGCGGCACGCAGACCCAAAAGGTGGGCGGGGTTGTGCAGAGGGGCGAGCGGGATGCATTTTTCGATGCCGGCGATGACTTCGTCGTCAACGAGGATGGATTCGCTGTACAGTTCGCCGCCGCTGACGACGCGGTGGCCGATAGCGCCGATGCGGCTGTCGAGATTGTGGGCTTTGAGTTCTTCCATCAGGGCTTCGACCGCGCCGGTGTGGTCGGGATGTGCGGACAAATCGACTTTGTGTTTTTCGCCGTTGACTTTGAACGTAATGTAGGCATCGGGCAGGTTGAGTTTTTCGGCAAGGCAGCTCAGCAGGACTTCGCCGCTGCCGTTATCTAAGACCGCGCCTTTGAGGGACGAGCTGCCGCAGTTCAAAACCAAGATTAATTTTTGGGACATTTTCTTACTCCGGAAAGTTTCAGACGGCATGGGAATCGGACGCGGATACTAACCGGACTCCGTGCCGAATCCGTTTTGCCTTCCTTGGCGGGAAGGTAGTGGGACCGTCTGAAACGGTTGATAAAAGAAGCAGGCTATTCTAGCAAAAAATCTTTGCAATTGCTTGGCTTAATCGAGAGTTTGCGTGAAAATGGTGGAAGTCGGGCATTTTGACGGAAAAGGGAATATGCGGCGTGCCGGTATTTCCGAGGGGATTTTTTTTTGCGTTTTTCCTGTCCGAACCGGTACATTCGCCCTGTTTCTAGTTGATGCCGTCTGAAAAAAGGCGGATGGGGGATTTATGCATTATTTCAGTATTCACGACCAATCGGGGCGGCATATAGGCTTTTTCATCCTGCTTGCCGACGACGAGTCGGAGGCGCGGCCGCAGAGCGGGCGTTTTGCCGTCAAATTGCAAGACGGGATGGAAAACTGCGTCCTGTCGCCGTTTGCCCAAACGGAAATCCCCCAGTATTGGCGCGTGGTCAAAGACCGCATCGGGCTGTTTTTTGACGAAGCCGAGGTGGGGGCTTTGCGTAACGAATATCTGACCGTGTCGGGGCAGACTTTTATTTTGAACGATTTGACAGGGAATATGTGATGGAAAGTATGTTTATATTGGTACCCATCAGCATTATTTTGGCGTTTGCCATCGGCTGGTTTTTTTGGTGGTCGGGGAAAAACGGGCAGTTTGACGACTTGGAAGGGCCGGCGCACCGCATTCTGATGGATGATGATTCGACAAGCAAATTGCTTGAAAAGAAAGAGGAAAAAGATGAACGTTGAGCAGGGTGTCCGGGGATTGTGCAAAAGCCGCCGTTTCGCCCCGCTTTTCGCTACGCAGTTTCTCGGCGCGTTCAACGACAATGTGTTCAAAACCGCGCTGTTTGTGATGATCGGGTTTTACGGTTTGGGGGAAAACGGCTTCCTGCCTGCCGGACAGATGTTGAACTTGGGCGCGTTGCTGTTTATCCTGCCGTATTTCCTGTTTTCCGCGCTGTCGGGACAGTTGGGCAACAAATTCGACAAGGCCGTTTTGGCGCGTTGGGTTAAGGTGCTGGAAATCATCATTATGGCGGTGGCGGCATACGGGTTTTATACGCGTTCCGTGGTGTGCCTGTTTTGTATGGGCGCGCAATCGACGCTGTTCGGCCCGCTGAAATACGCCATCCTGCCCGATTATCTCGACGGCAAAGAGCTGATGATGGGCAACAGCCTGATTGAATCGGGTACGTTTATCGCCATCCTGTTCGGTCAGATTTTGGGGACTGCGGTGGCAGGCGCGCCGCCTTGTATTGTCGGGATACTGGTTTTGCTGGTCGCCGTCGGCGGTACGGCGGGCAGCCTGTTCATGCCGTCCGTACCCGCCAAAGCGGCAGATACCCAAATCGAGTGGAATATTGTCCGAGGTACAAAATCCCTGCTTCGTGAAACGGTGCGCTACAAACCCGTCTTTACCGCCATTATCGGTATTTCGTGGTTTTGGTTTGTCGGCGCGGCCTATACGACGCAACTGCCGACCTTCACCCGAATCCATTTGGGCGGCAACGACAATGTTTTTAACCTGATGCTTGCCCTGTTTTCCATCGGTATTGCCGCCGGTTCGGTACTGTGTGCCAAGTTCGGCAGGGAACGCCTGATGTTGGCTTGGGTAACGGTCGGTGCGTTCGGTTTGACGGTTTGCGGCCTGGTTTTGGTGTGGCTGACGCACGGTCATCGTTTTGAAGGGCTGAACGGCATTTTCTGGTTTCTGTCGCAAGGATGGGCATATCCCGTGATGGCGGTGATGATGCTGATCGGCTTTTTCGGCGGCTTCTTCTCCGTCCCGCTCTATACCTGGCTGCAAACCGCCAGCAGCGAGACTTTCCGCGCCCGCGCCGTTGCCGCCAACAATATCATTAACGGCATCTTTATGGTTGCCGCCGCCGTTTTGAGCGCGGTGCTGCTGTTTTTGTTTGACAGCATTTCACTGCTGTATCTGATTGTCGCCTTGGGCAATATTCCGTTGGCGGTATTTTTGATTAAGCGCGAAAGGCGGTTTTTAGGCGCGGCGGCAATCAGGAAAAAACCTTGAATGCCGTCTGAACAGCCTGCACCGAAATACACAATCCGCCTGCCCAATGTTGTGAACACGCTGTGAATAAGTGAGTTTGCACGTTGAAATAAAAACAGAAAAATGCTCTGCCTAAAAAATAGTCAGTCAATGCAAAACTGAAGAAAGAAAACAGACATGATTAAACGACAGATTATCCTCGATACCGAAACCACCGGCCTGTATGCCGACGGCAGCGACCGCTTGGTCGAGTTTGCCGGTTTGGAAATGGTCAACCGCCAAATGACCGACAAAAACCTGCACCTTTATGTCCATCCCGAGCGCGATATGCCCGAAGAGGCGGCGAAGGTGCACGGTTTGACGATAGAGGTTTTGGAAGGGAAAAACGCGCCGCCGTTTGCAGAGGTCGGCAGGCAGATTGCCGATTTTTTGCGCGGTGCGGAACTGATTATCCACAACGCGAAATTCGACGTGGGCTTCCTCAATATGGAATTCCGCCGGATGGGGCTGCCGACTGTCGAGGAACTCGGCTGCACCGTTACCGATACTTTGTCAATGGCGCGCGAGATGTTTCCCGGGCAGAAAGCCAGCTTGGATGCCCTGTGCAACCGTTTTTCCGTCGACCGCAGCAAGCGCGTCCTGCACGGCGCGCTGATCGACTGCGAGCTTTTGGGTGAAGTTTATCTGGCGATGACGCGGCGGCAGTTCGACCTGATGGGGGAGGACGAAAAGGAAGAGCCGGCAGCCCAACCTGTTGCATCTGCCGAAATGAAACGCGGTGCCAAATTGAAAGTGATTAAGGCGGATGAAGCCGAACTGGCGGAGCACGAAAAATACCTCGACGGCTTGGGTGATTCCTGTATTTGGCGCAAGGAAGCCGTGCCGTTTGAAAACGGCGGGGAAAACGCATGAAACGCAAAAATATCGCGCTGATTCCCGCTGCGGGCATTGGGGCACGTTTCGGTGCGGACAAACCCAAGCAGTATGTCGAAATCGGCGGAAAAACGGTTCTGGAGCATACGGTTTGCATTTTCCAAAATCATCCGTCCATCGATATGACGGTTGTCGCCGTATCACCGGAAGATGTCCTTGCCGATGGTTTTCAGACGGCATTTGCCGGTGTGGAAGTCTGGAAAAACGGCGGACAGACCCGCGCCGAAACCGTCCGCAACGGTGTGGAAAAACTGTTGGAAACCGGTTTGGCGGCGGAAACCGACAATATTCTGGTACACGATGCCGCCCGCTGCTGCCTGCCGTCTGAAGCATTGACGCGGTTGATAGAACAGGCGGGCAACGCTGCCGAAGGCGGGATTTTGGCAATTCCCGTTGCCGATACGCTCAAGCGCGGAGAAGGCGGAGAAATCAGTGCAACTGTCGACCGTTCGGGGCTTTGGCAGGCGCAAACGCCCCAGCTTTTCCGTACCGGGCTGCTGTACCGCGCATTGGCTGCGGAAAATTTGGACGGCATTACCGATGAAGCGTCCGCCGTAGAAAAACTGGGTGTGCGTCCGCTGCTGATACAGGGCGACGCGTGCAATTTGAAACTGACGCAGCCTCAGGACGAGCGGCTGGTCAGGCTGCTGCTCAATGCCGTCTGAACTTCAATCCAAATCATCAGGAACAAAAATTATGACGAACATCCGTATCGGACAGGGTTACGATGTCCACCAACTGACCGAAGGCAGAAAGCTGATACTCGGCGGAGTTGAAATCCCATTTGAAAAAGGGCTGCTCGGACATTCCGATGCCGACGCGCTGTTGCACGCCGTTACCGACGCATTGCTCGGCGCGGCAGGTTTGGGCGACATCGGCAGCCATTTCCCCGACACCGCTGCCGAGTTCAAAGATGCGGACAGCCGCGCCCTTTTGCGTGCGGCGTATCAAAGCGTTCAGGCGCAAGGGTGGCGCGTCGTCAATGTCGATACGACCGTCATTGCACAAAAACCCAAGCTCGCGCCGCACATCCCTCAAATGCGGGCAAACATCGCCGCCGATTTGGGCATAGATGTTTCATGTGTCAACATTAAAGGGAAAACCAACGAAAAACTCGGTTATCTCGGGCGCATGGAAGGCATAGAGGCGCAGGCGGCGGTATTGCTGGCACACATTTGAACGCGGCAGGCAGGGCGTGCAAAAAAATGTTAAGATGGCGGCTGTTTGTTGATACGGTTTTCCAAAGGACAAAAATATGACGACACAAGACGAACTCAAGCGCATTGCAGCGGAAAAGGCGGTCGAATTCGTACCCGAAAACGAATATATCGGTATCGGTACCGGTTCGACCATCAACTTTTTCATCGAAGCCTTGGGCAAAAGCGGCAAAAAAATCAAAGGCGCGGTATCCACTTCCAAAAAATCCAGCGAACTGCTCGCCCAATATGATATTCCCGTCGTTTCTTTGAACGAAGTGTCCGGTTTGGCGGTCTATATCGACGGTGCGGACGAAGTCAACCACGCCCTGCAAATGATTAAAGGCGGCGGCGGCGCGCATCTCAACGAGAAAATTGTCGCCAGCGCATCAGAAAAATTCGTCTGCATTGCGGACGAAAGCAAATATGTTTCACGTTTGGGCAAATTCCCTCTGCCCGTGGAAGTCGTCGAAAGCGCGCGGTCCCTTGTTTCGCGCAAACTGCTCGCTATGGGCGGACAGCCTGAATTGCGTATCGGCTACACCACTTTCTACGGTAACCAAATTGTCGATGTCTACGGTTTGAATATCGACAAACCGCTGACGATGGAAGACGAAATCAACAAAATCACCGGCGTGCTCGAAAACGGAATATTCGCCCGCGATGCCGCCGATGTGTTGGTTTTGGGAACGGCGGCAGGTGCGAAAGTCATTTATCCCTGCCAAGGGTAATCCTGACCTTAAGATGCCGTCTGAAATCCGGTTCCGAGATGTTAAGACGGCATCGGCATTTAAAAAATATGCAGATTAAAAAAATCATGAAATGGCTTACCGTCGCCCTGTCGCTTCTGGGCGCGTTGGGTTATACGGGATACGGCAGTGAGGCGGTGCGGACGGCGGTTGCCGTACTCGACGTACTCGGCTCGGCAGGGGACGCGGGTTCCGGCGCGCCCGTTCGCCGCCGTGCATCGGCAAAATCCGGCCGCAGCTACACAGGCACGGTGTCCAAAGTCTATGACGGCGACACCCTGCACGTCATCGACGGCGACGGTGCGAAACACAAAATCCGGATGGCGTATATCGACGCACCGGAGATGAAGCAGGCTTACGGTACGCGTTCGCGCGACAACCTGCGCGCGGCGGCGGAAGGCAGAAAGGTCAGCGTCCGCGTGTTCGATACCGACCGTTATCAGCGCGAAGTGGCGCAGGTTTCTGCCGGAAAAACCGATTTGAACCTGATGCAGATTGAGGACGGTGCTGCATGGCATTACGAAAGTTATGCCAAGAAACAGCAGGATAAGGCGGATTTTGCCGACTATGCCGACGCTCAAATTCGGGCGGAAAGGGAGCGCAAAGGGTTGTGGAAAGCTAAAAATCCGCAAGCGCCGTGGGCATACCGCCGGGCAGGCAGGAGCGGCGGGGGCAATAAGGATTGGACGGATTCCGTGGGCGAATGGTTGGGCATTTGGTAAAGACACCGCACGGCTTTGAACGGCAAATGCCGTCTGAAAACCGCGCGCCCTGCATTTTTGCGGAAACGCGCAACCGCCGTCTGCCGCGATAAAAAAATTCAGGCGGCGGTTTTTACGGTAGAATGGCGGATTATTTTGCGACGGCGGCAGTTCCGCCGGTTTTTGATACGGACGGTATATGGATTTTCGTTTTGACATTATTTACGAATACCGCTGGATGTTCCTTTACGGCGCACTGACAACCTTGGGGCTGACGGTCGTGGCGACGGCGGGCGGTTCGGTATTGGGGCTGTTGCTGGCGTTGGCGCGCCTAATTAAATTAGAAAAGGCGGGTGCGCCGATGCGCGTGCTGGCGTGGGCGTTGCGTAAGTTTTCCCTGTTGTACGTTACCCTGTTCCGGGGTACGCCGCTGTTTGTGCAGATTGTGATTTGGGCGTATGTGTGGTTTCCGTTTTTCGTCCACCCTTCAGACGGCATTTTGGTCAGCGGCGATGCCGCCATTGAGCTGCGCCGAGGATACGGCCCGCTGATTGCCGGTTCCTTGGCATTGATTGCCAACTCGGGGGCGTATATTTGTGAAATTTTTCGTGCCGGCATCCAGTCCGTCGACAAAGGGCAGATGGAGGCGGCGCGTTCTTTGGGTATGACCTATCCGCAGGCGATGCGCTATGTGATTCTGCCGCAGGCATTGCGCCGTATGCTGCCGCCTTTGGCAAGCGAATTTATCACGCTGCTGAAAGACAGCTCCCTGTTGTCGGTGATTGCCGTGGCGGAATTGGCGTATGTTCAGAATACGATTACGGGCCGGTATTCGGTTTATGAAGAACCGCTTTACACCGTCGCCCTGATTTATCTTCTGATGACGACTTTCTTAGGCTGGATATTCCTGCGTTTGGAAAAACGTTACAATCCGCAACACCGCTGATTGGAGTCATATCAACAAAAAGCTGCCCGGGTATTCATCGTGTTTCCTTTTCGGTTGAAACCCCGCCACTTGGACATCCGTTCTTCGGAGCGGTAGGATCAGACTTTATTCGGGAGGGGTGCAACCCCTTCCAAATCAGGACGACACATAGGGCGATGCTTTATGTGCCGCCCTGTGTGTTGAAACATTTGAGGCGGCTTTTTTGCGGCAAATTTAAATTCAAAGAGAAAACGCCCTATGCCGTCTGAAAGTCTTTCAGACGGCATCTGCCGTCCTCGCGAAGAGGGAATTTCGTCTGTCCGGTTTCAATTTTTTGGGTTTTGGGTGATGTATAGTGGACTAACAAAAATCGGTACGGCGTTGCCTCGCCTTGGCTCAAAGAGAACGATTCTCTAAGGTGCTGAAGCACCAAGTGAATCGGTTCCGTACTATTTGTACTGTCTGCGGCTTCGTCGCCTTGTCCTGATTTTTGTTCATCCACTATATGAGCCGTCATTCCCGCGCAGGCGGGAATCCGGTCCGTTCGGTTTCAGTTATTTCCGATAAATTCCTGTTGCTTTTCATTCCTAGATTCCCGCTTTCGCGAGAACGACGGCGGAGAAGTTTCTGTTTTTCCGATAAATTTCTGCGGTTTCCGAGTCTGGATTCCCGCTTTCGCGGGAACGACGGCGGAGAAGTTTCGGTTTTTCCGATAAATTCCTGTTGCTTTTTCATTCCT
>AEPI01000129.1 GCA_000193795.2 Neisseria lactamica NS19 | reverse complement strand
GTGGATCAGCCGTCCCAATACATCGCGTTTGAACTCGGTAATCCGCAGCGGGATTTGGCTGTCGAGGCCGTCTGAAAGCGGGGCAGCGTCTTTTTTGGGGACGGGCTGTCCGCCCGGCTGCGCCATCAGTTTGGCGGCGAGGGAGGCGTCGTCGCCGAATTCGCGCTGCTCGACCAGCTCGTTGCCGGCGTTGTAGCGGTAGCCGGTCAGCTTATGGTCGAAGCCGCTTTCGGCAACCGGGCGGTCGAGGACGTCGTAGGCAAAGCGGCAGCGCGCACCGTTTTCATTGGTGAGGCCGACCAGGCGGCGGGCTTCGTCGTAATGATAGCCGAAGGTATGGCCCAGCGCATTGGTGCGCCGGGTCGGCAGACCGTCTT
>AEPI01000130.1 GCA_000193795.2 Neisseria lactamica NS19 | reverse complement strand
GCCCTTCCGCCTGCAAAACCAGTATGCGGACCGTGAAACAGGACTGCATTACAACTTCTTCAGGTATTACGAGCCGAATTGCGGGCGGTTTGTTAATCAGGACCCGATTGGGTTGTGGGGTGGGGAGAACTTTTACCGATTTGCGCCGAATGTTCAAATTTGGATTGATCCAAAAGGTTTAGCAGCTTTCGCTATTCCATTGATTGCTCCGGAGTTAGTAGCATTAGGTAAAGCGGCTCTTCTTTTATTAGGATTAGGTGCGGCTCATGAGGGAGGTAAAGCTATTGGTACTATGATGGCTGCAAATGGCAATCAAGTCGATACAGGAGTTGCTAATCAAGTCTATGAAAAAATGAATGAATATTCTCGAACTACTGGAAAAAAACCTGATAAATGTGATGTATTACAAGAATTAATTGATTGTGGACAAATATCTGCTAAACAAGCTAAGTCAACACAAAAAGCTTGGGGTTGTCGCCACTCAAGACATTCCAAAGATAAATGTAACAATAGGAAAAAATGATATGGCAGGCAAAGAAATTTCAAGTTTTGATGCTTTTTTAGTATGTAAGCAATTATCAATTAAGGAATTATTCAAAAAAATACTTAATTCAAATACTGTTTTTCAATATGAAGCAGCAAAAAGGTTACAATTTTATGAGTATAGTGAAATTAAAGATAATATTAAAAATATACTATTAACAAGCAGATATAGTCGACATAGAGAAATTGCAATATTTATTTTAGGGCAGTTTCAAATCAAACTTAATGACATTCAACTTAAAGAAATTCTATCAATATTAATTTGCTTTATACACAATGATAAAAGTATAAGAGTTAAATCATCTGCAATTTCATCATTGGGATACCTATTTCGTGATTACAATTTAGGAGAAAAAGCGTTTTCTAACATAGAAAAAGAGATAGATTTGATATGGAGTTTAAATAAGTATTCTATTATTATTTCTGTTGCATTTAGTTCTGTATATCTTCCAGAAAGGGAATATATAAAAGACTATCTAATCAGAAATTTAAATAAAAAAATCCTAAGATATTATCATGGGCTTTATATGCTTTAAAAGAGAAGGGTTATAAATCAAATTCAATTGAAACTCTATTAATTAGGAAGCTAAAAGATTTTAATGAAACTTCTTATATTTACCATGAGATAGTTTCATTTTTAATTTCAATTGACTCTACGAAGGTTATTCCGTATGTTAAAAAAATTTTATTGAATCAAAATATAATTGATGACGAATTCTATATCGGAATCAAGAATAATTCATCTAAAAAGTTTTCAAAAATTAGAAAAATGCTACTAAAGAAATTTGGATAAATAGCATTAATGATTTAAATGTCATATATAATTGTATCAAGACATAATAGCAATTGATTTTATTTAAATCTTTAGATGAGCTTTAACTCTATACTCAAATCTTTATTTACTTCGACTGAAACGAAAACATCTAAATTAGCCTCGACGACAAAGTTATCTCCGACACCATACCCTACCCCCTCTTCCGTGGGAGAGGGCAAAACGACCGCGCCGCTTTCAGACGGCCTCAATGCCGTCCCCGACAACCGCCTGAAAACCTACAACGGCACGACCTATTACTACGACCGCTTCGGCAACCTCATCCACCGCGAACTGGCCGACGGCGAAGTACAGAACTATTTCTACGACCTGCACGACCAACCGGTTAAAGCGGAAATATTCAAGAAAGACGGCACAAAAGAAACTTGGGCGTACAGCTACGATGCTTTGGGCAGAAGGATAGGCAAAGGCCGTCTGAAAGAGGGAAAAGTTTCAGAAACGTCATTCCCGCATGATTTAAGCGGGAACGGCCTGGAAGAGGAAACCGGATTCGTTTGGGACGGCAGCCGCCTCTTGCAGGAAGTTCACCCGGACGGCAGATATACCTATATCTACACCGATCCGGATTCCTACGAACCATTGGCGCAAGTCCGCAATTGGACAACCGAAGAAGGCGAAAGCAAACAGAAAACCTGCTACTTCCACTGCGACCAAATCGGCATCCCTAGAGAGATGACCGATAAGGACGGCAACCTGGTTTGGTTCGGAGATCATTACGGTTGGGGCAAACTGAAGAGTGAGACGAACATAACGGGAACGGCGCATCAGCCTTTCCGACTTCAAAACCAGTATTGCGACCGTGAGACGGGGTTGCATTATAATTTCTTCAGGTATTACGAACCTGATGCCGGGAGGTTTGTGAATCAGGACCCGATTGGGTTGGAAGGCGGACTTAACTTTAGGGGCTGTACTAGATAAGCAGTCATATTAGACTGCAAAAATGAATATAACTCATTGTAAACTAAAAAAGTATACAAAAAAAGTTGCTCCAATTTTTTGTACTTGAAGTAACCGCCCGTTCGGCTGCTGATTTGTTGGGCATTCACCCCAATTCGGCAGCACTGTTCTACCGCAAAATCCGCGAAGTCATCAGCTACTATCTTTCATTGGAAGCCGATACGGTTTTTGATGGTACGGTTGAGCCAGATGAGCGTTACTTCGGCGGACATCGCAAAGGCAAACGCGGACGCGGTGCGGCAGGAAAAGTAGCTGTCTTTGGCGTTCTTAAACGCGGCGGCAAGGTCTATACCGTAGTGGTTGAAAACGCCAAAAGAGAAACCTTACTGCCTGTTATCACAAAGAAAATCATGCCTGATGGTATTGTTTATACTGATTGCTTGAGCAGCTATGATGTGTTGGATGTAAGCGGATTTACCCACCACCGCATTAACCACAGCAAACTGTTTGCCGACAGACAAAACCACATCAACGACATTGAGAATTTTTGGAATCAGGCGAAACGTGTTCTGCGCAAATACAATGGAATTGACCGCAAGTCTTTCCCATTATTCTTGAAAGAATGCGAGTTTCGTTTTAACTTTGGTACACCGTCTGAACAGCTTAAAGTGCTGCGTAGATGGTGTGGAATTTAGGGCTTATCTAGTACAGCCCCTTTTTTCCAACAACCGTATATCTCCTTTACTTAAGGAGCATACGATGTTTTCTACAAAATACCCTTTCATATCTTGTTTTGTACGGTAATCAGCCGTACAATCTAGAAATAATTTAGGAGTATGTTCATGGCTACTACATATGCTGATTGCCGTTTTGAAGCAAGAATAAGTTCGGATACCCGTGCTTTACTTAAACACGCTGCGGAACTTCAAGGACGCAGTATGTCCGAATTTGTTATCAGTGCTGCCCGTGAGGCTGCCCAAAAAGCAGTTGCCGATGCGGAAATTCTGATGCTGTCCGAACGTGACCAACTTCAGTTTGCCCAAGCCCTGCTCAATCCGTCCAAACCGAATGGGGCATTGAGTAAAGCATTGGAAAAACATGACGAACTGTTCGGGAGATAAGATGCCGTTACCGGACTTCCGAATCCGCCTCCTTGACGCTGCTGATGACCGCAAAGCATTTGAGTGCCCTTCCGAATCTTTAAACCGCTATCTGCAAAAACAGGTTTCGCAAGACGTAAAACGGAAAGTCGCTACTTGTTTTGTCGCGGTTACATCCGACGGTCAAATTCTTGGCTACTATACATTGGCCGCAACAGGAGTTGCCCTAAGTAATATACCCGCCGGTTTTCGTAAAAAACTGCCCAGATACCCTACGGTTCCTGCAGTGCTGATGGGCCGTTTGGCGGTAGATGGAAAATATGGCGGCTTTGGACTGGGTTCTTTACTTTTGGCTGATGCACTCAAACGTATCAGTAAAGCAGAAATCGCCGCGTATGCGTTGATTGTGGAGGCAAAAGACGAAGCTGCCATCGGCTTTTACAGGCATTTCGGCTTTACTTCTTTCGAAGATGCTGCCGAGCATCTATTTTTCCCTTTAGCGAATCTTCGCTAATCCCTTTTTCCGCACCATACGGTAGCGGTTTCTAACCGTTGAATGCCTTTAAAACCCACAAAGGCAAGCTGGCAAAACTGCAAAAGCGTTTCAAAAACAAGACCAAATTTTCTAAAAATTGGCAAAAACTGAAAGCCAAAATCGCCAAACTGCACCACAAAACCGCCAACTGCCGTAAAGACTTCTTGCACCAAACTTCAAGCAAAATCAGCAAAAACCACGCGATGATCTATGTTGAAGATTTACAGGTGTCGGCTATATCCAAATCAGCCAAAGGCACAGCAGAAGAACACGGCAAGAATGTGAAACAGAAATCAGGTTTAAACCGGGCGATACTAGACAAATCTTGGTTCGAGTTCAGACGGCAGTTGGCATATAAATTGGCTTGGAATGGCGGGTTTTTGTTTGCCGTACCGCCGCAAAATACAAGCAGAACTTGTCCTTGTTGCGGTTATACCGCGAAGGAAAATCGCCAAACGCAGGCTGATTTTGGATGCGTAGAATGCGGCTATACGGAAAATGCGGATGTGGTTGGGGCATTAAATATTTTGGAGCGTGGGCGAGCTATCGTCCAAGCGTAAATATCAGGCTGGGACACAGCCGTAGAGCTTGTGAAGTGAACTTCATTGAGAGGTCAGCAACAAGAACCCACCGAGAGTAGCCCGCGCAAAGCGTGGGGGACTGGTAGGAATCCCCGTCCTTTAGGACAGGGAGGATGTCAACGCCCTTACTCTTGAATTTCGGGAAGGTCGGGACGTTTCTGAAAAAAGTTTTTGAACGCATTTTCAAGTTCCCTTAACGACTGCTGCAAAACTTGACTATGGCAATCTTCTAACCAAGTTAATTCACGTTTCCATACGGACGGCAAATCCGCGATTTTGCTGTAACTGAATTTGAACGGTTTGTCTGCTTCGTACTGTTTGTTCCGATAATCCAAAGCGTGGTTGAATACAAAACGCGAGCAGCCGCAAAACTGTTTCATTTTATTCTGATTTTTAAATTGGAAATCAAGGAAACCGCGCTGCAACACCCGGCAGGGTTAAGAATAATCTTGCATAAGTAAAACATAAGTTTTATTATTGTTTTACTTTT
Organism: Neisseria lactamica NS19; assembly: GCA_000193795.2. Taxonomy (GTDB): domain Bacteria; phylum Pseudomonadota; class Gammaproteobacteria; order Burkholderiales; family Neisseriaceae; genus Neisseria; species Neisseria lactamica_A. Next base: position 722 of record AEPI01000130.1, on the reverse strand, counting down.
ATGGAGATAAATCAGATGGGCGCAATCAATTTCAACATCCGCATGGACGAGAGCCTGAAAGAGCGGGCATTCCCTGTGATTGAAAGCTATGGCATGACACCTGCGCAGGCGGTTAAGCTGTTTTTTAACCAGATAGCAGCAACTCAGACTATCCCACTTTCGTTTGAGCACAACGCAAGAGTACCCAATATCGCGACCCGCAGAGCGATTGAAGAAGCAGAAGCAGACTGGAAGGCAGGCAGGCTGAAAGCCTATTCAAGCCTTGAAGAGATGGTGAAAGACATTCAGGAGTTTGAAGAATGAGCCGGTTTGAGCTTGTTCCGGCCAACCAGTTCAAAAGAGATGCAAAAAAGCAGTGGCAAATTTTGCCGGGCAACGACCGGATAACCGTTGCAGGCTGCCTGATAAACGGCGAGCCGATACCCGAGAAGTACAAAGACCATAGCCTTACCGGCAACTATCACGGCTATCGGGAATGCCATATCAAGCCTGATATGCTGCTGATATACAGACAGGATGGCGATGAAATCTGCCTGTTTAGGATAGGCACGCATTCGGAGCTGTTCGGATAAAGTATAAATCGTCATTCTCGCGCAGGCGGAAATCCGGTTTTTTCGAGTTTCAGTCATTTCGGATAAATTCCTGCGGCTTCCCTCTTCCGGATTCCCGCTTTCGCGGGAATGACGATATAGTGGATTAAATTTAGATCAGGACAAAGTGAC
>AEPI01000131.1 GCA_000193795.2 Neisseria lactamica NS19 | reverse complement strand
CATCCTATATCATTATTTCTACTTTATTTATTCCCTCATTCCCGCACAAGCGGCACACCAAAAACAGCATCCTGAAATCCCGTCATTTCCACGAAAGTGGGAATCCTAAAATCCACTCCCACGAAAATGGGAATCCGATAAATCCCGTCATTCCCGATACACCGTAATCCTAAAACCCGTCATTCCCGCGCAGGCGGGAATCCAGGCCGTTCGGTTTCAGTCATTTCCAAAAATTGCCGTAGCGTTAAGTTTCTAGATTCCCACTTTCGTGGGAATGACGAAAGAGTGGGAATGGCGAAAGGGGCGGGAATCCAGACCTGCCAGCACGAAAACCTGCATCCCGTCATTCCCGCGAAAGCGGGAATCTAGACCGTTCGGTTTCGGTTTTTTTGAGGTTTCGGGTAACTTCTAAACCGTCATTCCCGCGCAGGTGGGAATCCAGTCCGTTCGGTTTCGGTCATTTCCGACAAATTGCTTTGGTATTGAATATTTCCTATTTTAATCCACTATATCAAATCTCCGCATCGAAACTTTAAAAAATAAATACATTCTTTAACAAAAAATCATATTTCAGCCAAACAAATCTGATAAAATATTCAGCACTCGTTAACAATGTTTTTAATAATTTAATCTTAACTATCTGGAATTGATATGCATACGGCCAACAAAAACT
>AEPI01000132.1 GCA_000193795.2 Neisseria lactamica NS19 | reverse complement strand
CTTTCAGATAATCTTTAAATATTGCCGCTACCCCAAGGTCTAGATTCCCGCCTGCGCGGGAATGACGATTTGGAAATTACCCGAAACCCAAAAACAACTGAAACCGAACAGACCGGATTCCCGCTTGCGCGGGAATGACGGTGGAGGGTGGACGATGCCGTCTGAAGCCCGACAAGGCATTTAATGCCGTCTGAAACCCCGTCATTCCCACAACCCTTCGTCATTCCCGTGAAAACGGGAATCTAGAATCTCGGACTTTCAGATAATCTTTGAATATTGCTGTTGCCCAATGGTTTGGATTCCCGCTTACGCGGGAATGACGGGGAGGGCGGATGCCGTCTGAAGCGGTGGGCTGAAGCCCACCCTACCATTGTTTTTGAAGCTCACCCTACCATTGTTTCTGAAGCCCACCCTACCATTATTTCTGCTTCCATACCGCTTGGCGGCAATGTGTCCGGAATGGGACGGTTTATCCGAAAAAGCCCATTTTGACTTGGATGAGTTTTTCCAGTTCGTTCAGGATGCGTCGGCGCGAGACGAAAAAGATGATGTGGTCGCCGTCTTGGATGACGGTTTCGGTATGGTGGCCCATAATGGTTTCGCCGGTTTCGGCGCGGACGACGGCGGCGATATGGCAGCCTTCGGGCCATTTGATGCCGCTGATGCGCCTGCCGATGATGGCGGAAGTTTTTTTGTCGCCGTGTGCGACGACTTCGATGGCTTCCGCCGTGCCGCGCCGGATGGGGTGGACGGCAACGATGTCGCCGCGCCGGATGTGGGCGAGTATCGAGCCGATGGTGATGAGGTGGGGGGAAACGACGATGTCGATTTTGTTGCCTTCGAGCAAATCGACGTAGCTTGAGCGGTTGACGATGCCGATGACGCGCTTCGCGCCGAGGTTTTTCGCCAAAAGGGCGGACATAATGTTGCTTTCGTCGTCGTTGGTCAGGGCGCAGAATACGTCGATTTCGTCGATGTATTCGTTGTCGAGCAGGGTTTCGTCGGTTGCCGAACCTTGCAGGACGAGGGTGTTGTCGAGGTTTTCGGCTATCCATTCGGCGCGGCGCGGCCGGCATTCGATGATTTTGACGTTGTATGCGTGTTCGAGCTGCTTGGCGAGACGGTAGCCGATGTTGCCGCCGCCGGCAATCATGATGCGGCGGGTGCTGGTTTCTTTGGGGCGCAATTCGGGTATGACCGCCCCGATGTTTTCGGCGGCGGCGGCAAACAGGATTTCGTCGCCTTCGATGATGACGGTTTGCGGCGTGGGGACGATGAGGCGGTTGTTGCGGTAAACGGCGCAGATTTGGCAGTCGGCCCCGTCGGGCAAATCTTGGGCGATGTCGGCAATTTCGCGGTTGACGAGCAGCCCGCCGCGCCGCGCCTGTATGATGACCATCCGCACGCGGTCGTCTGCAAAACGTAAAACCTGCAATGCGCCCGGGCAGTCTATCAGACCGGCAAGCTGTTCGGTAACGAGCTGTTCGGGGCTGATGGTTTCGGTTATGCCGAATATGGAAAGGCTGCCGTTTTCGTTGTTTTCGAGCTTGGGGCTGAGGTATTCGAGATATTCGCTGGAACGGACGCGCGCGATGCGGCCGGGGATGTTGAACAGGTCGGCGGCAACTTTGCAGGCGACGATGTTGGTTTCGTCGCTGCGGGAGAGCGCAAGCAGCAAGTCGGCATCTTCCGCGCCGGCGCGTTCTAGTGTGAAGGGGGATGCGCCGTTGCCGAAAACGGTTTGGACATCGAGGCGGCTGCCTGTTTCCTGCAATGCTTTTTCGTCGATGTCGATAACGGTTACGTCGTTGTTGGGTATGGCGGCAAGGTTTTGCGCGACGGTAGAACCTACCTGCCCGTTGCCTAAAATGAGGATTTTCACGGTGTGGGTCGCCGGGTGATGAAATGGGGGATTGTACCGCAACCGGGGGCGGAAATGCCGTCTGAAGGCGGATTTTGCGTTCAGACGGCATGGTGCCTCAAGATTCGACGGGGATGATGCCGATTTTCGCCTGCCATTTGCGCGGGGCGGTGGCGTGGATGGATTCGCCTTTGCTGTCCACGGCGACGGTTACGGGCATGTCTTTGACTTCAAACTCGTAAATCGCTTCCATACCCAGTTCGGGGAACGCCAGGACTTTCGAAGATTTGATGGCTTTTGCCACAAGATACGCCGCGCCGCCGACCGCCATGAGGTACACGGCTTTGTTGTCGGCGATGGCCCGGCACGCCGCCGCGCCGCGCTCGGATTTGCCGATCATGCCCAAGAGGCCGGTTTGCTCAAGCATTTGGCGGGTGAATTTGTCCATACGGGTGGCGGTGGTGGGGCCTGCGGGACCGACGATTTCATCACCGACAGGATCGACGGGGCCGACGTAGTAAATCAGGCGGTTGGTGAAATCGACGGGCAATTTTTCGCCTTTGTCGAGCATATCGGTAAGGCGTTTGTGCGCGGCATCGCGGCCGGTGAGGATTTTGCCGTTCAGCAGCAATACGTCGCCGGTTTTCCAGCTGGCGACTTCTTCTTTGGTCAGTTTGTCGACATCGATGCGTTTGCCGTTGTCGGGGCTGTAAGTCAAATCGGGCCAGTCTTCGACGCGCGGCGGGGTCAGTTCGACCGGACCTGAGCCGTCCAATTCGAACTCGACGTGGCGGGTGGCGGCGCAGTTCGGAATCATGGCAATCGGTTTGGAAGCGGCATGGGTCGGGTAATCGAGGATTTTGACATCCAACACGGTGGTCAGACCGCCCAAACCTTGTGCGCCGATGCCCAACGCGTTGACTTTTTCAAAGAGTTCGAGGCGCAGGGCTTCGGTGGTGGACAATTCTGCGCCTGATGCGGCTTTTTCCTGCAACTCTTGAATGTCGATGTGGCTCATCAGGGATTCTTTCGCCATCAGTACGGCTTTTTCGGGCGTACCGCCGATGCCGATGCCCAAGATGCCGGGAGGACACCAGCCCGCACCCATGGTTGGGATGGTTTTCAATACCCAATCGACGATGTTGTCGGAAGGATTGAGCATGGCGAGTTTGGATTTGTTTTCAGAGCCGCCGCCTTTTGCCGCGCAGGTTACTTCGACTTTGTCGCCCGGCACGATGCTCATATGGATGACGGCGGGGGTGTTGTCTTTGGTGTTTTGGCGTTTGCCTGCCGGGTCGGCGAGGACGGACGCACGCAGCGTATTGCCTTCCCAAGTGTAGGCGCGGCGCACGCCTTCGTTAACCATTTCTTCCACGCTCATATCCGCATCCCATTGGACGTTCATGCCGACTTTGAGGAAGACGGTTGCGATACCGGTGTCTTGGCAGATGGGGCGGTTGTTTTCCGCACACATACGGCTGTTGACCAAAATCTGCGTCATCGCGTCTTTGGCGGCGGGGTTTTCTTCTTTCTGCCACGCCTTATAGAGCGCGTCGATGTAGTCTTTCGGGTGGTAGTAGCTGATGAATTGGAAGGCATCGCAAATGCTTTGGATAAAGTCTTCCTGTTTGATGACGGTCATGATTGTGTTCCTTTTCTGGGTTGTGGCGGTAAGTGCTGTTGCGGTTTCAAGCCGCTTTCGGATTTTGTTTTCTGTTAGGGCGCAATAGTGCCGGCGTTTGTGCGGCAAAGACAATACATAATTCTAATCCGTTGATTATCAATTTGTTTTAATAAAATACTGTTTTACTCGGATTTTGATATTTGTAATCTTTGCCTGTTGCTTTGCGGTAGGGAAAAATCAGCAGGCAGTTCATCGCGGGCATTATGAACAATGCCGTCTGAAAGGGCTTCAGACGGCATTTTGTTCGGACGGGCTGGATTATTTTGCGGCCTGTCCGCCTTCTTGTGCAAAATATTTGGCGTAGATTTTGTCGTATTCGCCGCTTTCGCGTACTTTTTTCAACGCATCGTTCAGCATTTTGACGGTTGCTTCGTCGCCTTTGCGTACCGCGATACCGTAGTGTTCGGTAGTGAAGTCGGGCAGGGTGACGAAGTCCATTCCTTTGGTCGGGTTGTTTTTCACATAATTGGCAATGACCGCGCTGTCGCTGACCACGGAATCCAAGCCGCCGTTTTCCAGTTCTTTGATAATCAGGGGAACGTTTTCAAAGCGCGCGATTTTCGGATTGTCGTTGCCCAGGAGTTTGGAAACGGAGAAATCGCCCGTGTAGCCGGTAACCACGCCGACTTTGTTCATCTTTTTCAAATCTTCGGAAGAAGATACTTTTTTACCTTTCGGAACGAGGACGACTTGGGTGATTTCAAAATACGGATCGCTGAAGTCCATAGACTGTTTGCGGTCGTCGGTAATGGTTACGCCCGACATCACAACGTCCGCATCGCCGTTGTTCAAGGCGGGGAAAAGGCTGTCCCACGGCTGGTGTTTGAATTCGATTTTAAAATTGCCCGCCTTCGCCATCGCGTTCATCAAATCCACATCGAAACCTTCGACATTGCCTTTCGAGTCTAAAGATTCAAAGGGGGCGAACTCGGCGTTGGAAGCCACGCGGTAAACTTTGCCGGGGTTGGCGGCAGGCGCGGCGGCATCTTTGCCCTGACCGCCGCAGGCAGACAGCGCGAGCGCGGAACAGGCAAGGGCGGCGGCAATCCATTTTTTCATATTCATCAAAATTCCTTTCGGTAATCAAAAAACCTAAAAAATCAGTTTAACATAAAATTAACGTTCTTTTTCACGGAAAAACGCATAAGTAACATCGTGGAACAAATCCGTGTGCGGGCTGTCTTCGTAGCCCAATTCCGCCAAAGCGTCCTCAAAAGCAAGCTGGATGGACTCGACCGCGATTTCGGCGGTGTCGGCGGGAAGGGCGCGGATTAAGGCTTTGAATGCGGTGGACAGGACGTGGTTCTGCATACGCAGCACGTCGTTCGCCTCTTCCAGATATTCCAAACGCTGTTCGATGCTGCTCATGATGTATCCTCGCGAATCTGTTAAAATGCGTCATTATATCAAACCGCGCTTTATGCGCGGGTTTGCCTGCCTGCAAAGATCAAGGACCGGAAGCCGAAAAAATGGATACGAACAATCAGGATAAAGAGCCGAATTGGGAAAAACGCCTGGAAAACCTGCGCCGTACGCGCCGTATGAATACTACGCCCGACCGTGTGCCGCCGGTTCAAACTTCCGAAGCGGCAAAGGGTGCGCCCGCACCGAAATTGGACGATGCCGACCGGAACCGTGTGTTAAAGGCGTATCTGAAAAAATGGCAGGAGGAACACAACGCCGCCGTTGCCGATTGCGGGGAGGAAATCGAAACCGACCCGATGGTCATTCTTCAAGAAAACTGGCTCAACGCGCAGGCTTCCCTGCAAATGTCGGTTTCGGAAAAACACATCGAATCGCGGCGTAAAATCCGGTTCGATGCCAAAAAAGACAGTGTCGAATTTGAAACCGGACAGATTGAAGGCGAAAGCGGGGAAAACACCGATGCGGCAGAATCCGGTACGGCGGCAGACGGGGTTGCGGAAAACGGTGAAGGCGGTGCGGAAGAGGCGTTGATGCCCGTCCAACTCAATATCCTGAATCCGAAAGCCGTCAACCGGCGCGAAGTGTTCTGCCTGTCGGAACAGGAGTTGACCGAACGGCTGATCAAACGCCTGCGCCCCCATCTGACCGATACCGTCAACGGCATCATCCGCACGGCGGTGCAAAAGCAGATGGCGGTTTTTACTTATCAGCTTCAGCAGATGCTGCACGAGCAGGCGGGCGCGGTGGTCGAAGACGTATTGGAACACGATATCCGCAAAATCCTCAACGACATCAAGTACGAGTTAAAATACAAACGCTGATTGCAATGCCGTCTGAAAGCCGTTTCAGACGGCATTTTCCTGCCCGCCCGACTTGAAAGGCTCATGGAACAGGTGCAAAATATTAATATAGTGGATTAAATTTAAATCAGGACAAGGCGACGAAGCCGCAGACAGTACAGATAGTACGGCAAGGCGAGCCAACGCCGTACTGGTTTAAATTTAATCCACTATAAATTAAATAACGGGCGCACGCCCCGTTAATTTGAACGGACAAAACCGAGGAATCACCGATGAGCAAACAACTTCATCCGCAGACGCTCGCCATACGCGGCGGCAAAGAGCAAACCGGATACCGCGAACACAATCAGGCATTGTTCCTGACCAGCAGCTTCATGTGGGACAACGCCCAACACGCCGCCGATTTGTTTTCTAAAAAAATCAAAGGCTTCACTTATACCCGTACTGCCAACCCGACCATCGCCGCCTTTGAAAAACGCATTGCCGCTTTGGAAGGCGCGGAACGCGCGGTCGCCACTTCGACGGGTATGTCCGCGATTCAGGCGGCGTTTTTCACCTTCCTGCAGGCGGGCGACCACGTGGTTTCCAGCCGCAGCCTGTTCGGCACGACCGTCGGCTTTATCAATAACATCGTTACCAAATTCGGCATCGAAGTGAGCCACGTTTCGCCGACCGATATAAACGAATGGAAAGCCGCCGTCAAAGCCAACACCAAGCTGCTGTTTTTGGAAACGCCGTCCAACCCCTTGGGCGAAGTGGCCGACTTGGAAGCCTTGGCGGAATTGGCGCACGGCATCGGCGCACTTTTGGTGGTGGACAACAGCCTGCTGTCGCCCGCCGGCTCGCAGCCTTTGAAACACGGCGCGGATATTTCCGTTTCCTCCGCGACCAAAGCCATAGACGGACACGGACGCGTGATGGGCGGCGTGTTGGCGGGTTCGGAAGAGTTGTTGGCGCAGGTTGCCGTTTACTGCAACTCTTGCGGGCTGGCGATGTCGCCGTTTAACGCGTGGCAGTTGTTGAGCGGCGTGGAAACCCTGTCGCTGCGTATGGAAAAACAATTCGACAACGCCCTGAAAATCGCACAATGGCTGCAAGCGCAGCCGCAGGTTCAAGCCGTGTACTACACCGGATTGCCCGACCATCCGCAGGCGGAGCTCATCCGCAAACAGCAAAACGGCGGCGGCATCGTCATCGGCTTTGAAGTCGCCGATCAAGAAGCCGCGTGGAAAGTCGTGGACGGCGTGGAACTTTTTTCCCGTACCGCCAACCTCGGCGACGTGCGCTCGACCATTACCCACCCGTGGACAACCACGCACGGCAGGATGCAGCCCGAAGAAAAACTCGCCGCCGGTATCCGCCCCGGATTGGTGCGCCTGTCGGTCGGTTTGGAATATGTTGGCGACCTCGTCGATGATTTGAAACAGGCACTCGCATGCTGATTGCGTGTTTCAGACGGCATCGGCGGGAAAATACCGCCAATGCCGTCTGAAACCCTTATCGCGTACGGCATACACATTAGCAATAGGAAAAAATATGGATGAAGCGGTTTTTGCCGATTGGGCGTTGAAAATCTGCCTGACCGGTTTGATTATTTTTTTAGGTTTTATCGTTTGGAATTTGGGCAAGGAGTCCAAAGCGGGCAAATTCGGCATCGCCATTTTGTTTTTGGTCTTGGGCTTGGGCGTGTTCGGTTTTGTGTTCAAGGAGTTATTGATTAAGTTTTTGGTATTGCCGAAATAGGTTTGCCGCCTGTCAAAATGCCGTCTGAAACCATAAAAAGTAATCTGCACCCTAAAAGTTTGGTTTAACCGCCAACTGATTAAGGTGCGGATTTTTGTGAAAAAATAAAAATCATCTTTCCGCCGCCATTCCCACAGATGCGAAAGCCTGTCTTTATTGCATCCCGGATAATTTTACATCGTCATTCCCGCGCAGGCGGGAATCCGGTCCGTTCGGTTTCGGTCATTTCCAATAAATTCCTGCTGCTTTTCATTTCCAGATTCCCACTTTCGTGGGAATGACGGGATACAAGTTTCCGTTCGGACGAATCCGTCATTTCCGACAAACCCCCGTCATTCCCGCGTAGGCGGGAATCCAGTCCGTTCGGTTTCGGTCATTTCCAATAAATTCCAGTTGCCTTTCATTTCTAGATTCCCACTTTCGTGGGAATGACGACGGAAAGGTTTTGGTTTTTTCCGATAAATGACACAATCCAAAATCTCGGCATTCCCTCAAAACAGAAAATCAAAAGCAGCAACCTAAAGTCCCGTCATTCCCTCAAAAACAGCAACCCGAAACAGAAGCTCAAAAACAGCAACTTAAAATCTCGTCATTCCCGCGCAGGCGGGAATCCGGTCCGTTCGGTTTCGGTCATTTCCAATAAATTCCTGCTGCTTTTCATTTCCAGATTCCCACTTTCGTGTGAATGACGGTTTGGAAGTTGCCTGAAGCTCGAAAACAACTAAAACTGAACGAATCGGATTCCCACTTCCGTGTGAATGACAAACTCTAAGGTGTGATGACTTATCCAAAACAGCCGAAACGCAAAAAACCGGTTTCTCGTTTGCATAAGAACGATAAATTTTCAGGTGTCTTGTTTTATGTGTGTCATCCCTTGTCCGGTTCGTAGGGCAGGTAAACGTCGAAGCGGGTGCTTTTGCCGGTGTATTGGTAGGCGGGGGTTTGCCCGGCAAGCAATTCGCCGAGGCGCGGGCGTTTGACGACGACGCGTTTTTTTGCAGTCTGTCGGGCGGTATGGAGGAGGACGGCCTCATCCTGCGCCTCGCCGACGAGCCGGTGGAAGTAGGCCATTTCTTTTTTGACGGCGGCACTTTTGCGGCGTTCGGGATACATGGGGTCGAGATAGACGATGTCGGGTTTGCCTTGTGTTTGAACAAGGGCGGGCATTTGTACTGCGGCGTTGCCGAAATGGAGGTTGATGCGCGCGGCGGTGTCTTGCGTTTCGGGATTGGGGAGGGCGCGGCGGATGCCGTCTGAAAGCAGGCAGGCGACGGAGGGATGTTGCTCGAAGGCGGTAACGGTCAGTCCGAGCGAGGCGAGGACGAAGCTGTCGCGCCCCAATCCGGCGGTCGCATCCCACACGGTGGGTTTGGCGGTATGGTTGACGGCTTTGGCGATGAGTTCGCCCCCGCCTTTTGTGCGCCGGTATTGTGCCGCGCCGGAGGCAAAGTCGACGATGACGCTGCTTTTTTCTCCGGCAAGCCTGAGGCTGACGGTATCGTGTTCGGCAAGGAGGTAACTGCCTTGTTCGGGCGGCCGGGAAACGGGTACGAGGGGGAATGCCCGTATCAGGGCACGGACGGCTTCGGTGGCGGTGTCGTCAATGAGGATGTCGGTCATAGTGTTTTTTGTCTGTTTGCCGGCGGGAAAACACCCGCTTCCCCGATGCCGTTTCAGACGGCATTTTTTGGGGTTTGCCGGTGTTGCCGGATAGGGTTTCGCCGTCAGCAGATGTTGAGGCGTTCCATCCGGTAGCGCATCGAGCGGAAGCTGATGCCCAAGCGTTTGGCGGCCTGCGTGCGGTTGCCTTCGGTTTGTTTGAGGGTTTGTTCGATGATGTCGCGTTCGATTTGGTCGAGATAGTCCTGTATCTGCATAGTATCGGGGTCGAACGGCAGGACGCGGGACGGGGCGGACGCTTCAGACGGCAAGGTATCGGCGGCGCGGGCGGCGGTTTCCGTCCGGACGGGCTTGTGGCGCACATCTTGGATTTGCAGGTCGTCGATTTGCACGGTATGTCCGACGCACAGGGCGACGGCGCGTTCGAGGATGTTTTCGAGTTCGCGGAAATTGCCCGGATAGCTGTAATTCAGGAGCATCTGTTGCGCGGCGGGGGAGAGTGTGTAAGGCCGGTTGTTGCGGCTGTGTTTGTACAGGAGGTAGGGGATGAGCAGCTTCAAATCTTCGCGCATTTCACGCAGGGACGGCATATTGAGGCTGACGACATTGAGGCGGTAATACAGGTCTTGGCGGAATGCGCCGCTTTCGACAAGGGCTTCGAGGTTTTTGTGGGTGGCGCAGACGATGCGGACATCGACGGGCTGCTCGGCGGTATCGCCGATACGGCGCACGGCTTTTTCTTGAATCGCGCGCAGGAGTTTGACCTGCATGGAAAGGGGCAGGTCGGCGACTTCGTCCAAAAATAAAGTACCGCCGCCGGCGTGGCGGAAAAAGCCGTCGTGGTCTTTGTCGGCACCGGTAAAACTGCCTTTGCGGTAGCCGAAAAATTCGCTTTCCATCAGGTTTTCGGGAATCGCGCCGCAGTTGACGGCGACGAAGGGCTTGCCCGCGCGGTCGGACAGTTCGTGTATGGTGCGCGCCGCCTGTTCCTTGCCCGTGCCGGACTCGCCGGAAATATAGACGGGGACTTTGCCGGATGCGAGGCGGCGGATGAGGTGGCGGATTTCGACCATCTGCGGAGAGCTGCCGAGCAGGCGGGGCATATCGGGTTCTGCATAGGGGATGCCGCCGGGAAGGGCGGGCGCATCCGCCTGCGGTGTCTGCACGGCGGGGTCGGACGGTCCAGGGAACGGTGTTTCCGATACCGTCCGAACGGGCGGTTCGGGGATTTTGTTTTGGTTTTCGGAAACGGAAATTGCCGATTTGACGAGGGAGCGCAGCCGGGCGAGGGTGATGGGTTTTTGGATGTAGTCGAACGCGCCGCAACGCAGGGCTTCCTGTGCCTGATCGGCATTGCCGAAGGCGGTGATGACGGCAACCGGCGTATCGAGCAGGCGGCTGTTGATGTGTTGGACGACTTCCAGCCCCGAGCCGTCCGGCATACGCATATCGGTCAGGACGAGCGAATAGCGTTGGCTGTCGAGCTTGTTTTTGGCTTCGGCAACGCCCGATGCGGTATGGACGCGCAACCCCATTTTCATCAGGGTCATTTCCATCAGGTCGAGAATATCGGTTTCGTCATCGACGACGAGGACGGGATGTTGCAGTTCAGTCATTGCTTTTTTCCGGTAATGTGAGTTTGAAACATTTGGCTTCCGGCAGGTAGGTCAAATCACCGAAATTGGCGTGCGCCAGTTCTCGGGCGACATACAGCCCGAGGCCGGTGCCGTTTTCCGCTGTGGTGTAAAAGGGTTCGAACAGGTGTTCCTGCACTTCGGGCGGCACGCCGCCGCCGTCGTCGGCAAAGAGGATGCAGACGGTGTTTTTTTGTGCGGGGCGGATGGTGACGGAAATCGATCCGGGCTGTTTGCGGCTGTGCCGCCACGCGTTGTTGGCGAGATTCCACATAATTTGCCGCAGGTGGGCGGAATCGAAATAGGCGGTCGGGCTGCCGCCTTGAATATTCAGGCGGATGCAGCCGGCGGCATCGGGATGGCCGAGCAGGAACTCTTGTTTGAATTCCGCCCAAAACGGCATCAGGTCGATGGCTTGGCGTTCGGTTTTGTTGCGCTTGTTGAGCGAGGAGATGTCTTCGAGCATTTTGTCGATGCGGCAGACGTTGCCGTCGATGATTTTGCACAATTTGGCGTGCAACGGATCTGCCGCCCCCGCTTCCATATTTTCGCGCAGCAGGTCGTTGGCGTGGCGGATGGCGGACATCGGGTTGCGGATTTCGTGGGCGAGGTTGGCGGTCAGTTGTCCGAGCGCGGCAAGTTTGACGGACAGGGCTTCCGCCTGAATTTCGCTTTGGGGGCGGATGTAGAGGATAAGCAGCTTGTCCGGCCCTTTGTTGACCGGCACGGCGCGGATGCCGGCGTTCAGGCCGGGTATGCCGAGGACGTATTCGAAAGTGTGCGGCGACGCTTTGTCCCACAGTTCGGCGGCAGAATCGGACAGATCGGTGCGCCGTCCGATTTCGAGCGCGGGAAAAAGGTCTTTCGCCTTCCGGTTGAACAGTACCGCCAGCCCGTCGGTATTGATGACGACGACGGCTTCCCGGACGCGTTCGAGTACGGTTTGGCTCAAGCCTTTGATGCGCCGGTAGGCGAGGTGGTTGTCGTGTGCCAGCCGGCCGGCGCTGTCGATGTATCTGACCGACAGGGAGGTGAAGATGGCGGAAAGATAAGAGGCGGCGACGAGGATGAAGGTTGTCGAGGCGGTCCGGGTATCCGATATGAGCGGGTATTGTCCGATATTGCCGTCGGCAATGGCGTTGAATATCAGCAGGATGGCGGCGTAGCTGGAATAGAGCAGGGGGTAACGCCCGTAGCTGAGCAGGCAGGAGCAGACGACGAAGGGCAGGATCAGGATGCCGAAGCCGGAGTCGATGCCGCCGAACAGGTAGGTCAGCACGCCGATCATGGTAATGTCTACCACTGCGCTGAAACGCGGCATTTTCAGCGACTGCCATTGCCAATGCGGATGGATGATGGTAAAGAAAATCAGCCAGCAGGCAATGGCGAGCCAAACATAAAACGCCCACGCCGTCCACGAAGCGTGCAGGTTCGCACGGCTGCCGGTTTCCAGCCCGAGGATGTGCATAATCATCAGCGGGAAAACGATGGCGACGCGGATGATGTTGATCAGATTGGGAATCCGGTCTTTGAGTTTTTCAAGTTCGCGGGGGTTGGAAATCACCATAATATGTGCGGAATCGGGGTTATTTGGGGGAAGAAAGCTGTTTCAGGCTGCCCGATATGGGTAATAGTTTGCCTTTTTTGCCGCGTTTTGCCTCAAGCAGGGCGACGGGGATGCGGTCTTTGTGCGCCGCGCCGCGCCTGCCTTCGCTTTCAATCAGGATTTCCGGCCCGGAAGAAACGGCGGTATGCGTCATCGATTCGCCGGGGTTCAATCCGATGATTTGCAGCCCTTTGCCTTTCGCCATGATTTTCAATTCGCCGATGGGGAAGGCGAGGGCGCGGTTTTGACTGGTGGCGGCAATGATTTTGCAGTCGGGGTTGATGAACGAGGAGGCATAGACGGCAACCGGCGGCAGGACGGTTTCGCCGCTGTCTGCGGTCATCACCACTTTGCCCGCTTTCACGCGTCCGACCATATCGGCTAACTTGGCGATGAAGCCGTAGCCACCGCTGCCTGAGAGCAGGTAATGCTGCTCGGGCTGTCCGGTGAGCATGGCGACAGGTTTCGCGCCGTTTTGCAGTTCGATTAACGATGAGACCGGTACGCCGTCGCCGCGTCCGCCGGGGATTTCGGCGGCATCGAGCGTGTAGGTCCTGCCCGATGAATCCAGAATGACGACGGGTAACACTGTGCGGCCTTCAAGGGTTTGCTTGAGGCGGTCGCCTTCTTTGAACGCGGTTTGGCTCAAATCGAGATTGTGTCCGGCACGGCTGCGTATCCAGCCTTTTTCCGACAGAATCAGCGTGATCGGTTCGTCGGCGGTAGTTTGCGTCAATACGGCGCGTCCGGCTTCTTCCACCAACGTGCGGCGCGCGTCGCCAAACTGCTTCATGTCCGCCTGCATCTCTTTAATCATCAGCTTGCGTTTTTCGTTTTCGTCGCCCAAAAGGATATTCAGACGGCCTTGTTCCTCACGCAATTCGTTCAATTCTTTTTCGAGTTTGAACCCTTCCAAACGCGCCAACTGGCGCAGGCGGATTTCCAAAATGTCTTCGGCTTGGATTTCGGTCAGCCCGAACACCGCCATCAGGTCAGCTTTCGGGTCGTCTGATTCGCGGATGACTTTAATCACTTCGTCGATGTGCAGAAAGACTTTCAGACGGCCTTCGAGGATGTGCAGCCGTTTTTCCACTTGGTTCAAACGGAATTTCAGACGGCGTGTTACGGTAACGGTGCGGAAATCCAACCATTCCTGCAAAATCGTTTTCAGGTTTTTCTGCGCGGGGCGGTTGTCCAAACCCATCATCACCAAGTTCATGGACACATTGCCTTCCAGCGAAGTTTGCGCCATCAGCGTGTTGATGAAGGTATCGGTATCGATGCGGCTGGATTTTGGTTCAAATACAAGGCGCACGGGATGTTCGCCGTCGGACTCGTCGCGTACGCGGTCGATTAAATCCAGCATCAGCTTTTTGGTGTTGAGCTGGTCTTGGTTGAGCTGCTTTTTGCCCGCTTTCGGTTTCGGGTTGGTCTGTTCTTCGATTTCGGCAAGGATTTTGGCGGAATTGGCGTTCGGCGGCAGCTCGGTTACGATGACGCGCCATTGTCCGCGCGCCAGCTTCTCGATTTCGTAACGCGCACGCACGCGCACGCTGCCCTTGCCGGTTTCGTAAATCCGGCGCAATTCGTCCGCCGGCGTGATGATTTGACCGCCGCCGGCAAAATCGGGAGCGGGGATGTATTGCATCAGGTCGGCGGTTTCCAGCGTCGGTTTCTTCAACAGCGCAATCGCCGCCTGCGTCACTTCGTTCAAATTGTGTGATGGGATTTCAGTCGCCATGCCCACCGCGATGCCCGACGCACCGTTGAGCAGCACCATAGGCAGGCGGGCGGGCAGGTGCAGCGGTTCGTCAAACGCGCCGTCGTAGTTCGGCACGAAATCCACCGTCCCCTGATTGATTTCGGACAACAGCAATTCCGCAATCGGCGTGAGGCGCGCCTCGGTGTAACGCATCGCCGCCGCCCCGTCGCCGTCGCGCGAACCGAAGTTGCCGATGCCGTCGATCAAGGGGTAGCGCAAGGTAAAATCCTGCGCCATGCGCACCATCGCCTCATAGGCGGAACTGTCGCCGTGCGGATGGTATTTACCCAAAATCTCACCGACCACGCGCGCGGATTTCACCGGCTTCGCCCCCGCCGTCAAACCCATATCGCGCATGGCAAACAAAATGCGCCGCTGCACGGGTTTCTGGCCGTCTGAAACTTCAGGCAGCGCGCGGCCTTTAACCACGCTCATGGCGTATTCGAGATAAGCGCGTTCGGCGTATCGGCCGAGCATCAGCGTATTGGAATCGGTATGTGGGGCGTGCGCTTGCGTATTCATCGTATTTCCTTTTCGGTTGAAACCCCGCCCACTTGAACATCCGTCCTTCGGGGCGGTAGAATCAAACTTTATTTGGGAGGGGCGTAACCCCTTCCAAATCAGGGCGACACATAGGGCGACGCTTTATGTGTCGTCCTGTGTGTTGAAACATTGTGTATGCGGAATGTAAAGCAAAGGACATTATTGTAAATCAAAACGGCAAACCATAGTGGACGCCGTGTCTGAATCTGAATCAAATACGGGAAATGTGAAAATATGTTATAAATAAGGCTTTCCCACTTTCACGCATTGGAGACGATATGGAACTGGTATTTATCCGCCACGGGCAAAGCGAATGGAACGCGAAAAACCTGTTTACGGGCTGGCGCGACGTGAAGCTGAGCGAGCAGGGGCTTGCCGAGGCTGCCGCCGCCGGTAAAAAACTGAAAGAAAACGGCTATGAGTTCGACATCGCCTTCACATCCGTCCTGACCCGCGCGATTAAGACCTGCAACATCGTTTTAGAAGAATCCGACCAACTGTTCGTACCGCAAATCAAAACATGGCGGCTGAACGAACGCCACTACGGCCGACTGCAAGGCTTGGACAAAAAACAAACCGCCGAACAATACGGCGACGAGCAAGTCCGCATCTGGCGGCGCAGCTACGACACCCTGCCGCCGCTTTTGGACAAAGACGACGCGTTTTCCGCACACAAAGACCGCCGCTATGCCCATCTGCCTGCCGATGTTATCCCCGACGGCGAAAACCTGAAAGTAACGCTGGAGCGCGTATTGCCGTTTTGGGAAGACCAAATCGCCCCCGCGATTTTGAGCGGCAAACGCGTCTTGGTAGCGGCGCACGGCAACTCCCTGCGCGCGTTGGCAAAACACATCGAGGGCATTTCCGACGAAGACATCATGGGCTTGGAAATCCCGACCGGCCAGCCGCTGGTGTACAAATTGGACGACAATTTGAAAGTCCTCGAAAAATTCTACCTGTAAGGGTGTGAAATAAAAAATGCCGTCTGAAGCCCGGGGTTTCAGACGGCATTTTTGACAAGGCGGCAAAACGCATCAGCCGCGTACCAAGAAACGCCCCGTCGCTATCCGGTGCAGCGTGCCGGCAAGCAGCAGCGCCACGCCTGCCGAACCGGCGGCGGCAAGCGTCAGCCCCAAGCCCGACAATACGCCGGAAGCCGCCAGATGCAGGCCGCATCCCGCCATTGCCGCGAAACCGAATGAAAATCCCCAAAAGCTCATCGTAAAATCGCCTTCACAAAACCAGCGTGTCAGGCGCAGCAAGAACAAAAACTGCAGGCAGCCGTAGCCGATTAATGCCAACGCAAAACCGTCGATTTTACCGCCGACGGCAAAATACGCGCCGCAGCCGACAAAGGCGGGCGCAAGCTGGATGCCGACCACGCCGCGCGCCGCCGTACCGACCGGTGCCGCCGTGCGCAGCCTGCCCAAGATGGAGGATTCCAAACTCAGCCAGGAAAACATACCCGCGCCGAAAAACAAAGCCGCATAATCATGATGCCCCAACGCCGCCAGAGATGACGCGCTGACAAAGTTTGTCGCCACCGTAGGCAGGTAAATAATCGGCGTCGTCGCCTCCAAAGAATGCAGACCGCGCCACAGACCGGCCGCCCGATACATCGAAAACGCCAACTGTCCTGCAACGCCGGCATAAATCAGGACTGCCGCCGCGCCTGCATGATAGGGTTTCAGCGCGAGCCCCTCCAGCATGGCGGTAATCGGAATCGCGCTGATGAAGCAGCATTGCACCAAGTCCCGCAAATCAGACAAAAAATCGTTTCGGTACGCAAATATTTTGATCAGGTATGCCGCCACCAGCAAGAGCCAGACGACCGAAGCCGCCGCAAGCAGAGATTCGGCGGCCAAGGCGGGCAGCAGCCCGACAGACGCGCCGTAACGCCACGACAGCCCCAAGGCAAACAAGCCTAGCGCGATGCTGAAATAGCTCAAAGGAATCGGAAATTTCTTAGATGCAGACATAAACACCTTTCAGACGGCATGCCGCCGTAACGCACAGATAAAATTGCGTATGATATAAAAAACAGGCAGGCGGGGGAGGACGTATCCGTATCGGCATATTGCCGTTTCGTCTCATCGCGTCCGATGTCGGAAGCGGTTGCCGCATCGGGCGCGCGTTTTTTGCGGTGCGGCGTGATTCGGATGAGAGGGGGAACGAATCAGTAACCGCAGCAACTGCTTTCGTAGTAATGACGGGATTTTAAGTTACGGTCAGTTATCAGAAAAACAGAAACCGCTCCGCCGTCATTCCCGCGCAAGCGGGAATCTAGAAATTTAATGTTGCGGCATCAGCCAAAAAAAACCGAACCGAACGAACCGGATTCCCACCTGCAAAGGTCTCCAGCTGTCGGTTTTTCTGAAGAGGGGTTCTGCATGTTATTTCTGTTCGTTCAGTAAATAAGTGGGCGGGTGCAGGCTACGGATTGCTGGATGATGTACAGAGTATAAAAATATTGCGCGGTTTTTCCAATCATCGTGAAAAGCAGCCTGCATTTCGATTTTTGAAAGTGCAGGCTGCTTTCGATAGAAAGGTCGTCTGAAAATTATTTTTCAGACGACCTTTGATATTACAGGCGATATGAGGATTTCGTTGGGTTATGGATCAAGCTGCGTTGCTGCCGACTGAATTACGGCATGGTTTGAAATCATTCGGTAGCAACAAAAACCGCGTGCGTACCGCACACACCCTATACCTTAATCTTAAGGTTTGCATCGCCCGCAGGTAGGGTTTGCGCCGCCCGCAGTGGTAGGGTTTGTGGTCTAGCCACGCACGCGGTTGACAGGGGTGCGGGCTACGGCTTGCTTGGGGTGGTTTATTTATTGGATTTGGTGCGGTTGCAGTTTTTGCACAGCATTTGCCCGTTGTCTTCGTTGGTTTTACCGCCTTCGCTCCACGGGACAATGTGATCGCCTTCCATTTGGTTAATCTCAAATTTTTCTTTGCAGTGCGGACAGATGCCGTTTTGCTTTTCGTACATTTTCCGTTTCATGCCGTCTGAAAAGGCGCGCAGGTTGAGATGTTTTTCATCGCGGGTCAGTACATAAGGGTAGATGCCTTTTTTGTCGGTAACTTCATCATCAAACATCAAGGTTTTAATTTCGGCTTCCAGCTTGTTCGCGTCCAGCACTTCATTTTTAAACTTATCATACAGTTCTCCCCATTCTACGCCTTTCATTTCCTTTTTGCGCTTCACGGGGAAAGTTGCTTTTACCCATGTGATGGCAGCCTGAAAATACTGCCAAAGGGCAAGCGCGTTCGGGTCGTGCTGGTGTTTGCCCATATAGGCTTCAATCTGCCCTTGTGAAACCCAATCCAAGGCTTTTTCCAAAAATTCCTGCCGTATCGGGCTGCCTGAAACATAATCCTGCCCGATTTGATACGCCGCGCAGCCGTTTTTGCTGAAATAGCGTTTGGCATCCGCCAGCCACGAGCCGTGATAAACGGCGTTGCGCAATTCCTGCTGCGTGAGTTTTTCGCCGGCGATATTGATGGTTTCAAACCATTTCAGTTTTTCGCTGTCCGTGCCCTCGCACACATAAACCATCAGTTCGTAATCCAGAATCTGCTGTTGTTCGTCGTCTTGCAGATTGTGGAAATAGCGCATCATATAGGCGAAATCGCCCGTAACATACTGGCAGAGCGAAATGGTGCGCTGCTGGCCGTCAATCACTTCAAACGTGCCGTCTTCGCGTCTTGCCCAATACATCACATTCAGCGGAAAGCCCTGCCGCACGGTTTCAATCACGGCATCGCGCTGTTTGTCTTTGTAAACAAATTCGCGCTGATAGGGCGGACGCACATCAAGCAGACCACCGTAGGCGCGTACGCCTTTTTCCGCATCATCTTTGTAGTCTTGTACCAAATCGCGCACGGTGATTTGTTTTAGTTCAATTTTCATGGTTTTTCTCCGAGTAAGGGTTTTCAGGCTGCCTGCGTTTGATAAAAATTCTTTTGAACTTTGCTTTTCCATTGATTAGGCAAGATTTAGAACCTCCTAACCATACGCCACCAGAATATCCTGTTCCGTTATCTTCTCCCATTCCGATAATCTCAAACTGTTCGGGATTATGCTTGTCCAAAAACGTAATCGGTACACCCATTGTGCCATCAAAATCACAAGGAATTTCGGCTACTTTGGAGACTTCAATTGCATCGTAATTTTCGTAATGTGGGTATTCTTCGGGCGTGTAGCGTTTGTATAAAATCAGTTCTTCGTGGCGTTTGTCGTGGTCAAGATTGGTAAACCAATGGACATTCCTAAATTTAACCAATTTTGTTTCTGGGTCATAAACACCTTTTGCAAATCTCTCGTGATTATTGTCTGAAATTCTGAAATAAGCATTTCCACCTGAAAATCCATTACCAAGCCATAGCTTGTTATCTCTAATCAATGGAAAAATTTCTTTGTAAGTAATGGCATTAATACTACCTATAATTAAAAATTTTTTCTCGTAAGCCATTAACTGCGCCACATATTCGCGGAACAGCGAAAACGGCGGATTGGTTACCACAATATCGGCTTGTTTTAACAGCGCGATGCACTCTTCGCTGCGGAAATCGCCGTCGCCTTGAAGCGGTAAAACTTGGATTTCGCTTGGGTCGGGCACGCGGTTGCCGTTTTTGTCGCCCTCGTAAATCAGATAAACCGCTTGTTCGCTGTCGTTTTGGCTGAACAGGTCGGCAGCTTGGCTTTTGTAGCAGGTTGCCATCAGTTTTTTTAAGCCGAGGGTTTCAAAATTGTGGGAAAAATAATGGAAGAAATTGCTGACGCGCGGGTCGTCGCAGTTGCAATAGACGGTTTTGTTTTTGAAATGGTGTTTGTAGTGCCGCAATTCTTTGTCGATGTCGGCAAGTTCGGTGTAGAACTCGTCGTTTTTGGCGCGGTTGGCGGCGTGCAGAGATTTGTTGCCCGACATATCAAGCCCCCTCCCGAACGGCAGAAATGCTTGATAAATAATTGATATTTAAGTTATAA